>NZ_JBPKBH010000007.1:442110-454883 GCF_051388915.1 Yinghuangia sp. YIM S09857 | reverse complement strand
TCCCCCCCCCCCCCCCCCCCCCCCGCGGCGCCTCGCGGACCCGGTCCTCGCGGGCATACGCGACGACTCGCAACTGCTCGACGGGCTGTCCGCGACGGCCGACCCCGACCTCGCGCTGCTCGGCCTGGTGCGCCTGGCCGAGGCCGCCGACGACCGCCCGGTCCTGCTCTCCACACTCGCGTCGGCCAAGCCGCTGCGCGACCGCCTGCTCGGCGTGCTCGGCGTCAGCGCCGCACTCGGCGACCACCTGGCCCGGCACCCCGAGGACTGGCGGACCCTGGTCACGTACGACGTGCAGGACGCGCACCCCACGCCCGAGTACTTCCGCCGCACGCTCGGCGCCGCCCTCGACGACCGCACGAACGGCACGCTGTCCGGCGACGGCGCGCTCGACGCGCTGCGCGTCGCGTACCGCCGATGCCTCCTCTCCATCGCCGCCCGCGACGTCTGCGGCACCGCCGACGTCGCGCAGATCGCCCACGAACTGGCCGACCTGGCCGGGGCCACCCTCGACGCGGCCCTCGACCTGGCCGCCCGCGAACACCCCGCCGAGGCAGAGCAGTGCCGGCTCGCGGTGATCGGCATGGGCAAGTGCGGCGGCCGCGAACTCAACTACGTCAGCGACGTCGACGTGGTCTTCGTCGCCGAGGCCCCGCCCGGCGTGGACGAGGCGGCCGCGCTCGCCGCCGCCTCCCGCATCGCCGCCGCCATGATGCGCGCCTGCTCGCACACCACCCGCGAGGGCACCATCTGGCCGGTCGACGCCAACCTGCGTCCGGAGGGCCGCAACGGCCCGCTGGTCCGCACCCTCGCCAGCCATCTGGCGTACTACGAGCGCTGGGCCAAGACCTGGGAGTTCCAGGCGCTGCTGAAGGCCCGCCCGGTGGCCGGGGACATGGCGCTCGGCCGCAGGTACTTCGAGCACATCGCGCCGCTCGTGTGGACCGCCGCGCAGCGCGAGAACTTCGTGCCCGACGTCCAGGCCATGCGCCGCCGCGTCGTCGAGTCGATCCCGCACACCGAGGTCGAGCGCGAACTGAAGCTGGGCCCCGGCGGCCTGCGCGACATCGAGTTCGCCGTGCAACTGCTGCAACTCGTGCACGGCCGCGCCGACACGTCGCTGCGCAGCGGATCCACCCTGGACGCCCTGGCCGCGCTGTCGGCCGAGGGCTATGTCGGACGCGCCGACGGCGCCTCACTCGACGAGGCGTACCGCTTCCTGCGCCTCCTCGAACACCGCATCCAGCTGCACCGCCTGCGCCGCACCCACCTCCTCCCGACCGACTCCGCAGACCTGCGCAGGCTCGGCCGCTCGATGGGCTTCCGGGCCAACCCGGTGGGCGAACTGGAGGCCACCTGGCGCCGCACCCAGCACGAGGTGCGCCGCCTGCACGAGAAGCTGTTCTACCGTCCGCTGCTCGACGCCGTCGCCCGGCTCCAGCCCGGCGAGACCCGGCTCACCGCCGAGGCCGCCGCCCAACGCCTGGAGGCGCTCGGGTACGCGGACCCGGTCGGGGCGCTGCGCCACCTGGAGGCGCTGGCTTCCGGGGTGAGCCGCCGCGCGTCCATCCAGCGCACGCTGCTGCCGGTCATGCTGGGCTGGTTCGCCGACTCCGCCGATCCGGACGCGGGCCTGCTGGCCTTCCGGCAGGTCTCCGACGCGCTCGGCAACACGCACTGGTATTTGCGCCTGCTGCGCGACTCGGGCGCCGGATCGGCCGGCGGCGCGGCGGCCGAGAACATGGCCCGCGTCCTGGCGTCCGGACGTCTGGCCCCCGACCTGCTGCTGCGCGCGCCCGAGGCGGTCGCGCTGCTCGGCGACCCGGACGGCCTGCGGCCGCGCTCCCGGACCGCCCTGGAGGCCGAGGTTCTGGCCGCGGTCGGCCGGGCGCCGAGCGCCGAGGTCGCCGTCCAGATCGCGCGCAGCGTGCGCCGCCGCGAGCTGTTCCGCATCGTGGCCGCCGACGTGCTCGGCAGGCTCGACGTCGACGCCGTGGGCCGCGCACTGTCGGACGTCACGGCCGCGACCCTCACCGGCGCGCTGCGGGCGGCGGCCGACGAGTACGCGCGGCAAACCGGGAAGACCGTCGGCACCCGCCTGGCGGTGATCGCGATGGGCCGGTTCGGCGGACACGAGCAGGGCTACGCGAGCGACGCCGACGTCGTCTTCGTGCACGAGCCCGAGGAGGGCACCGAGGAGCACGTGGCGGCCAAGCAGGCGCACGCCATCGCCAACGAGATGCGCCGCCTGCTGCAACTGCCCGCCACCGACCCGCCGCTCGTGGTCGACGCCGACCTGCGGCCGGAGGGCCGGCAGGGCCCGCTCGTGCGGACCCTCGCGTCGTACCGCGCCTACTACGAGCGCTGGTCGAAGCTGTGGGAGAGCCAGGCGCTGCTGCGCGCCGCGCCGGTCGCGGGGGACGCCGACCTCGGCGCCCGGTTCCTCGACCTCATCGCGCCGCTGCGCTGGCCGCAGGCCGGACTGAACGACGCCGAGGTGCGCGAGATCCGGCGCATGAAGGCGCGCATCGAGGCCGAGCGGCTGCCGCGTGGCGCGGACCCGACCACGCACACCAAGCTCGGACGCGGCGGTCTGGCCGACGTGGAGTGGGTCGCGCAGCTTCTTCAGATGCAGCACGCGCACGCCGTTCCGGAACTGCGGACCACCGGGACGCGCGAGGCCCTGGCCGCGGCGGCCGAGGCCGGGCTGCTGGACGCACAGGACGCCAAGGTGCTGGACGACGCGTGGCTGGAGGCGACCCGGGTGCGCAACGCGGTCATGGTGGTACGCGGCCGACCGTCCGACCAGTTCCCCTCCGACGTGCGCGAACTCGCCGGGGTGGCGCGCCTGCTCGGCTACCGCGCGACCGGCGCCGGGCCGGTGGGCGCGGGCACCGTGATCGAGGACTACCGCCGCATCACGCGGCACGCCCGGGCGGTTGTCGACCGCGTGTTCTACGGCGAGAGCTACGGCGACGGGAAGGAGGCACCGGCCGGTTCGCGCTGACTACCGGAGGAATTGTCCGGCGCTCTGGGGGATTTCGCACCCCGTGCCGGGATTCTCCCCGAGGCGGCGGACTCGTGGTCCTCGTGGCCGGGGGAGCCGTCCAGACCGGTGTCGTCCCCGTCGCCGCCGTACTCCTCAGACCTCGGGTCATCGGGCGTGTAGCGCGGGAACTGGTAGGCCGAACGCCCGTTCAGCAGCCGCTGGACGGCGAAGCCCGCGGCAAGCGTGATCCACCCGCCGACCGCGTCGAGGATGAAGTGGTTGCCCGTCGCCATGATCACGATCAGCGTGACCAGGGGGTACAGCAGGCCGAGCACGCGCACCCACATGGGCTTCGCGAACTTCCAGATGGCCAGCGCACACCACGTCGACCAGCCGATGTGCATCGACGGCATCGCGGCGAACTGGTTCGACACGTTCTTCATGTTGCCGGAGGCCATCGAGCCCCAGGTGTTGTGCACGAGCACGGTGTCGATGTAGCCCGCGCCGGGCAGCAGCCGCGGCGGCGCCAACGCGTAGAAGAAGTAGCCGAACAGGGCCAGCCCGGTGGTGACGAACAGGACGGTGCGCACCGCCCGGTAGCGGCCCGGATGCCAGCGGAACAGCCACACCAGCACGCCTATCGTCACGACGAAGTGCAGCGTGGCGTAGTAGTAGTTCATCCCCACGATCAGCCAGGTCACCTTGTCGGCGGCGTGGTTGATGGCGTACTCGACGTCGATGTGCAGCGACTTCTCGAAGTCGAGGAGCTGCCACGCGCGTTCCACGGCGAGGGATTCGCGGTTGGGGACCGCGTTGCGGATGAGCGAGTAGACCCAGTAGCTGAGCGCCACGAGCGCCAGCTCCACGATGAAGCGCGGGCGGCGGGGGGTTTGCAGGTACGTGCGTACGCGCGCGGCCAGCGGCGCCTGTTCTTCCGCCGCGGATGCGGAGCCCATCGCCGCCGGTGCGTCCTGCGACGTCCGCGGCGGGGTCTGCTGGGTCGGTGTTTCCCCCATAAGGACCCAGTCTGCCAGAGGAGGGGGGTGCGCCGATCACCCGCGGGTACGGTTCGGGCGATCACGCGTACGCCCTGGGGACTACCCCGGGTCCCTTGTGCGGGCGGGACCCGGGGCTGTCCCGGGGCGGGTACCGCGCAGGTCAGCGCAGCGGCACCGAGATCCACGAGGGATCCGCGCTCGGGGAGCCGAACGCGAGGGTCGAGAACGCCGGGTTCTGCTCGATGTAGAGCGGGTCGACGGTGTCGATCACCAGTGCGAGCCGGTGGCCGGCCGGGACGTCGTATGCCGTCGCGAGCATCTCCACTTCGGTTGCGAAGGGCCGCCCGGGCTGCACGCCGAAGAAGGTGTACGGCGCGTGGGTGACGAGTCTGCCGACGCCGAGCGAGTCGACGTCGTACAGATAAGCCACAAACGTGCCGTTGGACGCGCTCGGATTCACCGTCACGTGCAACGTTGTCGTGCCGCGGACCTGGCCTTCGGCGGCCAGCCGGTCGGACTGCCACACCGCCGACACCGCACGCGGCAGCAGCGGCACGGACACCATCGGCGGGATGCGCAGGTACTCCTCGACCAGGTTGGTCAGGAAGATCACGCCTCCGTCGGCGCCTGAATCGATATTTGTGCCGATGCGCGTGCTCCAGCCGGTGCCCGCGTTCGGGGCGAGCGGACCCGTGCGCGACCAGCCGTTGTCGCCGAGCCGCAGGTTCAGCCGCGAACCGGTCAGGTCCGCCCAATTGCCGTAGCCCTCGTACCCGCCCTCGATGCGCGGCTTGATCTGCACCGGCGGCTGCCGGTCGATGCCGTTGTCGACACCCTTGAGGTGGTGGTCGAGCCACGCTCGCGTGTTCGCCCAGGTGTCGTTGGGCAACCCGGCCAGACCCGGGATCTCCGGCGTCGCGTGGTCGCCGGGCCGGAACTCCAGGCGCTTGGGCACGGTCAGCTTCTCGTAGAACTCGGCGAGCTGGTTGGGCGGGAAGATGCTGTCGCCCCACGCGTTGGCGAGCAGGATCGCCGCGCCGTTGGCGTTGATGCGGTCCAAATAGGTCGCGGGGGAGCGGATGTTCGCCCACGCGATCAGCTCGGGCACGTTGGCGGTGGTCAGGAAGTCGCCCAGGAACCGGCTGAATTCGTCGCTGGGGCGCCCGGTCGCGTATCCGGCCACCGCGAGCCCGGCGGCGGACTGCACGTGCTGCGTCTGGCCCGCGTAGATCGAGTCGACCAGGTCGGCCCATCCGCTGAGGGCGGCCACGGTCTTGATGCGCGGGTCGTGGCCGGCGGCGAGGAGGCCGAGGCCGGCGCCGTACGAGACGCCGACGGTGCCGATGCGGGAGGGGTCCGCGGGGGTGTTGGCGAGCGCCCAGTCGATCATGCGGGAGACGTCGGCGACGTCGTCCGGTCCGGCGACGCCTATCTCGCCGCCGGACAGCCAGAAGCCGCGTGCGGTGTACGAGAGGGCGATGTAGCCGTTCTCGGCGAGCTGTTCGGCCTGGGCGACGTACTCGATCTGCGGCATCGACCAGCTCGCGGGCAGCACCACGACCGGTGCGCGGTGTGCGGCGTCGGCGCCCTCGGGCACGAACACGTTGGCCTTGAGCACGACGCCGGGGGCCACCGGGACGTCGACGAAGCGGAACGACGGCCCGGCCGCGGCGGCCTGCGGTGCGGCGCCGACGCCGGGGACCAGCAGCGCGGCGAGGACGGCGAGGACGACCGCGAGGCGCGATCGGACGCGGCGGCGGGTGGCGCTGCGCCTGGTGCCGGGCGTGGTGCCGCCCGGTGTGGTGCGGAGTGGTGTGGTGCGGATCGGTGTGGTGCCCGTTGCGGCTCGGGCGGCGGTGCCGGGTGCGCGCGGAACCTTTCCTGAGCTCATGCCTGCTCCCTCTGCGACGGGGGGATCGTGGGGTGGTGCGGTGAGCCCGTACTAAGTTGACTGGAGGGTAACCCCGCGAAGTTACCGTTGGTAACGGGGGTTGGGTAACGAAAACGCAAAGCCGAGCGGACGCCGCGACACGGGGAGGGCACCCACATGGCCACCGGGATGGACCGCCGCGAACTGGCCGACTTCCTGCGCCGCTCGCGCGAGCGCCTGCGCCCGGCCGACGTCGGGCTGCCGGACGGACCGCACCGCCGCACGCCGGGGCTGCGCCGCCAAGAGGTGGCCGCACTCACCGGCATGTCCGCGGACTACTACGTACGCCTCGAACAGGCACGCGGGCCGCAGCCGTCCCCGCAGATACTCGGCGCGCTCGCGCGTGCCCTCGGCCTCGGCGACGACGAGCGCGACCATCTCCACCTGCTCGCCGGACACCGCCCGCCCGCCGGACGGCACGCGGGGGAGACCGTCAGCCCCGCGCTGCGGCACCTCCTGGACCGCCTTGCCGACACTCCCGCGCAGATCCTCGGTGACCTGGGCGACGTGCTGGCGCAGAACGGCCTCGCGCAGGAACTGTTCGGCGGCGTCTGCACCGTCTCCGAACACGGGCGCAACATCGTGTGGCGGTGGTTCACCGATCCCGTCGTGCGCGCGGCGTACCCATTCGACGAGTGGGAGGAGCACGGACGCCGGCACGCCGCCGACCTGCGGGCGGCCGTGGCGCGGCGCGGGCACGACGCGGCGAGCGTCCGCCTGGTGCGCCGACTCCGGGACGCCAGCGAGGAGTTCGCACGCCTGTGGGACCTGCACGAGGTCGGCGTGCGCCGCAGCAGCCGCATGCGCGTCGTGCACCCGGTGGTCGGCACCCTCGACCTGGTCTGCGAACGGCTGCTGACGCCCAGCGAGGACCAGCAACTGCTGATCTTCACCCCGCCGGACGGCGCGGCCTACGCCGCGCAGCTCGACCTCCTCCGCGCGGCCGTCGGCGGCCTGCCCGGGCTCTCCCCGGCGGCGTCCGCCGACTCCGCGGCGACCCCGGTTACGGTGACCCCATGAGTGATCTGGAAACGAAGCCCACCCTCAAGGAGTGCGGCGGCCGCGAGGACGTCTCGGCCGAACCGGCCCTGGACCTCATCCGCGGTCGGGAGGTCAGCATCGGCGACGACCGTCCGGTGCGGCGCATGCTGCCGACGCTCGGCCGCCGCATGGTCGGTCCGTGGTGCTTCCTGGACCACTACGGCCCCGACGACATCGCGGACACGCCCGGCGCGCAGGTCGCCCCGCACCCGCACATGGGCCTACAGACGGTGAGTTGGCTGCGGCGCGGCGAGATGCTGCACCGGGACAGCGAGGGACACACGGCGACGATCCTGCCGGGTCACCTGGGGCTCATGACTTCGGGGCGCGGCATCTCGCACTCCGAGGAATCGCCGGTGCCGCACGAGCCGTTCCTGCACGGCGTGCAGCTCTGGACCGCACTGCCGGACGACGCGCGCAACGGCGACCCGCACTTCGAACTGCACACCGAGCTGCCGCGGTTCGAGGCCCCGGGGATCTCCGGCACGGTGATCATGGGCGAGATCGACGGCGCGCGGTCGCCGGGGCGGGCGTACTCCCCGATCGCCGGGGCGGATCTCACGCTGGCCGACGACACCGACGTACGGCTGCCGCTGGAACGGGACTTCGAGTACGCGGTCATCGCCACCGAGCCGGGAGCGGTGGTCGACGGCGTGCCGGTGCCGATCGGCTCCCTGCTCTACCTCGGCTGCGGCCGCCGCGACGTGCGGATCCGCACCGAGGCGGCGTCCAACCTGATCCTCGTGGGCGGCGAGCCGTTCGCGGAGAAGATCGTCATGTGGTGGAACTTCGTCGGCCGCACCTCGGAGGAGATCGCCGAAGCCCGCGCCCAATGGCAGGCCGAGGAACGCTTCGGCGTGGTCCACGGCTACCACTCCCCGCGGCTCGACGCCCCTGAACTACCCCCCACTCCACTGAAGCCACGGGGCCGCCAACACTGACCTTCTCGCCGCCGACCGTGCCTTGCCCCAACTCCCCGCGCCTCCAACCTCCGTCTCCTCGCGACCCCTCCCCGCCTCCGACGTTCCCTCCGACTTCGCTCGCCTGCCCTCCTCCATCCGACTCCCATCGCTTCAACCCTCCCGCCCCAACCCCCCCAAAAAAGGAGGCTCGCCCCGCCTCCTCTCCTCTCAATTCCCCTCGCCTCAACCCCTCCCCGCCCTCCGCGCGGAGCGCGCGCTCGGCTCCTCGGGGTGCGAACCAGCCGGAGGTGGCGAATCGCCTGACAGGGGAGTGTCCGCTGTGAGATCAATGGACCATGAGCAGCGACAAATCGGATGATCCCGCTCCTCTTGTCATGCGGGTCCAGGTCGACGACCACCCGGTGGCCGCGGCGGTGGAGGCGGATGCCTCGATCGCCCGCACGCGCTACACGACGCTCAACGTCCGCGGCCCGGTGTTCGGCATTGCCACGCAGTCGCCGCCGGGCCGAGGCGATTGGCGGGTGCTCACCTCCATAACCGACGGATTCGCGCAGCAGTCGCGCGACGCCCTCAACTCGCATCTGTGGTTCAAGGCCAAGGACGGCACCGACGATCCGCGCGTCCGCCGCGAACTCCTCGACGCAGTCGCCGTCCTGGAGACCGAGCCCGTCGACGAGCTCACCGTCCTGGACGTCCGCTACCGCGTGGTCCGCGCCGACGAGTTCGTGTTCAGCCGTGACCGCGTGCCCGAACCCCCGCGTGCCACCGACCCGGAGCCGCCCGTACTCGACTGGGACGGCTACGACGACGCCCCGCTGGACGTCGGCTTCGTCATCGACCACGCCGCCGCGGCCGGCCTGGTCGCGACGACCGAGCGCCTGGCCCTGCACCACCTCCACTACCGGGGTGAGCGCTATCCGCCCGAAGTACGCCACGACTCCGAGAACGCGATGGCGACCCACCCCGGCGTGGTTCTGCTCCCGCCGGCGTACTGCATCGTCGAACACACCGGCGATTCCTGGACCCCGCTCACCGGCCTCATGAGCACGCCGCACGCCGCGCGGCGTTCACTCACGACCTGGCTGACCCGCTTCTGGCCGCTGATGCACGAGCTGCCCGAGGACGAGGCCGCCCGGTACGCCGCCATCGCGCACGAGTACCAGGCGCAAGTGCGGGCCAACAGCCTGACCGTGGACGACCGCCTGTACTCCGTCGCCCGCGTCGGCCGCATGGTCCGCATCGGTGCCGACGGCCCCGAGTCCGTGCGTCCGTCCGACGTGGACAACTACGGACCCAGCCAAATTCACCCGCTCATGGACGAGTTCGGCACCATCACGCACGAGGAGTGACCGGCGGCGCCGCGCCGCGTGTTTCGGCCGACCTGCAACCTGTCGGCGCGCGGTGACGTTGTCCGGAAACACGCCGCGCCCGCCCGCCTACCGGCTTCGGGCGCCGCCCGCCACGGGCGGGCGCGTTCCGCGGCCTAGGCGGCGGCGAGGCGGTGGGCGTTCACCGTCGCCCAGGACGCGTAATCGCGCGGCGCCCTTCCGGTGGCTTCCGCGACGGTCGGGAACACCACGGATTCGTCGATCAGGTTGTCGACGTAGAAGCCGAAGTACGCGTCCACCCGTTCCTTGGGCATCCGCGACTCCATTTCGGCCCGGGCCTCGTCGTTCGGCACCGCCTCGAAGCGGAGCTCGCGCCCCAGGGCCGCGCCGAGAATTTCCACCTGTTCCTCGGGCAGCAGCGCGTCGGGGCCGGTCAACTCCAGGATTTTCCCCCGGTGTTCCGTGGAGACGAGGGCCTCCGCGGCGACCGCGGCGATGTCGCGGGGGTCGATGAACGCCGTCCGCCGCCACGAGAACGGGACACGTACCACGTTGCCTGCCCGCAACTGGGGTGCCCACCTCAGGGAATTGGACATGAACGCGCGCGGCCGCAGGAACGTCCAGGTCATCCCGGACTCGCGAATCGCACGCTCGCTCAACGTCATGTACCGGGAAATCGCGTTGTCCATGCGCCGGATCCCGGCGGATCCGCCGGTCATGAGCACGACGTGTTCCACGCCCTGGTCGCGCATCGTCGCGGCGAGGGCCGGCATGTCGTCGTATCCGGCGAGGGTGAAGACGGCTTTGACACCGGTGAAGGCGCCGTCCAGGGAGTTCGGTTTGTTCAGATCGCCGATGAAGTGGCGGACTTCGCCGCTCGGGTCGGCGGCCAGGGGATTGCGGGTCAGAGTCCTGATGCGGTGCCCAGCCGCGGTGAGTGTGTCGACCAAAGCCGATCCGACGTTGCCCGTCGCTCCGGTCACTAGTAGCACGGCGGCTCCTTCGCCTGTCGGAAACAAGGAAGGGAGTGACGCGGGTTCACCCCACGTGCACTCCCGGAGCCATCGTCACCCAAGAAACCGTATAGGGATATCGGGCTGCGTGATTCGGATAGTCGAACGGCCCGTCCGGGGGTGCCCACCTGTCGCGTTTCTCCGCCGGCAACCCGCCGCACCGTCGATTTCCGGCCATCCGAAGGGAGTTCACCGAACCCGGGCAATCGGCCGGCGTCCGGAAAACATCGAAGGCCCCGCCAGAGCGAATCATGGCGGGGCCTTCGAGTCGTGGGCGGTGCCTCACCCGGCAAGCCGGAGAGGACCGCGGCACGGGGTTCGGACGTCTCCGACGTCTCAGATGTCGAAGTACATCTCGAACTCGTGCGGGTGCGGGCGCAGGCGGATCGGGTCGACCTCGTTGGTGCGCTTGTAGTCGACCCAGGTCTCGATGAGGTCCTGGGTGAACACGCCGCCTTCCAGCAGGTACTCGTGGTCGGCCTCAAGCGCGTTCAGGACCTCGGGCAGCGAGCCCGGCACCTGCGGGACGGCCGAGTGCTCCTCGGGCGCCAGCTCGTACAGGTCCTTGTCGACCGGCTCCAGCGGCTCGATCTTGTTCTTGACCCCGTCGAGGCCGGCCATCAGCATCGCGGAGAACGCCAGGTACGGGTTCGACGACGGGTCCGGCACGCGGAACTCGATGCGCTTGGCCTTCGGGTTCGAGCCGGTGATCGGGATGCGGATGCACGCCGAGCGGTTGCGCTGCGAGTACACCAGGTTGACCGGCGCCTCGAAGCCCGGCACCAGGCGGTGGTACGAGTTCACCGTCGGGTTCGTGAAGGCCAGCAGCGACGGGGCGTGCTTCAGCAGGCCGCCGATGTAGTAGCGGGCGGTGTCGGACAGGCCCGCGTACCCGACCTCGTCGTAGAACAGCGGCGCGCCGTCCTTCCACAGCGATTGGTGGCAGTGCATGCCCGAGCCGTTGTCGCCGAAGATGGGCTTCGGCATGAAGGTCGCGGTCTTGCCGTTGCGCCACGCGACGTTCTTCACGATGTACTTGAAGAGCATCAGGTCGTCGGCCGCACCCAGCAGGGTGTTGAACTTGTAGTTGATCTCGGCCTGGCCGGCGGTGCCCACCTCGTGGTGCTGGCGCTCGACCTGGAGGCCGGCGGCGGCCAGTTCGAGGGAGATCTCGGCGCGCAGGTCGGCGAAGTGGTCGACCGGCGGGGCCGGGAAGTAGCCGCCCTTGTAGCGGACCTTGTAGCCGCGGTTGCCGCCCTCTTCGACGCGGCCGGTGTTCCAGGCGCCCGCGACCGAGTCGATGTGGTAGTACGACTCGTGCGCGTTCGTCTCGAAGCGCACGTCGTCGAAGACGTAGAACTCGGCCTCGGGGCCGAAGAACGCGGTGTCCGCGATCCCGGTGCCGGCCAGGTAGCGCTCCGCCTTCTTGGCGATGTTGCGCGGGTCCCGGCTGTACTCCTCATCCGTGAGCGGGTCGTGGATGAAGAAGTTGATGTTGAGCGTCTTGTCCTTGCGGAACGGGTCGACACGGGCGGTCGAGAGGTCCGGGCGGAGGGCCATGTCGGACTCGTGGATCGCCTGGAATCCGCGGATCGAGGAGCCGTCGAACGCCAGGGACTCGTTCGGCTCGAAGATCTCGGCCGGGATCGTGAAGTGCTGCATGACGCCAGGCAGGTCGCAGAACCGGACATCGACGAACTTGACGTCGTTGTCGGTGATGTACCGCGACACCTCGTCGGCGTTGTTGAACATCCATGCCTCCTCGACCCGGCTCCGGGCTCGGGTTAGCTGCTCGTTCTCGGGGGCGGCCCTTCTCCCCGCTGGCCACTGGTCCCGAAGGTATGGCGGAGCGGTTTCCCGCTGGTGTCCCGAATGTTTCACACAAGTTACGTGGTCGCCCAATCGGGCCAGTCTTGTTGCGACCCCGCCGATCTTGCCGCATCCTTCGCGTTTGCCCCGGTGGGAGTGTTGTCCACGTCACTCATCTACCGTGGTGTCGTGACCAGGAAACAGGCCGGTAAGCGGACCGGCAACGGAACCGGCAATCGGCAGGGCGGTGCGGGCGGATCCGGCGGCGGTCCGGCTGCCGCCGGGCGGCCCCCGCGGCAGGCGGAGCGGCATACGGCCCCTGCCCCCGCCTCTGAAGAGGAGGAGTTCGGCTACCAGGGCAAACGCCTCGGCCTGCCTGAGGAGGGCTCGAACTCGCTCGCACCCACCGGCAGGCGCCTCCTCGCGCTCGTCATCGACTGGATGCTCTGCTACGTCATCGCGTTCGCGTTCATAGGCCGCGGCGACCTCAACGCCACCGGCACCAACATGGGCACCCTCGCCGTCTTCGCGGCCGAGAACCTGCTGCTGGTCAGCACCCTCGGCTACACGGTCGGCAAGCGCTTCATGGGCCTGCGCGTGGTGTCGGTGACCCGGGACCACCTGACGCCGCTCGCGGTCGTGGTACGCACGCTGCTGCTGTGCCTGGTGCTCCCCGCCGCGGTCTACGACCGCGACGGCCGCGGGTTCCACGACAAGGCGGTCGGCACGGCGGTCGTCCGGG
>NZ_JBPKBH010000007.1:422219-441937 GCF_051388915.1 Yinghuangia sp. YIM S09857 | reverse complement strand
CTCCCCCCCCCCCCCCCCGCCGTCGTGCTGTTCCGGTCTGCTCTGCTCCGAACCGGTCCGGAGCCGCTGGTCCAAGTGGGTGGGAGGAAGCGCCCGCAGTGCCCGCGGGCCGAAGGTCGGGGACGGGGTTTCCGTCAGCGACGCGGGCCGCGCGGCATGCGCGCGTTCTTCGGCATCGGGCCCTTCGGCACCGGCATGTTGTCGAGCAGACTGCCGAGCGCCCGGAGGCGGTCGTTCACCTGCGCGACCTGCGCCTTCGACATCGTGCGCGGCAGCTTCACGAGGTGGCCCTGCAACTTGCGCAGCGGCACCTGGCCCTCGCCGTCTCCGACGATCACGTCCGTGACCACGACGCCCTCTGCGATCTTCGACATCTTGCGCTTCTCGGCGGCCAGCAGGTTCCCGACCCGGCTCGGCTGGCCCTCGCCGACGAGCACGATGCCCGCCTGGCCGACCGCGCGGTGCACCACGTCCTGGTTGCGCGTCACGGCCACCGCCGGCGTCACGACCCAGCCCCGGCGCAGCGACTGCAACACCGCCGCCGCGGCACCCGGCTGCCCGGCCATGTCGCCCAGCACGGCCTTCTCGGCGCGCCGCCCGAACACGAACGCCGCCGCCACGAGGCCGAAGAGGAAGCCGATGATGCCGAGGATGATGGGGTGGTCGATCAGGAAGCCGATCGCCAGGAAAACCCCGAGGACGCCCAGGCCCCACGCCACCACGACCAGTCCGACCCACTTGTCGGACTTCTTGGTCATCTTGTAGGCGAGCCGGATCTGCTTGAGCCGGCCGCTCTTTTCCGATGATTCCTTGCTCGCCATGGGGCAAAGAATACCTACCCCGGGTGGCGTCGTACGGGGGGCCGGGGGCGCGAGTTCCGCGAGGGCCGGAAAAGGACCCGAAAGGGCCCCGAAAAGCCTCCGAAAAGTTGGCGAAAGGGACCGTCGAGCACGCGCAATCGGATGCGCGATCGGTCCCTCGCTCCGCCGTCGGCGGCGTCCCCGCGGGTTTCGCCCGAAGGAGACCGCGGATTGCGCCGGACGGCCGAACGGCGTCCGGCCGTGACCAACAGGGGTCGGCCCGGGTCAGCCGCCGAGGCGCGCCGGCTTCTCCGCCGTGGAAAGCCGCGCCAGGATGTCGCTGGCCTCGGCGCGCGCCCGGGCCCGGCTGCGGTCCGCGCAGACCGAGTCCCACGCGTTCCGGCGGGCCGTACGCTGGCCGCCCTGGAACAGCATGGTCTCCATGGTCCGCAGCATGGCGCCCACCGTGGCCTTGTGGGCCGACGCGCCCCGGTCGAACGCACCGCGCAGTGCCGCGGCGTTGCCCAGCGCGATCCGGCCGAATGGCACGTTGCCGACCTGCATGTCCTTTGTCCCCCTGTCACCGGAACCGCCCTGCGGTCCGGGTAGGCGTGTGAGTGGCGCGATGTCGATGGTGCGTGGTGCACCTTTTGTGATCAGGTGCCCGCGATGTGTTCCACCCTCACCACCCTGTGTTACCAGCGGATGACGTAAGGGTCAAACCATCGTGAAAAACGCGTCGTGTCGTGCCCGGTGGTGCCCCGGGACGCCGCCGTCAGGCGCGCGCCGCGCCGCGCGATTCGCGCAGTTCGAGCGCTTGGCGGTAGAGCCGGCCCGCGCGGTACGACGAGCGCACCAGCGGCCCCGACATGACCCCGGCGAAGCCGATGTCCTCGGCCTCCTCCTGGAGGCCGACGAACTCCTCCGGCTTGACCCAGCGCTCCACGGGGTGGTGGCGCACGGTCGGCCGCAGGTACTGCGTGATGGTCAGCAGCTCGCAGCCCGCGTCGTACAGGTCCTGCATCGCCTGGCTGATCTCGTCCCGCTCCTCGCCCATGCCCAGGATCAGATTGGACTTGGTGACCAGCCCCGCCTCGCGCGCGGCGGTGATGACCTGGAGCGAGCGGTCGTAGCGGAAGCCCGGGCGGATGCGCTTGAAGATGCGCGGCACGGTCTCGATGTTGTGCGCGAGCACCTCGGGTCGGGCGGAGAAGACCTCGGCGAGCTGGTCGGGCTGCGCGGTGAAGTCGGGGATCAGCAGCTCGACGCCGGTGCCCGGGTTGAGCGCGTGGATCTGGCGGGTGGTCTCGGCGTACAGCCAGGCGCCGCCGTCGGGCAGGTCGTCGCGCGCGACGCCGGTCACGGTGGCGTACTTGAGGCCCATCGCCTGCACCGACTCGGCCACCCGGCGCGGCTCGTCGCGATCCAGCTCGGCCGGCTTGCCGGTGTCGATCTGGCAGAAGTCGCAGCGGCGCGTGCACTGGTCGCCGCCGATGAGGAAGGTGGCCTCTCGGTCCTCCCAACATTCGTAGATGTTGGGGCACCCGGCCTCCTCGCACACCGTGTGCAGCCCCTCGCGGCGGACCAGGCCCTTCAGCTCGGTGTACTCCGGACCCATCTTGGCGCGGGTCTTGATCCACGAAGGCTTGCGCTCGATGGGGGTCTCGGCGTTGCGGACCTCAAGGCGAAGCATCTTGCGGCCGTCGGGTGCGACAGCGGACACGCGAGCTCCCTGGTGTGGAGTAACCGGTCGGTGCGAGGGCGGTGAATCCAGGGTACGCCCCCGGTTCGGCCCTTCCAGCATGGGGAACGTGCGGGCGGCACGGGTGATTCCCGGACAGGCCGGAACAGGGCGGAACAGGCGTGCGTCACACGCCGATCGGGGCGAAAACCTCCGCGAGATGCCGCTCGACGACGGGCAACACCTCGGCCACCGTGACGCGTCGGCCCAGTTCCTCGGACAGCGACGAGACGCCCGCGTCGCGGATGCCGCAGGGCACGATGCGGTCGAACCACGTCATGTCGGGATCGCAGTTGACGGCGAACCCGTGCATCGTGACCTTGCGCGAGACGCGTACGCCGATCGCCGCGAGCTTGCGGTCGTCGCCGCGCTGCCCGGCGTTGGACGGCGCGTACTCGGGTCCGGCCAGGCGCGGGTCGAACTCGGGGTGGTCGCGCGGGTCGGGGACGCTGATGCGCGGGTCCAGGCGCAGGCTCAGTCCGCCGGTCCCGGTGCTGGCCGGGTCGGGGGCGGCCGGTACCGGATCGCCGAGCACCCACACGCCGCTGCGGCCTTCGATCCGGGTGGTCTCCAGGCCCAATTCGGCGCAGGTGCGGATCAGCGCCTCCTCCAGCCGCCGCACATGTGCGACGACGTCGACGGGCTCGGTGAGCCGGACGATGGGGTAGCCCACGAGCTGGCCGGGGCCGTGCCAGGTGATCTTGCCGCCCCGGTCGACGTCGATGACCGGCGTGCCGTCGACCGGCCGCTCGGAGTCCTCGGTGCGGCGCCCGGCGGTGTAGACGGCGGGGTGTTCGAGGAGCAGGCAGGTGTCCGGCTGCTCGCCCGCGACGACGGCGGCGTGCACGCGGCGCTGCTCGTCCCAGGCGAGGTCGTAGGGGACGGCCTGGGAACCGGTACCGGCGTGTACGAAGCGCAAGTCAGCCACGGATCCAGGGTACGGCGGGCGATTCGCGTGGTTCGCCGGGGTCAGTTCTCGGAGATCTTGACGGTGTACGTCTTCTCTGTGGTCCCGTCTTTGAACGTGTAGCTGATCGTGTCCTCACGCGAGGAGACGTACACCTTCAGCACAAGGGCGATCGTCGTGGACGGGCTCATTCCTCCGCATTTGGCGACGGTGTTGCCGTCCTCGAAGGCGACTGTCGGGGGCGGCCGGTCCACAGTTACGCGGTAGACGTCGTTGAGCGTGAGCGACCACGGACCGCGCGGCGTCGCGTTGGGGTTCTGCACGGTGATGGTCAGAGTGGTCTGCCAGCGTCCCCGCTCGGCGTTCGCGGAGACCGCGTACTCCTTCTGCGGCGGCGCGCTCGTCGGCGGCGGGGGAGGGGGCGGGGCCGACGACGGCGGCGGCGGTGCGGCCGAGCTCGGGGGTGCGGAAGTGGCCGGCTTCTTCGTGGTCTTCGAGGGGGCGGGCGTCTTCGAGGCCGACGGACTCACCGAGGCTGACGCCGACGGGTCCTCCTGCCCGCCCTGGATTCCCTTGCCGCCCGCCGGCGGGCCGTCGGTGTCGGTGGCGTCTGCCCGCGGAGCGTCTGTCGGTACGTTCAACCCGATCGGCGTCGTGTCCCGCGCGTCGCCGCCGTCCTCGGCGGTGATCAGCCACACGCCCGAAGTCGCCAGCAGGCACACGAGCACAGCGGCGACCAGGGGTATGACCACACCCCTTGCCTTCTTGTCACCGCCCGGCGCGCTGTCCTCCGCCGCGCGGTCCCCGTGCCGGCCCACGCCGAATACCCCGCCCTATGGTGTCGGTTCCGCCGGTGTCCACTTCGCCCCCTCCGGCGTGATCAGCCTAGCGACCGGTTCGGACGAACGGGCCGACGATCGGCTTGGGGTGAGCGGCATGTTGCCCGAGGCAGGATGCGGTGACAAGAACAAACGTTCACCTGAACTCCGATGAACTCCGGTCGCGGGCGGGTGTGGTCCGGCGCGGGGCGGCGGCATAGTCCGGCGGACGTGCGGCTCGGGTGGCGGCGCCCTGGCGTACGGGACATCCCGCATCACCCGAAAGGGTCATTCTCTGCGCCATTGGGAGTCCCAACCTTCCAGGGTCGCTAAGTTCTCGCGCGATCCGACCCGAACTCGGGAGGCGTGCACAGGAATGACGACCAGGGCCGAACGGCGTCCCAATCACCGGCTTGCCACGCTCGTCGAGGAGGCCGGATTTTCGCACGCCGGGCTCGCCCGACGCGTCGATCAACTCGGTGCCGAGCAGGGCCTCGATCTCCGGTACGACAAGACCTCCGTGGCCCGCTGGTTACGCGGCCAACACCCCCGCGGCATCGTGCCCATACTGCTCGCCGAGGTCTTCACACAACGTCTGTCCCGCAAACTGAGTGCCGAGGATTTGGGGATGGCAGGTTGCCGTCCCGACTACGCCGGCCTTGAGTACGCGGCCGGGCCCGCGGAGGCAGTCGAGATCGTCTCCGGCATGTGGCAGGCGGATTCGGCGCACCGCCCGGCGCTGGTGGAGGCCGCGTTCACCCCCGGCGCGCTCGTCGTGCCCAGCCGGGACTGGCTGATCGGCGACGCCGACGAGGAGCCGCAGCGTTCGGACGGGACGCGCGTGGGCGCGGGCGATGTCGCCGCGGTCCGAGCCGTGGGTGAAGCGTTCCGCCGCCTCGACAACTCGTTCGGGGGCGGGCACGCGCGGCAGGCGCTGGTGCGCTATCTGGACACCGAGGTGGCCACCATGCTGCGCGGCACGTATGGCGGTGTCGTGGGCCGTGAACTCTTCGCCGCCGCGGCGGTGTTGACGCGGTTGGTCGGGTGGATGGCGTACGACGTCGGCGTGCACGGGATGGCCCAGCGCTACTTTGTGCAGGCGCTGCGCCTGGCCCAGGCATCCGGGGACCGCGCGCTCGGGGCGTACGTGCTCGCCACGATGAGCAGGCAGGCCGTCTACCTCGGACACGGCCGCGAGGCCGTGCAGTTGGCCCGGGTGGCCCAGCAGGGCGCGCTGTCGGCGGCGACTCCGCGCGTACGCGTCCTCCTGCACGCCGTCGAGGCGCGCGGGCACGGGCTGTTGGGCGACGGACGAGCGTGCATGGCGGCGCTGGTGCGTGCCGAACAGGCGCTGGGCCAGGCGGGCTCGCCTGCCGAGGAACCGGAGTGGGCACGGTACGTCGACGAGGCGCAGCTTGCCGACGAGCACGCACACTGCTTCCGCGACCTCGAAGACCACCGCAGGGCGCGGGAGTTCGCCGAACGCTCGCTCAAGCTGCGGGACACGCAGTACGCCCGCAGCCTGCTCTTCTGCCGGACGGTCCTCGCCACGGCCATGCTGGGCATGGGCGAACTCGACGGCGCCTGCGCGTTGGAAGCCGAGGCGACCGAGGACGCGGGCGGCCTGCGGTCGGCACGGGCGGTGGACTACGTACGCGAGTTCTCGCTGCGCCTGACGCCGTACCGGGACACGCCGGCCGTCAAGGACTTCATGGTGCGCACGGACGACTTCCTGCACTCGGCCACGTAGCGGGACGCTCCCGACCTGCGGCCGCGTGCGCGCCGACAAACGTCCGTGCGGGCGGCAGCATTCCCTGCTGGAGGAGGCGGTTTGGGGGGAAGACGGCGCGTCGGGTCCGATCGGGGATGCGGGCCCGACGCCGCCGTGAGACGTGAGCGGTTTTGGCGCGGCCACCTACGCGGAGCCGCTTACACCGCGGCCACCTACGCGGAGCCGCCTACGCTGCGGGCGCTCACTCGGCCGCTTACACCGCGGGCGCCCACGCGGTAGCCGCCTACGCCGCGGGCGCCTTGCCGCCGCCCGGGCGGACACCGGCGGCGAATGCCGTGAGCGCCCCGAGGTCGGCCAGCGCCGAGCGGGCGGCCCGGCGTCCGGAGGCCAGCGCGCCCTGGATCGAGGACGAGTCGCGGTGGTCGCCGCAGACGTACAGACCGGCCAGCACACGCACCGGGCGGCGGAAATTGTGGCCGGGCTCGACGACCGGCAGGGCTTCGGGGAGGTGCCGGGTCGTCAGGTGCGACCAGTCGCGCGTGGCCGTCCCGTAGATGGCCGAAATACGCTCCCTGACCGCGACTTCGAGCTTGTCGGGGTCGCTGCCGTCGTGGTCCAGGACCGTGGAGCACACCAGGGCGCGGCGGTCGGGGGAGTAGCTCGGCGCGACCTCGGACATCACGACGGTGTGCGTCAGCGGCCCCGGGTCGTCCGCGTCGACGATCAGCACCGGTTCGCCCGGCGGCGCTGCGGGGGCGACGTGCCACAGCGTCGTCAGACGGCGGAACGCCGGGCGCCGCAGGCCGGGCAGCAGGTCCACCGCGGTCGTGGGGTCGGTGGCCACGATCACCGCGCGCGTGGGGATCTCGCCGTCCACGTCGGTGGTCACGCGGTCGGTGGCTATGGCCGTGACGCGTACGCCGTAGCGGATCGTGCCGGACGGCAGCCCGCCGGCCAGTTGCCGCGGAACCGCGGCCATGCCAAGGGCCGGGACGGTCGCGCGTCCGCGCAGGTAGGACCGCAGCACGAGGTCCGCGAACCGGCGGGACGAGCCCAGCTCGCCGTCGTGCAGCAATGCCGTGAGCAGCGGACGCAGCGCGGGCGGCCAGCCCGCCTCGGACACCGCGACGTCCGGCGCGGCCAGGATCCGCGGCACCGGCAGCGCGGACGCCCGTCCGAGAGCGGCGGCCACCCGGGCGCGGTCGGCGTTGCCGGGCGTACGCCATGCTCCGATCGCCCCGCGCATCCGCCGCACATCGCCGACCCGACGCCCACCGCCGCGCCATCCGCCGGCAGCCGCCGACCCGTCGCCGACCACCTGTACGCCGGGCGCGAACGACCGCAGGTCCAGCCGGGCGAGGTCGAGCCGGGCCGCGACCTGCGGGTACGCCGTCGCCAGATGCTGGAGGCCGTTGTCGACCAGGAACCCGTCGACGGAATCGGTGCGGACCCGGCCGCCGGGGCGGGGGCCCGCCTCCAGCACGGTCACGTCGACCCCCGCCTCGACGAGGCGCCGAGCCGCGCTCAGCCCGGCCAGTCCTGCCCCCACGACGATGACATCGGTGCGGTGTGCCTCGGCCACGGTGTCCCCTCCCGGTGCCCGGACGCGGCACGTTCGGCCGCGCATCGCCATGGAGTCATACCCAACGCAACCCGTGAAAAGCGCCTGGGACACCCCCAGGAACCGTAAAGCCCCACGAACCACCGCACCCTCCAAGCGAATTGCGCAGCAGCCGTCCACCCCCGGAGCCGGATGCGCACCCAACCCGCGCATGGCTGCCGCCCACGGCCGCGCGCAGGCGTGAAGCCACCGACCGCGCCGCCTATCGACCCGCCGCGGCGGAGGTCAGCCGTGGCGGGCGACCGCGACGGCCAGATCGATCGTGGGGTGTGCGAAGGGGAAGCCGTTGGCCTCCAGCACGCGCGGGGCCACTCGTTGGCTCGACAGCACGTCGTCGGCGAATTCGCCGAGGACGACGCGCAGGGCGGGGCGGGGCACGGGGAACAGCGCCGGCCTGCGCAGGAGTTGCGACATCGCCTTGGTGGCTTCGGCGTTGGTCACCGGGTTGGGTGCCGTCAGGTTGACCGGGCCGCGCACGGCCTCCGTCTCCAGCAGGAAACGGATCGCGTTGATCTCGTCCCGCAGCGAGATGAAGCTCCAGTACTGCCTGCCGTTGCCCATCCGACCGCCGACGCCGAACCGGAACGCGCGGAAGAGCGGTCCCCACGCGCCGCCCTTGCTCGCCACGACGAGCCCGGTACGCATGTGCGCGACGCGTACCCCCGTCTCTTCGGCCGGTGCCGTCGCCGCCTCCCACTCGACGCACAGCTCGGCGAGGAACCCGCTGCCCGCGGGGGCGGTTTCGTCCACCATCCGGTCGCCGGTGTCGCCGTAGAAGCCCACCGCGGAGCCGGACAGGAAGACCGACGGCGGTCGTTCCATCGCGGCGATGGCCCGGGCGAGCGTCGCGGTGCCGAGCACCCGCGAGTCCCGCAGTTCGCGTTTGTACGCCTTGGTCCACCGGTGGTCGCCCACCCCCGCCCCCGCGAGACCGACGACCGCGTCGACGCCGGCCAGCGCGTCCGCGTCGAGCGTGCCCGCCACCGGATCCCACCGCGCCTCGTCCGCCGCCTTGGGAGCGCGGCGGACGAACCGCACCACCTCGTGCCCGTCCGCGCGCAGTGAGCGCACGAGAGGTGAACCGATGAGACCCGACGACCCCGTCACGGCAATGCGCATGGCCGCCATACTGCCCGAAACGGCGGAGGCGATCCCGGTTGACCCGGGATCGCCTCCGACCGCATGTGTCCGGAACGCTCCGGACGGGTGTCGCCCGCGTGGACTACAGCCCGAGGTCGCCCTCGAACGCGCCCTCTTCCAGACGCGCCTTGACCGTGGTCAGGAAGCGCGCGGCGTCGGCGCCGTCGACGATGCGGTGGTCGTACGACAGGGCCAGGTACACCATGTCGCGGACCGCGATCGTCTCGCCGAGGTCGGGGTGGTTCACCACGACCGGGCGGCGCACGGTCGCGCCGATGCCGAGCATCCCCACCTGCGGCTGGTTGAGGATCGGCGTGTCGAACAGCGCGCCGCGCGAACCGGTGTTCGTGACCGTGAAGGTCCCGCCCGCCAGCTCGTCCGGCTTGACCTTGTTGTCGCGCGTGCGCGCGGCGAGGTCCGCGGTCTTCTTCGCGATGCCCGCGATGTTGAGGTCGCCCGCGTCGTGGATGACCGGCACCATCAGGCCGCGCTCGGTGTCGACGGCGATGCCGATGTTCTCGACCGCGTGGTAGGTGATCGTCTCGTCGTCGTTCACCCGCGCGTTGACGACCGCGTGGACCTTGAGGGCCTCGGCCGCCGCCTTGATGAAGAACGGCATCGGCGACAGCTTGACGCCCTCGCGCGCGAGGAAGTCGGCCTTCGCCTTGTTGCGCAGCCGCATGATGTTGGTGACGTCGACCTCGACCACGGTGGTCAACTGCGCCGAGACCTTCAGCGAGTTGACCATGTGGTTCGCGATGGCCTTGCGGATGCGCGTCATCGGCAGCGTCTGGCCGCGCAGCGCGGACGGCTCGGCGACCGGCGCGGCGGGCTTGGCAGCCGGAGCCGCGGCGGCCGGGGCGGCTGCCGGGGCCGGGGCGGGCGCCTGCGCGCGGGCGGCGTCGAGGACGTCCTGCTTGCGGATCCGGCCGCCGATGCCGGTGCCGTTCACCTTGGCCAGGTCCACGTTGTGCTCGGCGGCGAGCTTGCGGACGAGCGGCGTGACATACGCCGACTCGCCCTCACCCTCGGCGGCGGGCGCGGCCGGAGCCGCCGGAGCCGCGACCGGGGCGGCAGCCGGAGCCGGAGCCGGTGCGGGAGCCGGGGCCGCGGGAGCCGCGGCCGGGGCGGCGGGCGCCGTCGGAGCCGGAGCAGGCGGCGCGGCAGCCGGGGCCGCCGCCGGAGCGGCCGGTGCGGGGGCGGCCGCCGGAGCGGACGCACCCGGGGCGCCGATCACCGCGAGCTGCGCGCCGACCTCGACGGTCTCGTCCTCGGCGACGTTGATCGCCAGGAGCACGCCGCCCACCGGTGCGGGGATCTCGGTGTCGACCTTGTCCGTCGAGACCTCAAGGAGCGGCTCGTCGGCGGCGACGTTCTCGCCCACCTGCTTGAGCCAGCGCGTGATCGTTCCTTCCTGCACGCTCTCGCCGAGCGCGGGCAGCAGGACCGGGGTGCCCTCGGCCGCGCCGCCCGACGGGGCCGCGGGAGCGGAGGCCGGGGCGGGGGTCTCGGCGGCGGGCGCCGGAGCGGGCGGCGCGGGGGCTTCCTCGGCGGGCGCGGGAGCGGGCTGCGCGGGAGCGGCGGCGGCCGGGGCGGACGCCGCCGGGGCGGCCTCGGCACCGGAGCCGTCGTCGATGATCGCCAGCTCGGCGCCGACCTCGACGGTGTCGTCCTCGGCGGCCTTGATGGAGACGAGGATGCCGGAGGCCGGCGCGGGGATCTCGGTGTCGACCTTGTCCGTCGAGACCTCAAGGAGCGGCTCGTCCATCTCGACGCGCTCACCCTCCCGCTTGAGCCAGCGGGTGATGATGCCCTCCTGCACGCTCTCGCCGAGCGCGGGCAGTGTTACAGAGACCGGCATGGGGTCAGTGACTCCTTCGTACGCTTCCGGGCAAAAGTGTCAGCAGGGGCGCGTCAGTCGTGCACGTGCAACGGCTTGCCGGCGAGGGCCAGGTGGGCCTCGCCGATCGCCTCGGACTGGGACGGGTGCGGGTGGATGAGCTGGGCGACCTCGGACGGCAGGGCCTCCCAGTTGTAGATGAGCTGGGCCTCGGCCACGAGTTCGCCCATCCGGGCGCCCACCATGTGGATGCCGACGACCGGGCCGTCCTGGACCGAGACGACCTTGACGGAGCCGGTCGTCTTGAGGATCTGGCTCTTGCCGTTGCCGCCGAGGTTGTAGTCGAGCGTCGCGACCTTGTCGGCGCCGTAGCGCTCGACCGCCTGCGCCTGGGTGAGGCCGACGGACGCGACCTCCGGGTCGCAGTACGTCACCCGGGGCACGCCCGCGTAGTCGATCGGCGCGACCTGGAGGCCCGCGATGCGCTCGGCGACGAGGATGCCCTCGCCGAAGCCCACATGGGCGAGCTGCAAGGTCGGGATCAGGTCGCCGACCGCGGAGATGGTCGGCACGTTGGTCCGGCAGTACTCGTCGACCAGGACGTAGCCGCGGTCCATCGCGACCCCGGCCTCCTCGTACCCGAGCCCCGCCGACACCGGGCCGCGGCCCACGGCGACGAGCAGCAGCTCGGCCTCGACCTGCTTGCCGTTCTCCAGCGAGACGCGGACGCCGGAGTCGGTGTACTCGACGCCGCTGAAGCGCGAGCCGAGCTCGAACTTGATGCCGCGCTTGCGGAACGCGCGCTCCAGGAGCTTGGAGCTGCCCTCGTCCTCGACCGGCACCAGGTGCGGCAGCGCCTCGACGATGGTCACGTCGACGCCGAACGACTTCCAGGCGCTCGCGAACTCGACGCCGATCACGCCGCCGCCCAGGATCACCGCGGACGCGGGCACGCGGTCCAGCACCAGCGCGTGGTCGCTGTTGATGATGCGGTTGCCGTCGATCTCCAGGCCCGGCAGCGACTTCGGCACGGAGCCGGTCGCCAGCACGACGTGGCGGCCCTCGTAGCGGGTGCCGCCGACCTCGACCGCGGTCGGGGAGACCAGGCGGCCCTCGCCCTCCACGACGGTGATCTTGCGGCTCGCGATCAGGCCGGTCAGGCCCTTGAACAGCCGGGAGACGACCCCGTCCTTGTACTTGTGCACCGCCGCGATGTCGATGCCCTCGAAGGTCGACTTCACGCCGAACTGCTCGCTCTCGCGGGTCTGGTCCGCGACCTCGCCCGCGTGCAGCAGCGCCTTGGTCGGGATGCACCCTTGGTGGAGGCAGGTGCCGCCGAGCTTGCCCTTCTCGATGAGTACGACCTGCATTCCCAGTTCGGCGGCACGCAGCGCGCAGGCGTACCCGCCGCTTCCGCCTCCGAGAATCACTACATCGAAAACGGCTCCGGCGTCGTTCGCCACGTCACGTCCTCCTGCTGGATTGCGATGTGCTCACCCGGGCTTGGGCGCCGGGTAGCACCCCCTTCTTGTGGAAGGCTCTAAGTGCCGGTACAACATCCTCCCACTTGTTGTCGGGAGGCGGGCACCTCGGGGGCGTGCGGCACGTTCCCCCGGTGTGTTGCCTGGGCCACAAGGGCCGCGCCAAGCTGGTGCCGCGACCGAAAGCACCAGCACACAAGCTATCTGCCACGGCACACAGACTGTTCCGGACGCGGCCACGGACCGGATCGGCCGAGGAAGGAACCGGACGTGGGACTGTTCCGACGCGGCTCGCGCGGACGCGCCGATCGCGACGCGGCCTCGGCGGCCGTCGACCACCTGAAGGAGTTCGCCAAGAGCCGTCGCGGCGTCGAGGCGTACCTGGAGCCCACCACGACGGTGAGCGGGACGACGATCGTCCTGGTGGCCGACACGGGGGAGTGGACGCGGCGGCGGATCGCCGGACCCGACGCGGGGCGCTCACTGGCCCGCAAGCTCGGGATCCCGCTGTACGAGGCCGGGATCGTCGGCTACCCGCAGCGCATGCGGGAGTGGACGCAGAAGAACCGCGGCGCGGGCTGACGGCGCGCGGCGCGCTCGCGTTCGGCGGATACCGCCGGGTGGCGCGCGGGCGCCGCGGACGTCGGGTCACGCCGGTCCGCAACAGCGGGGCCGCCGCGGGGATTCCCGCACCGGCCCCGCCGCGCGGATCAGATGGTGCCGTCGGCGACGTCGGCCGCGACCTGCACGAGGGTGCGCACCGCGACGCCGGTGCCGCCCTTGGCGGTGTAGCCCGACACCTCGCCCTCGTTGTACGCGGGCCCGGCGATGTCCAGGTGCGCCCACGCCACGCCCTCGGCGACGAACTCGCGCAGGAACACGCCGGCCGACAGGCCGCCGCCCATGCGCTCGCCGATGTTCTTGATGTCGGCGATCGTCGAGTCCATGGTCCGGCGCAGCTCGGCGGGCGTCGGCATCGGCCACGAGGGCTCGCCGGTGCGCTCGGCCGCGTCGTGCACCGCGGCGCGGAAGTCGTCGTCGTTGGCGATGATGCCGTACGTCTTGTTGCCGAGCGCCACCATCATGGCGCCGGTCAGCGTCGCGACGTCGATGAGCTTCTCGGGGCTCTCCTCGCAGGCGCGCGTGATGGCGTCGGCGAGCACCAGGCGGCCTTCGGCGTCGGTGTTGAGCACCTCGACCGTGCGCCCGCCGTACATCCGCAGCACGTCGCCGGGGCGCGTCGCGGTGCCCGACGGCATGTTCTCGGCCAGGGCGAGCCAGCCGGTGACGTTGACCTGGAGGCCGATGCGGGCGATCGCGGTGACCGCGGCGAGCACCGCGGCGGCGCCGGCCATGTCCATCTTCATGGTCTCGTTGGCGCCCGCGGGCTTGAGCGAGATGCCGCCCGAGTCGTACGTGATGCCCTTGCCGACCAGCGCGATCGTGCGCTTCGCCTTGGGGTGCGTGTAGCCGAGGCGGACCAGGCGGGGCGGGGTGGCGGAGCCCTGGCCGACGCCGAGGATGCCGCCGTACGCGCCCTTCGCGAGCGCCTTCTCGTCCATCACCTCGACCTTGAAGCCGAAGTTCTTGCCGAGGTCGACCGCGATGGCCGCGAAGCCCTTCGGATTCAGGTCGTTGGACGGCGTGTTGACCAGATCGCGCGCCTTGTTGACGCTCTCCGCGATCGCCAGGGCCTCCTCGAACGCCGCCTTCACGGCCTTGTCGCGGGCCTTCGCGCCGACCAGCACGACGTCCTTCACGGCCGGCTTGCGGCCTTCGAGGGAGTTCTCGCGGTAGGCGTCGAACGTGTACGCGCCGAGCACCACGCCCTGCGCGAACGCGCCGACCGCCGCCGCGTCGCCCAGCGCGATCGCCACGGCCGCCTTCTTCAGCCCGGCCGCGGCCCGGGCCGCGTTGCCGCCGGCCTTGCGCAACTGGTCGGTGCCGTACCCGCCGTCGGGCTCGGCCCCAAGACCCACCGCGATGACCACGGGCGCCTTGAGCGACGACCCCGCGCCCGCGGCGGCGGGGACGCGGGTGATCTCGCCTTCCGCGCCGGTCGCGCCCAGCGCGGTGAGGACCGAGTCCAGCGCGCCACCGAAAGCGGTCTCGACGGCCTCGCCGCCGGCGACGACGGTCGGGCCGTCACCGCCCTTGGCGAGTCCGATGACGATGGCGTCGGCGCGGAGCGTCGCCGCCGAGCTGGTGCTCAGGCTCAGAGTGGTCACGAGTGTCCTGTTCTCTTCTCGTCGATTGCCCGTCGATGCGCGGTGTCCCCCAGGGGGTGCCGGGGTTCCGCCGGGGGACTTGGTCGGTCCCGCCATATGCCCACAGCATTACATGACGGTGCACAGCACGCGTCAGGCTGTGGACAGCACCACCAATACGGTGGTGGTCGCCGTCTCCGCCAACGCGCCGAGCACGTCACCGGTGATGCCGCCGAAGCGGCGAACCGTGTGCCACAGCAAGGCCGTTGCCGCGAGCAGTCCGGCGGCGACCGCGACCGGCGGTCGCACCGGCCCGAGTTCGGCCGCCGCGCCTAGTCCGGACGCCGCGCCCGCGAGCAGCACGACGAACACCGCGACCGTCGCCGGGCGCAGAGTTCCGGCCACCATCGCGCCCAGTCCGCCGGGCCGTGCGGCGGGCACGTGGCGCACGCAGCCGAGCCCGATCGCGACCCGCCCGCACACCACCGCGACGACCAGCGCCGCGGCCGCGCCGTCGGCACCGTGCCGGGCACCCGCCTGGGTGAGCGCGGCGGCCTGCGCGAGCAGCACGAACAGCAGGCTGAGAACGCCGAACGGCCCGATGTCGGACGCCTTCATGATGCGCAGGGCGCCCTCGGCGGGCTTACCGGAGCCGAGTCCGTCCGCGACGTCGGCGAGCCCGTCCAGGTGCAGGCCGCGCGTCAGCAGCGCGAGCGCACCGAGCGCGAGGACGGCGGCGACCAGCGGGCCGGTGCCGGCGTACGACGCCACCGCGAGCACCCCGGCGGCGACGCCGGCCAGCACCAGGCCGACAAGCGGCGCCGCGGACATCGCGCGTCCGGCCACCGCCCGGTCGACGTACGGCACCCGGACGGGCAGCACCGACAGCGTTCCGAACGCGAGGCGCAGGCCGTCGCCGGGACGCGGGACGGCCGGATCGGGTGGCGGTGCCGGGTCGTGCGGAGTGCTCACTGAGTCGCGGGCGGCGTGTGCTTCAGGAACGAGGGCTGGCCGGTGTCGGGATCGACGTACCGCGGCCCGACGCCGGGAACCGGACCGTCGCCGGATCCCGGGGCCGCCTCGACCGGGCTGCCGTCTTGGGTGCCTTCGGCCTCGGAGACCTCCGCCTCCTTCTCGTCCTCTTCCGTTGCGTCGAGCGGGAGTTCGGCGGCCAGGCACGCCGCGGCCCGCACGATCGGCAGCGCCAGCAGCGCACCGGTGGCCTCGCCGTAGCGGAGCTTGTAGTCCAGCAGCGGTTCGAGGGCCATGCGGTCCAGCGCCTTGGCGTGGCTCGGCTCGGGCGTCACGTGCCCGGCCAGCCACCAGTCGGGGGCGCGGTACGCGATGCGCTGCACGACAAGCGCGGAGGCTGCCGACGCCACCCCGTCGAGCACCACGGGCGTACGCCGGATCGCCGCCTGCAACAGGAACCCGCTCATCGCCGCGAAGTCCGCGCCGCCGGAGACCGCGAGCAGCCGCAGCGGATCGCCGAGTACCGGCCGCGCGCGGCGCAGCGCGTCGCGGATGGCGGCGCACTTGCGGATCCACGTCGCGTCGTCGATGCCGGAGCCGCGCCCGATCGCGGCCGCCGCGTCGGTGCCGGTCAGCGCCCCGATGAGGACCGCTGCGGCGGTGGTGCTGCCGACTCCGATGTCGCCGATCACCAGCAGGTCGGCGCCGCCGTCGATCTCGGCGTCGGCGATCTCCATGCCGGCGCGGAAGGCCTGTTCGGCCTGCGCGGTGGTGAGCGCGTCGTGCCGGTCGATGCTGCCGCTGGCGGTGCGGACCCGGTGCCGGGTGACCGCGTCGGGCAGCAGCCCGGGGTCGGCGTCGACGGCCATGTCCACCACGCGGACGCCCGCTCCGTACAGCCCCGCGAGCAGGCCCACGGCTCCGCCGCCGCCCGCCGCCTCGCGGACCGCGCGTGCGGTGTGCCCGGCCGGGTGGGCCGACACCTGCTTCTCGGCGATGCCGTGGTCGCCCGCGAAGACGACCACGCGAGGGGTGGTCACCGGGCTCGCGGCGTCGCCCCCGCGCACCCCCGCGAGCCACACCGCGACGTCCTCAAGACGCCCCAGGGATCCGGCCGATCCGGTCTGCTTCGGCAGCCGCGCGCGCAGCCGAGCCCGTGCCTCGTCGTCGGGCCGTTCGACGAGGGCGGAGAGCGAGTCGAGGTCGATAGTCATCGCGGGTCAGCGTAGTGCGTGCCCGCCGAGGACGGGATCGAGGACAGGGGTGCCGCGGCGGACCTCCCACGGACGCATCGAGCGGCCCCGCGCCGCCTTCGTGTCCGCTTCACGCCCGTGTCCGCCGTGTCCGCTTCACGTTCACGCCCGTGTCCGTCTCACGGCCGAGCCCGTCCCACGGCCGCGCCCGCTCCCCTTCTCACGCCCCGGCGATCAACTCCTCCAGCGGCACCGCCGGATCGGCCAGGCGCTGGGTGTCGACGGTGCGGCCGCTGGTGACCAGATCGCGGATCGGGTCGGTGACGTCCCAGACGTTCACGTTCATGCCCGCGAGCACATGGCCGCCGGAGAGCCAGAAGGCGATGAACTCCCGTGCCTCGCGGTCGCCGCGGAAGACCACCTCGTCGTAGGAGCCGGGGTCGACGTAGCCGGTGTACTCCATGCCGAGGTCGTACTGGTCGGTGAAGAAGTACGGCATCCGCTCGTACCGCACATCCTGCCCGAGCATCGCCTTGGCCGCGGTCTGCGGCTGATTGAGCGCGTTGGCCCAGTGCTCGACGCGGATGTGCCGGTCGAGCAGCGGGTGGAACGCGTTGGCGACGTCGCCCGCCGCGAACACGTCGGGGTCGGACGTCCGCAGCCGCGCGTCGACGACCACGCCGTTGTCCACGGTCAGCCCGGCCCCTTCGGCGAGCCCGGTGTTCGGGCGGATGCCGACGCCGACGACCACGGCGTCCGCGTCCACGGTGCTCCCGTCGGCCAGTCGTACGCCGGTCGCCCGACGGCCGTCGCCCAGGATCTCCGCCACCTGCACCCCGCACCGCAGGTCGACGCCGTGGCTCGTGTGCAGGTCGGCGAACACCCGGGCGGCCTCCGGGCCGAGCGGTCCCAGCAGCGGCAGTTCGGCCGCCTCCAACACCGTCACCGCCACCCCGGCGGTACGCGCGGCCGCGGCGCTCTCCAACCCGATCCACCCGCCGCCGATCACCACGATCCGGTCCGCGGCCGCGATGGCCTCCTTCAGGCGGTCGCTGTCCGGGAGCCGCCGCATGTACAGCACGCCGTCGAGGTCCCCGCCGGGCACCGGCAGGCGGCGCGGCGACGAGCCGGTCGCCAGCAGGAGTTTGGTGTAGCGCACCCGGGAGCCGTCGTCGCACGCGAGTTCCTGCGCGGCGGCGTCGAGCGCGGTCGCGGTGACGCCGAGGCGCAGGTCGACTTCGTGTTCGGCGTACCACTCCAGCGGGTGCACGAAGACGTCCTCGCGACCGCTGTTGCCCATCAGGTAGCCCTTGGACAGCGGAGGGCGCTCGTACGGCCGCTCCCGCTCCTCGCCCAGCAGCACGACGCGCCCCGCGAACCCCTCGTCGCGCAACGTCTCGGCCGCCTTCGCCCCGGCGAGGCCGGCCCCCACGATGACAAATGCGCTGTCGTCCGCCACGTCTGCTCCTCAGGTCGCGCCCACGGGTACGCAACCCAGTTTCTCCCTATTGAGACCGATTTTCCGGGATCAGGGGGTCAACTCCGCGCGTGCCGGGGCTTTCTCGGGAGTCCTCGCAGTGTCAGCGACAGACCCGCCACCACCAGCAGCACTTCGTCCGACTCGTCGGCGATTGCCGCGTTGAGGCGGCCCAACTCGTCGCGGTAGCGCCGCCCGGACGGCGTGGGCGGCACCACGCCGCTGCCGACCTCGTTGCTGACCGCGACAAGCGGCGCCCGGCAGGCCCGCCACGCGGCGGCCAGTTCGGCGACCCGCGCCCGCACCGCGTCGCGGGCGCCGTCGTCCCACGCCTCGTCGTCCCACGCGCCGCACTCGTCCATGACCGCGGTGAGCCACAGCGACAGGCAGTCGATCAGCAGCGGGCCCGTCGCCGACCCGATGAGTCCTGTCAGATCGGTCGATTCCACGGTCTTCCACGACGCGGGACGCCGGTCCCGGTGCGCCGCCACGCGCTCCGCCCACTCGGCGTCCCCTTCGCGCGTGCCGCCGGTCGCGACGTAGACGACGTCGGGAACGGCGGAGAGGCGGCGTTCGGCCTCGGCGGACTTGCCGGAACGCGCGCCGCCGAGGATCAGCGTGCGGTGCGGGCGCACCGGCTGCCGGTCCGGATCGGCGCCGAGGCGGACGACCCCGCCGTCCGACACCGCCCGCGCCCCCCACGCCGCCAACCGGCGCTGCAACTCCTCGCCCGGCGGCGCCTCGTGCGACAGATGCACCGCGAGGACGTCGGTCTCCTCCGTCACCGCCCCCTCGCGCCGCAGCGCGGCCAGCCGCTCGGGCCACGCCACGACGTCCAACAGCACGGCGTCGTACGGCCGTCCGTCCGCCCACGCGGGCGCGGCGTCGGCCTCGGGCGCGAGCAGCGACGAGGGTATGTAGAGCAGCCGCGCGCCGCCGGGCCCGGTCACCGCGTACGCGACCCGCCCCGGCGAACCCCCCGGCAACACCCGCACAAGGTGGCTGCCGAGCACGAACTCCTCGCCCGGCTCCACGGTTTGCCACGGCGGCCCGCCCGCGGTCGGCGCCGGCAGGCCCGGCGGAGGACCGGACGGGGCCGCGACCACGTCGAGCCCCGCGGCCGGCAGCCAGTTGAGCGACGCGCTCTCCGCCGGGCCGCTGAGCAGCAGGTGGCGGACGCCCGTCAGCGGCCGCGCCGCCCGGGCCGCCGCGTGCGCGGGCTCCGGCCCGCAGTCGATCAGCAGCGTGCCGTCCACCAGCACGCAACTGGGCTCGCGCACCGCCGATCCGGTGCAGCCCAGGCACGAGGCGCATGTGCAGAACGGCTGCGGCCAGCCCCGTGGTCCGGCCGTGCCGAGGAACGTCAACTCCATGTGTTCTGCGCTACTCCCCGAGCGGTACGGCGTTACGGAATGTCTGGTGGGTCCCGGTCGGCTACTGTGCGGACCGTTCATGAGCTGATGTCGAAGAGATCCGGTGCCGCCGAACCCGCCCGAAAACCGCGGCACTCGGACGGAACCGGAACCCGGAAGACCCCACCGAAGGAGTCCACCATGATGTGGCAGTGGCGGTACGAGAACGCGGACGGCGCCCCGGTCTCCGGCCCGAAGTCCGAGGAGTTCTCGAACCAGTCGGACGCGGAGTCCTGGCTCGGCGAGAACTGGCGCGGCCTGCTCGACGCGGGGGTCGAACAGGTCACCCTGCTGGAGGGCGACGACGTCGTCTACTCCGCCATGAGCCTGCGCGCGGCCGAATAACCGGGCAGAACGCCCCTCGAACCCGCCCGGCT
>NZ_JBPKBH010000007.1:408915-422043 GCF_051388915.1 Yinghuangia sp. YIM S09857 | reverse complement strand
CCCCCCCCGACTGCCCCGGCTCAGGGCCGGGACGCGGGGCTCTGCGTCAGCGACGCGTCACGCTGCACGAAGGGCTCCAGGATCACGTCGATCTTCGTCAGCAGCTCCTCCTCCAGCTTCACGCCCGCCGCCTTGACGTTCTCGGTGACCTGCTCGGGGCGCGAGGCCCCGATGATCGCCGCGGACACGTTCGGGTTCTGGAGCACCCACGCCACCGCGAGCTGCGCCATCGTCAGCCCGGCGGCGTCCGCCAGCGGACGCAGCGACTGCACCGCCGTGAGCAGCTCATCGCCCATCATCCGGGAGATGAAGTCCTGACCGCCCTTGTCGTCGGTCGCGCGAGAACCGGCCGGCGGCGGCTGCCCCGGCAGGTACTTGCCGGTCAGCACACCCTGCGCGATCGGCGACCACACGATCTGGCCGAGCCCCAGTTCCTCGCTCGCGGGCACGACCTCGGTCTCGATGACGCGCCACAGCATCGAGTACTGCGGCTGGTTCGAGATGAACGGCACGCGCAGCTCGCGCGCGAGGTCGGCGGCCGCCCGGATCTGCTCGGCGTTCCACTCCGAGACGCCGATGTAGAGGGCCTTGCCGGAGCGCACGACGTCGGCGAACGCGAGCATCGTCTCTTCGAGCGGCGTCGAGTAGTCGAACCGGTGGGCCTGGTAGAGGTCCACGTAGTCGGTGCCGAGGCGCGTCAGGGACGCGTCGATCGACTCCATGATGTGCTTGCGGGACAGCCCGCGGTCGTTGCGGCCGGGGCCGGTCGGCCAGTAGACCTTGGTGAAGATCTCCAGGCCCTCGCGGCGTTCGCCGTGCAGCGCGCGGCCCATGACGGACTCGGCGCGTGTCTCGGCGTACACGTCGGCGGTGTCGAAGGTGGTGATCCCGGCGTCGAGGGCGGCGCGCACACAGGCGAGCGCGGCCTCCTCCTCGACCTGGGAACCGTGCGTCAGCCAGTTGCCGTACGCGATCTCACTGATGACCAGACCACTGCGGCCGAGGTGTCGGAACTCCATGGGCACCAGCCTATGCCGGGCCTCAGCGGACGGTCTTCTCACCCACCAGGTGCAGCGTGGCGGCGATGCCGCGGTACGGGTCGCCCCGCCCCGCCTCCTCCTCGACCGCGACCAGGTTCTGCCAGGTCTTTCCGCCGCGCGGCGGTGCGGGCTCCTCGGGGCGCAGCGCGCTGAACACGCCGACGCCGTACCACGCGAGCACCGGCGCGCCGAGGTCGGCGAGCACCGTCGACAGGCCCTCGGGGGAGTCGGTGCGAGCGCCGTCGGCCCCGCCGAGGTCGCGGGACGCCAGGGCCTTGCGGGTGGCGGACCACTCGCCGGCCGTCCCGGGGCGCATCGCGGCGGCGGCGCCGTTGACCGCGGTGACCGAGAGGAGGCCGCCGGCGTTGAGGATGCGGGCGAGCGCGGCGAGCATCGCGTCCGGCTCGGCCAGGCCCTCCAGGACGCCGTGGCACAGCGCGAGGTCGAAGCTGCCCGGCGAGAAGTGCCGTCCGGCCTCGCTGCCGTCGCCCTCGACCAGCCGCAGCCGGGCGCGGACGTCGTCCGGCTCACCGGCCATGCCGTCGTGCAGCGCGGTCAGCAGCAGGGTGTCGGTGCTCACCGCGGTCACGCTGTGGCCCGCGCGGGCCAGCAGGAGCGCGGGGGTGGCCGGGCCGCAGCCGACGTCCAGGACGGTCAGCGGGCCGCGCGAGCGCAGGCGGACCAGGTGCTCGGCGAGCTGCCGGGACACGATCTCGCGCTGGACGCTCGTGTGCAGGTCCGTGGGCCAGGTGGTCGCGTCGTGCAGGGCGGTCGTCATGGTGCTCCGTCGTGGGGGACTGAGTTCGCCGTGGTCGAGTTCGCCGGTGTCGCCGGGGGAGTGCACGCCGACGGCACCCGGCACCGCGGCACTGCCGTGGCGCGGTGGGGGCACGCCCGTCCCGCGCCTGCTCCGCGTCAGATCTTCTCGCCGCGCTTGACCTGCGGCTTCGGCAGGCGCAGGCGGCGCATTTGCAGCGACCTCATGATGGCGTACGGCGTGCAGCCCTTGAGGTTCGCGTCCGGGAAGCGCTTGCGGAGCTGCTTCTTGAGCGTGAAGTTGAGCCGGAACGAGTCCAGGATGATCAGGACGATCGCGAAGGCCCAGGCGAGCAGCGAGATGTTCTTGAGGGTCGCGCTCGGCATGATGCTCATGATGAGGATGAGCACGGCCGACGGCAGGAAGAACTCGGCCGCCGAGATGCGCGAGTCGACGAAGTCGCGGCAGAAGCGCCGGACGGGCCCCTTGTCGCGGACCGGAAGCCCCCGCTCGTCGCCGGTGACCAGCGCCGTCCGCTGCGCCTCGCGGTCCTCGCGGGCCCGCTGGCGCGCCACCCGGGCGGCTTCCTTGCGGTCCTTCGGCGGGGTCACCCGCGACTTGCGGTTGGCCTGCGCCTCGCTGCGCTTGGGCGTGGGGCGGCCCTTCGGGGCCTCGGGGTCGCGGACCTCCGGCTCGACGGTGACCGTCTCGGGGGCCTCGGACTCTGCCTGGGAACGACGTCTGAACACGCCACCAGGGTACGTGTCCCGGCAAGCCCCTTGGACCCGCGCCCGGCTCCCGGGCCGATCGGCGGTCGGCCCGGTGCTGATGGACTGCCCTCCTGCCGGAAGGTCCATTCGCCATTTAGGCTGGTACAGCGCACAGCTTGCCTACGAAGGGGGCGCGCGAGGCTCATGACCGGCGTTATGAAGCGGATGGCGATGATCTTCCGCGCAAAGGCGAACAAAACGCTCGACAAGTACGAGGATCCTCGCGAAATGCTGGATTACTCGTACCAGAAGCAACTTGAGCTGTTGCAGAAGGTGCGCCGTGGTGTGGCCGACGTCGCGACCTCCCGCAAGCGCCTGGAACTCCAGCTCCGCCAGCTCGAACAGCAGGCGGCCAAGCACGAGGACCAGGGCCGCAAGGCGCTGTCGCTGGGGCGTGAGGACCTGGCCCGCGAGGCGCTGACCCGGCGAAGCGGCATCCAGCAGCAGATCGGCGACCTCCAGTTGCAGTACCAGCAGCTGCAATCGGAGGAGGAGAAGCTGACGCTGGCCTCGCAGCGGCTCCAGGCGCGCGTCGACGCGTTCCGGATCCGCAAGGAGACCATCAAGGCGACCTACACCGCCTCGGAGGCGCAGGCCAACATCGGCGGCGCGATCGCCGGCATCTCCGAGGAGATGTCCGACGTCGGCCTCGCGATGCAGCGTGCCGAGGACAAGACCGCGCAGATGCAGGCCCGCGCCGGGGCGATCGACGAGTTGCTGGCCTCCGGCGCGCTCGACGACCCGACCGGCATGACCAAGGACGACATCACCGCCGAGTTGGAGCGTCTGTCCAGCGGCTCCGATGTCGAACTGGAGCTCATGCGCATGAAGCAGGAGCTCGGTCAGGCTCCGACGCCCGCACCGCAGGCCCTGGGCCAGGGCCGGCCGCAGGCACTCGGCCAGGGCCAGCCCGCCGCCCCCGGTACGCAGACACCGCAGCAGGCCGACCCCGAGTACCACCCGCGGTTCGAGAAGCAAGGGGAGTAGCCATGATCGTCCGCATCATGGGGGAGGGGCAGCTGGACGTCGCGGACGAGCACATCGCCGCCCTGGATCTGCTGGACAACGCGATCGAGTCGGCCGTCGAGGCGGACGACGAGACGGCGTTCCGCGCCGCGCTCGTCGCCCTCCTGGAACGGGTGCGCGAGGTCGGCGCCCCCGTGCCCGCCGACGTCCTCGAACCTTCGCAGCTCATCCTCCCCGCGGCGGACGCGCACGTGGACGACGTCCGCGAGCTGTTCAAGGAAGGCGGCCTCATCCCCGGCTGACCCGGTCCGGTCCGGGCGAGGCCCCAGCGGGCCCGGTGCGCCGCCCGGACAGGCCGGTCGGCTGTGCGCGGCGACTGCGCGCGGTCGTGCGCGGCGGGTCAGTCGCGAGCGCGGCGGTGCCGGAGCATCGTGACCGTGCCGTCGAACGTCCGGGTCTCCACGAGTTCGAGCCGGCGCCGGAGGCCCGACTTCCGCAGCACTGGAAGGCCCCCGCCGAGCAGCACCGGGTGCACGAAGATCCGGTACTCGTCCACCGCGTCCTGCTCCGTCAGGTACGACGCCAGTCCCGAGCCTCCGAAGAGCACCAGGTCCCGCCCCGTCGCCTTGATCGCGGCCAACTCCTCGACGACGTTGTCCTTGATGACGCGCGTGTTCCAGTCCGCCTTCTCCAGCGTGTTGGACACCACGACCTTGTCCGCCGCCCGCCACACGGGCGCGAAGGCGAGGTCGTGCGGGTGCTGCGAGTGCTCCTCGGCGGTGGGCCAGTACGAGGCCATGAAGTCGTACACGACGCGGCCGTAGAGGAAGACCCGGTCGCCGCCGGTCAGCTCGTGCGAGTACTCGGACAGCTCGGGGCCCATGGAGGGCCAGTCGAACTCGCCGTTCGGGCCCTCGATGTAGCCGTCGAGCGACTGGTGCACGAAGTGGATGAGCTTGCCCATGGTGGTCGGCCTGCCTTTGCGTCGGTCGCGGTGCGCCTCGTCGGCGCGCTCTCGACGAGGACGTCGGAGCCGCTCGACGTCTCTCGACATGCTCGACCAAACTTTCCGGAGAAATTTTCCGAGCGGTCCGCGCCGCTCGACAGACACGCGAAGGCCCGGCTCCCGTAGAGCGGGGCCGGGCCGTTCGGAGCGCGTGGTTCCGGTACCGGGCTACGGAAGCGCCAGCATCTGGTTGAGCGCCTGGTTGGCGAACTTCTGCGTGTCGGGGTCGACCTGGATGCGGTTGACGACCTTGCCGTCCACCAGCGACTCCAGCGCCCACACCAGGTGGGGGAGGTCGATGCGGTTCATGGTCGAGCAGAAGCAGACGGTCTTGTCGAGGAAGACGATCTGCTTGTCGGGGTGCGCGTTGGCGAGGCGGCGGACCAGGTTCAGTTCGGTGCCGATGGCCCACGCGCTGCCGGGGGCGGCCGCGTCGAGGGCCTTGATGATGTACTCGGTCGAGCCCACGTAGTCCGCGGCGGTGACCACCTCGTGCTTGCACTCGGGGTGCACCAGGACGTTGACGCCCGGAATGCGGTTGCGGACGTCCTCGACCGAGTCGAGGGAGAAGCGCCCGTGCACCGAGCAGTGGCCGCGCCACAGGATCATCTTGGCGGCGCGCAGTTGCTCGGCGGTGACGCCGCCGCCCGGCTTGTGCGGGTTGTAGACGACGCAGTCGTCCAGCGAGAAGCCCATCTCCAGGACCGCGGTGTTGCGGCCGAGGTGCTGGTCGGGCATGAACAGGACCTTCTCGCCCTGCTCGAAGGCCCACTCCAGGGCGCGCTTGGCGTTGGAGGAGGTGCATATCGTGCCGTTGTGGCGGCCGGTGAAAGCCTTGATGTCGGCCGAGGAGTTCATGTACGAGACGGGCACCGTCACGCCCGCGACGCCCGCGTCGGTCAGGACGTCCCAGCACTCCTCGACCTGGTCGTACGTCGCCATGTCGGCCATCGAGCAGCCCGCGGCCAGGTCCGGGAGGATCACCTGCTGGCCGTCGTTGGTCAGGATGTCGGCGCTCTCGGCCATGAAGTGCACGCCGCAGAAGACGATGTACGGGGCGTCCGGACGCGCCGCCGCCTCGCGCGCGAGCTTGAACGAGTCGCCGGTCACGTCGGCGAACTGGATGACCTCGTCGCGCTGGTAGTGATGGCCGAGGATGAAGACGGAGTCGCCCAGCTTCTCCTTCGCGGCCCGGGCGCGCGCGACCAGCGTCGGGTCGGCCGGGTTCGGCAGGTCGCCGGGGCACTCGACGCCGCGCTCGCTGTACGGGTCGGCGCCGCGGCCGAGGAGCAGCAGCGCCAGCGGGGTCGCCTCGACGCCCGGCGGCAGGTCCAGATCGTTGGTCGCGGTCACGGTGCCCATCCTTTTCGTCTAACTGACGCAATGGATACTACCTCTATTTCGTCGGATTGACGAGAGCGGGTCCTGCTTACACGATTCACGCGACGCGGCTCACAATGCCGGGCCCACCCCGGCACGCGCGGCGGTATGCGACCATGAACGGATCGGGCCTGGAATAGAAACCAGGGCACCGTTCGTTGCGGACGGTGATAGCCGTATCCAGCACCGAACCACCACGTGGGAGCTTCCAGATGACGGTCAAGGACGAGACCACGACCAGTGGCGTCATCCTCACCGATGAGGCCGCGGCCAAGGTCAAGGCCCTGCTCGAGCAGGAGGGTCGCGACGACCTCGCGCTGCGCGTGCAGGTCCAGCCGGGCGGCTGTTCCGGTATGCGCTACCAGCTCTACTTCGACGAGCGCTCGCTCGACGGCGACTCCGTGCAGGAGTTCGGCGGCGTGCGCGTGGTCACCGACCGCATGAGCGTTCCGTACCTCGGCGGCGCGACCATCGACTTCGTCGACACCATCGAGAAGCAGGGCTTCACGATCGACAACCCGAACGCGGCCGGCTCCTGCGCCTGCGGCGACTCGTTCAGCTGATCGGTTTCGTTCACCGACCTGTTCGCGAACACGCCCGCGGCGGCAGCCCTCGTCAGAGGGCTGCCGCCGCGGTTCCGTGTGTACCGGCCGATCCGCGCCCCGCGGGGCGGGAACGGGACCGCGNCCCCCCCCCCCCCCCCCCCCCCCCCCCCCCCCCCCCCCCCCCCCCCCCCCCCCCCCCCCCCCCCCCCCCCCCCCCCCCCCCCCCCCCCCCCGGTTCCGTGTGTACCGGCCGATCCGCGCCCCGCGGGGCGGGAACGGGACCGCGTCAGTCGCCGAACTCGGCGAGCCCGGCGACCATCGCCGATCCGCGCGCCGGGACCTCGACGGCCGGCGCGGTCGGCGAGAACGGCGTCGTCGGCAGCGGCTTGGAGACGTGCGGGGTGGTCCACGACACGTCGATCCGGGCGCAGTCGCCGCGCAGCTCGGCCATCGACTCGGCCTCGGCCTTCAGCGGAAGGTACGAGCGCACCAGGCCGGACGCATCAGACATTGAGCACTCCTCGCGGTGAAGCCCCGAGATCCCCGGTCCTCCCGGGAATCCTGATAAATCGCCGCAAACCTGCGGGCACCCGCCCAGCCTATTTCGCACGCTGCGTGACCGCACCGTCTACCGATGGGTAGTTTCCGGCCGCGCCGCAGGGGCCCGGCCGGGCGCCGTCACGCGACCGCTCCGCACCCGGGTCGCCAACCGTTCCGCAACCGCACGGCAACCGGCTCGTCGCGGCGCGTACCGCACACCCTCCCGCGGCCGGTACCGTGAACGGGCCTTCCGGCGGCCGGGCCCACGCGCCCGCGGCGCCGTCCGCCCCTCATCCCAGGAGCAAGCCCGTGCGCATCGCCGTGACGGGGTCGATCGCCACCGACCACCTGATGACCTTCCCCGGCCGTTTCGCGGACCAGCTCCTTCCCGAGGAGCTGCACCGGGTCTCGCTGTCGTTCCTTGTGGACACCCTCGACGTACGCCGGGGCGGCTGCGCCCCGAACATCTGCTTCGGGATGGGCTGCCTCGGCCTCAAGCCGATCCTCGTGGGTGCCGCGGGTGCGGACTTCACCGACTACCGTTCGTGGCTCGACCGGCACCGTGTGGACACCCACTCGGTGCACATCTCCGAGACGCACCACACCGCGCGCTTCCTCTGCACCACCGACGAGGACCACAACCAGATCGCGTCCTTCTACACCGGCGCGATGAGCGAGGCCCGCGAGATCGAGCTGCGTCCGATCGCCGAACGCGTCGGCGGCCTCGACCTGGTGGTCATCGCCGCCAACGACCCCGAGGCGATGCTGCGGCACAGCGAGGAGTGCCGCGAGCGCGGCTACACCTTCGCCGCCGACCCGTCGCAGCAGCTCGCGCGCATGGGCAAGCACGACATCCGCAGCCTGATCGACGGCGCGACATACCTGTTCACCAACGAGTACGAGGCCGCCCTGATCGAGGAGAAGACCGGCTGGTCCAGCGAGGAGATCCTGGACCGCGTCGGCATCCGCGTCACCACGCTGGGCCCCAAGGGCGTGCGCATCGACCGGCGCGGCGAGGTGGCCATCCAGGTCGGCTGCGCGGTCGAGCGCAAGAAGGCCGACCCGACCGGCGTCGGGGACGCCTTCCGCGCCGGGTTCCTCGCGGGCCTGGCCTGGGGTCTCGACCTGGAGCGCTCGGCGCAGGTCGGCTGCATGCTGGCCACGCTGGTGATCGAGACGGTGGGCACGCAGGAGTACTCGCTGCGCCGCGCGCCGTTCCTGGAGCGGTTCGCGCAGGCGTACGGCGACGCCGCCGCGGCGGACGTAAGCGCGCACCTCACGGTCTGACCGCCGGCCGCCTTCCGGCACCGCCGCGCCGCGGGGCCGGAACCAGCGCGTCGCCGCGTCCGAACCGCCGTGCCGCGGCCGGCCGGTGGCGGCGACCGCCGTTCACGAGCGCCGGACGAGGTAGGCCGTGCCGCCCGCCTCGTCCGGCCGCTCGCCGACGTACTCGTTGCCCGTCATGTCGCACCACGCCGGGACGTCCAGCCGCGCCGCCTCGTCGTCGGACAGCACCGCGACCACCGAGCCGCGCGGCACCTCGCCGATGTGCCGGGCCAGTTCGATGACCGGGATAGGGCAGCGGCGGCCGAGCGCGTCCAGGACCAGCGCGGGGGCGTCGTCCTCCGGCACGGCCTCGCCCGCGGCCGCGTCCAGGACGGCGGCCGGATCCGCCGCGGGCGCCGGTACGCCACCCGCGCCCGTCACCGCCCGCAGGTCCGCCACGATTCCCGGCAGCACCGCCAGGAATCGGTCCACCTCGGCCTCCGGGGTGCCCTGCGGCAGCGAGACGCGCACGTTGCCCTGCGACAACACGCCCATGGCCTCCAGGACATGACTGGGCGTCAGGGTCGACGAGGTGCAGGACGAGCCGGACGAGACCGCGAACCCGGCCCGGTCCAGCGCGGTCAGCAGCGCCTCGCCGTCGACGTACAGGCACGAGAAGGTCACCAGGTGCGGGAGCCGCGCGACCGGGTCGCCCACCACCTCGGTGTCCGGCACAGTGCGCGGGACGCGGTCGCGGATCTTGTCGACGAGCGCGGACAGCCGCCGGTGTTCGTCGTCGGACGACGTCGCCATGGCCCCCAGCGCGACGGCCGCCGCCACGACCGCCGGGACGTTCACGAACCCCGGTACGCGCCGCGCCTCGCGCTCGTCGTACGGCAGTGGCGAGACATACCGCGTGCCCTTGCGCACCACCAGCACTCCCACGCCGGCCGGGCCGCCCCACTTGTGCGCGCTCGCCGCGAGCACCGACCAGCCCTCCGGAACCGCGACGCGCCCGACCGACTGCGCCGCGTCGACCACGAGCGGAATGCCGCGCGCGGCGCACAATTCGGCCGCCTCGGCGATCGGCTGGAGCGTGCCCACCTCGTGGTTCGCGCTCTGCACCGCGACCGCCGCGGTGTCGTCGCGCAGCGCCGCCTCCAGAGCCTTGAGGTCCACGCGTCCCGTACGGTCCACCACCGTCCGGGTGATTTCCCCGCCGCCCGCCTCGTGCAGTTCGGCGGCGTGCAGCACCGAGGAGTGTTCGACCGCGCTCACGACCGCGTGCGCGCCGACGCGCCGCCGGCCCGCGAGCGTGCCGAGCAGCCCCAACTGCGCCGCCTGGGTGCCCGATCCGGTGAAGACCACCTCGTCGGGACGCGCGCCGAGGACCGTCGCGACGGTCTCGCGCGCCGCGTCCAGCAGCATGCGGGCCCGCCGCCCGTCGTGGTACTGCCGCGCGGGATCCGCCCAGCCCTCTTCCAGTGCGCTGAGGAACGCCCCGCGGGCCGCGGTGTTCAGGGGTTCGGCGGAGGCCGCGTCGAAGTACGCCATAGGGGGACGGTAGTCCGCGTTCCGGCCGATACGTGAACCGGGCGTTCGACCACGCGTTCGCGGTGCGCGCCCGGGAACTTCACCCGATCGGACGGCTCATCACATTCCTCTTTTCCGCCACACCGGACCTCGGCGCGCGACCCGAATAGCGCTCCAGTAGGGTTGCCCCGCAGAAACATCCAAACCTGCCCGTGCGACGGACCGCCGGGGGATGAAGTTCCCCGTCAGCACGCCGTTATGGGCGAGACATTCGGGAAGGCGCTACGTGAGTCCCTACGGCTCCGACCGCTCGCCGCGGCGCTGGATGCGGCGCAGGGTGCCGCAGCTGCTGGCTCTGGGCCTCGTCACCGCGACCGCCACCGGCTGCTCCGTCGACTCCAAGGATCTGCCCAGACTCGGCCTGCCGAATCCGGCGACCGAGCAGGGCCACAGGGTCCTCTCGCTCTGGCAGGGCTCCTGGATCGCAGCCCTCATCGTCGGCGCTGTGGTGTGGGGGCTCATCCTGTGGAGCATCGTGTTCCACCGGCGCAGTCGTACGAAGCAGGAGATCCCGCCGCAGACGCGGTACAACCTCCCGCTCGAGGTTCTGTACACGGTGATCCCCGGCATCATCATCGCGGTCTTCTTCTACTTCACCGCGCGTGACGAGACCAAGATCCAGGAAACCACCAAGAGGTCGGATCCGGCGTTCCAGTCGGTGAACGTCATCGAGGTCGTCGGTTTCCAGTGGCAGTGGGCCTTCAACTACAAGGAAGGCCCGATGAACAAGACCGGTGCGGTCTATGACACCGGGTCGACCAAGGACATCCCCACGCTCTACCTGCCGCAGGGCCAGAAGGTGCAGTTCGAGCTGAACTCGCCCGACGTGATCCACTCGTTCTACGTGCCGTCGTTCCTCTACAAGTTGGACGTCATCCCCGGCAAGACGAACAAGTTCGAGATCACGCCCGAGGTCCTGGGGGACTACGACGGCAAGTGCGCGGAGCTGTGTGGCGCCGACCATTCCCGCATGCTCTTCAAGGTGAAGATCGTCACCCCCGAGGAGTACCAGCGTCACCTGGCGCTGCTGAAGGAACAGGGTCAGACCGGGGCCGTTCGCAGCCAGATCAACATGCCGGCCCAGGCTGAGCACACCCCGGGAAGTGAAAAGTGACCATCCTCAACGAGCCACAGAGCGTGGCGGTGGGCGCGTCGGGGGTGCGTCGCAAGAAGGCCCCCGGCAACGCCGTGGTCAAGTGGATGACGACCACCGACCACAAGACCATCGGCAGCCTGTACCTCATCACGTCGTTCGTGTTCTTCTGCATCGGCGGTGTGCTGGCGCTCCTCATGCGCGCCGAGCTCGCCCGTCCCGGCACGCAGGTGATGTCGAACGAGCAGTTCAACCAGTCGTTCACGATGCACGGCACGATCATGCTGCTGATGTTCGCGACGCCGCTGTTCGCCGGCTTCACGAACTGGATCATGCCGCTTCAGATCGGCGCGCCCGACGTCGCGTTCCCGCGGCTGAACATGTTCGCCTACTGGCTCTACCTGTTCGGCTCGATCATCGCGGTGGCCGGCTTCCTCACCCCGCAGGGTGCGGCGGACTTCGGCTGGTTCGCGTACGCGCCGCTGTCGGACTCGATCCGGTCGCCCGGAATCGGCGCCGACATGTGGATCATGGGCCTGGCGATGTCCGGCTTCGGCACGATCCTCGGTGCGGTCAACTTCATCACGACCATCATCGCGATGCGCGCGCCCGGTCTGACGATGTTCCGCATGTCGATCTTCTGCTGGAACGTCCTGCTGACCTCGATCCTGGTCCTCATGGCGTTCCCGGTCCTCGCCGCCGCGCTCTTCGCGCTGGAGGCCGACCGCAAGTTCGGCACCCATATCTTCGATCCGGCCAACGGCGGACCGATCCTGTGGCAACACCTCTTCTGGTTCTTCGGACACCCAGAGGTGTACATCATCGCCCTGCCGTTCTTCGGCATCGTGTCCGAGGTCATCCCGGTCTTCGCCCGCAAGCCGATGTTCGGCTACAAGGGCCTGATCGGCGCGACCATCGCGATCGCGGGTCTGTCCGTCACCGTGTGGGCGCACCACATGTTCGTGACCGGGTCGGTCCTGCTGCCGTTCTTCTCGTTCATGACGTTCCTCATCGCGGTGCCCACCGGTGTGAAGTTCTTCAACTGGATCGGCACGATGTGGAGAGGCTCGTTGTCCTTCGAGACACCGATGCTGTGGACGATCGGCTTCCTCGTGACGTTCGTCTTCGGCGGTCTGACGGGTGTCATCCTGGCCTCGCCGCCGCTCGACTTCGCGGTGTCCGACACGTACTTCGTCGTCGCGCACTTCCACTACGTGGTCTTCGGCACCGTCGTGTTCGCGATGTTCGCCGGCTTCCACTTCTGGTGGCCGAAGTTCACCGGCAAGATGCTGGACGAGCGCCTGGGCAAGATCACCTTCTGGACCCTGTTCATCGGCTTCCACACCACGTTCCTGGTGCAGCACTGGCTGGGCGCCGAGGGCATGCCGCGGCGTTACGCCGACTACCTGGACTCGGACGGCTACACGTCGCTGAACATGGTCTCGACGATCGGCTCGTTCCTGCTGGGCATGTCGATCCTGCCGTTCTTCTACAACGTGTGGAAGACGCACAAGTACGGCAAGAAGATCACGGTGGACGACCCGTGGGGCTACGGCCGTTCGCTCGAATGGGCGACGTCCTGCCCGCCGCCGCGGCACAACTTCACCTCGATGCCGCGCATCCGCTCGGAATCGCCCGCGTTCGACCTGCACCACCCGGAGATCGCAGCCCTGGACTACCTGGGCGACGACAGGCAGGCCGTCTCGGTCAGCAAGGACGGTGGTGAGCGGTGAAGTTCACCGGTGCGCTGATGACGCTGGTCGCGCTCTTCATTCTTCCGGTCACCATCATCTACTGGGTGCTCTCGGAAGACCCGACCGGCACGACGGCCCTGGCCCTGGCCTTCGGTCTGTCGATCATGATCGGCTACTACCTCTGGTTCACCGCGCGGCGCAGCGAGCTGCTGCCGCAGGACAACGAAGAGGGCGATGTCGCCGACGACGCGGGCGAGCTGGGCTTCTTCAGCCCGCACAGCTGGGCGCCGCTGATGCTGGCGACCGGCAGCGGCCTGATGTTCCTCGGTGTCATCTTCGGTTGGTGGCTCTGCTACTTCGGGGCCCCGATCGTCGGAATCGGGCTCTTCGCCTGGGTCTTCGAGTACTACCGCGGAGAGAACCAGAACCAGTGATCCGCTGACGGGGCCGCGCGCCCCGGATCACCCGGCTCACAGCG
>NZ_JBPKBH010000007.1:407290-408779 GCF_051388915.1 Yinghuangia sp. YIM S09857 | reverse complement strand
GGTCACCCACACGGGTGACCGGCCTCGCTGTTCGGGTCAGTCTCGGTCGGACCAGTCGTACCGGGACGAATTGCCCCATGGGCCGTACGTACCCGCGTGGGTGGTGCGCCCCCGGTTCCGCGAGTTGTCACTGTTGTGTGACTGTCTCCGGAATCCGGAACCCCATGCGCTGAGGGGGCGTCAAAAACAGCGCATACGGTTCGCAGCAGGTCTGCGCAAGCGATAAGGGAGGGATCGCGTGCCCCGCATCACAGGAGCATCGCGTACGGGGGCCGCCAGGCTGGCCGCGGGACTGCTCGTCGTACCGCTGGCGTTGCTGACCGCGTGCTCGTCGGGCGGCAAGGCCGACCCCAAGGAGACCGGCGGCGGCATATCGGCCGACCCGGTCGGGGGCGGGGGCAAGAACAAGGGCGCGGCACCGCCCGCGGCCGTGGCCATCACCCCGGCCGACGGCGCGAAGTCGGTGGAGACGGACGGCGCGCTGGCGGTCGACGCCACCAACGGCAAGGTCACCTCGGTGACCGTCACCGACGCCAAGGGCAAGGCCGTCGAGGGCAAGACGTCGGCGGACGGGGCCAAGTGGACCCCGGCGGCCCCGCTGGCGAACAACACCAAGTACACGGTCGCCGCGAAGGCGGCGAACGCCGACGGCGTCGAGGTCACCGCGAACAGCAGCTTCACCACCGTGACCGCGAACAAGACGTTCGAGTACTCCTATCTGCCGGACGCCGACACCGGCGACAAGCTCGGCGTCGGCACGGTCATCTCGGTCAAGTTCAACAAGCCGGTCAAGGACAAGGCCGCGATCGAGCGCAACCTCAGCGTCGTCGCCGAGCCCGCCACCGAGGGATCCTGGGCCTGGGTCATGGACCACGACGGCAACGAGCGCGTGGACTACCGCCCCAAGGAGTACTGGAAGCCGGGCACGAAGGTGACCTGGAAGGCCAACCTCGCCGGCGCCAAGTCGGCGGACGGCACCTACGGCACGCAGAACCGCGGCGGCACCTTCACGATCGGCGACTCGATCGTGGCGACCGCGGACCTCCAGGCCAAGCAGATGACGGTCAAGAAGAACGGCGAGGTCGTGCACACCCTGCCGATCTCCGCGGGCGGGCCGTCGTACCCGACCTGGACCGGCACCATGATCGTGATGGACAAGGTCGACGGCATCGACATGAACTCCGAGACGGTCGGCCTCGGTGACGCGTACGACGTGAAGAACGTGCGGTACGCGGTGCACCTGACGACCTCCGGCACCTACGCGCACGCCGCGCCGTGGAACGCCGGCAAGTTCGGCAAGGTCAACGACTCGCACGGCTGCGTCGGGATGAGCACCGCCGACGCCGGCAAGTTCTACAACATGGTGACCGCGGGCGACGTGGTCGAGGTCATCAACGGCACCGAGAAGAAGGTCAAGTACGGCAACGGCTGGGGCGACTGGAACGCGGACTGGGACACCTGGCTGAAGGCGAGCGCGCTCGCCAACCCC
>NZ_JBPKBH010000007.1:363279-407087 GCF_051388915.1 Yinghuangia sp. YIM S09857 | reverse complement strand
TGGGGCCCCCCCCCCGCGTCGTTGTATGCCCCGAATGGGGGTATTAACGATCCATTTTGAGCAATTCAGGTGAGACTTGATCGGAAAGTGCCCCCTGATCCAGGAGGTTCCGGGTGCGTGCCATCACGGTTTCCCGCGGCCCCCAGCGCTTGCTGCGGCCGATAGCCCTGACGACGGCGGCGATGCTGGCCCTCGGGGGCTGTTCGACGTTCGGATCCGACGACGACAAGCCGGCGCCGAAGCCCACGGTCAGCACCGCCCGATTCACCATGACCCCGATGGACGGCAGCGACGCGGTTCCCCCGGAGAGCGTGGTCACCGTCGGCTCCGGCGGCGGCGTGCTGTCCGGCGTCACCCTGACGGCCGCGGACGGTACGGCGGTTCCCGGCGCCATGAGCCCCGGCGGCGCCTCGTGGCACAGCGAGAAGCCCCTCCTGTACGGCACCAAGTACACCGTCCAGGCCACCGCCGTGGACGTCCACGGCCTGACCTCGACCGGCAGCTCCACCTTCACCACCGCCACCCCCACGGCCATCGTGTCGGCCAAGGAGGTGCTGCCGGAGAAGGGCAGCACGGTCGGCATCGGCATGCCGATCAGCATCGAGTTCGACCGGAAGATCGAGGACCCGGCCGCGCGCGCCGCGGTCGAGAAGCGCCTCGTCGTCACCGCCAGCACCCCCGTCGAAGGCGCCTGGGGCTGGGTCGACGAGAAGACGGTCCGCTTCCGCCCCAAGGACTACTGGCCCACCGGCACCAAGGTGACCGTGTCCAGCGACCTGCTCGGCGTGCCCCTGGGCGACGGGGCGTACGGCGGGCCGGGCAGCGTCACCGACTTCACCATCGGCGACGCGGTCGTCGCGACGGTCGACTCGGGCGCCCACCAGATGACGGTGACGCGCAACGGCGAGGTGCTGCGCACCGTCCCGGTGACCACCGGCAAGCCCGGCTTCACCACGCGCGCCGGGACGAAGGTGATCCTCGGCAAGGAGGAGCACGTCCTGATGGACGGCACCACCGTCGGTATCGCGGAGGGGAGTTCGGAGAGTTACCGGCTCGACGTCTACTGGGCCACCCGGGTGACGTGGAGCGGTGAGTACCTGCACGCCGCGCCCTGGTCGGTGGGCTCTCAGGGCAGCGCCAACGTCAGCCACGGCTGCGTCGGCATGAGCACCGACAACGCCCGCTGGTTCTTCGGCGTGGCCTCGGTCGGCGACGTGGTCAACGTGGTGAACACCGGCAGCAGCAAGACGATGGAGTTGTCCGGCAACGGCTACGGCGAATGGAACATGTCGTTCGACCAGTGGCTCGGGCAGAGCGCCGCGGGTACGACGACGGCCGAGCCCGCGGCCGCCTGACGCGGCGCCGCATCCGGCACGCGGTCGACCCCTGCACCCACCGTGGGTGCAGGGGTCGACCGCGTGCCGGCGGACGGCGGGGCGGACCGGCGGGATGCCGGGCCGCCGCGTACGGGGCCGGCCGGCGGCGGTCAGCTCGTGGCGCGGTCGATCGCGGTTTCCAGGATCTGCGGCGTGAACTCGGGGGCGGAGGCCACGCCTTGCAGGTGACCGAGCACGACGATCGTGTTGCCGGAGCGGATGTAACCTTCGTAGCCCCGGTACGAGTCGGGGGCGTGGTCCCACTTCCACATCTTGCCCTCGGTGGCGCCCAGTTGGGTCAGTGAGGACTGCGGGTAACGGGACCGGCAGGACGCGGCGTCCGCGGCGAACTGCGCCTCCGCGGCCTGGGCCTCCGCCTCGGTGGCGAACGTCGCGATGAACTCGTTGAAGTGCCCCGAGGGCGACGCGGCGTCCCCGAACCGGTAGCTGGTGACGACGAGATCGGCGGCGGGCGCGTCGCCGGTAGCCGGCCACCGGCTCAGGCAGAAGACGCCGGGGGAGAGCCTGGTCTCCTCGACGGTGCCCGTCCAGGACCCGGTGCTTCCCCGGGTCTCCTGGATCCAGGCGCTCGGCGCGGCGGGCAGGTCCTCGGCGCGCAGCGCCGCGGGGGACAGCGGCCCGACGGTGCCCGCGGGCGGGTCGCAGTCGAGGGTCGGGAAGCGGGTGTCGAACGGGACGCCGGGACGGCCGCCCGCGGGCGGGGCCACCGCGGCGGGACTGCCCGAGGACGCCGTTGCGCCGGCGTGGGTCGGTGCTTTCGAGGAAGGCGTGGCGGTCTGCGGTAGGGCACCGGGGGCGGCGTTCTCCTGTGCCGTCCAGTGGCACGCGCCCCCGGCCTTGGACCCGGGCGTCGCGGCCGCCTCTCCGGAGGCCCTGCCGTCGGATCCGCCCAGCGCGGCCAATCCGGTGGCGATCACCCCGACGGCGGCCGCGGCCGCGACGCCGGCCGCCGTCCGGTGGCGCAACTTGCGCCGGGTCCCGCGGACGCGGGTGTCGCTCGCCGGTGCGATGAGCACCGCGGGCTCGATGTCGTCGACCAGGCCGCGGAGGCGGCGGTCGAGTTCGTCGGTCATGGTCGTGGTCTCCCTGTCTGCGTGCCGATGCGCGGGCCTGCGGGGCCGTGCGGCCCGGCTGCGTGCGTGCGGTGTGGGCGTGCGTGTGCGGGTGTGACGGGGCGTCAGCGGGCGCCGGAGGCGGTCGGTTCGGCCGCGGCGCCGGTCTCCTCGCCGAGGAGTTCGGCAAGTGCCTGCCTGGCCCGGAACAGCCGGGTCCGCACCGCCCCCGCCGAGCACCCGATCTCGCGGGCGACGGTGTCGGCGGGCAGGTCGTACAGGTGGAACAGGACGATCACGCGCCGCTGGTCCTTCGGCAGCTTCTGGAGCGCCGCGACCAGGGCCACGTGGTCCGGCCCCAACTCCGGTACGGAGGCCGGGGTCCCGACCCGTACGTGGGCGCGCAGCCGGTTCCGCGCCTTGCGCCACGAACTGACCGCGAGGCGTTGCGCGACGACCCGGACCCAGCCGCCGGGGTCGCCCTCGGCGCGGAGCCGGGCCCACTTGGCCCACGCCCGGGCGTACGCCTCCTGGACCGCGTCCTCGGCATCGGCCAGGTTGCCGGTCAGGGCGTACACCGCCGCGACCATGCGGCGGGCCGTCGCGGCGTAGAACGCGTCGAACTCCGCACGGGCGGTGGCCGCGGCGGCGGTCGCCCCGACCGCGACCCCGGCCGTGCCGCGGTGGTCCCGGGTCATCCCGGCGTCCCCGACGGTCCCGGCGTCCCCGGCGGCCGGTCGTGCGCCGGTGCCGGGGGGCGCGCTGTGCCCCGTCCCCTCGTCCCTCAATTCCTGCCGCATCCTGTGACCCGTCCCCTTGGCGCCTGCTGACGTCCTATGCACGCGGGAGGGAGCACGGATGTTACGCGGCGGCCGGAAAGTCGCTCACCGGGCCGCCCGGGGGCGCGTACGGGCACGCAAAAGGCCGAGGGCCCCACCGGGAGTTCCGGTGGGGCCCTCGGCCCGCTGATGTGGCGTCAGCAGATGGATCAGTGGTGGCCGTGGCCGCTGGTGATCTCTTCGTACTCCTCCGCGGTCGGCTTCTCGATCTGCTCGGCGAAGTACCAGCGCGACAGGCGCACCCGCAGCTTCTCGCCGGGCTTGAGCTTGCGTGCGACGCCGTTCTCGTCGACCGCGGGCGGCAGTTCGGCCGGGGCCGGCTGCTCGTGCGCGGTGAGGAAGTGGCGCTTCTCGGCGTCGAGGGGCTCGTGCACCTCGATGAACTCGCCGTGCGGCAGCTTCTTGATGATGCCGGTCTCGCGGCCGTGCAGGACCTTGTCGCGGTCGCGGCGCTGCAACGCCATCGCGATCCGGCGGGCCACCACGAAGGCGACGACCGGGGCGACGAAGAACAGCACGCGCATGGTCCACGTGATCGCGTTGATCGACAGATGGAAGTGCGTGGCGATGATGTCGTTGCCGCCACCGATCCACAGCACCAGGTACATCGCGATCCACGCGGCGCCGAGGCCGGTGCGGACCGGCACGTTGCGCGGGCGGTCGAGCAGGTGGTGCTCGCGCTTGTCACCGGTGACCCAGGCCTCCAGCCACGGGTACGCGGCGATGAAGGTGAACATCACGCCCGGCACGACCAGCGACGGGATCAGCACGTTCCAACTGATCGTGTGTCCCCAGAGGTTGGTCTCCCAGTTGGGCATGATGCGCAGGGAGCCTTCGAGGAAGCCGATGTACCAGTCCGGTTGGGAGCCGGCGGTGATCTGTCCTGGGTTGTACGGGCCGTACGACCAGATCGGGTTGATCTGCACCAGCCCGCCCAGCAGCGCGGTGATGCCGAAGACGATGAAGAAGAACCCGCCCGCCTTCGCGGTGTAGACCGGCAGCAGCGGCAGGCCGACCACGTTCTTCTCGGTCTTCCCGGCACCCGGGAACTGCGTGTGCTTGTGGTAGAAGACCAGGATCAGGTGGACGGTCAGCAGGCCGACCATGATCGCCGGGACCAGCAGCACGTGGATCGTGAAGAGTCTCGGCACGATGTCGTGGCCGGGGAACTCCCCGCCGAACAGGAAGAACTGGAGGTACGTGCCGACCAGCGGGATCGCCAGGACCACGCCTTCCGCGATGCGCAGACCCGTACCGGACAGCAGGTCGTCCGGGAGCGAGTAGCCGGTGAAGCCGTTCACCATCGCGAGCACCAGCAGGATGAACCCGAACAGCCAGTTCATCTCACGCGGCTTGCGGAACGCGCCGGTGAAGAAGATGCGGAACATGTGGACGAACAGCGAGGCCACGAAGATCAGCGCGGCCCAGTGGTGGATCTGCCTTATCGCCAGGCCACCGCGGATGTCGAAGCTGATGTCCAGCGTCGACGCGTAGGCCTCGGACATGTGGATGCCCTGGAGCGGGACGTACGAGCCGTCGTAGACGACCTCGTTCATGCTCGGCTTGAAGAACAGCGTCAGCCACACGCCGGTCAGCAGGATGATGATGAAGCTGTAGAGCGCGATTTCGCCGAGCATGAAGGACCAGTGGTCCGGGAAGACCTTGCGCAGGTTCTTCTTGGCGGCGCCGTAGATGCCCAGGCGCTCGTCGAAGTAGTCCGCGGTCTTGGTCGCGGCGTTGTCCGGGACCGGAGCCTCCGCCGCCTTGGTGCCGTGCGTCGATGCCATCAGCCACGCTCCCAGAAGCTCGGGCCGACCGGTTCGTGGAAGTCGCCGATGGCCTCCAGGAAGCCCTCCGCGTTGACCGTGATCTGCAACTGCGGCAGCGAGCGGGCGGCCGGGCCGAACACCACGGCGCCGTCGTCCGCGAGGTCGAACGTGGACTGGTGGCACGGGCAGAGCAGGTGGTGCGTCTGCTGCTCGTACAGGCCGATCGGGCAGCCCACATGGGTGCAGATCTTGGAGTACGCCACGATGCCCTCGTGGGACCAGTCCAACTGCTTCTGGGACTTGATCTCGTCCGGCTCCAGGCGCACCAGCAGGATGGCGGCCTTGCCCATCTCCGACAGGTAGTCCTCGTTGATGACGGTCCGGCCGTCGATCTCGACCTCCTGGTCGAGGCCCTTCGGCTTACCCATCGTCAGCGAGCCCTTGATGATGTGCTCGGGGCGCAGCGGCTCGTGGGTGTTCTCGTTGATGATGACCGTGTTGCCGTTGTTGACGCCGTGCCGCTTGTTCTCGCCCCAGAAGGTCTCGCGCAGCTTGGTGCCGGGCAGCGGGCCGAGGTCGCGCAGCAGCACGACGCCGGACAGCGGGACGAGAGCCATGGCGCCGATCATCGTGCGGCGGATCAGCGGGCGGCGGCCGATGGCGGAGTCCGCGGCGCCCTGCTGGAACTCGCGGATGGCGGCTTCCCGGACCTCCGGGTCGGAGACCAGCTCGTGGCGCTCCTGGACGATCTCCTCGTCCGTCATCAGCGTGCGCGCCCAGTGGACCGCGCCCGCGCCGATGCAGAACAGCGCGACGCCGAGCGTGCAGCCCAGCGCCATGTTCAGCGCGCCGATCTTCCCGAAGAAGAAGATGTCGACGATCTTGTCTTTGTCGATGGTGACGTACGAGGCGATGAAGCCGACCGTCGCCAGCATCGAGATCAGGAACAGCAGCGACACCTGGCGTTCGGCGCGCTTGGCGGCCTTCTCGTCGATGTCGGTGCGGCGCGGCTCGTGTTCCGGGAGACCCGGGTCGGCGAACGGGTCGAGAGCCCCGGCCGGGGCGTGCGCCGCCGGCAGCTTCTCTTCTGACATGTCCTCGTGGCTACTCACTTGGTCCTGGCCTTGGGGGTACGAGCGGCGATCCAGATGGCGGCGGCGATCAGGAAGCCGAGCCCGAAGATCCACACGAACAGACCCTCGGAGACCGGGCCGAGGCGGCCCAGACCGAGGCCACCCGGGTTGGGCTCGTCCTTCGTCACACCGGTGATGTAGGTGACGATGGCCTTCTTCTGCTCCGGCGGCATGATCGTGTCGGGGAACGAAGGCATGTTCTGCGGGCCGGTCAGCATGGCCTCGTAGATGTGCTTCGGATCGACGTCCTTCAGCGAGGGGGCGAAGCGGCCCTCGGGGAGCGCGCCGCCCTCACCGGAGAAGTTGTGGCACTGCGAGCAGTTCGTGCGGAAGAGCTCGCCGCCCTCCTGGATGTCGCCGTCGAGGGCGTACTCCTCCTCGCGCGGCACCGCCGGACCCGCACCGAGCGACCCGATGAACATGCCGAGCAGGTCGGCCTGCGCCTGGGTGTAGACGACCGGCTTGCGCGGCGCCTGCGGGCCCTGCTGCTGCATGGGCATGCGCCCGGTCATGACCTGGAAGTCGACCGCGGCCGGACCCACACCGACGAGGGAGGGGCCGTCGCTGGTGCCCTGGCCGTTGAGGCCGTGGCAGCTCGAACAGCCGCTCAGGTAGAGCTTCTTGCCCTCTTCGATCTTGGCCAGCGCGGTGGGCGCATCCTCGGCCTGGGCCTTCTTGGCGGGCGCGAACGCGGCGTACAGCCCCCCGGTCGCCGCGAGCGCGAAGAGTAGGACGACAAGCGCCGCCAGGGGATGGCGTCGTCGTGCGGAGAGCTTCTTCACCAAAAACCTCGGTTGGTTTCGTCGTTTTTGTCGAGTGGGACCGGGTGCGGCGTCTCTACTTGATGAGGTAGATCGTGGCGAAAAGCCCGATCCACACCACGTCGACGAAGTGCCAGTAGTACGAGACGACGATCGCGCTGGTGGCCTGCTCGTGGGTGAAACGCTTGGCCGCGTACGTGCGGCCCAGGACAAACAGGAAGGCGATGAGGCCGCCCGTCACGTGCATGCCGTGGAAGCCCGTGGTCAGGTAGAAGACCGAGCCGTAGGCCGACGAGGAGAGCGTCAGGTTCTCCTTGACCAGCTCGGTGTACTCCATCACCTGCCCGCCGATGAAGATCGCGCCCATCACGAATGTGATCACGAACCACATGCGCAGCTTCTTGACGTCACCGCGTTCCGCGGCGAAGACGCCGAGCTGGCAGGTCAGCGAGGAGAGCACCAGGATGGTGGTGTTCACCGACGAGAACGGGATGTTGAGCATCTCCGTGCCCTGTTCCCAGATCTCGGGTCCCTGGACCGACCGGATCGTGAAGTACATCGCGAAGAGGGCCGCGAAGAACATCAGCTCCGACGCCAACCAGACGATCGTGCCGATGCTGACCAAGTTGGGACGGTCGACCGCCCCATGTGCGTGCCCGGTTTCTACTGCTGTTGCTGTCGCCACGGCCGCCATTATTGCGGTCGCCGGATCGGGCCGCGCTTCGGGGGGCATCCTTCGGCGAACGTGTCTGAGTCGCGGTGGTGTTCCCCGAGGTCCGCCATTCGGCCAATCGCGCCTAGTAAGGAGCTGTGCGGGACCTCGGCGGGGGCGATTCTGACGTGCTATCAGAGCGAGGGTGAATCTCCGACTCGGGCGCGGCGAGTAAGCCGAACGAGGGACGCCGGAGGATGCGGGTAGCGTTCGCGGCATGGTCAAGGCAGGTATCGGAAGGCTGTTCCGGCGCAGGCGCGAGGAGCCGGAGCCGCCGCTCGTCGACGACGGCACGCTGGTCGTCGTCGGGGAGAGCTTCGACCCGGCGCGCGCCGACTCCGCGGTGCTCGCCGATCTCGCCGGGGCCGGGGTGGTCGTCGAGGGGCGGCAGCTGATGCTGCGTCATGTCCTGCGCCTGCCGGACGCCGCGGCGGTCGCGGAGGCGGGGCGCATTCTCGCGCCGGACGGGTGGGCGGTGGCCGCCGGGCCGGACGGGTCGACGTACGCCGATCGCCCGCAGCGCGTCACGGCACTCGAACTCGCGCGCGAGCGCACCCGCATGGCCGGGCTCGCGCAGCGGCTCGGCGGTGACGCGGAAGGGTGGATTCTGCTCGGGCGCCCATGACGGCTTCTTTTGATCAAGGATGTTCAGGTCTGTTCAACGGTGATCAAGGGCCATGGAAGCGGGTTCAAGGGCCGTGGATTTGATCAAGAGCTTGGAGCCGGTGAATCAGGAGGAGTAGCATCCGCGGTGTTGTAATGCGGATCACACCAGGGTGATCGGCCGTCTTGAAGACCGGGGCAGGTGGCAATGGCGCACAGCGGCGACACCATGACCGTCCTTGTATACAGCGATGACCGCAACACCCGTCAGAAGGTCATGCTCGCGCTCGGACGCCGGCCCGCTGCGGACGCACCCCGGGTGGAGTACTTCGAGTGCGCCACCGAGCCGGCCGTCATCGCCAAGCTGGACAAGGGCGGTGTGGACCTCGTGATCCTCGACGGCGAGGCGACCCCCGCCGGGGGCATGGGCATCTGTCGCCAGCTCAAGGACGAGATCTACCGGTGCCCGCCGGTGCTGGTGCTGGTCGGCCGTCCACAGGACGCCTGGCTCGCCACCTGGTGCCGGGCCGACGCGGTGGTGTCGCACCCGCTCGACCCGGTGACGCTCGCGGCGTCGGCGGCCGAGCAACTGCGCAACCGTGCGGCGTCGCGCGCCGGGGTGTAGCTCTTCCGGGGGCGTGGCGCGGCGGTGCGCGGCCGGGTGTCGGCATACGGACAGGCCGCAATTCCGTTGCCGGGCGCGGCTACGCTGAGTCCGACCTGATCGGACACGTCAGCGGGAGCGGACCATGGGCGCCTCGGCCTCGGTAGCGGTGAACAGCACCACCTCCGGGCAGGCACGTTCCTGGCCCGACGTCCTGTCCGCCCTGATGCGCCGGGAGGACCTGGACGCGGGGACCACCGCGTGGGCGATGGACCAGATCATGAGCGGCGAGGCGACTCCCGTGCAGATCGCCGCCTTCGTGGTCGCCTTGCGCGCCAAGGGCGAGACGGTCGACGAGGTCACCGGTTTCGTCGAGGCGATGTACGCGCACGCGGTGACCATCGAGGTCCCCGGGCCGATCGTCGACGTCGTCGGGACCGGCGGCGACCGCGCGCGTACCGTCAACATCTCCACGATGTCGGCGATCGTCGTCGCGGGCGCGGGGGCCACCGTGGTCAAGCACGGCAACCGTTCGGCGTCGTCCGCGAGCGGTGCGGCGGACGTCCTCGAAGCGCTCGGGGTATCGCTGGACCTGACGCCCGAGCAGGTCGCGCAGACCGCGGTCGAGGCCGGGGTGACGCTGTGCTTCGCGCAGCGCTTCCACCCGGCGCTGCGGCACGCGGCTCAGGCGCGACGGGAGTTGGGCGTCCAGACGACGTTCAACATCCTGGGCCCGCTGACGAATCCGGCGCGTGCGCCGTACACGGCGATCGGCGTCGCGGACGCGCGCATGGCGCCGCTGATGGCCGGGGTGCTGGCGCGGCGCGGGACGACCGCGCTGGTGTTCCGGGGCGACGACGGCCTCGACGAGCTGACCATCACGACGACCTCCAAGGTGTGGGTCGTCCGCGAGGGCGAGGTGCACGAAGACGCCGTCGACCCGCGGGACTTCGGCATCGAGCTGGTGCCGATCGAGGCACTGCGCGGCGGCGACGCGGAGTTCAACGCGGACGTCGCGCGCCGACTGCTGGCGGGGGAGCGAGGCCCCGTGCGGGACGCGGTGCTGCTCAACTCCGCGGCGGCGCTGGCCGCGCTCGGCCCCGGCGAGGGCCCGCTGAGCGAACAACTCGCGTCGGGCATCGAGCGGGCGGCGGACGCCATCGACTCCGGCAAGGCACAGGCGGTTCTGGACCGGTGGGTGGAGACCACGCGCTCGTTCGGGTGACGGTGTCGGGCGTCCCGTCTCACGGGTGGGACGCCCGCTGTCTCATAACTGACGAAGTGCTGTCTCGTACTTCGAGACGCTGTATATCCGTGTTGAGAGACCGGCTTCTGTGGGGTAATAATTCCCCCAGGTCACGAGCGACAGCATTTTGGCCCCGGCTTGCTGTCCGGCAACCCTCCTCCGCGGTGGGGTGCCCCGGGTGATGACCAGGCCGGACACAAGGGTGCTCCGGCAAGCGCGGACCTCCATGAGCCACGGCATCCGGGGTCCCCAGCCCTGGAGAGTCAGCCATGACTGCCGTCGCATTCGCCCCGGTTTCGCCGCTTTCGCCCGCTGAGACTGACGCGTCCAATTCCACCTGTGCGCCACTCGCGGTCGTCGGCCGCGACGTGCGCGTGCCGCTCGTCACCGGCGGCGAAGCGGAGTACGCCGCACTCGACTACGCCGCCAGCGCCCCCTGCCTCCAGCGCGTGTGGGACGACGTCAGCGCCTACCTGCCCTACTACGGCAGCGTGCACCGCGGCGCCGGATACCTGTCGCAGTTGTCGACCGACCTCTACGAGCGCAGCCGCACGACGGTCGCCGAATACCTCGGCACCCGGGTCGGCGACGTCGTCCTGTTCACCCGGGGCACGACCGACTCGCTCAACCTGCTGGCGTCCGTACTGCCGTCCGCCACCCGGGTGTTCGTGTTCGAGACCGAGCACCACGCGGCGCTGCTGCCGTGGCGGCGCACCGCCGACGTCACCCACCTCGCGGCCCCGTCGAGCCACGCCGAGGCGGTCGCGAGCCTCGACGCAGCCCTCGCCGCCGACGCGGACGAACACGGGGGCGACCGGCCGCGCCTGGTGTGCGTGACGGGCGCGTCCAACGTCACCGGCGAGCTGTTCCCGGTCCGCGAACTGGCCCAGGTCGCGCGTCGGCACGGCGCGCGCATCGTTCTGGACGCCGCGCAGTTGGCCCCGCACCACGCCGTCTCGCTCGCCGAACTCGACGTGGACTGGGTCGCGTTCTCGGGGCACAAGCTGTACGCCCCGTTCGGCGCCGGCGTGCTCGCCGGGCGCGGCGACTGGCTCGCGGACGCCGAACCGTACCTGGCCGGGGGCGGCGCCAGCCGCTCGGTGACCGCGGACGCCGTCGAGTGGAACACCGGCCCGGCCCGCCACGAGGCCGGTTCGCCGAACGTGATCGGCGCGTACGCGATCGCCTCCGCGTGCCGCGCGCTCTCCGAGGCCGGCCTCGACGCGCTCGCCGCCCGCGAGGACGCGCTGCTCGCCCGGCTGCGGGCGGGGCTCGCGGGGATCCCCGAGGTGCGCACGCTGGACCTCTTCGGCCCCGAGTCCGCCCGGGTCTCGGTGCTGTCGTTCGTCGTCGAGGGGTGGAACAGCTCGCGGTTCGCCGCCGCGCTGTCCGCGGAGTACGGGATCGGGGTGCGCGACGGGCTGTTCTGCGCGCACCCGCTGGTACGCCGCCTGCTCGGCGGGCGCGCGGACGCGCCGACCGAGTGCGGGGCGCCCGACGCGCCCTCGGGGGAGCAGAACCTGAACGCGATCCGGGTCAGCTTCGGGGCCGGCACGCCGGACGAGCACGTGGACCGCTTCGTGGGCGCCGTACGGGAGTTGGTGCGGCGCGGGGCGAAGTGGACATACCGCACCGACGGCGGACGCTGCGTGCCGGAGTCGGACCCGCGCGGCCCGGCGCGGCTCTGAGGCGGGCCGGGCGCGGGCGGCGTTCAGCAGGGAATGCCGGCTCCGGTGCCCACCAGGCGCCGAAATCCGAAGGACGCGGCCTAGAAGCCGTCGTCGAGGCCGATCGCGAACGCGGCCTCCAGGTCGTGCTTCGAGTAGGTCCGGAACGCGATGTGCGTGGCGGTGTGCAGGACACCCGGCACCTTGTTGAGGCGCCCGGGGATCACGTCCGCCAACTCGTCGTGCTCGCGGACCCGGACCATGGCGACCAGGTCGAACTCGCCCGTCACCGAGTACACCTCGCTCACCGCGTCGATCGCGGTGATCGCCTCGGCGATCTCGGGGATGCGGTCGACAGCTGCCTTGACGTGCACGATCGCGGTGATCACAGCGGCGGCCTCTCCTCGTTCGGTGCGGGGGTACGAGCCTATCCGGCGCCGGTCATCCGTTCGGCCCCGACGGGGTCCCCGGCGGCGGATAGGTCGGCGGGGGCGGGATCGCGGGTGCGGTCGGCAGAGCGTGGACAAGCGGTTCGGGCACGCCGGGTGCGCGGGTGCCGGGAGGCGTACGCGGGACGCGTCGTCGATGGTAGAGCGCCCAGGCGTACAGGAACCCCGCGGCGAAGCCGACGAGATGGGCCGAATAGGCGACATCGGCGTCGCCGTTGACGCCCAGGCCCTGGAAGTAAAGCCACTGGAGCACGAAGTAGAACCCCAGCACCGCCCACGCGGGGAAGCGCAGCGGTAGGAACAGCAGCAGCGGGACGAGGCTGGTCACGCGGGCCTTCGGATACAGGTAGAGGTACGCGCCGAGCACCGCCGCGATCGCCCCCGACGCGCCTACCAGCGGCTGCGCCGAACCGGGGTTGAGCAGCGCGAAACCGTACGTCGCCAAGTAGCCGGCGGCCAGGTAGAACAGCGTGAAGTGGCCGCGGCCCATGCGGTCCTCGACGTTGTTGCCGAAGACGTACAGGTAGAGCATGTTGCCGATGAGGTGCACCCAGCCGCCGTGCATGAACATCGCGAACAGCACGGACAGCGCCGGGATCTTGTCGGGGTCGGCGGCGGTCGTGCAGCGGATCGGGCCGCGCTCGGTGGCCACGAGGTCGGGCGGGTCGACGATGCCGCCGCCGCCCACGAGTTCGCTCGGGATGGCGCCGTACTCGTAGTAGTAGGCGTTCTCGGCGCACACGCGCGCCTCGGGGTCCATGTCGCCGCTCCCGAACCCGGACAGCGGGCTCACGAGGAAGATCACCGCGTTGAGGACGATCAACGCGTAGGTGACCACCGGGGTGCGGCGCACCGGGTTGGCGTCATGGACGGGGAGCAGCATGTCCCTATCGTCACGTCATGCCCGGTTCCTGGCCTGGCAGGCTACCGCCCTAGACCGCCTGAGGTTCACTCGGATGGCCGGTGCACCGAAGCAGACCGGACAGGTCGTGCACTCCGGCGCGACGCAGGCGCGCGATGAGCGCCCGCAGGATGTGGGCGGTCGCCCGGGCATCCGCGGTGGCCCGGTGCGTAGACGGCGCGGGGGACTCGAACAGGCCTGCGAGCGTGGCCAGTTTGTAGTTGGCGACCTCGCCTCGCGAGACCAGCGAGCGGGCGAGCTCCAGCGTGTCGACCACCACAAGGTGCGGCCACGACTCGCCGCAGGCCGCGCAGGCCGCGCGCAGGAACCCGATGTCGAACGGCGCGTTGTGGGCGACCAGTACGGCGTCCCGGGCGAAGTCGTGGAAGGCGGGCAGCACCTCGCGCAGCGGCGGGGCGTCCGCGAGCATCGCGTCCGATATCCCGGTCAGCCCGGTGATGAACGCCGGGACGGGTACGCCGGGGGCGACCAGCGTGGCGAACTCGCCCAGCACGTCGCCGCCGCGCAGGCGCACCGCGGCGATCTCGGTGATGCGGTCGCGCTCCGCGTCCAGGCCGGTGGTCTCCAGGTCGACGACCACGAACACCTGGCGGTCCAGGGGCGTGCCGCGGTCCCAGCGGCCGGACGCGTTTCGCACCGCGCTCGCCGGTTCGGTACTGTCCCGCGCGGGCACGCCGGACCACGGCGGTGCCGCATCGCATGCCCCGGTTTGTGGCACGGAGAGTGGCGCGGACGGGCCGGGTACCTGGCTGCTCATGCCACGGACGGTACGGATCCGCCCTGACACCGGCACGGGCGCCCCTCCCGAACGGCCGTCCGCAGCACGGCTCCGGGCGCGTGGTGCGGGTCCCTGAACAGCCTTGGAGAGGAACAAACGCATGTCGGTCCCGGCCCCCAGCGAGACGACCCGTTGGCGCTGCTCGCTGTGCGGCAACCTGACGCGGTTCGACGTGACCCGGACGACCCGGGCGGTGGAGTTCGTCCACCTCGACCTCGCCGGCGAACCGCGTGTCGACGAGCGGGAGATCCTTGAGGACACGATCGAATCCGTCCGCTGCCGCTGGTGCAACGCCACCGATTCGGTCCAACTCGTGCCCCGTCCGGGTGCCGAGGACGGCGAGACGCCGGGGGCTTGACCGGGAGTCGCGGGAGGGCGCGGGAAGGGAAGGTGCCGGAGGCCCGAGTCGGCCGAGGCACGGCGAACACCCGTCGGCTCTCCGGTGCGGGGGCTGTCCAAGGAGACCTTCAGGACGCCCGCGACCCAGGGCGGCGCTCCAGGCGTAGTGCGGACGCGGCAGAGGCCTCGGTCATGAGGCGGAATGCAGCAATGCCGCCGACTTGTCCGGGCGTTGCGCTGCTTCGGTTTCCGACGCGGCACATCGTCACGTGCGGATTTGCCGACACTCCCGCCGACACGCCGGGCGCCGGCCGCTGTTCCGGAGCGCGGTGCGAGTTCGGCGCGGAGCGTACCGCCGAACGGGTGTACGAGCCGCGGGCGACTCCGTGCCGCCGGGCTCGGCCGGGCCGCCGCGGGTGATGCCGCAGGCCCGAAGGCTTCCGCGACGGGACGCCGAGCCCGCGTACGCGGGCTTCGAGCCCGAAAACCGGTTCCGACCCGCGACGTGCAACCTCCGGGTTGGTATGTCGGACTGGGCCGCTTGACTGCGCGTCGGCACCGGTGCGCTCGCCGGATGTGGCAGTTTTGGGGTGGCGGGGCTTGTCCGGAACACGGCACGCTGGCGGGCCGGAGCCGGTACCGGCGCACGGCCGCGCACGCGGATTGTGCATCGGTTCGGCATCGGCGCGGGGAGGCGTGTCCGGCTGTCCGGGTGGGCAGGCCATGATCAGGAGCACAATCGAGCAGCCTGGGGCGGGGAGACCGGGCCGATACGGAACCGGAGGACCTGTGGGCGAGTCGGACACACGCGCGGAGCCGGGCCACGCTGCCCGCGGCTCCGGCACGTCCGCCCCCGAGTCCGCCGACTCCTGGGCACGTGCCGCGGAGGCGCGCCCCGCGAAGCCGGGTGCGGCCGCCAAGCAGACGTGGGAACACGCGGACGCCTCCGTCCCGGTGCACGCGGACCGGCCCGAGGCCGCGGTCGAGCTGCCGAGACCGATCAGCGGAGAGCGCGCGGACCAACTGGCCGCTCCGGCGGTCGCCGCCGCAGACGAACTCGTCGTCGCCGCGCACGCGGGTGCCCTGGGATCCAACGGCTCCGAGAGCACGTGGAGTTCCTTCACCCCGCCGGTACGCAACGCGACCGCCGCCTCAGCAACAGGCAACGGCCACGCCCCCCTGGGCGCCGAACCCCCGAACGGCGCCCCCCACGCAAACGGCACAAAGAACGAGCCGACTCCCCCCGTGGCAACCCCACCCAGCGCGAACGCCGCACCCACCGAACCTGCGGACGGATCGCGGGGCGAGGCGAGTCCCGGGCGCTCTGTCGCCGACTCGCGAGGCGACGGCGACGGTGCAACCGCGTCGCGCGCACAGGCGGACGAGCCCGGGCGGTCCTCCGAATCCGCATCCAACGTGCCCGACTCGCCCGCCGGGGCCCTGGAAGGGCGCGGCGAGGGAAGTCCAATGGGTGGCGACGTCGGTGCCGCACACGCCGGTGGCGACGCGGCTGCCTCGCGAGAGGGGGCCGGGGCGGAGTCCGACACGCGGGAGGTTGCGCCTCGGGGGCCTTTGCCGGACGGGGTTCGGCAGCGGGTTATCGCGTTGGCGGCGGATGGGCTCGGGGCCATGACGGTGGACGAGATCCCCGTTCCGTTGCGGCAGTTTGCTCGGTTCACCCCCTCGCGTCGGGCGAAGCTCGCGGCGACCCCGCTGGCCGGGGTGCTGGAGAACGACCCGGTGTTCCGGCAACGGATAGCGGAGCGTCTGCGGAGGGGGTTGCCGGATCTTGCGGCGGCTCTCGATGCGGGGCGTCCGCCGGCCGCCGCCGATCCGCTCGATGTGGCCGCCGCCGCGTATCTGCTGCGGCCGCCCGGGTGGGTGGCGTTGCTGGACACGGCCGGACAGGCCGCGGAGCGCGCCGCTCAGGACCGGGCCGGGGCCGAGGCCGCCGCCGTGGTGGAGCGGTTGGAGTCCGAGTTGGGCACGCTGCGCGCCGCAGCGCGGGCCGAGCAGGAGAAGTTGCGGGCGGATCTGGAGGAAGCCCGCAAGGAGGCCGAGCACTTGCGCAGACAGGTGCGCGGGCTCCAGGGCGGCGCCAAGCATGCCGAGAAGGAGGCGAAGCGCGCCCAGGCGGAGTTGGAGACCGTACGCGCCGAGGCGCAGACGGCGATTGCCGCCGCCGACAAGGAGACGCGTCGCCTGCGCGGCCGGGTCTCCGAGGCGGAGTCGGCGTTGGAGGCGAGCCGCCGGGCCGCGCGTGAAGGCCGCAGCATGGAGGACACGCGCGTACGCCTGCTGCTCGACACCGTGCTGGAGGCCGCCCAGGGGCTGCGCCGCGAACTCGCCCTGCCCCCGGTCGGCATCCGCCCCGCGGACACGGTCGACGCCGTCGCGCCCGAGGGTGCGAGCCCAAAGGACATCGCCAAGCGCGCCCTGGAGGGCGACGACCCGGCGCTTCTCGACCAGTTGCTGAGCCTGCCGCAGGCGCATCTCGTCATCGACGGCTACAACGTCACCAAAACGGGTTACCCGTCCCTCGCCCTTTCGGAGCAGCGCGTACGCCTGCTCGGGGGCCTCGCGGTGATCGCCGCGCAGACCGGGGCCGAGGTCACCTGTGTGTTCGACGGCGCGCAGTTGGACGCTCCCGTGCTGCTCGCTCCGCCGCGCGGCGTCCGCGTGCGGTTCAGCAAGGCGGGGGAGACCGCCGACGAGCTCATCCGCCGTCTGGTGCGCGCCGAACCACCCGGCCGTCCGGTGATCGTCGTCTCCTCGGACCGCGAGGTCGCCGACGGCGTGCGGCGGGCCGGTGCGCGCCCGGTGCCGTCGACCATGCTGCTGCGCCGCCTCGCCCGCGGCTGACCCCCGGGCGGCGCCGCGTCCCGCCCGACGTCCCATGCCGCATCCCGTGCCACGTCCGATGCCGGGGCGTGCGATGCGTCCCATCTCGACCGCCGTGGTTGACATGTGACGTTGTGTCAGTGCCCGTCCCTACCGTGTGTTCCAGGAGCAACCGCTCCGTCACAGCTCCATCGGAACGCAACGGAAGAGGTGGACGACCATGCGGGTCTGCTGCCGTACGTGCCGTGCCCGGGGTCCGGCGTGTGCTGATTGTGTGGTCACCCAAATTCTCGACGATAAATCGGACTTTTCGCCCGATTCATCGAAATCCAACGAGTCGGTTCCGGTGTGCCGACACGCCGTGGTCGATGTGGGATATCCCACAAAGCTCCGTAACGACACCGATACGGGTGATTCGCCCGTAGGGCGGAATTCCGGAATTACCGGCTGCCTGGAGCTCTCCCCGGAAACGGTCGACCGGATAGCCCTGCTCGCCGACGTGGGCCTGAGCAAGCCCCTGCGATACGTCCCTGACCTGCACGAAGACCCGCCGAAACCGGTGCCGCCGGAGCCGCGTCCGGCGGCCGCCGGGCCCCCCGCGCAACGCCGCAAACCGCCGCGAAAGTATGAACAGATGGTCGCTCTCTGATCACGTTCGGTGGAGCCGGAAGCGTTAATCGCGAGTTCTCTCGTAAAACTTCGGCGATTGATTTGAACCGATCAAGCTCGGTTCACTAATCTCTCGGGCTGAGTACCCGCAATGTCGATCGCCCAGCCAGGGCGGCGGGCGGGGACTCCCGCCGAGTCCGGTGAGGCCGAGAGGTCGAGTCGGAGCCGGGGAACCAATCCCCGTGGGGTGAATCGACACGAAGTCGGTGTCGTAGGGCGTGTCTTCCGGCCCGAACCCGTCAGCTCACCCGGTAGGCGGGCGTAGGAAGAAGGAGTTCGCCCACGTGGCGTCCCACCGACGGCCGAAGAAGCCCAGCAAAACGCGCGTCGGCGTGCTCACCGCCGCCGCCGCCACCGCCGTGGCACTTTCCCCGGGCATGTCCCAGGCCGACCCGGCCCCCTCCAAGGACCAGGTCAAGGCCCAGATCAACGAGTTGACCCACCAGGCAGAGGTCGCCACCGAGGAGCTGAACGGCTTCCAGGAGAAGACCGAGCTGTTGCAGGGCCAGGTCTCGCAGATCCAGGAGCGGATCGCCCAGGAGCAGTCAGACCTCGTGACGCTCCAGAGCACCATGGGGGTGATCGCCAGCGCGCAGTACCGCAACGCCGGCATGGACCCCACGCTCCAGCTGATGCTGTCCGAGAAGCCCGACGAGTACCTGAGCAAGGCCGCCGCGCTCGGCCAGATCACCGCGCAGCAGGCCGCGTCGATCGAGCAGATCCAGGCCAAGAAGCGCACCCTCGACCAGGAGCGCGCCGAGGCGTCCACGAAGCTCGGGGAGCTTGAGGACACCCGCAAGAACCTGTCGGCCAAGAAGGCCGAGGTCGAGAAGAAGCTCCAGCAGGCGCAGGCCCTGCTCAACACGCTGACCGAGGCCGAGCGCGCCGCGATCCTCGCCGAGGAGGGCCACGGCGAGGCGAACGAGGCGGACGACCGCGCCTCGCGCGACGACACGCGCACCCCGCCGACCTCGGCCAAGCCGTCCCCGAGCACCACCAAGCCGGCGACCGAGACCCCCAAGGTCACCGTCCCGGTCAGCGGGCGCGCCGGTGCCGCCGTCGCGGCCGCCGCGTCCAAGATCGGCAAGCCGTACGTGTACGGCGCCACAGGGCCCAACTCCTTCGACTGCTCCGGCCTCACGGGCTGGGCCTGGAAGCAGGCCGGGGTCTCGTTGCCGCGCACGTCGCAGGCGCAGGCCGGTGCCGGGCGCAGCGTCCCGGTCGACCAGATCCAGCCCGGCGACCTGGTGATCTACTACAGCGGCATGTCGCACGTCGGCATCTACGCGGGCGGCGGCCAGATCATCCACGCTCCCAAGCCCGGCACCAACGTGCGGTACGCGCCGCTGCACTCGATGACGGTCGTCAAGGTCGTCCGCCCGTCCTGACCCACCCGTGACCGCGCCGCCCGGGCGCCGACCGGAGCAACCGCCCGACGGCGCCCGGACCAGAGCCCGGCCCGGCGCCCGGGCCTGAGCTCGGAACCGGGGACGCCGAACAGCGCCGCCGCGGCCCGTGCCGCCCGCTCCCCGCACCCGGCCGTTCCCCCGTGCGCGGCACTCGGCGGGTGCCGCGGTTCGCCGTCTCGTACGATCGGTCCGTGGACGACCGGAGCCCTAGGGCGCGACGGATCCCGCGGTGGCTCCTGGTTTTCGCGGCAGTGTGCGTCGCGATATCCGCCGGAATCGCCCTGGGAATCGTCGGCCTGGGCTCGGACGGTTCGAGCGGCAGGCCCGCTCCCGGTACGAGCCCGACCCTGCCCCTCCGGGCCGCCGACCTCCCGGCGGGCCAGGAGAAGCACACCGACCCCCGCAACGAGGCGATCGCCCGGCTGCTGGAACGCCGCGCGACCGCGGTGCGCGCGCACGACCGCGCGGCCTACCTCGCGACGATCGACCCGGCCGCGAAACCCTTCCACGACGCACAGGCCGTCGCGTTCGACAACGCGGCGCAGATCCCGTTCGCGTCCTGGGACTACGAGCTCGTCGCCGCCGACGCCTTCACCCTTCCGGACCAGCGCCTCGCGTCCTTCGCGGGCGCCACGGTGTTCACCGCGCAGGTGGACCTGCTGTACCGCATCGACGGCTTCGACAGCGCGCCGGTGCGCAGCCCGCAGTACCTCACCTTCGTGCTCCGCGACGGCGCTTGGCTGATCGCGGCCGACTCCGACGGCGCCGACAGCGGCATGCGCGGCGCGGTGCAGGTCTGGGACCTCGGCCCGGTCACCGTGCTGAGCGGCGACTCCGGAATCGTCCTCGGTGTCGGGGACAAGAACGACCTGCGGTCCTATCAGAAGGACATGGACGACGCGGTGCCCGACGTACACAAGGTCTGGGGCCGAGTGTGGGCCGGGAAGGCCGTCGTGATCGTCCCGGCGAACCAGGAGCAGATGGCCCGCCTGCTGGGCGCCGAGCCGCAGAAGTACGCGCGCATCGCGGCCGTCACGACCGGCGAGCGCGGCGCCGACGCGGATTCGGCGGCGGCGGACCGGGTCATCGTCAACCCGGACGCGTTCCGCGATCTCGGCGCGGTCGAGCGGCGTGTGGTCATGACGCACGAGATCACCCATGTGGCGAGCCGTGCGTTCACCCGCAACTGGACGCCCACGTGGTTGTCCGAAGGCTTCGCGGACTACGTGGGGTACCTCAACTCGGGCCAGACCATCCGCAGCGCCGCTCCGGAGCTGCGGCGCGACGTGCGCGAGGGGCGGGTACCGCAGGCGCTGCCGACGGACGAGCAGTTCGAGACGACGCAGGAGGCGCTGCCGCAGGCGTACGAGATGGGCTGGCTGGCCTGCCGGATGATCGCCGAGCGGTGGGGGCAGGAGAAACTGGTCGAGCTCTACCGGGCGGTCGGCGAGGCGCCGCCGCCCGGGGTCGGGCCGCCGGATCAGAAGAGCCGCCTCACCAGCGCGTTCGTGTCGGTCCTGCGGATCTCGCCGGCGGAGTTCACGGCACAGTGGGTGGGGTACGTGCAGGCGCAGGTCCGCTAGGGGCGGTCCGCCGCGCGCGCGGTGCCGGAAGCGGAGTGGGTACCGGTGCGGGCGGGGGCCGGGGCGGGCCGGAGGAGACGGAACAGGAACAGGGAACGGCACCGGATCCGGCCGAGGCACGTCATCCGGTCGGGCCGAGGACAGGCGCACGGACAAGCCCGGGGGCAGGTCCGGGCACAGAACCGAACAGCGACAGAACGGGGAGGGAAGCCGGCTGATGTCCGGTCAGAAGGTTCTGGTGGTCTGCCTCGTCGTGACCACCGTCGTGCTGCTCGTGGCGGTCGCGCTGACCACGCCGTGGCGTCCGTTGCCCGACGTCCCCGGGGGCTCGACGGCGCCCGACGCGGCCCGCGACTTCACCGCCGCGGAGATCGCCAGGGGCCGGGAACTCGCCGACCACGCCCGGCCGCCCGTGTATCTGTCCATGGCGCTGAGCCTCGCCGTGTCGCTGCTGCTCGGCCTGACCCCGCTCGGTGCCCGGCTGGTCGCGGCGGTCGCGCGTCCGCTCGGTGGCGGCTGGGTCTGGCAGGTGCTGCTCGGCGGGCTGGTCCTGCTGCTGATCGGCCGCGTGGTCGCGCTGCCGTTCGACGCGCGCCTGGAGGTGGTGCGCCGCAGATACGGCCTGTCCGTGCAGACCTGGTCCGGCTGGTGGCTCGACGCCGCCAAGGGGTTCGCGATGTCCGCGGGCCTGGTGCTCGGCGTCGCGCTGGCGCTGTTCGCCCTGGTACGCCACTGGCCGCGCGCCGCCTGGCCGATCGCCGCGGGCGCCGGGGCGCTGCTGGTGGTCGCGATCTCGTTCCTTTACCCGCTGCTGGTGGAGCCGGCCTTCAACAAGTTCCACTCGATGCCGGAGGGCCCGCTGCGCACGTCGCTGCTGGAATTGGCGGAGAAGGACGGCGTCCCCGTCGACGACGTGCTCGTCGCCGACGCCTCGCGGCGCACCACCGCTCTCAACGCCTATGTCTCGGGCTTCGGTTCGACCCGCCGCATCGTCGTCTACGACACGACCCTGAAGAGCGCGTCGCCGCGCGAGATCGAGCTTGTCACCGCCCACGAACTCGGCCACGCCAAGCGCAACGACGTCCTGCACGGCACGCTGATCGGGGCCGCGGGCATGGCGGCCGGGGTCTGCGTGATCGGCCTGCTGATGACCTGGCGGCCGCTGCTGGACCGGGCGGGCGCGGACGGTCCCGGCGACCCCCGGGCCCTCGCGCTGCTGCTCGCGGTCGTCGCCGTCGTCACCACGCTGTCCGGGCCCGCGCAGATGCTGATCAGCCGCAGGCTGGAGGCGCGCGCCGACGTGCACGCGCTCGATCTGACCCGGGACCCCGACGCGTTCGTGGCGATGCAGCGGCGGCTCGCCCTCGCGAACCGCTCCAACCTCACCCCGAACCCGGTGCTCCATGTGCTGTTCGGGTCGCATCCATCGACTGCGGAGCGGATCGCACTGGCTCGGGACTGGGCGAAACTGCACGGGGTTCCGGAGCCGGCCAGTCCTCGGCCGTGAAGGGCGGCCGGGCGGACCGCCACAGGCGTACGGCCGACCAGACCGCGGCCGTCACCAGCAGCGCGTTGCGGGCCAGCAGGACGGCGACCGCCTGCGGTTCACCGGCCATCAGCCAGCCGAACCAGACCGGGAACTCCCAGGTCGTCAGCGGTACGGCGAGCAGGATCAGGGCGGCCACCGGGCGCTGCGTCGTCTCGCGCCGGGTGAGGCAGACGGCCGCGAGCCCGATCAGCCACACCATGTACTGCGGACTGAGCACCCGGCTGGTGACCACGAAGAGCAGGACGGCGGTGAGCGCCGCGTCGAACGGCGTGGCGGGTGTCCAGCGGCGGGCGCACACGCGCCAGACGAGGAGCCACACCATGGCGAGCGCGCTGGCCGCCAGGCTGATGCGTCCCACCAGATCGACGTGCGGTCCCAGGAACTCGATCGAGCCGTAGTTGAACTTGACCTCCCCCGACCAGCCGTGCGGCCGGGCCAGGTGGAACGGCGTCGCGAACACCGACTCGATCTCGATGCCGCGGTCCCGCTGCGCGGTCAGGAAGCCGAACGCACCGGGCAGCGCGGCGGCGAAGCCGAGCACCACCGCCACCGCGCCGATCACCGTCCACAGCAGCGCCTCGACGGCCCGCCGCCCGCGCGGCGCGCCGACCAGCAGCAGCACCGGCCACACCTTGACGGCCGCCGCGACACCGGTGAGCAGTCCGCTCGCCCTGGGACTGCGCGCGGCCGTCGTCAGCGCCGCGACCGCGAGCGCAGTGACGAACAGGTCGTACCGCGACAGGATCATCGGCCCCAGCATCGGCACCGCGGCCACCCACAGCGCGGGGCCGAGCACCGAGCGGCCGCGCAGCAGGCACGCGAACGCGACGGCGTCCGCGAGCAGCATCAGCACGAAGAAGGCGTGCGTGTACGACAGCGGCGCGATCAGCATGGGCAGCAGCAGCACCCCGGCGGCCCCGGGCGGGTACTGCCACATCACGTCGTCGACCGGGAACGTGCCGGAACGCAGCGTCTCGGCCCAGGGCGCGTAGATGCCCGACACGTCGGTGGTGACGATCGGGTACGGGTTGTACAGCACGTCCAGCGTGACGAGCAGCAGCCAGGCGCGCGTCAGGATCCAGGCGGCGGCGACGCTCCAGCGGGCTTCCCGGCTCATGCTCTCCCTCGCGGTCAAGGCGTGCGCGTCACCGTACCGTCTGAAATCATCTCGACCCGATGACAAGCGTGCGCAAGACCCTGATCGTCACCAACGATTTCCCGCCGCGGCCGGGCGGCATCCAGTCGTTCGTCCACGCGATGGCGCTGCGGCTGCCCTCGGACGGCGTGGTCGTCTACACGTCGTCCTGGAAGGACAACACCGAGGTACGCGCCTTCGACCGCGAACAGCCGTTCCCCGTCGTCCGCGACGCCACCAAGATGATGGTCCCCAATCCGTGGGTCTTCCGGCGCGCAAAGGACATCGCGCGCGCCGAGAAGTGCGACGCGGTGTGGTTCGGAGCCGCCGCGCCGCTCGGCCTGATGGGCGTCGGGCTGCGCGAGGCCGGTGTGTCGCGGCTCGTCGCGACGACGCACGGGCACGAGGCGGGCTGGGCGCAACTACCGGTGTCCCGACGGCTGTTGCGCCGAATCGGCGACAGCGTGGACACGGTCACCTATCTGGGTGAATACACGCGCTCGAAGATCGCGCCGGCGCTGAGCCGCGAAGCCGCCGCGCGCATGGTGCAGTTGCCGCCCGGCGTCGACGAGACCGTCTTCCGGCCGGGCGTCGGCGGTGCCGAGGTGCGCGCGCGGTACGGCCTCACGGACCGCCCCGTCGTGGTGTGCGTGTCGCGCCTGGTCAAGCGCAAGGGCCAGGACACGCTGATCCGCGGCATGCCGGAGATCCTGCGCCGGGTGCCGGACGCCGCGCTGCTGGTGGTCGGCGGCGGTCCGTACCGCGACGACCTGGAGAAGCTGGTGGACGAGGTGGGCGTACGTGCGTCCGTGACCTTCACCGGCCCGGTCCCGTGGTCCGAACTACCCGCCCACCACGAGGCGGGCGACGTGTTCGCGATGCCGTGCCGCACCCGGCGCCGCGGGCTCGACGTCGAGGGCCTGGGCATCGTCTACCTGGAGGCGTCCGCGGTGGGACGCCCGGTGGTCGCGGGCGATTCCGGTGGCGCGCCCGATGCGGTCCTGGACGGCGAGACGGGCTACGTGGTCGACGGCCGCTCCACCGCGCAGACGGCCGCGCGCGTGGCCGACCTGCTGCTCGACCCGGTCAAGGCGAAGGCGATGGGGGAGCGCGGGCGGCGCTGGGTCGAGGAGGCGTGGCGCTGGGACCTGCTCGCGGGACGGCTCAGGGGGCTGCTGGGCTACGAGTAGCGGCCCGCCGGCGCCCCCGGCAAGCCTCGGGCGCCGCCCCCGCAGGAGCGGCGCCCGGTGTTCGGCATGTGTTGCTCAGCGCGGCCTCCACGGTGCCTGCCGCGCTCGACGCGCCGCGGATCAGGCGGGAGTCTTCGCGGGCGCGTAGATCGTCTCCACGTCGGCTGCGAAGTCCTTCATCACCATGCCGCGCTTGAGCTTCATCGACGGGGTCAGGTGGCCGCTCTCCTCGGTGAAGTTGATGGTGAGGATGCGGAACTTCTTGACGCCCTCGGCGCGCGACACGGCCTTGTTGCCGTCGTCGATCGCCTCCTGCACGGCGGCGATCAGGTCGGCGTCGTCGACCAGGTCGGCCACCGTCGCGTCGGCCGGTTTGCCGTGTGTCTCCTTCCAGCGCGGGAAGGTCTCCGGGTCGATGGTCACGAGCGCCGCCACGAACGGGCGGGCATCCCCGACGACCATGCACTCGCTGATCAGCGGGTGCGCCCGGATGCGGTCCTCTATGACGGCCGGGGCGACGTTCTTGCCGCCCGCGGTCACCAGGATCTCCTTCTTGCGGCCGGTGACCGACAGGTAGCCCTCGTCGCTCAGCTCGCCCAGGTCGCCGGTGCGGAACCAGCCGTCCTCGAAGGCGTCCTCGGTCGCGGCGTCGTTGTGCCAGTAGCCCTGGAAGATGTTGACGCCCTTGAGCAGGATCTCGCCGTCGTCGGCGATGCGCACCGCCGAGTCGGGGATCGGGCGGCCGACGGTGCCGACGCGCACCGCGTCCGGCGGGTTCAGCGTGGTGGCGGCGGTCGACTCGGTGAGGCCGTAGCCCTCCAGGATCGTCAGGCCGATGCCACGGTAGAAGTGGCCGAGGCGGGTGCCCAGCGGGGCGCCGCCGGAGACGGAGAACTTGCAGCGGCCGCCGAGCGCGGCGCGGAGCTTGGCGTACACCAGCTTGTCGAACGTGGCGTGCTTGACGCGCAGGCCGAAGCCCGGGCCCTTGCCGTCCAACGCCTCGCTGTAGGCGATCGCGGTGTCCACGGCCTTGCGGAAGATCTTGCCCTTGCCGTCGGCCTCGGCCTTGGCGGTCGCGGTGTTGTAGACCTTCTCGAACACGCGCGGCACGGCGAGCACGAACGTCGGCTTGAACTCGGCGAGCTCGGTGGTGAGCTGGCGGATGTCCGGGCAGTGCCCGGTGCGGACGCGCGCCTGCATGCAGATCACGTGCAGCTCGCGCCCGAGCACGTGGGCCAGCGGGAGGAAGAGCAGGCAGGACGGGGCCTCGACCTGGAACAGCTCCTCCAACTGCTCGATCAGGTTGGTCGACGCGCCGTAGAAGTTGCGGTGCGTGAGCACGCAGCCCTTGGGACGCCCGGTCGTGCCGGAGGTGTAGATGAGGGTCGCGGTCGAGTCGCCGGTCAGGCCCGCGCAGCGCTCGTCCACCGCGGAGTCGTCCAGTTCGGCGCCGGCCTCGGCGAGCGCGGCCTCGACGGCGGGCGTGTCGCCCTCGTCCATGCGCCACACGTGGGCCAGGTCCGGCAGCCCGCCGCGGATGTCGGCGAGCGTCTCCTCGTGGGCGGCCGACTCGACGACGCACGCGGTGGCGCCGGAGTCGGACAGGATCCACTCGACCTGCTCGGCGGACGACGTCTCGTAGATGGGCACGGTGATCGCGCCCGCCGACCAGATGGCGAAGTCCATCAGGCACCACTCGTACCGGGTGCGCGACATGAGGCCGACCCGGTCGCCCGGGCTGATCCCGGAGGCGATCAGGCCCTTGGCGGCGGCGTAGACCTCGGCCTTGAACTGGCGCGAGGTCACGTCGGTCCAGCGCCCGCCGGTCTTGCGGGACAGGACGGCGGTGTCCGGTGCCTCGGCGGCGTTCGTCCTGATGATGTCGGTCAGGTTGCCTTCTGCGGGCACTTCGGCCACGGCCGGGACGCTGAACTCGCGCACGGACTGCTCCTTGATGGCGGTTGCCGGTGGTCGGGCAGACGTTACTGGCAAGTAAGGTGCGAGTGACAGGGGTCGTGACAATCCTGTGCCTCTCGTCACCTCCGGGCCCGGGGGCCCGGCTGCCGTTTCGTTTCGCCTGCCCTACCCCCGAGGGTATGCGACCGGTCCCATATGTGGCGGCGCCGGTACGCTGCGGGAATGCGGGTCCACGTGGTGAGCGACGTACACGGCGAGGCGCAGGCGCTCGCCCGGGCGGGTGACGGCGCCGACGCGCTCGTGTGCCTGGGCGACCTGATCCTGTTCATCGACTACCACGACCTCACGCAGGGGATCTTCCCCGAGTTGTTCGGCCTCGACAATGCGGTGCAACTGGTCGCGCTGCGGACGGCGCGGCGTTTCGAGGAGGCGCGCGCGTTCTCGCGGTCCCTGTGGGCCTCGCTCGCCGAGCCGCCTCAGGAGGCGATCGAGAAGGCGGTGCGGCGGCAGTACGCGGCGCTGTTCGCCGCCTTCCCGGACCCCACGTACCTGACGTACGGCAACGTCGACATCCCCGCGCTGTGGAACGACTACGCGCGCGACGGCGTCACCGTGCTGGACGGCGCGACGGTGGAGATAGGCGGACGGACGTTCGGGTTCGTCGGCGGCGGCCTCAAGACGCCGATGCACACCCCCTACGAGATCTCCGACGAGGAGTACGCCGCCAAGGTGGCCGCGCTGGGCAAGGTCGACGTGCTGTGCTGCCACATCCCGCCGGCCGTCCCCGAACTGACGTACGACGTGGTCGCACGCCGCTTCGAGCGCGGAAGCGAGGCCGTGTTGGAGGCCATCCGGGCGACGCAGCCCGCGTACGCGCTGTTCGGCCACGTCCACCAGCCGCTTGCCCGGCGCATGCGCATCGGGCGGACCGAGTGCGTCAACGTCGGGCATTTCCAGGCGACCGGGAGGCCGTACGTGCTCACCTGGTGAGCCGCCCCCCGGTGGCCACCGCCACAGGCCCCGCCGGGCGCGATAGCCTTCGACGGAACCGCAGCGTCCCCGCCCGGGCGGCGCGCAGGGGTGAAGGCTTCCCGGAGGGCTGCTGACGATGGCGGAACGGACCAGATCGAGCATCACGATCGACGCCACGCCGGCCGAGGTCATGGCGGTGATCGCGGGCTTCGCCGAGTACCCGGACTGGACCGGCGAGGTCAAGGAGGCCGAGGTCCTGGAGAAGGACGAGCAGATCGGCCGAGGCACGCGCGTGCGGTTCGTGCTGGACGCGGCGGCCATCAAGGACGAACACGTCCTCGCCTACACGTGGGACGGCGACCGCGAGGTCCGCTGGACCCTCGTGACCAGCCAGATGCTCAAGTCCCTCGACGGCACCTACGCGCTGCGCCCGCTGGAGTCGGGCACCGAGGTCACCTACGAGCTGCGCGTCGACGTCAAGATCCCGATGCTCGGCATGATCAAGCGCAAGGCCGAGAAGGTCATCATCGACCGCGCGCTGTCGGGGCTCAAGAAGCGTGTCGAACAACGGCCGGACACCGTCAAGAAGAGCGGCTGAGGGGTTGGCGGATCGCGGGCCCGTCGGCGGGACGACGGCCGATCGGTACACCCGTCGGCAGGCCGGTCGGCGCGCGGGTTCAGGGGTCGCGCGGTGACCCGGGTCGTGCTGGTGACCGGTCTCGGCGGAGCCGGGCGTACCACCGTCGCGGCGGCCACTGCGGTCGCCGAGGCGCGCGCGGGGCGCCGTACCCTGCTGCTCGCGGCCGACGGGACGGCTGACGCGGACACGGTGCTGGGGCTGCCGCTGGGGCTCGACCCGGCCGAGGTCGAGCCCGGGCTGTACGCGGCGCGCGTCGCGGTGCGCGAGGAGTTCGAGCGCGAGTTCTTGCTGGTCCAGGAGCAACTCGGCGGAATACTCGCGCTGTTCGGGGTCGATCCGCTCGACCCCGAGGAGATCGCCGCGGTGCCGGGCGCCACGGACGCGCTCGCGCTGCGGGTGCTGGCCAGGCATGTGCGCGCCGCCGACGACGCCGCGGCCTTCGACCTCGTCGTGGTCGACATGCCCCCGGCCGAACAGGCCGTGCTCGCGCTCGCGCTGCCGGAGACGCTGGCCCGCTACCTCGACCGGCTGCTGCCCGTCGAGCGCCAGGCCGCCCGCGGGCTCGCGCCGATCCTGGCGGTGGCGGCGGGGGTGCCGATGCCCGACGAGTGGGTGTACGCGACCGCCCGCCGGGTCATCGCGGAACTCGACGCCGTACGGGCGGTGCTGGACGGGCCGGGGACCTCCGTGCGCTTCGTGACAAGGCCGGGGCGTGTCGCGGCCGCGGCGGACCGCCGGGCGGCGTCGGCGTTGGCGCTGTACGGCCGCCCGGTCGGCGACGTCGTGGTCAACGGCCTTGCGGAGGGCGGCACCCTCGCCCACGACCGGGCCGCGGCGCTGCGCGCGCTGTTCCCGGACGCGGAGACGGCCGCGGTGGCGGTGGGCGAGGACGAACCGCTGGGCGCCGACGCACTCGCCGGGTTCGCGGAGACGCTGCCGCGCCTTGTGGACCCGTCGGCGGCGGCGGGGGACGCGGTGGGCGATCGGGGCGGGAGCGTTTCCGCGGGGGCCGAGCGCGAAGGGGCCGCCGAGCCGGAGGCCGGGTTCGAGGTCGAGGCGGACGGGGACCGGCTGGTGCTCCTCGTCCCGCTGCCGGGCGCCGAGCGCGGGGAACTGGACCTGCTGCGACGCGGGGACGAACTCATCGTGACGGTCGGCGCGTACCGCCGCATGTTGCCCCTGCCGTCCGCACTGCGGCGATGCACTATTGAGGGGGCCGGGCTTCGGGGCGGTGTGCTGCGGGTCCGGTTCGTCCCGGATCCCGCGGTGTGGATGCGGCGGTGACGCGACGCGTGGCACGCGGAAGAGCTGCGGAGTTCGCCCCGGCGGCCGGGCACACGGGAGAATGCGGCGGGTGGAGCCTTCGATGAAGAGGACGGACGGATCCGACGACCCGTGGGCCGGTGTCGCGGACCCTGTTCCGGGCGCCCGCGCGGGCCGGTCCGGCGACGGGGCCGACAGCGCGGCTGATGGCGGCGCCGACGGCGGTCGGGCGGACGGGGCCGACGACGCGCGCGGGGATGACCGCGGGGACGCGTACCGCGACGAGCGTGGCGATGGCGACGGGCGCGGCGATGAGGGGGCGCGGCAGGAGTCCGCCGACCGCCTCGCAGAGGAGGCCCGCAGGCTCGCGGAGGCGGTGGCGGCGCAACTGGGCGGCGTACGCGAAGAAGTGCGCGAGAAGGTTGTCGAGCCGCTGATTCGGCGGCACCCCGAGGCCGCCGCGCACCTGGGTGCGGCGGGTGCGGAACTGCTCGCCGCCTACCGGGCGTTGGTGGCCGACAAGGAGCGCCGCTGGGCATCCCGCGCGGCCCCGGCCCAGCGTGTCGACATCGACATCGAACTCGACGCGGACGTCGAGCGCGACGACGCGGGCGCTACCGCCGACTCGGGCGAGGATTCTGAGCGCGGCTCGGGTTCCCGGCCCAAGCGTCCCCGGGACGACAGCGGCGACGAGCCGTCACAGAGCGACTGACCCGGCATCCCGCCTGCCCGCGCGTACCACCGGCGGCATCCGTACCCCCGTACACCCGCGCATCCGCACCATCGGCCCCCGAAACACCGAGGACGACAGACGATATGGGACTGACGATCGGCGTCGACATCGGCGGCACCAAGATCCTGGCGGGCGTGGTCGACGCCGCGGGCGTGGTCCTGGACCGCGTGAAGGTGCCGACTCCGACCGACCCCGAGGCGGTCGCGGAGGCCATCGGCGACGCGGTAGGCCACCTCGTGCAGGACCGTGAGGTCGAGGCCGTGGGTCTGGGCGCGGCCGGGTTCATCGCCGCGGACCGGGCCACCGTCATGTTCTCCGCGAACGTCACGGCGTGGGTGGACGAGCCGCTGCGCGACCGCATCCAGAACCTCGTCGGCCTGCCGGTCGTGGTCGAGAACGACGCCAACGCGGCCGCCTGGGCGGAGGTCCGCTTCGGCGCGGGCGCGGGGCACGAGGACGTCGTCTGCCTGACGATCGGCACCGGCATCGGCGGCGCGATCGTGCTGGACGGGCGGCTCGTCCGGGGCCGCCACGGCATCGCGGGCGAGCCGGGCCACATGCGCGTCGTCCCGGACGGCCTGCTCTGCGGCTGCGGCAACTACGGCTGCTGGGAGCAGTACGCCAGCGGCAACGCGCTCACCCGCTTCGCCCGCGAACGCGCCGCGGGTGAACCGCAGGCCGCCGAGAAGCTGCTCGCCTTCGGTGACGGCACCCCCGACGGCATCCGCGGCCCGCACGTCACCCAGGCCGCGAGGCTGGACGACCCGGTCGCCCTCGCCGCCTTCCGCGACGTCGGCGAGTGGCTGGGCCAGGGCATGGCCGACCTGGCCGCCCTCATCGACCCCGGCGCGTTCGTCCTCGGCGGCGGTGTCTCCGAGGCCGGTGAACTGCTGCTGGCCCCCACCCTGAAGGCGTACCACCGCGTCCTCACCCGAGGCCACCGCCCCGCCGCCGAAGTAGTCCTCGCCACCCTCGGCCCCGAAGCGGGCCTCGTAGGCGCCGCCGACCTCGCCCGCCGATAGCTCCTCGGTGCTGCCCCGGAACGACGGCTTGGGGTGGCTGTTCCCGTTCGGCGCGCGGATCGGGTGCGCGGGGGTGAGCATGGGTTGATGGGGCAGGCCGGGGTTGAGAGTGGCGACGGGTTCGGCGCGGGCGTCGAGTTGCGGGTGTTGTCGTACAACGTGCGGTCGTTGCGGGACGATCGGCGGTTGCTGGTGCGTATCATTCGGCACTTTGCGGCGGATATCGCGCTGATCCAGGAGGCGCCGCGGTTTCTGCTGCCCGGTGTGCAGGCGGAATGGCTCGCGCGGGCGTGCGGCTTTGCGGTCGCGGCCGGAGGGGCGGCGGCGACCGGGCCGATGGTGATGGTGGCGCCCGGTATCGACGTGGTGGCGGCGCGGAGCGTGTTGCTGCCGCGTACGCCCGGGTTCCACCAGCGCGGTGTCGCGCTCGCCCGGTTGGCGGTCGGCGGCGCGCGGTTCGCGGTCGGAAGCACGCACTTGAGCCTGGACGCGGAGGAGCGCCGCTGGCAGGCGGACCTCGTCCTGACCCATCTGGCGGACCTGGGCGAGAAGCACCGCATCCTGGCCGGCGACATGAACGAGTTCCCGGGGCATCCCGGCTGGGACCACCTCGCGGCGGAGCTCCAGGACGGTTACGCGGTCGCGCCCTGGGGGCTGGAGTTCACGTCGCCGCACCGCAACCCCTGGCGGCGCATCGACGGCGTGTTCGCCTCGGAGGGCGTGGAGTTCGTGCGGTGCGGCGTCCCCGAGGACTTCACCGCCGCCGAGTACGAGGCGGCGACCGACCACCGCCCGGTGCTGGCCACGCTGCGCGTGCCGATCGGCTGACGCGACGCGCCCGCGCCGGCCGGGTGTCCGGTGGGCCGAGGACTTGAGTGCAGTGCTTTGGGGCCGTGAGTCCGGGCCGGGAGGCCGTGGGTCCGGACCGGGAGGACGTCAGACGACCGCGCCGTCGTCCGGGTCGTCCTCGTCGTGGTCCTGCCGCAGGCGCGACACCAGCGCGATGAAGCCGCCGCCGCAGACCGCGATCGCCAGGAACGTCGTCCACTCGCCGATCGGGCGGCCGAGCAGCACCACGGCCAGCAGGAACAGCGGCCCGCCGAGCAGCGCGGTCCACGCCGTCTTCGTGGCCAGGTCGGTCTTCGGCAGCGGCGGAGGCGGCGGCGGGACGAAGTGGCCCTCGGGATCCTCGTCCAGTTCGTCCGGCTCGGAGTCCTCCGGGCGCTCATCGGACGGCGTCCAGTCGCGCGGCCCCGGCGACACCACGCCCACGCGGAACGACCCGTCGCCCGGACGCGTGACACCGCTCTTGCGGCCGCTCGGACCGCCGCTGTTGTCGACGTCCTCGGCGACCGGCCAGCGCGGCACGGGGTCCGCCACCTCGGTGTCGAAGCCCGCGACGATCTGGGCCCACAGCTCGTCTTCGTCCGGGGCCGCGGTATCGGCCGAGGCGGCTGCGGCGGCCGTGCCCGACGACGGGTCGGCCGCGGCGGTCCTGGTGCTCTCGGGGGCGTCGGCGGCGCCTTCCGCCGGGGTGTCGGCGGGGGCGTCCCCGGGGCTCTTCGTGTCCTGGATCTTGCCGTCCGGCGCGATGGCGGGGCTGCCCGAGTCGTCCTCGGCCGCCGCTGTCCCGGCCTCGGCCCGCTCCTCGGCGGCCTCGCGCTCGCGGCGCAGCAGCGCCCGCGCCCGCGAGGTGGCCGCCGCGTCCACCCACAGCCGCAGCAGGTCCGGCTCCTCGTCGAGCGGGGTCACGTAGGCGGCGACACCCTCGGTGCGCAGCACGACAAGCATGTCGTCGGCGAACCCGGGGTCGAGGTCGGTGAGGGGCTTGTACGACTCCGCGTCGAGCCCGTTGCCACGTCCTGGCACTCTCAGTCCTTCGCGTCGTCCTTGTTGTCGTCTTGCCCGTCAAACGCGGTCAGACGGCGGACGAATTCCAGGCTTTGCGTGAAGAGATACTCGGCATCGTTGTCCAGTGTGGCCACGTGGTAGCTGTCCGGCAGCAGTTCCGCGGTCACGTCAGTAGACGATATCCGGGCGAGGACCGTCTCGGAGTTCGCCGGATTGACCACGTGGTCCTGCGGCGAGCGGAACAGCAGCACCGGCTGCGTGACCTGCGGGAGGTCGCCCTGCACCAGCGGCCACAGGCGCGCGAGCGAGTGCAGCGGCTTGAGCGGCGTGCGCGAGTACGCCAGCTCGGAGGCGCCTTCCTTGCGGATGTCGGAGCCGATACCGGGCAGCGAGCGCACGAGGTGCTTCAACACCGGGAGCGCCTTCAGCCGCGCGTCGTCGGCGTGCACCGACGGGTTCACCAGCACGAGGCCCGCGACCTGTTCGCCGCGCTGCTCGGCGAGGCGCAGCGCGAGGGTGCCGCCCATGGACAGGCCGCCGACGAAGACGGCGTCGCAGCGGTTGCGCAGCGAGTCGAAGGCGCGCTCGAGTTCGGCGTACCAGTCCTGCCAAGTGGTGAGCTGCATGTCCTGCCAGCGCGTACCGTGACCCGGGAGCAGCGGCAGCGACACGGTCAGACCGCCCGCGGCCAGGTGCTCGGCCCAGGGGCGCATCGACTGCGGGGTGCCCGTGAAGCCGTGACTCAGCAGGAAGCCGACGGGGCCTCCGTCGTGGTGGTACGGCTCGGCACCAGGCAGGATCGACACCGGGCGGCTCCTCTCACTTCCTCGCGAATCACGTGCTCGCGGGCCTGCGCGGGCTCACCGGAGGCTCCTCGGGGCTCGGTCCAGGGGAAGCCCAGGGGAATGCTCCCACGGGCGCGCGCACGCCGTACAGCCGTGTACGCCCGCCCAGGCGACCCGCGCCGGGACATGCCTTAAGGTTCGAGTCGGTTCACGAGGAGGTCAGGGTTGTTCTACCGGCTGATGAAGCTCATCATCGCCCCGCTTCTTCGGCTGTTCTTCCGCCCCGAGGTCGTCGGGCGCGAGAACATCCCGGAGCGCGGGCCGGCGATCCTGGCGAGCAACCACCTGTCCTTCTCGGACTCCTTCTTCCTGCCGGCGATGGTGACCCGGCGCGTGACGTTCCTGGCGAAGATGGACTACTTCACCGGGCGCGGCGTCAAGGGGCGCCTGACCGCGGCGTTCTTCCGAGGGGCGGGGCAGCTTCCGGTGGACCGCACCGGCGGCAGCGCGAGCGAGGCGGCGCTTCAGGCCGGGCTCAAGGTCCTGGGCCACGACCAACTCCTGGGCATCTACCCGGAGGGCACGCGTTCGCCGGACGGACGCCTCTACCGCGGCAAGACCGGCATCGCGCGCATGGCGCTGGAGTCGGGGGCGCCGGTGGTCCCGGTCGTCATGATCGACACCGAGAAGATCCAGCCGCCGGGCAAGGTGATCCCCAAGATCATGCGAGTGGGCATCAAGATCGGGAAGCCGCTCGACTTCTCGCGGTACGAGGGCATGGAGGACGACCGCTTCATCCTGCGCTCGATCACCGACGAGATCATGTACGCGCTGATGGAGCTGTCCGGTCAGGAGTACGTCGACCTCTACGCGGCCGACGCCAAGAAGGCCATCACCGAGGCGCGCAAGCAGGTGGCGGCCGAGGAGAAGGCGGCCAAGGCGGCCAAGGCCGAGGCGGAGAAGGCAGAGAAGTCAGAGAAGGCCGAGAAGGCCGAGAAGACCGGCGGCGGCGCGGCCTGACGTCCGTCACCCGTTCCACGCGGTTTCGCGTCTCCCGCGCCTGACATCCGACCCGTCCCGGCTGTCCGTCCCGCGACGACCATGCCCTCCGCGGCCCGCCCGGCTCTACCATCGTCGCGGGGTGGCGCGTGAGGCCGCGGTGCCCGCGTACCGGGAGGATCGGGATGTCCGTCGAACAACCGCTGTGGCGCGCGCTCGCGGTCTTCCGGCTGCTCGCGCTCGGCTACGCGGTCATGCAGTTCATCAACGCCGCCGACGAGTACCGCCACCCGTACGGCGGCTGGGCGGTCATGGGCGTGCTCACGCTGTGGACGCTCCTCACCATGTACGCCTTCGAGAAGCCCGAGCTGCGCAGTTGGCCGGTGCTCAGCGTGGACCTGGCCCTCGCGGTCCTCAGCGTGCTCGCGACCCGGTGGCTGGACGACCCCGCGCGCGTCGCCGACGGCAGCCTCACGCTCCCCACCGTGTGGTCCTCGGCCCCCGTACTGGCCTGGGCGATCAAGGGCGGCTGGCTGACCGGCGCCATAGCGGCCCTCGTCACCGGCACGGCCAACATCGTGGAGCGCGGCGAGATCGCGCAGAGCAACCTGCACAACATCGTCCTGATGATGCTGGCCGCCACCGCGATCGGGTACGTCGTCGAACTGGCCCGGTCCAGCGAACGCGCCCTGGCCCGCGCCCTCCAACTGGAGGCGGCCACGCGCGAACGTGAGCGCCTGGCGCGCGACATCCACGACAGCGTCCTCCAGGTCCTCGCCCTCGTGCAGCGGCGCGGGGCGGAGATCGGCGGGGAGGCCGCCGAACTCGGGCGGCTCGCGGGGGAACAGGAGGTCGCCCTGCGCCAGCTCGTGTCCGACGCCCCCGTCGACCTGGAGGCCGCCGACCTGCCGGGGTCGGGCGTGGGCGACGATCCGGCGCGGCAGGACGTACGCACACTCCTCGGCCGCCTCGCGGGCGCCCGCGTCAGCGTCGCGTCGCCCGGCACCCCGGTCCTGTTGCCCACGCCGGTGGCCCGCGAACTCGCCGCCGCGGCCTCGGCCGCGCTCGACAACGTCTGGCGGCATGCGGGAGAGGGCGCCCGAGCGTGGATCCTGCTGGAGGACGAGCCCGACGAGATCATCGTGAGCGTCCGCGACGACGGCCCCGGCATCGCCCCCGGACGCCTCGAAGAAGCCCGCGCGGCAGGCCGGTTGGGGGTGTCCCAGTCGATCGAGGGACGGCTGCGCGACGTCGGCGGGACGGCGCTCCTCACTTCGGTCCCGGGCCAGGGCACCGAGGTCGAGCTGCGCCTGCCGCGTCGCGCTGCGGCCCTCAACGGCCAGACCTGAGCCGCGCCCGCCGGACCGTTCGCGGGTCCTCGGCCGACCGCGCGGGGAACCGTACAGAATGCGCTCGCCGCCCACCGCATTGCGTCGGCACACGGCACCGGCGGGCGGCCGCTCCGGACCGCCGGGGCGCGACTCCGGTAGGTTCGTGATCCGGCGTCCCGCGCGATTCCGCGCGCGATCCCCGACGACACGACACACCCGAGTCGCAGACGAGGTGGGCAGCGATGACCGAAAGTGCTCCGGCCGAACCGCCCGTCCGCGTGCTCGTCGTCGACGACCACCCGATGTGGCGCGACTCGGTGGCCCGGGACCTCGCCGCCGCCGGTTACGACGTGGTCGCAACCGCGGGCGACGGCCCCGAGGCGATCCGCCGCGCCCGCGCGACCGCGCCCAACGTCGTCGTCCTGGACCTCAACCTCCCCAAGCTCAGCGGCGACGAAGTAGCGCGCGAACTGGTCAAGAACGACCCGACCGTACGCATCCTCGTACTCTCCGCGAGCGGCGAGCAGGAAGACGTCCTCGAAGCGGTCAAGGCCGGCGCCACCGGCTACCTGGTCAAGTCCGCCAGCGCCGCCGAACTCCTCGAAGCCGTCGAACGCACCGCCAAGGGCGACGCCGTCTTCACCCCCGGCCTCGCCGGCCTGGTCCTCGGCGAGTTCCGCCGCATCGCCACCAACCCGACCGCCCCCAACTCCCGCGAACCGGCGGCCCCCCGCCTCACCGACCGCGAAACCGAGGTCCTCCGCCTCGTCGCCAAGGGCCTCTCGTACAAGCAGATCGCCGAACGCCTGGTCCTGTCCCACCGCACCGTCCAGAACCACGTGCAAAACACCCTCAACAAACTCCAGCTCCACAACCGCGTGGAACTCGTCCGCTACGCCATCGAACGCGGCCTCGACGACTGACGACGAACTACTCCCACTGCTCCAAATGGGCGATCCCCCTGGCGAACGCGCCACCGGTGCGCCGGATCTTCGGAAGCGTTCTCGTCGTCAGAAGCGCATGCGATGCTGGAAGTCCGGATCGGAGGGTGAAGGTCTCATGGCCGTCAATGAGGCACTTGAGGCGCACGAGGGTCCCTGGACCGTCGAAGAACTCCTTGCCAGGGACGAGCATCCGTCGCGCGCTCGGGTCGAGCTGATCAGCGGTTCCCTGGTCGTGTCCCCTGCTCCTTCGTGGCCGCATCAGGCTGCTTCCTCTGAGCTGTGGTATCAGTTCAAATCCGCGATCCGCGCGGCCAAGGCTCCCTACAGGGTGGCCGCAGCGGTCAATGTCCGGTCGGCTGACCAACTCTTCATCCCGGACATTGTGGTCGCTGACGAGGCAGCCGTGACCAAGCAGACCGTCGTTGTCGACGCAGAAGCTGTCTTGTTGATCGTCGAGATCGTTTCTCCAGGGAACACGGCGGCCGACCGCGTCTGGAAGCCGAACGCGTACGCCAGGCTCGGGGTGCCGCACTACTGGCGTCTCGAACCGTTGGACGACAACCCCGAGTTGGTAGTTCACGCGCTCGACGGAGACCACTATCGCGAGGTTGCGAAAATCACGGGGAGCGCGGTGGTGCCCGTGGGCGACGCCTTCTCGGTAGAGGTGGACGTACCCCAGGTGTGCGACGACCTCGGGTAGAGCAAGGGCGGTTCAGTCGGCCCAGCCCTTCGCCCGCTCCACCGCCTTGCGCCAGCGGGCGTAAGCCTCTTCGTCTCGGCGGCCGGGGGTGAAGCGGGCGTCGAGTTGCCAGGTTGCGGCGAGTTCGGCGGGGGTGGACCAGACGCCGGTGCCGAGGCCGGCGAGGAAGGCGGCGCCGAGGGCGGTGGTGTCGCTGATCTTGGGGCGTTCGACGGAGACGCCTAGTTGGTTCGCTTGCAGGGTGCACAGGAGGTTGTTCTCCGAGGCGCCGCCGTCGACCTTGAGGGCGAGGAGGGCGAGTGCGGCGTCGGAGGTCATGACGTCGACGACGTCCCGGACCTCGTAGGCGATCGCCTCCAGCGTGGCGCGTACCAGGTGGGCGCGGGTGGTGCCGCGGGTGATGCCGAGGATGGTGCCGCGGGCGGTGGGGTCCCAGTCGGGGGCGCCGAGGCCGGTGAGCGCGGGGACGAAGACGACGCCGCCCGAGTCGGGGACCGTGCGGGCGATCGGCTCGGTCTCCGCGGCGGAGCCGATGACGCCGAGGCCGTCGCGCAGCCACTGGACCGCGGCGCCGGTGACGAAGATGGAGCCTTCCAGTGCGTAGGTGAGCGTCCCGTCGGGTGCGCCCCAGGCCACCGTGGTGAGCAGGCCCGCGGACGAACGCACAGGCTCCGCACCGGTGTTGATGAGCACGAACGACCCGGTGCCGTACGTGCACTTCACGTCGCCGGGCGCGTGGCACGCCTGGCCGAACAGCGCCGCCTGCTGGTCCCCGGCGATCCCCGCGATCGGCAGGTCGAGGCCGAGGAAGACGTCCGGGTCGGTGCGCGCGACGGTGCCGTACGAGGCGACGACCTGCGGTAGCGCGTCCATCGGCACGCCGAACAGGTCGCACAGCTCCGCCGACCATGCGCCGCGCTCGATGTCGAACAGCAGGGTGCGCGAGGCGTTCGAGGCGTCGGTGACGTGGCTGCGCCCGGAGGTGAGGCGGGCGATGAGGTACGAGTCGACGGTGCCCAGCGCGACCCGCCCCGCCTCGACGTCGCGCCACACGCCCTTGTCGTGCTCGGCGAGCCAGGCCAGCTTGGTCGCGGTGAAGTACGGGTCGAGCCGCAGGCCGGTCAACTCCGCGACGCGGGGCTCGTGTCCGGCGTCGGCGAGGCGCGTGCAGATGTCCGCCGAGCGGCGGTCCTGCCACACGATCGCGCGGCGCGGGGACGAGAGCGTGCGGCGGTTCCACAGCACCGCGGTCTCGCGCTGGTTGGTGATGCCGAGGGCGGTCGGTGCGTCGTCCTTGTGGCGCGCGCGGTCCAGCGCTTCGCGGCACGCCTGGAGCGCGGCCTGCCAGATCTCCTCGGGCTGGTGCTCGACGCGTCCCGGCTCCGGGAAGTGCTGCTGGAACTCCTGGTAGCCGCGCGCCAGGACGCTTCCGTCGCGGGCCACCAGCAGCGCGGTGACCCCGGTCGTTCCGGCATCGATCGCAAGCACACTCATGCGACGAAACGATATGGGCTCGTCGCCCGTGCGGGTCCCCCTCGACGCGCCTGCGTTGCGCGCACGAATGAACGCGGTCGCCCCCGGGAGGAGGCGGCCGCGTTCTGGGGGGTGGGCGGTCAGTTGATCCAGGGGTTGCGCGGCCGGTTGATCCACGGGTTGGCCGCGTGTGCGGGAGCGGGTGCCGACGTCCGGCCGAACGCGCCGAGGGTGCCCCAGCGCGACCAGGCGATCGCCAGCGCCCCGAGCAGCACGGAGAACACCGCGAGGGCGATCAGGTACGGGATGCGGTCGGCGCCGGTGCGTGGGAGGTCACCGTCGACGTACGGCGGCTCGGTCGTGTTCCGCTGGTCGTCCGGGCCGGGGGGCGCCGGGGCATCGTCCACCGGGACCTGCTCGGCGGGCGGTTGCGACGTGTCCGCGGGCGGAGGCGGCGGCGTACTCGACGGGGCCGTTGTGGTCGGCGTGCTGCTCGGGGGTGTCGTGGCCGGCGGCTTGGACGACGTGGCGGGCGTCGTCGGCGGGGTCGTGGTCGGCGGCCGGGACGACGGCGGTGCCGACGTACTCGCGGACGTCGACGGCGACGCGGACGTGCTGGACGGCGGCGTGCTGGACGGCGGCGGGCTCGACGAGGGCGGGCCGGTGCACGCCTTGCCGCCGTTCCACCCGGCGATCATCCGGGTCGGGAACTTCCGGTCCGGGTACCGCGGCAACCGGTCGCCGTCGAACTTCTCGCCGCTGCCGTAGAGGTCGATCTGCCCGTAGCAGGGGGGCATGAACCTGGAGATGTCCAGGACCGCCGTCGGCTTCTTGCCGGTGAGCGTCACGGTGTGCTTGCCGAGGAAGGCCTGCTTGCCGGACGTCTTCCAGGTCGGCCCCTCGGCGCTGTACGAGGCGAGCGACACCTTGTACTGGCACTTCTTGTCGACCTTGTCCGCCAGTCGCACGTTCAGCTTGGAGTGGAACCCGCCCAGAAGGCCGCCGCGGTTCCACGTGCGTCCGCCGTCCTTCGACCATTCGATTCTGGTGGCCGGGCACTTGGACGACTTCGCGGGGGGCGAACTCGACGGCTTCGGGGTCGGTTTCGGTGCGGGATCCGAGGAGAGCCACTCCAGGACGAGGCTGTTGTTCGCGGGGTTCGGGTCGCTCTCGCTGGAACTGCTGGCCTCGACCTTGTGGAAGGTGCCCTTCAGGATCGCGGTGATCTCTATCTTCTCCGTCGCGCCCTTCCTGATCCGCTTGAGCGGACAGATGACACTTGCGTCCTTCAGGGAACAGCCTTTCGGGGCGCGGTAGAAGACGACGCCGTCCGTGACGGACGCGCGGAACTCGCCCTCGACCGTCGGCGTCGGGCCTTTGTTGCTGATCTTGAAGGTCAGCTTCGTGGAGACCACGCCGTCCTTGGTCTTCGTCTTGCCCCGGTCGACGGTGACGCCGCTGTCGGCCTGCGCCTCGCTGATACCGGTGTCGGGATCGGGGAGGGCGGCGTCGGCGACTCCGGTCGACGCGAGCAGGAGCAGGCCCACTATTGCCGTGAGACCGAGCCGGCGCCCCGGCAGGCGCCGTCTGATTCCTGTGGACATCCTCGTCCTTTCGACAACGGGTCACCGGCCAACCTCTCGCGGGCACGGGGCCTCGCGATATCCGTTCCGCGTCGACGGCACGACTTGCGCGCCCGGGAACCGGCCGACGGCGCCGGGCGTTTCCCGGTGACTCTTCCGATCACTCTTTGGAGATCGCCCGAACGGGTTGCGCGGACGCACGGTGGGGCAGGCACCTCGCGGTAGCGTGACGTGTGGGCGTACCGGACAAAGATCCATACGTACTGATCCCGTCCACGGCAGGCGAAGGGGAAGCTCGATGCGCGTCGGAGTCCTGACCGGTGGGGGCGACTGCCCCGGCCTCAACGCGGTGATCCGGGCCGTGGTCCGCAAGGGAGTCACGGAGTACGGGTACGACTTCGTCGGTTTCCGCGACGGGTGGCGCGGCCCGCTCGAAGCGGACACCCAGACCCTCGACATCCCGGCCGTACGCGGGATCCTGCCCCGCGGCGGCACCATCCTCGGGTCGTCCCGCACCAACCCGATGAAGATCGACGGCGGCGTCGAGCGCATCCGCGAGAACCTCGCCAAGCTGGAGGTCGACGCCCTGGTGGCGATCGGCGGCGAGGACACGCTGGGCGTCGCGACCCGGCTGCACGAGCACGGTGTGCAGGTCGTCGGCGTACCCAAGACCATCGACAACGACCTCGGCGCGACGGACTACACGTTCGGCTTCGACACCGCGGTCAACATCGCCACGGAGGCGATCGACCGGCTGCACACGACGGCCGAGTCGCACCGCCGCGTCCTGATCGTCGAGGTCATGGGACGCCACGCGGGCTGGATCGCGATCCACTCCGGTATGGCGGGCGGCGCCAACGTCATCCTCATCCCCGAGCAGCAGTTCGACATCGAGCAGGTGTGCGCCTGGGTCGAGAGCCGCTTCCGCACCAACTACGCCCCCATCGTCGTGGTCGCCGAGGGCGCGATCCCGAAGGAGGGGCAGATGGTGACCAAGGACCAGACCCTCGACGCGTTCGGGCATGTGAAGCTGTCCGGCATCGGCGACTGGCTGGCCTCGGAGATCGAGCGGCGGACCGGTCACGAGGCGCGCACCACCGTGCTCGGCCACGTGCAGCGCGGCGGCACGCCCACGGCGTTCGACCGCTGGCTCGCCACCCGGTTCGGGTTCCACGCGATCGATGCGGTGCACGACGGCGACTGGGGCAAGATGGTCGCTCTGCGCGGGACGGACGTCGTCACGGTGCCGCTCCAGGACGCGACGCGCGAGCTGAAGACCGTGCCCGAGTCGCTGTACGACGAGGCCAAGACCCTGTTCGGCTGAGCCGAAGCAACGCACAGGGGCGGCGCGGCGGCGTTCGGAGACGGACGTACACGCGCCGCCTCGTGCGCGAAGTGGCTCTTCAGTTCCCGGTGTTGTAAGCCGCGACGCTCGGGCTCGGCGGCTGCGGCGGGATCGACGCGGGCGTGAATATCGGCACGGCGGTCGACGGAACGCCCGCGCCTCCCGGAGCCGGAGCAGGCGCCACGGGACGGCCCTCCGCTCCCGGCCCGACGGCGGCCGGGCTCGCGGTCGCGGTCGCAGTCGCGGGAGCGTCGACCGCCCACGGCGTGCTCGACCGGCCCGCAGCCGGTGCCGTGGAAGACGGCGGGCGGTCGCCGTCGTCGGGGAACCACGCCCAAGCGGCCGCCGGCAGGCAGACCAGGGCGAAGGTCGCGAGCGGCAGCGCGAGTCCGCGCCTCGATTCGTCCCCACGACGTCCCACGACGGCCTCCAGTGCCGCTGCCCGACCCGGCGTTCGTGCGGTCCGGCAGGACGGCGGTCCGCCGTGTACCGCACGACGAGCGCGATGCTGCCGCAGCGCTGATCGCGGATCTATCCGAACCGCGCGGTGGGACCATCGCGTTCCGCGCGAAAGCGGGCGGTCGGCGGCATGTCGGAAACCGCCGCGCGCGGGGACCGACCGGACGGCAGGCCGTTCCGGCTAACGTCCCTGGTCATGAGCGACTACTTGGCGGGGACGGGCGGGACGAGCGACCACGATCGCCTCGCCAAGGTGAGCACAAGCGGCAGCGCCGGCCTCGACCCGCAAGACGGACTGCCCCGAACGGGCAGCGGATTCCCCGAGCGCGGCCCCCACGGCAGCCTGCTCGGCGATCCACCCCACCCCCCTGAGCGTCGAGGCTCAGGCGCGGGCGCGGTGGTCAACGCCGTCATCGGCGCGATGGTCCTCGTGCTCGTCGCCGTCGGCGTCGTCGTCTTCCTCAAGGCCCGGGACGACGACAAGGAAGCTGCCGGCGGATTCACGCCCGAGGAGTTCTTCGGCGCGAACGGCTCGCGCAGCATCCAGGACAGCACGTACGAGCAACTGGCCACCGACACGCTCGACTGCACCGCCGGGGCCGAACCGGGGCTGGCCCCGCTGCTGGACGAGAGCGGCTGCACCGGCGTGATCCGCGCGGTGTCCGTGGACGCGGGGCGCCGCTTCGTCGGGACCGCCTCCGTCGTCCGCGTCGCCGACGAGGCGCGGGCCGAACAATTGGAGGCGGACATCAATGCGGGCAGGGCCGGAACCGACCGCGTCCCGTTCCTGCTCCCGCCGCCCGGGACCGGCGCGACGTACCGGCCAGACCCCGCCAACCTCACGATCGCGCTCGCGACCGACCGTTACCTGGTCGTGGTCGAGGTCGCGCGCTTCGACGGCTCGGCAGCCGAAACCGGGGACGAGCAAGCCGGCACCACGGCCCGCGACCTCGCTTTCGTACCGGTGGACCACATCCTCGCCGAGATGCTGCGCGCCTGAGCGGACACGATTCTCGGCACCGCGTACGCGACCTGATGCGCCGACGAAATGACCATGACACAGCGCCTAAATGGTCTGTGTTCGAGGGAGATGGTGTCCCGTTCGTCCGCCGGCGCTGTGGGGGGCAACACCAATGGTGTTGCC
>NZ_JBPKBH010000007.1:318707-363182 GCF_051388915.1 Yinghuangia sp. YIM S09857 | reverse complement strand
GGGCAACACCAATGGTGTTGCCCCCCACAGCGCTTTGCAGACATTTACATCCTGTTGGTGCACTTCTCAAACCCTGCTGCGCTGCCACGCAATCGGGCACGTGCTCGCCGCTTCTGCGTCATTCGATGGCTGACCCTGCCAGAAGGGGTCACGCCCACCCCCAGTAGTGGTCCCACCAAGGTCCGCAGCCCCACACGATGAGCTGGACGTAGGGCTGGGTGCTTCCGCCCGGGACGCCGATGCACATGCCGGAAGTGAAGTTCCGCAGGCGGAACCAGTTGCCTGTGGAGTCGTACTCGAATGTCCAGAGCTGGGTCCAGTAATAACCCGATTTCCCGCACGTCTCCGCAACGAGCGGGGCTCCTGCCGTGCCTGGCGAGGTGATGCAGCCGAAATACATGGTGGAAGCCGGCGCCAGGCGGATGTGCCACCAGCCAGTGCCGTTCGCGTCGGTGTACTCGGGGGTCAGGTCCAAAACACTCGCGTTGGCGCAGTTGACCTGTTGGAGACGCCAGTTGGCGGTGGGGGGACTGATGCACAGGGACGAGTTGAGGTTCCGCAGTTTCGTGATCAAGCCCGCAGAACTCGGCGGTGCGACTGCGACCATGAGCGTCAGAAGCGACATGGCCAAAAACAGCAGCGTGCGAATTTTCCTGCCCATCCCAGTCCTTCACTAGTTTCTGTCACGACGGTGCGGGTTGCGCCCGAACAGAAGAAGATACGAACGGGAAGTGATGCCCCGGGGGCGAAGATCCGGGCACCGGACTGTATCTTTCGCGAGTGCAGAATTCAACAGGTGACGACCCGGGATTGCGATTGCCCAGGGGGATGCGGCAGGCGGAATTCCTTATTCCGCCGCCCGTCGTCCCGGCTGTTCGTGCGGCGTCGCCGTGTCCTGCGAACGCTGCCCTGGAATGCGCGGCGCACCTGGGGGTCGGGCATGTTCGCTGCAGTAATGCGCCGCACCTCCCGGCATCCCCTACAGCGCCCCCAGGATCTCGCGGACGATCGCCAGTCCGTTCTTCGTGAGCACCGACTCCGGGTGGAACTGGAGCCCGGCGATCCGCGAGCCCTTGGCGTGCATCGCGTGCACCTGGCCGCCGCCGTCCTCGTCGACGCTGAACTCCAGACCGTGCAGCGGCCGTTCCGGGGCGCAAGCGGCGAAGGTGTTGTAGAAGCCGACCTTCTCCGGACGGCCGAAGAAGTCGATCTCGACCTGCTTGCCCTGGTACGGGCTTTCCTTGCGCACCAGTTCCAGGCCCAGCTCCGCGGCGATCAGCTGGTGCCCGAGGCAGACCCCGAGCATCGGGCCGCCGGAGTCCAGGCGCCGCCTCACCGCCGCGCCCATCGTGCGGATCTTGCGGTCGAGCACATGCCGCGGGTCGCCCGGGCCGGGGCCTACGAGCAGCAGTTCGGCCTCGGTGACCTGGCGGGCCGAGACCTCGTCGTAGGGCGTGACGGTGACCCGCAGGCCCAGCGTCCGCAGCAGGTGGGCCAGCATGGCCGTGAAGGTGTCCTCGCCGTCCACGACCAGCACCTGACGGCCCGCCAACTCCGGTGCCCGCAAAGCGTGGTCGTCCCGCGCCGTCATCCAGAACGGGGCGAGCCCGGCATTGCGCGAGGCCAGCAGCCGGGCCACCTCCGGGTCGTCCGCCAGCGGCGCGGCGGTCCCGGGGACGCGTACCGCCGACGGCACCACGCCGAGCGCGGCCAGGACCCCGGCGGCCTTGGCGTGCGTCTCGGCGACCTCGCTCGCGGGGTCGGAGTGGCGGACGAGCGTCGCGCCCGCCGGGACGCGCAGGGTGCCGTCCGGCGAGATGTAGGCGGTGCGGATCAGGATCGGCGCGTCGAGGGTCCGGCGGTTCTCCGCGTCCCGGCCGATCAGCGCCACAACGCCGGAGTAGTACCCGCGCCCGGTCGGCTCGTGGCGGCGGATGACGCGGCAGGCGTTCTCCAGCGGCGACCCGGTGACGGTCGGCGCGAACATCGTGCCGCGCAGCACCGCCCGCACGTCCAGCGAGCTCCGGCCGCGCAGCACGTACTCGGTGTGCGCGAGGTGTCCCATCTCCTTGAGGTACGGCCCGAGCACCTGCCCGCCCAGGTCGCACACCTCGCTCATCATCTTCAGTTCCTCGTCGACGACCATGAACAACTCGTCGACCTCCTTGCCGTCCCGCAGGAACCGCAGCAGCCCCTCGCGGTCCGGCCCGCCCGCCGGATAGCGGTACGTCCCGCTGATCGGGTTCATCACCACCTCGCCGCCGATCGCGCTCACATGCCGCTCGGGGCTCGCGCCGACCAGCGTCAGGTCGCCGGTGTGGACGAGGTACGTCCAGTACGCCCCGCTCTCGCGCGTCAGCAGCCTCCGCAGCAGCGTGCCCGCCGTCTCCGGCCCGTAGTCCGCGAGCCGGTCCCGGTACTCGCGCCGCACGACGAAGTTCGCCCCTTCGCCGCGCCCGATCTCCTCGCCGATGACGCGCCGCACGATCCCGGCGTATGTCTCGTCGTCCACGTCGAACCCGCCGCCGGTGAGCGTGACCGGGGTGTCCGGCAGCGCCGCCAGCACGTCGTCGTACGGCAGCACGGCCTGTGATGTGACGCGCAGGCACAGCAGCGGCGTGCCGTCGTCGTACGCCTCGAACCCGCGCTCGCGGATCTGCCGGAACGGGATGAGGGCCAGCACGTCGTGCCGCGCCTCCGGAGCGGAGTCGTCCAGGTCCGGCAGCGGGACGGCGTCCAACGTCGGCACCTCGACCACGTCGCCGAAGAGGAGGTCGAAGTCGTCGGACCCCTCGCGGCGGAGCAGCGCGAAGGGCGGCGGGGCGGGGGAGAAGAGGGGGGCCAGCAGCTCGGCCGTCTTCGGCGCGGTCGCGGTCATGGGGTCGTCCCATTCGGTCGGGGACGTGCCGCCCGTCGGGCCCCGCTCCCGCGTCCTCGACCCGAACGCGAAACGGCCGCCCACCGGGCGGCCGTCGGATCAGGAGTCCTGGAGAGGTCTAGAGATCGCGAAGTAGCGGGGCCGCCGCGGAGCGGGGCCACCACCAGGAGTACGCAGTGCAGGAACGCGCGATCATGCGGTCACTCTAGCGGCACGGGACCGGGTTCCGACAAGCGACCGGCCGGACGGGACCCGGCGCGTTCCGGACCCGCGGATCCCGACCCCCGCACCCCCGGGCGAGAGACCCTCGTCTCGTTCTTCGGTCATCGCTCTAATTGCCTTGCCGCATTGTTTAACCTTGGGGGGTGACAGCGAACGACATCGACACCTGGCGATCCCTCCCGGCGGCGCAGCAGCCCGAGTGGCCGGACTCCGAGGCCCTGCGCGACGCGCTCGCGGACCTCGCGTCCTATCCGCCGCTGGTCTTCGCCGGCGAGTGCGATCAGCTCCGTGGCCGACTGGCCTCGGTGGCCCGGGGCGAGGCGTTCCTGCTCCAGGGCGGCGACTGCGCGGAGACCTTCGTCGGCAACACCGCCGACGCGATCAAGAACAAGCTCAAGACCCTGCTCCAGATGGCCGTGGTGCTGACTTACGCGGCGTCCGTGCCGGTCGTCAAGGTCGGCCGCATGGCCGGGCAGTACTCCAAGCCGCGGTCGCAGCCGATCGAGACGCGCGACGGCGTGACCCTGCCGACGTACCGCGGCGACGCCGTCAACGACCTCGCCTTCACCCCCGAGGCGCGCACGCCCGACCCCGAGCGCCTGAAGCGGATGTACCACTCGTCGTCCGCGACGCTCAACCTGGTCCGCGCCTTCACCACGGGCGGGTACGCCGACCTGCGCCAGGTGCACGCCTGGAACCAGGACTTCGTCGCCCTCTCGCCCTCGGGCGAGCGCTACGAGCGCCTGGCGTCGGAGATCGACGGCGCGCTGCGCTTCATGCACGCGTGCGGCGTCGACCCGGAGGAGTTCCGCACGGTCGAGTTCTTCGCCTCGCACGAGGCGCTGATCCTGGACTACGAGTCGGCGCTGACCCGCGTCGACTCGCGGACCGGCGACCTGTACGACGTGTCCGGCCACATGGTCTGGATCGGCGAGCGCACCCGCCAGTTGGACGGCGCGCACGTCGAGTTCGCGTCCCGCATCCGCAACCCGATCGGCGTCAAGCTCGGCCCGACGACGACACCGGAGGACGCGCTCGCGCTGATCGACAAGCTCGACCCGGACCGCGTGCCCGGCCGCCTGACCTTCATCATCCGCATGGGCGCGGGCAAGGTCCGCGACACGCTGCCCACCCTGGTGGAGAAGGTCACCGCGTCCGGCGCGCAGGTCGCGTGGGTGTGCGACCCGATGCACGGCAACACCTTCGAGGCGACCAGCGGGCACAAGACCCGTCGCTTCGACGACGTGCTCGACGAGGTCAAGGGCTTCTTCGAGGTGCACCGCGCGCTCGGCACCCACCCGGGCGGCATCCACGTCGAGCTGACCGGCGACGACGTGACCGAGTGCGTCGGCGGCGGCGACGAGATCTTCGTGGACGACCTGCACCAGCGCTACGAGACGGCGTGCGACCCGCGGCTCAACCGCAGCCAGTCGCTCGACCTCGCGTTCCTGGTCGCGGAGATGTACCGGGGGCACTGACCTCGCGGCCGCGCGGCGGTGCCCGAGACGGTGGTAAAGGCGGAAAACCGGCGGCGAAGGGGCGTACACGGCAATGTGTACGCCCCTTCGCCATGTCCGGATGGCAGGCTGGGGCCGTGATTGATCTGCGCAGCGACACCGTCACCCGTCCCACCCCCGCGATGCGCGCGGCTATGGCCGACGCCGAGGTCGGCGACGACGTCTACGCCGAGGACCCGACCGTGCGCGCGCTGGAGGAGCGCGTCGCGGACCTGTTCGGCGGGCGGCTCACCGGCCTGTTCACGCCGACCGGCGTCATGGCGAACCAGATCGCGGTACGCCTGCTGGTCGGCCCCGGCGAGGAACTGGTGCTGGACGCCGACGCGCACATCGTGGCCCACGAGGACGGCGGGGCGGCCTGGCACGGTGGTGTGCAGACCCGCACGACGCTGAGCCCGCGCGGGCTGCTGGAGCCGGCGGACCTGGCGAAGCTGTTGCGGCGGGGGGACGCGTACACGGTCGGTACGCGCGCGGCGGCCGTCGAGCAGACCCACAACCGCGGCGGTGGAGCCGTCTACCCGCTGGAACAGCTCGCCGCCATCCGGGAGTTGACCGCGGCGGCCGACGTCGCGCTGCACTGCGACGGGGCACGGATCTGGCACGCGCACGTCGCGACCGGGACGCCTCTGGCGGCGTACGGCGAACTCTTCGACACGCTGTCGGTGTGCCTCTCGAAGGGCCTTGGCGCGCCCGCCGGTTCGGTGGTGCTGCTGCCCGGCGAACGGATGGTCGAGGCGCGCCGCATGCGGCACCGCATGGGCGGGGCGATGCGGCAGGCCGGGATCCTCGCGGCGGGCGGGTTGTACGCGCTCGACCGGCACGTCGAGCGCCTGGCGGAGGACCACACGCACGCGGCGCTGATCGCCGACCGTCTGGCCGAAGCGGGACTGGACGTGGTGGCCCCGGAGACGAACGTGGTCCTGGTGCTGCTGCCGGAGCCGCGCCCGGACGCCGCGACGGTCGCGGCGCGCTGCCGCGACGCGGGAGTTCTGGTGTCGGCCTTCGGACCCCGGCTGATCCGCATGGTCACGCACATGGACGTCGACGCGTCCGCGTGCGCGAAGGCGGCGGAGGTCGTCGGGCTTTCGGCGGGTTGAGGTCGACCACGGACGCCGGGCGACGGGGTTGGAACAACGGACGCCCGGCAAACAAGGCCGACCGACGGACAGGGGAGTCGGCGGGGCGGACGCCGGATCAGGCGACCTGCGTACCCGCGTCCGCCGACACGATCGCGAGGGGGACGGCGACCAGCGGGGCCGGGCCGGGCTGCGGCACCGCGCCGCGGTCGGTGAGGTCCACGAGGTCGCCGCAGGCCGCGGACCCGACGGCCGGTTCGGCGGCGGGGGAGCGGTCGGCCCGGCATATCCGCCCGCAGCGCTTGGTGCAGCCGTCGCACGCGCGGTCGTCGCGCGGGATCATCGCGGAGATCGTCTTCACGCAGCGACCGCAGTCGGTTCCGGCACGGCACGAGGCGGCGATCTCGCGCATGCTGCGCGCGCCGCCGTCTATCTGGGCGGTGACGTGGGTGTCGGTCACGCCAAAGCAGATGCACACGTACACGGAACGTCCCCCCAAGGGTGAAGTCACTAAGGTAAGGGTAACCTCACCCCTGGTGGGAAGTGAAGAGAGGCCTCCGTCACGTGGCCGGAAGCGGCCCCTCCGAGGCTCGGTCGCTCAGCTGTCGGGCTGCTCGATGAGCTGTGTGACGTACAGCGGCTCGCCCAGCTTCTTCAGCAGGTCGAGCTGGGTCTCCAGGTAGTCGACGTGCTCTTCCTCGTCCGCGAGGATGTCCTCGAAGATGTTCGCGGACGTGGCGTCGCCCTTCTCGCGCATGAGCAGGATCCCGCCACGCAGGCGCTCGATCGCCTCCATCTCGACGGCGAGGTCCGCGCGGAACATCTCCTCCAGCGTCTGGCCGATCCGCAGCGCGTTGAGGCGCTGGTAGTTGGGCAGGCCCTCCAGGAAGAGGATGCGGTCGGTCAGCTTCTCCGCGTGCTTCATCTCGTCGATGGACTCGTGGCGAGTCCAGTGCGCGAGCTTCGTGTACCCCCAGTGCTCCTGCAACTTCGCGTGCAGGAAGTACTGGTTGATGGCCGTGAGCTCGGCGGTCAACTGTTCGTTCAGGAGCTCGAGGATCTGGGGGTCGCCGTGCATCGCGATGCACCTTCCGACTCGGTGGGCGGCGGGATCCGTGAGGTACCAGGGATGTACGTGATCACGGTTATGTGAATGCTGTCACCTCATGCGCCTTAAGTTCCACGAAGGGAAGCCTTGCCTTTCAAGGGCTTTTAATGGGGAATTGCCGGAAATGACGTATACGCGACGGGGGATCCGGCCGCGCCGCACGGGGGCGGGGGCGGTCGTGACCTGCCCCGGGGGTCTGGGACCATAGAGGGCATGGGTCATACCGGAGCGGAGCAGGGGGGAAGCGATCCGGCGGGCGGCACGGCCGCGACGGCGGGTGCGGCGGCCAAGGCGTCGGCCGCCGGCGGCGTCGACCCCCGACTGCCCCCGGGTCAGCGACTGCAACGCGGTTGGCCGGTCCTGCACTACGGTCCGGTGCCGCGCTTCAAGCCCGACACCTGGGACTTCCGGGTCTTCGGCGCCACCGCGTCGGGCGACAAGCACGCGTGGAACCACGAGGAGTTCTCGGCGCTGCCGCGCACCACGGTCGAGGCCGACTTCCACTGCGTCACGAAGTTCAGCATGCTGAACAACGAGTGGGGCGGCGTGTCGGCCGAAACCATTCTCGCGATAGCGCCGCCCGCGCCCGAGGTCACCCACGTGATGGTGTGGGCCGAGTACGGCTTCAGCTCCAACCTGCGGATCCTGGACTTCGCCACCGAGCGCACGATCTTCGCGACGCACCACGACGGCGAGCCGCTGACCGCGGAACACGGCTTCCCGGTCCGGCTGATCGTGCCGCACCTGTACGCCTGGAAGGGCCCCAAATGGGTCCGCGGGATCGAGTACATGGTCGCCGACAAGCGCGGGTTCTGGGAGGAGCGCGGCTACCACAACATCGGCGATCCCTGGCAGGAGCAGCGCTACTCCTACCAGGAGCGCGAGGGCGAGGGCCCGGACCTCCAGTAGTCCGGGCCACCCCTGGATCGCGTCCTCAAATACCCTCCGGGCACGCGGCGCCGGGCTAGAACACGTTGATGGTCACCTTCGACCCGCGCGGTGCCAGGTTGCCGCCGCCCGGGCTCATGCTCGTCACGTTGCCCGGTCCGATCGGGAACAGCTTCTGCACGTCGACCTTGAAGCCCGCGGCCTCCAGGATGCCCTTGGCCTCGCCCTCGCTCTTGCCGTCGACCTTCGGCACCTCGACCAGGTCCGGGCCCTTCGAGATCGCCACGAACACCGTCGACCCCGGGTACAGCGTGCCGCCGGTGGGCGACTGCGCGGCGACCATGCCCGCGGGCGCGTCGTTGGAGAAGACCGGCGTCGGATCGACCACGAGGTTGAGCCTGCGGTCCGCCAGCGCGTCGCGCGCCGCGCCCTCGGTCAGGCCGATCAGGCTCGGCACCTCCACCGGCTGGCCCTTGCTCACCACGATGTCGACCGGGGTGTCGCGGGACAGCATGGTCCCCTTGGCCGGGTCGGTGCGGATGATCTGGCCGGGCTCCAGCGCGTTGTCCTCCTGCCGCTGGCTGCCCAGCACCAGGCCGACCCCCTCCAGCGCCAGCTTGGCCTGGTCGGCGGTCTGCCCGGTGAGGTCGGGAACGCCGAGCCGCTCCGGGCCCAGCGAGACCGTGAGCGTGACGATCGTGCCCTTGTCGACGCTCCGCCCCGGCCGCGGGTCGCTCGCGATGACCAGGTCGCGGGCGACCGTCTCGCTGAACGACTCCACGATGCGCACTTCGAGCCCGGTGTCCTTGACGCGCTTCTCCGCGTCGACCTTCGCGAGGTTCAGCACGGCGGGGACGTTCGCGGAGCTGTTGGCCCCCAGCCGCCACGCCACCACGCCGATGACCGCGGCGGCCACGACCACCGCGATGAACGCGAGCACCCCGCGCGAGGGTCCGCGCCGCCGCCGGGCCGCGCCCTTGCCGGGGTACGGGCCGTGCGGATCGTCGGGATCGTCCGGCCCCAAGTGCTGGTGTGCGTAGGCGCCGTGCGGGTGCTCGTCCAGGATCGACTCGGTACCGAGCCCCAACGGGCCGAGGTCGAGCGGTACTTCGACCTGGCGGGTGAGGTTCGCGCCGTCGTCGCCGAGGCTGCCGTACGGCGGCGGCGGGTACGCGGCGGCACCCGCGTACTCCGGGGCGTGCTCGGGGAATTCGTCGTACGCCGGGGCCGGGGGCGGCAGCACGCGCTCGGCCGCGCCGAAGTCCAGCTCGGCGTCGGACATCTCGTGCTGGCGGGTCTGCCGCACCAGCGACAGGAGCTGCTCGGCGTCGCCGGGCCGCTGCTCCGGATCGCGCGTGGTGGCCCGGGCGACGAGGCGGTCCAGGGCCGCGGACAGCCCCGGTACGACTCGCGACGGCGGCGGGACGTCCTCGTGCACGTGCTTGTAGATGATCTCGACGGCGGAGCGGCCCTGGTAGGGCTGACGGCCGGTCAGCATCTCGTACAGCAGGATCCCGGCCGCGTAGACGTCCGAGATCGGCGAGGCGGCGCCGCGCTCGATCTGCTCGGGCGAGAGGTAGGCCACCGTGCCGACGAGCACCTTGCCGGTGGCCGCCGACGCCGCCGTGGCGGTCGCCCGGGCGAGGCCGAAGTCGGCGACCTTGATGCCGCCGTCGTCCGAGATCAGGACGTTCTCCGGCTTCACGTCGCGGTGCACGAAGCCGGCCCGGTGGGCGGCGCCGAGCGCGGCGAGCGTCGGCTCCAGGACGCCGAACGCCTCACGCGGCGTCAGAGTGCCGAGGTCTTGCAGCAGTTCGCGCAGCGTGCGGCCTTCGACGTACTCCATCGCCAGGAACACGACGTCGCCGTCGTGGCCCTGGTCGAACACGCCGACGACATTCGGGTGCGAGAGCCGCGCGGCCGACTTGGCCTCACGGATGAAGCGCTCGGTGAAGGAGGCGTCCGCGGCCATCGCCGGGTGCATCACCTTCACCGCGACCGTGCGGTCCAGACGGGTGTCCAGGGCCCGGTAGACGGTGGCCATGCCGCCCGCCGCAATCCGGGACTCCACCCGGTAACGGCCGTCGAGCAGGCGCCCGACGAGGGGGTCGTCCATAGTCATGTCCACGGTTGGGATTTTACGGTCACCCAGTCAGGGACGGGTCACACGGCCGGTCGGTTCCGGTAACTGATGAGCTGTCAGCCACAGGTCTCCTCCCCTGGTTCCCGCTGGTGGGAAAGCTACGCGTGGTTCTGCGGGCGCATCCGGAACGGCCTCGCGGACGTCCTCAGAAAGCCGGGATCTCGGCGAGTCCGTCGACGGGCGAGGAGGCCTCCGCGTAATGTCGGCGCGGGATGCGGCCGGCCCGGTACGCCAGGCGCCCCGCGTCCACCGCGTGCCGCATCGCCGCCGCCATGAGCGCGGGTTCCTGCGCCCGCGTCACCGCGGAGGCGAGCATGACCGCGGCACAGCCCAACTCCATCGCGAGCGCGGCGTCCGACGCGGTGCCGAGGCCCGCGTCCAGGATCACCGGGACGCCCGCCTGCTCGGTGATCAGCCGGATGTTGTGCGGATTGCGGATGCCGAGGCCCGAGCCGATCGGCGAGCCCAGCGGCATGACCGCGGCGCAGCCGACCTGCTCCAGGCGGCGGGCCACCACCGGGTCGTCGTTCGTGTAGGCGAGGACCGTGAAACCGTCGTCGACCAGCCTCTCGGCGGCGTCGAGGAGTTCGACGGTGTCCGGGAGCAGCGTGCGCTCGTCCGCGACCACCTCGACCTTGACCCAGTTCGTCTCCAGTGCCTCGCGGGCCAGGCGCGCGGTCAGCACGGCCTCGCCGGAGGTGTGGCACCCGGCGGTGTTCGGCAGCGGCCGGATGCCGAGCCGGCGCAGCAGGTCGAGCACCGAGCCGGAGGTCGCCGGGTTCAGGCGGCGCATCGCGACGGTGGTCATCTCGGTCCCGGAGGCGATCAGCGCCGCCTCCAGGATGTCCAGGCTGGGGGCGCCGCCGGTTCCGGTGATCAGCCGCGACGTGAAGACGTCGCCGCCGAGTTCGAGCTTGTCGTCGGTCCCGTTCGGGATCGTGGCCACGTCGTCATCCTCCCTGGACTGCGGTCAGCACCTCGACGCGGTCGCCCGCGTCGAGCACGGTCGCGGGCCACGCGCTGCGCGGCACGACGTTCTCGTTGACCGCGACCGCGACGCCCTTGGTGGCGTTCGTCATGGTCGCGACGAGGGCGGCCACGGTGGTTCCGGGGGCGAGCGGGCGCGGCTCGCCGTTCACGGAGACGGATTCGGTCGGCTGAACGGTCATGCGTACGACACCTCCTTGGACGACGCGGACGACGCGGACGACGCGGGCGGCTCCCCCGCCGCGGACGCGGCGAAGCGCCCCGGGCCCCACGGGCGCACGACCTCCGGCACGGTGCCCTCGGCCAGCAGTTCGGCGACCGCGTCCGCGGTGACCGGGGTCAGCAGCACGCCGTGCCGGTAGTGGCCGGTGGCCAGCACCAGGCCGGGCAGCTCGGCGGCGCCGATGACCGGGGCGTTGTCGGGCGTGCCGGGACGCAGGCCCGCATGCGTCTCCACCAGCGGGAGTTCGGTGATGCCGGGGACCAACTCGTGTGCGTCGCGCAGCAGTTCGTAGACGCCGCCCGCGGTCACCTCGGTGTCGTAGCCCAGTTCGTGTTCGGTGGCGCCGATCACCAGCTCGCCGTCCTCGCGCGGCACCAGGTACATGCTGCCGCCCTTGACGACGCCGCGGACGTTGCGCGACAGGAACGGCGCGAAGACCTCCGGGACGCGCAACCGCAGGATCTCGCCCTTCACCGGGCGCACCGGCGGCAGCGTGCCGGGCGGCAACCCCTCGACCGCGTTCGACCAGCACCCGGCGGCGAGCACGACCTGCCCGGCGGCGAGTTCGGTGCCGTCGTCCAGGCGTACGCCCGTCGCCCGGTCCGCGTCGGCGCGCAGCGCCGCGGCGCGGGCCCGCACCAGCTTCACGCCCGCGCGCTCGCAGGCCGCGAGGAGCGCGGCGACCAGGCGCCGGTTGTCGATCTGGTGGTCGGCCTCGACGTGCAGGCCGCCCGACACGGCCGGGGACAGCATCGGTTCGAGGCGCCGGCACTCGCGGCTGGTCAGCCACGTGGAGGCGAGGCCCAGGCGCTCCTGGTACGCGTGCAGGTCCTTCAGGACCGCGCGGTCGTCGGCGTCCAGGGCGACCGCGAGGGTGCCGCACGCCCGGTAGCCGGACGGCAGGCCCGAGGCTTCGGACAGTTCGGCGGCGAACGACGCGTAGCGGTCGGCGGAGGCCATGTTGAGGCGGAGCAGGGACTCCTCGCCGTATTGGAGTTCGGAGACCGGGGTGAGCATCCCGGCGGCGGCGTGCGACGCCCCGCGCCCGGGGGCGGGGTCGACGACCGTGACGGAGAGGCCGCGCAGCGCCGCGCGCCACGCGATGGAGAGGCCGATGACACCGCCGCCTATGACGACGGCGTCGGCCGGGGGGCCCGCAAATGCCATGGTTGCTGAACACTCCCTTACGCCGGCATGACCCGGATCAGGTTCGGACGGTCGGGAGCTGACAGCTCCCCTCTCAGCCCGGTCCCACCGGGCTCCCGTGAGGTGTCAACCCTACCTCCGCCCCGCCGAGCCCCCCGGAGCCTCCCCGCGAGCGCCCCGCCGCTGACCCGTCCGCCCGTCGCGGCTCGCCCCCGTCCCCAGCCCCCGCACCCGTCCTAGCCCCAGCGCCCGTCCCCAGCCCCGTCCCCAGCCCCCGCGCCCGTCCCAGCCAGCGCCCGTCCCAGCCCTCGCGCCCGCCCCAGCCCTCGCGCCCGTCCCCAGCCCCAGCCCCCGCGCCCGCGCCCGCGCCCGTCCCAGCCAGCGCCCGTCCCCAGCCCTCGCGCCCGTCCCCGTCCCCAGCCCCCGCGCTCGCGCCCGTCCCCAGCCCTCGCGCCCGTCCCCAGCCCCTGTCCCCGCTCCCGCGCCTGCCCCGCCCCCTCGGTCCCGCGACCGTCCCCGCCCGGTGGCCGCGTGGCCCGGTGCGTGATCCTTGCCTCAATCAAACTCTTGGACGATGGTGCGACACGTGTCGGGACTTAGGGTTCGCGGCATGGAGAACGTGCTTGTCGTGGGCGCCGGCATGGCCGGCCTACAGACTGTCGTGGGGCTGCGCGACCAGGGGTACACCGGCCGGATCACCCTGCTCGGCGCGGAGGAGCACAAACCGTACGACCGGCCGCCGCTGTCCAAGGAAGTGCTCGCCGGGAAGACCGACGACACCTCCTTCGACGCCGACTGGGACGCCCTCGGCGTCGACCTCCTGCTCGGCCGCACCGCCACCGCACTGCGGCTGCGCGACGGTGCGGAAGGCGGCGAGGTCGACACCGACGCGGGGCCGGTCGACTTCGACCGGCTGGTGATCGCGACCGGCTCGCGCGTCGTCAACCTGCCCGGCGCCGACGAAGTCCCCGGCGTCCACGTGCTGCGCACCATCGACGACGCCCGCGCGCTGCGCGACGCGCTCGTCCCCGAGACGCACGTGGTCGTCGTGGGCGCGGGCTGGATCGGCGCCGAGGTCGCCACCGCGGCCGCCGCGCTCGGCTGCCGCACCACCGTCGTGGAGGCGCTGCACGCACCGCTCGCCGGAGCGTTCCCCGACGAAATCGGCGCGCGCTTCGTGCCCTGGTACGCCGAGGCCGGGGTCGAACTCCTGCTCAACACCCGCGTGGACCGCCTCGAACCGGGCGCCGTGCACCTCACCGACGGCTCGCGCCTGCCCGCCGACGCGATAGTGGTCGGCATCGGCGTCCGCCCCGAGACTGGGTGGCTCGCGGGCTCCGGCGTGGACCTCGACGAGCAGGGCGCCGTCGTGGTCGACGACCACCTGCGCACCTCGGCTGTGGGGGTCTACGCGGTCGGCGACTGCACGGTGTTCCAATCGCCGCGCTACGGCAGGCGCATGCACGTCGAGCACTGGGACAACGCCCTCCAGGCCCCGCGCACCGCGGCGGCGAACCTCATGGGCGGCGACGCCGCGTACGACCCGGTGCCCTACTTCTGGTCCGACCAGTTCGGGCGCATGGTGCAGTACGTCGGCCACCACCCAGCGGGCGACGAACTCGTGGTGCGCGGCCCCGGCGAGGACGGCAAGTGGACCGCGGGATGGTTCGCGGGCGACGCGCTCGTCGCCCTGTTGAGCGTGGCCCGGCCGCGCGACCTCGCCCAGGGGCGCAAGCTCGTGCAGACCGGAGTCGCGGTGGACAAGGCGAAGTTCGCCGACATCGGCGTCGCCCTCAAGGACGCGGCGCGCTGAGGCTGGTTCCGGCGGCGCGCTCGGCGGCGGTCCGCCGACGCGCCCAGGCCGAACGGGCCGACCCGTCGAGGTCGGTCCGTTCTCCTATCCTGGTCGCGTGAGCGAGACCGAGACCACCATCGAAAAGCTTGTCGGCGCATGGCTGACCCTCCCCGAGATCGCCGAGATGTTCGGCGTCGAGGTGACCCGGGTCCGCCAACTGCTCAAGGAGCGCCAGTTCCTGGCGGTCCGACGCGGCGAGAGCCGCAGCCTCCAGGTGCCCGCCGCGTTCATCCAAAACAACGCGACCGTCAAGGGCCTGGCCGGGACCATCACGGTGCTGTCCGACGCGGGCTTCTCGGACGACGAGATGCTGGAATGGCTCTTCACTGAGGACGCGTCGCTGCCCGGCACCCCCATCGAGGCCCTGCGCGGCAACCGCAAGACCGAGGTCCGCCGCCGCGCCCAGGCACTCGCCGTATGAGCGTTGTGGACCGCGGGGCGGCGGGATCGGGCACGGCCCGCGCCAGGCTGGCCGACGCCCGTGTCTACCTGTGCACCGACGCGCGCGAGGCGCAGGGCGATCTGCCGGAGTTCCTGGACGCCGTGCTGGCCGCCGGAGTCGACATCGTGCAGTTGCGGCAGAAGGGCTTGGAGGCCCGGCAGGAGCTGGAGTTCCTGGAGGTCTTCGCGGACGCCGCGCGGCGTCACGGGCGGCTGCTCGCGGTCAACGACCGGGCGGACGTCGCGCACGCGACCGGGTCGGACGTCCTGCACCTGGGACAGGACGACCTGCCGGTGCCGTACGCGCGCCGCATCATCGGCGACGACGTCGTCGTCGGGCGCTCCACGCACGCCGAGGCGGAGGTGGACGCGGCGATCGCCGAGCCCGGCGTCGACTACTTCTGCACCGGCCCGGTCTGGCCCACGCCGACCAAGCCGGGCCGTCACGCGCCCGGCCTGGACCTGGTCCGGTACGCGGCGGCGCGTCGCCCCGAGCGGCCGTGGTTCGCGATCGGCGGCATCGACCTGGGCAACCTCGACCAGGTGGTCGAGGCGGGCGCGACCCGGGTGGTCGTGGTGCGGGCCGTCACCGAGGCGGACGACCCGGCGGCGGCGACCGCGGAGTTCGTGCGGCGCCTGAAGGCGTAGTCCCGGCCGAGGGCGGCTCCGCAGAAGCGGTCATTGCCGGGTCTGCGGGCGCGGGCATGCCACCATCCCGGATATGTCCGAAATGCCGAATAAAACCCGGCTGATCGTCGGCGGCGTGCTGATCGCCGTCCTGGCCGCGGTCGCTTTCCTTCTCACCCGCGGCGACGGCGACGACGGCGGATCCCCGGACCGGTCGGCGACCCGGACCGCCACCGCGGCGGCCTCGCCGGAGGCGTCCGGGTCGACGAACGGGGCCTTCGGCGGGACGGCGTCACGTACGGGGGCGGCGCCGGCGTCCTCCGCGCCCGCCCCGAGTGTGCCGCCGGGCATGTCCGTCGTGCGGGTCGGTCAACTCCCGGCCGAGGCGCGGGAGACGCTGCGGCTCATCGACGCGGGCGGGCCCTTCCCGTACGCCAAGGACGGCTCGGTGTTCGGCAACCGCGAAGGGCGGCTGCCCGAGCAGAAGAGCGGGTACTACCGGGAGTACACCGTCGAGACACCGGGGTCCGACGACCGGGGCGCCCGCCGCGTCATCACGGGATCGTCGGGGGAGCGGTACTACACGTCCGACCACTACGCGACGTTCAGGGTGATCGTTCCGTGAGGACTTGGCACGAGGTGCGCAACGCGACGCCGTGGACGTCCGGGCTGCTGCCGGGCGACCTGGTCGACCTGCCGCACGCGGCGGCCGCGCGGCGGCTCGTGGACTCGGCGCACACGCACGGCTGGTGGGGCGCCCGCCTGGACCTCGGCGAGGCGCACGACACGCCCTCGTTCTTCGCCGCATGCGCGCGCGACCTGCGGCTGCCCGGGTACTTCGGGCGCAACTGGGACGCCTTGTGGGACTGCCTGACCGACGACACGCTGCTGCCAACCGAAAGGCGTCGCCTCGTCGCGGTCGACCGCTGGCGGCGGTTCGCGGAACGTGCCCCCGGGGACTGGACGGCGGCCCGCAATTTGCTGCGCGAAGCAGCCGACTATTGGCATGAAACGGACAGTCCACTGGTGGTGTTGGTCAGGCTCTGAGGCGGGTAGGAGCCGATTCGGACACGGGGCTGCCGGGTTTCCGGGCGCCTTCGGACTGATCCGGGTGTGCCGCGTGTCGGCTCCGGTCGTTCACCTATTCGGCTCTGGTCGGGTTCTGTTCGGGATACGCCCTGGTACGGCCGAATTTGTCCGCCATCCGAGTGGTCACCGGTGTGATTGGTTCGCGGCGCGTTGCCATGAGGGCGGGTGGCGGCAACCAACTGGCCAGACTTCGGACCATGAACAGCTCCGTCGAGCGCCGCCCGGCCGGCGCCGTCTACGACAGTGTGTTGCTCGCCTCCACGGCACCGAGACCGGTCCGTACGGAGCCGATGGTGCCCGGACCGCGTCCGGTGCAGCAGGTGTCCGACGAGCAGTCCGGCGCCGGACCCGCGGCCGACGACGACGCGGAGGGCGGATCGGACGACATCCCCGGCGCCTCAGCCCCGCCCCCGGCGGTACCGCCGCCACGCGGGCGCCCCGCGGTCGCCGACCGCGTGCGCATCGGCACGGTCGAACTGTTCCGGCCCCCCGAGCCCGCACCGACCGCACCGGCTGCACCGCCCGCGCGGTCGGGCGCGGGAGTCGGATCGGGAACGACCGGCTCCGAGCACCACGACCAACACGCGCCGCCCGAGACCGCGCCCGGCACTTCCGGGGACGAGACCTCCGGCCTCCTCGGGCCGCTGGTCGTCCTCGGCCTCTTCCTGACCGCGCTGCTCCTCATCGGGCGCTACCCGCCGGACATCCTCAAGCCCGTCCCGGCGGGCGCGCCGCAGGCCCCCGGACCCGGCGACCGCGTGGTCCCGGGGGCCCGGCGCGCCGAGTTGGCCGCGGGGGACGTACGCAAGGCTCCGCCGCCGACGCCTGCCGACGCCGCGCCTTCCGAGGCTGCGCCTACGAAGAACGCGCCTACGAAGACCGCGCCCACCATGACCGCGCCTGTCGGCGCAGCCCCCGGCAGCGAGCCGACGGTTGCACCGGTGCCGCGCCCCGGCGGCGCGACGAACGTCCAGGACCGTCCCGAAGACCGCGGCAGGTCGGCCGACTCGGCCGACGGCGGCAAACGCGGTGGCCGGTCTGCAGGCCACGTCGAAACCGGCACCGGCAGGATCGCCGGGACGCGAGGATGGGCGCCCGCCGCCCCGGTCGGCTCAGACGGTGCGCGCCGTGGCGGCCCCGACGAGGCCGCGCAGCACCGCGCGGGCGTCGTCGGCGACCGGGGCCGCGTCGAGCGCGGCGAGGGCCCGTCCGGTCAGCGCGTCGATCATCGCCTCGACCTCGGCGAGGGCGCCGGTGCCCTGGATGACCGCGCGCAGCTCCTTCACCCCGGCGTCGTCCAGCCCCGGGTCCCCGACCAGGTCGTCGAGCAGCCGGGTCTGGGCGCGGGTACTGCGTTCGGCGGCGAACGCGAGCAGCACGGTCCGCTTGCCCTCGCGCAGGTCGTCCCCGGCGGGCTTGCCGGTCTCGGCCGGGTCGCCGAACACCCCGAGCACGTCGTCGCGCAGTTGGAAGGCCTCGCCGAGGGGCAGCCCGTACGCCGAGTAGGCGGCGAGTAGGTCGTCCCCCGCCCCGGCCAGCGCGGCCCCGACGTGCAGCGGGCGCTCGATCGTGTACTTCGCCGACTTGAAGCGGATCACCCGGCGCGAGCGCTCGACCGAGCCCCCTCCCATCGCCTGCTCCAGCACGTCGAGGTACTGCCCGGCCATGACCTCGGTCCGCATGACGTCGAACAGCGGCTTCGCGGCGGCCAGCGAGGACGGCGCCACGCCGCTGCCGGAGAACATCTCGTCCGACCACGTGAGGCACAGGTCGCCGAGCAGCAGCGCGGCCGCCGAGCCGAAGCCCTCGCCGCTGCCGCGCCAGTCCGCGGCCGCGTGCAGGGCCTCGAAGCGCTTGTGCACCGCGGGCTTGCCGCGCCGCGTGTCGCTGCGGTCCATGAGGTCGTCGTGGATCAGCGCGCTGGCCTGGAGCAGTTCGAGCGAGGTGGCCGCGCGCACCGCGGCGGCACCGGCCTCGCCCTCGTCGACCCCGCCCGCGCCGCGCCAGCCCCAGTAGCAGAAGCCGGGGCGCAGCCGCTTGCCGCCGTCCAGCATGAAGTCGCGCAGCGCGGCCGTGACCGGCGCCATGCCGTCCCCGACCCCGGCGAGTACCGCGGCCTGCCGGTCCATGAACGCCGCCAGCGCGGCATTGACCCGTTCGCGCAGGCCGTCCCGGTCGAGCGGGTGCACTGCGCCGGACGTGTGGGGCTGGGAGGAGGTCACGGGTCGTCTTCCGTCGAGAGCCGGGCCCGAGCAGCGTAACCGGGAGGCGCGCGTACCACCGACCCCGGGCCGCGCGAAAGGGCGTCTCGCGAGGCGGACACACACTCCTCACCAACCGTCGGTCCCGTTAATCTGCCCTGTATGTCAGTAGGAGTCGCCTCGCCCCGCAGCCCGGGAGGGCCGTTGGGCCCGGCACGCGCCACCGCCATCCGCGATCTCCTCGCGAGCGGCAGGCGGACCTTCTCCTTCGAGTTCTTCCCGCCGAAGACCGACGCGGGTGAGCGGCACCTGTGGGACGCGCTGCGCCGGGTCGAGGCGCTGGGCCCCTCTTTCGTGTCGGTGACCTACGGCGCGGGCGGCTCCAGCCGCGACCGCACGGTCAACATCACCGAGCGCATCGCCACCGAGACCACGCTGACCCCGGTCGGGCACTTCACCGCGGTCGGGCACTCGGTCAGCGAGCTGCGCAACATCATCGGGCAGTACGCGGACGCGGGCGTGCGCAACGTCCTCGCGCTGCGCGGCGACCCGCCCGGCGACCCGCAGGGCGAGTGGATCGCCCACCCGCAGGGCTTCTCGTACGCGGAGGAACTGGTCCGGCTGCTCCGCGAGTCGGGCGACTTCTGCGTGGGCGTCGCGGCGTTCCCCGAGATGCACCCGCGGTCCACGAACTGGGACGACGACATCCGGCACTTCGTCCGCAAGTGCCAGGCGGGCGCCGACTACGCGATCACCCAGATGTTCTTCCACGTCGACGACTACCTGCGGCTGCGCGACCGGGTCGCGGCGGCGGGCTGCGACGTGCCGATCATCCCCGAGATCATGCCGGTCACGAACGTCGGCCAGATCGAGCGGTTCGCCCAGCTCAGCAACGCCGACTTCCCGGCGGAGCTGGCGGACCGGGTGCGCGCGGTCGCCGACGACCCGGCCGCGGTCCAGGCGGTCGGCATCGAGTACGGCACCGCGATGGGCGAACGGCTCCTCGCCGAGGGCGCGCCGGGGCTGCACTTCATCACGCTGAACCGGTCGACGGCGACCCTGCGCATCTACGAGAACCTGGGCCTGCGCGACCGCGAGGCCTGAACCGCCGCGCACGACGTCGCCTGAGCGCCGTGCCCGAGTCGTGGGGCGACTTGCGCGACGCACGGGTCGGCGTCGGGCCCCTTGACCTGTCGCGTGCCGCGTACGCCGTTTGTTGACCTGCCGCGCGCCACCGCCTGTTTCCGGACGCTGGGGAAACCGCCCTCTGCCCCGTTAGGGTGAGGGACCTTCACCCGATCGACAGAAGGGCGTGCCGGTGAGCCTTGGCATGATCGTGCTGTATGCGCTTTTCGTCCCGGTCGGCCTGTGGCTCCTCACCGAGGCGATGTGGCAGCACGGCGCGCCGTTCCGCTACCGCGTGCTCGCCCTCGTCGGTTTCGGCGGCGTCGTCGCGGGTGTCGCGATGGGCAACGCGATCGTTTCCGGGTCCGGCGGAGTGTGCTTCGTCCTCGGCCAGTTGCTGGTCACGCGGCAGGTGCGCCGCGGCTACTACCACGGGTGGACGGTGCGTTTCGGCCGCAAGCGGGCGCGCCGCGCCCGGCACGGCCGACCGACACCGGCCGATGCGGCGGCGGGTGTTGCGGCGGACGCGGGGACACAGCAGTTCGAGGCGTTCGACGGCCCGAATCCCGCGGACTTCGTCGGCTACGGCGGCTACGAGCAGGGCGGTTTCGCGGAACCGGCGTACGACGCCGGCGAATCGGACCGCTACCTGTACGGCGACACGGGCGGCCCGGCCGGAGCTCCGCCCCCTCCGGCGTATGCGCCGGGGGAGGGGTTCGGTGCTCAGGATGATTACGCGTCCGGCCCGCACACGCAGCAGATGTACGTGCCGGGCGAGGACGCGTACGAGGACACCTACGCGGGCAGCGGCGCGTATGCGGCCTATGGCACGCAGGCGCCCGACGGGTACGGCCAGGAAGGCTACGGCCCCCAGGCGGGCGACGGCAGTGGGGAGTTCGGCGCGGTGCCGCCGCACCACACGGACGCCTACGGCGAGTTCCCGCCTCAGCCCTTCCCGATGAGCTCCGACACCGCCGCCGCGCCCATCCCCGCGCCGATGAGCCCGCCGCCCGGATGGGCCGAGGCCCCCACGGCGAACAGGCCGGGAACCGACGAGCGGTTCGGCTGACCCCCGGCGACCGGGCAGGCGGGCACGCCGCCGTTCGGGGTGCCGGTGGCGCGGGCCAGATCGGCGGGGGTGCGCATCTCGTACCAGTGCAGACGGTCGGCCACGGGCAGGCCGCGTCGGGTCATGAGGTCGAGCACGTGTTGTGCGAACTCGTCGCGTACGCCCGGCTGTTCCCAGTCCACGAGGCCCTTGCCGCGGCCGTGGGCAGGCACGCGCACCTGGACCGTCCAGGCCTCGTCGCCGTCCGGTGCGCCGCCTTCGGGGGCCAGCACGCACAGTGTCGGGTCCGCGGGGGGACGGGCGTCGGAGGCGTACAGTGCTTCGGCCTCGTCGGCGGGGGAGTCGGGGAAGAGGTAGGTGCGGTACGGCCGGCCGGGCGTTGTGCCGCGGAGCGCGAGGTGCATCTCGACGATGCCGGTGGTCGCGTAGCTGCCGGCGGCTTTGGTGAGGAGCGCGGTCGCGGCGGGGTCGGCGGTCGGGCCGGTCGGGCGTTGCGCAGTGGTGCCGTGCGGCGGCGGACCCGCCCAGATGACGATGTCGGCGTCGATACGTCCGCCGCCGTCCGCGAGCACGACGCCGTCGGCGCGGCCGTTCGCGAGTGACACGCCCGCGACGTCCGTGCCGGTGCGGAACTTCACCTTGCGGTCCAGGCAGCGGGCGTGCAGCGCCTCGGCGATCTTGTGCAGGCCGCCGCGCACCGTCCACAGGCCGAACGTCTGTTCAAGGTACGGGAGCACCGCGACCGTCGCGGGAGCCCGCCGCGGATCGAGCCCGGCATCCAGCGCGAACCGCTCGGCGTGCGCACGCAGCCGCGGGTCGCGCACGGTGGAGCGGACCAGCGGACGCAGGCGCCGCCACGGGGTGGTGGTCCGGAAGTCGCGCATCCCGCCCGCGGCGCGCCGCGGCCGGTCCGCCTCCGACGCGACCTCGAAGAAGCCGGTCCGCATGACGCCCCACATGGCCGCGCCCCGGTCGAGGAGCCGGTTCCAGTCGGCTCCGGCGCCTTGGCCGAACGCGGCGTCGAAAGCCGCGGCGGCCCCCGCGCGTGTCGCGTTGGGGACGTCGACCACCGTCGCGCCGCGGTCGAACGAGCACCGGGTCGCCGGGTCGACGCCTACGAGGTCCACGCACTCTTCGAGGGCCGTGCCGGTTTTGAGGAAGAGGTCGCGGTACACCGCCGGCAGGGTGAGCACCGAGGCACCGGACGTGAAGGTGAAGCCGTCCCGGCCGAACGAGCCGAGCATGCCCCCGACATCCTCCGACCGCTCGCACAGCGTCACCTCATGGCGGCGGACCGCGAGCCTGGCCGCGACCGCGAGTCCACCCATACCTGCACCGACGACGACGATTCGAGCCACGTCGAAGGAGGGTACGCCACCGGCGCGACCGCGTCTGTCACACATCCGCGCGCTGTCTCGTCTCTCCTTCGTGCCAGTGTTCGGATGAAAGGCGGAGGTGCGCGATGACCGGCGGCGGATTCTTCGGCGGCGGGGGCGACGGGACAGGGGTGGACGGGTCCGGAGTGCACGGGCCTGGGGCGGTCTGGCTCGGTGCCGACGGATCCGGGGCGGGCGGGTTCGGCGGCGGCTTGGCGGATGCCGACGGGGTGGGTGCAGACGGGGTGGATGTGGACCGGCCCGGTGTGGACGGGACAGGGGTGGACGGGTCCGGTGCCGAGGGGCCCGGTGCCGACGGGCACGGTGTGGACGGGCTTGCGGCGGCGTCGGAGGCCCGGTCCGGGGGCGTCGTCACGGCGGTCGACGAGGATGCGCTGGCACTCGCGTTCGAGGCGGAGCGCCCGTACCTCCTCAAGGTCGCCTACGTCACGACCGGCTCGATGGCCGAGGCCGAGGACTGCGTCCAGGAGTCCTGGCTGCGCCTGCGTCGCCTCGACGACCCCACCGAGATCCGGGACCTGCGGGCGTGGCTGACCACCACGGTCGCCCGCCTCGCGCTCGACGCGCTGCGCAGCGCCCGGGCGCGTCGCGAGCGGTACTTCGGGACCTGGCTGCCCGAACCGCTGGTCGAGCCGGTGCCCGAGGCCGACCCGGCCGACCGCGTCACTCTCGACGAGTCGGTGAGCATGGCGCTGCTGGTGGTCCTGGAGTCGCTGTCGCCCGCGCAGCGCACCGCGTTCCTGCTGCACGACGTGTTCGGGATGACGTTCGGTGAGGTGGCCGAGGTCGTGGGCCGCACGCCGTCGGCGGTGCGGCAACTCGCTTCCCGCGCCCGCCGCGAGGTCGAGGACGGGCGTCCCAGGTTCCCGCCGACCGCAGAAGAACAGCGCCGCCTGGTCGAGGCGTTCGCGGCGGCGTGCAAGAACGGCGACCTCGACGGGCTCGTCGCGATGCTCGACCCCGATGCCGTCTGCCGCGGCGACGGCGGCGGCAAGGTGCCCGCGCTGCGCGTGGTGGTACGCGGCGGCAACCGCATCGCGCGGCTGCTGCTGGCCTTCGCGGGCGGCGAGCCGGTCAACATGCGGCCGGTGATCGTCAACGGCACGTGGGGCCTCATGGCGTGGGAGCCGGACGGCACGCTCTCGATCGTCGCGCTGACCGTGGACCGGCAGCGCATCACGGCGGTGGATGTGGTGCGCAACCCCGACAAACTCACCACCGTTCGGGGGTGGATCTGAGTATCCGAACGCTGTCCTCCGGTTCCGCGCTCAACTACCGTGCGGGCCAGGGGACAAGCGTGGGGAGACGCGATGCCGGGGGTTGCGCACGACGGCGGGGGCACGGCGGCCGAGGATGTCCGACGGGACGAACCACCACCAGGCGCACCGGAGTTGCCCGCGCCGCGATCCCGTCCTGCCGCGAAGGCGGGACGCTGGGCCGCGGGCGGGCTCGCGGTCGTGGTCCTCGTCCCGTTCCGCCTCCTGTGGGAACTCCTCAAGTTGACGGGCCGCTTGCTCGTCGTGGCGCTCGTCTTCAGTTGGCGCCGCATGCTGGTGCCCGGGGCGAACTTCGTGCACCGGTGGTTGCTCGTGCCGGGCTGGGCGTTCTTCCGGGACTTCCTGTGGGGCTGGCTGCTGCGGACCGTGTTGTGGGGGATCGTCCTCACGCCGATCCTCGCGTTCCTGCTCGACCAGGTGCTCAAGCCGGTGCAGCGGGCGGTCGAGCGCTACCTGTGGCGCCGCGTGCTCAAGCCGTTCGGGCTGCTGGCGTGGCGCCATGTGGTGCGCCCGACCGCCCGGGGTGTCCTCTGGATCCTGTGGAAGCTGTTCTTCCACCTGGTGATCCGGCCGCTGGCGGCGCTGTGGAAGTGGGTCCTGCAACCCCTGTGGCGGGCGCTGCGCCGGGTGCTGAGGTTCGGCTGGCGCGGGGCGACCGTCATCGTCGGGGCGGTGGTGGTCACCCCGTGCAGGTTCCTCCACCGGGTCGCGCTGAAGCCGCTGTTCGTCGGGCTCGCGGTGGTGTGGGCCGCGGTGGTCGTAGCGCCGTTCCGGTGGACATATCGACGCGTGCTGCTGCCGATGAACCGTGCGGTGGCCGACATCATGGGTGCGGTGTTCGGACGCTGAGGCGTGGCTGTGGGCCGGCCGTCGTACTGATGGGGGACGAAGCCTCACCAGGCCACCGGCAGTTCGACAATCGCCGTGGTCAACTGGTCCCGTGTGAAGCGGATTTCGGACGTCGGCACGGCGAGGCGCAGGTGCGGGAAGCGGGCGGCCAACTGCCCGAACACCTCGGTGAGTTCGATGCGGGCGAGCGGCGCTCCGACGCAGTAGCGGGCGCCGTACCCGAAGCCGAGGTGCTGCGCGGGTGCTCGGTCGGCTCCGCACCGCCTTGCGTCGAAGCGCTCGGGGTCAAAGCGCTCGGGGTCCGGGAAGACCGCCGGGTCGTGGTTGGCCGTGAAGGTGTCGAGCAGCACCAACTCGCCCGCGTGTACGGTCACTCCGGCGATTTCGAGGTCGGTCGCGGCCCAGCGCGGCATGCCGCCGGTGCCGGCGATCGGGGCCCGCATGATCTCCTCGACGGCGGCGTCGACGCGCGACGGGTCCGCGACGAGGGCCGGCCACTCGCCCGGCGTGCCGAGCATGCAGAGGGCGCCGTACCCGATCTGCACGACGGTCGTCTCGTGGCCCGCGAACAGCAGCATCATCGAGAGCGAGGCGATCTCGGCGTCCCCGAGACCGTCGGTGGCGCACAGGTCCGAGATGATGTCGTCGCCCGGACTGTGGCGCTTGTGGTCAACCAACTCCCGTCCGTAGGCGTAGAGTTGCATCAGGCCATCGGTGGACCGGGCCGCGTCGGCGACATCGCCGACGGCGACGGACCACGCGCGGAAGCGGTCGCGGTCGGCGTACGGCACACCCAAGAGTTCGCAGATGACCAGGATCGGCAGGGGCAGCGCGAGTGCGGCGTTGAGGTCGGCCGGGCTGCCGCTCTTCTCCATGTCGTCCAGGAGATCGGCGGTGAGCCGGGCGATACGAGGGCGCAGGGCCCGCATGCGGCGCGGCGAGAACAGTGGTTGGAGGATGCGCCGCATGTGCGCGTGGTCGGCCTGCTCGGTCTCGTGGTTGCCCACCGGGGTGCCGAGAAGCGCCGACTCCCCGAACCGGGGCGCGCGTTCGGGATCTGGATGGGAGCGTCCGAGGCGGCGGTCGTCGAGCAGTGCGCGGACCTCTTCGTACCCCGTGACGAGCCAGGCGTCGTCGCCGACGCGCGTGCGGACCTTGTGGATGACGCCGCTGTCGCGCAGTTCGCGGAGCTCGGGCGGCGTGTGCAGCGGTTCGGGTGCATGGAAGGGCAGTTGAGCGGTCACGGCGTCTCCCCGTTCGCATTTGTATACGATCGATTTAACAAAGCTACTTGTATACTCTGTAGTTCACAAGATGGGACCGCACAACAGCCGGATTCGGCGGGCGGGTACAGGGAGTGGGTGCGATGACGGCACAGCATGCGGTCCACGGCGCGGCGGCTGCGGCGGAGACCTCGGGGGGTTCCGCAGGGCCCCAGGCCCCGGCTCCGGTGCGGCGCCTCCGGCGTGCCGAGCGGCGCGAGCAGATCCTGGACGCGGCCACGCGCGCGTTCGCCCGCTCCGGCTTCACCGCGACCAGCCTCGACGACGTCGCCACGGAGGCCGGGATCACGCGCGTACTCCTCTACCGCCACTTCGATTCCAAGGCCGACCTCTACCGCTCGGTCCTCGACCGCGCGTGTGCCCGGGTGATGGCCGCCATGGGGGACGAGGACCTGCAACCGGAGGCCCTGGGAGCGCTGCTCGGCGCCGCGTCCGCCGACCCGGACGGCTTCCGCCTGCTGTTCCGACACGCAGCCCGCGAACCGGAGTTCCACGATCTGGTCGACGAACTCGCGGCGACCTCAAGCGAGGTGGCGAGGCACAATCTCGCGCGCGTCCTCGCCCCCGGCCCGTGGCTCACCTGGGCCGCCGCCGTCGTCACCGCCGTCACGACCGAGGCGGTCATCGCCTGGCTCGACGCCGGACAGCCCGATCCGGAGGAAGCAGCCTGCCGCATCGGTCTGGTGGTCGACGGCATCATCAACGCCGCGGGCCGACCGGCGTCGGATCCGGCCGGCGGCTGACACCGGCTCCGCGAACCGGTCGAACTCTCCGCCCCGGACCCGGCCGGCGGCTGACACCGGCTCCGCGGCACGACCGAACTCCCCAGCCCCCCGGACCCGCAAATGCCGGACGCCCGCCGCTCCCCTCCGGCTGAGGGGGGCGACGGGCGCACCAACTACCGGCTATCGCTTGCCGGTGCGTGCTTCGTGGCGCAGCGTCAGCTCTTCAGACCGATCTGGTCCATGATCAACTGCCCTTCGTTCACCAGACTCACGCCCGTCAACTGCGTCCGATACACCGTCGACGTCGTCGCCTCCTGCCACACCCACACGGGCAGGTCCTTGGCGATCTCCCGTACCAGGTCCGTATAGGCCTGCTTGCGGGCCTCCGGCGTCGCGGCCGCCCGGGCGGCGTCGAGGGCACGGTCGACGGCCGGGTTGGCGTACCCGCCGTAGTTGGACGTGCTGGTCGAGCGGAACAGCGTGTCGTACGCCGGGTCCGGATCGGCCTGCCACATCCCGTAGTTCTGCGCCTGGAAGTCCCGGTTGACGAGTCCCTTGGTGATGTACGCGCCGATCTCCAGCGCCTCGATCTCCATGTGCGCGTTGTTGTACTGGTTGATGCGGCTCTGCATGTACTCGGCGGTCTTGCGCGCCGTCGCGTGCTGCTGCGTCAGGAACGTGAAGTTCACCGGCTTGCCCTCGGCGGCAAGTTCGTCGAACAGCCGCTGCGCCTCGGCCCGGTCGTACCCCGGCTGTTGCGGCACCGCGGGGTCGACGAGTGTCGAGTTCTCGCGGAACACCCCGCGCCCGGGCTTGACTTGGCCGCTGAACAACGACTTCGTCAGGTCCTCGGCGTTGACGGCCAGCGCGATCGCGCGGCGTGCGCGCGGGTCGTCGAACGGCGCCCGCTTCAGGTTGAAGAGGAAGAACTGCCCGCCGTCGACCTGCGTCGTGTCCGCCTTGAGCTTCTTCTCCTCGGCCTGCGCACCCGCCTGCCCGTCCGAGGTGACGGTCAGATCGGCCTGGCCCGTCGCGATGGCGGACAGGATCTGCTGGTTGTCCGCCACCGTCTTGAACGTGACCTGGTCGAGGTGCGGCAGACCCGCCTGCCAGTAACCGGGGTTGCGCACCATCGTCTGGTGGTCGCCGCGTACCCAGTCCTTCAGCTTGAACGGACCGGCGCCCACCGGCTTCGCGCCGAAGCCGGCCGGGTCGGCGCGGAAGGCGGTGGGGGAGGCGATGAAGGAGAGGCCGTACGCGACGGTCCGGTCGAAGCTCAGGTTCGGCGTCGCCAGTGTGATGCGCAGTTCGAGCGGCCCGGTGGCCTCGGTCGTGACGCCGGTGACCAGGCCGCGGCGCAGCGACTTCATCGCGGGGTCGGCGTGCGCCTCCCAGTTCGCCTTGACCGCGGCGGCGTCGTACGGCGTGCCGTCCGTGAACGTCACGTTGGGCCGCAGCCGAAGCGTCCAGACCTTGCCGGTGGCGTCCGGCTCCAGGCTCTCCGCGATGCGCGGGCTGACCTCTCCGGTCTTCGGGTCGAGCATGACCAGGAAGTCGTACAGCGCCGCCATGCGGCTGCCGTCCGCGGTCGCGGTGTAGGACGCGACGAAGGGGTCCAGTGCGCGCGACTCGACGGGCAGCGGGATGGTGATGGCGCCGCCTTGGCGGACGGGTGCGTCGGATGCGTCGCTCGCGGAGGAGTCGCCTCCTCCGCCGCACGCCGTCGCCGCGAGCGCGAGTGCGACCGCCGCCGCGACGACGGACGGCATCCGGAGGGTACGCCGGGGCCCCGGACGCCTGCGGCGTCTCGGCTCGGCGGGACGGGTGGCGAGGGGCCAAAAGGCCATCGGTCACTCCCTGGTCGATGTGGTGGTGTCCCGGCGCCTGGCAGCCCATAATGCTTGCCTTTGACAAGAAATCAAGGGTGGTCGAAACGGTTGACGGCCTGGGGGAGTGCTGATTGGTTTGGAACGCCTGTTCCAGATACGGAACCCCGACCGGACACGTGTCGGATCCGCGCATTCCGAACACCGCAACACGCGCACCACGTCGTTCCAGAACTGGAACCACCGCCACGCAGGTGCCCGCGGACGCCGCCTGACGACCCCTCAAAATTCTTTCCGCCGACGACACGAAAGGCGGCACGGCATGCCCGAGCGGCGTTCTCCGCCAACCGAACGCGTCACGCAAGTGCTCAACCTGCTCGCCGAACACCCGACCGAACCACTCACGCTGGCACGCATCGCCCAGCGCCTGGGCATCAGCAAGCCCACCTGCCTCGGGATCCTGACCACCCTCACCGAGACCGGATTCGCGCACCGTACGCGCGACAAGGCGTACCGCCTCGGCCCCGCCCTGGGACGCATCGGCCGCGTCGCCGAAGACGGCCGGGCGCCGCTCGACGCCCTGATGCCGCACCTGCACGCGCTGCACCGGCGCCTGGGGCTCAGTTGCCTGCTGACCACGATGAGCGACGACGAGATCGTGGTCGTCGGCCGAGCGGGCGCGATCCGGGCGGGCGCCTCACGCGACCTCGTCGGCGAACGCTTCCCGGCCGTACCGCCGCTCGGCCTCACGGAGTTGCTGTGGAGCGGCGACCAAGTCCTCCGCGACTGGCTCGCCCGCACACCCCTGGTGCCGGTCACCGCCCGGCGCAGCGTCCTCAACGGCGTGGTCCAGGACGCCCGTTCGCGCGGCTACCTGGTCGAACACCTCACCGACGGAACCCCCGCCGCCCGCAACGAAGTTCTCGCCAACCTCATCACCTCGGGCATGGCCGACACCGTCATCGAGACCCTGCGCGGCTACCTCCCCGAAGCCGACTGGAGCGAATTCGCCGATCCCCCCACCCCCGGCCCCCGCGACATCGCCACCATCCACGCCCCGGTACACGACCGACACGGAGCCCAGCGCTACAGCATCGCCGTCGTGGCATCCCGCCGCCGCGTCTCCCCCCACACCTACGACACCTGGATGCGCACCACCACCCAAACAGCGCAAGACGCCACAAAAGCCATAAACGGCTGGAACCCCTGGCACCCCTGACCCCCGCGCAGGCCGCGTCCATCCTCGGCAAGCGGCCGTACGACCTGCGGCACGCTTGCGTGTCGCTGTGGCTCAACGCCGGGATGGACCCGGCCGAGGTCGCCCGGCGCGCGGGGCACTCGGTTTCGGTGCTGCTGCGGGTGTACGCGAAGTGCCTGGACGGAGAGACCGCCCGCGCGAATCGCCTGGTAGACGACGCGTTGAGTCGTTGGCGCGAGGGCTGATCCGCGTGCGGGGCTGCCCCGCGTATGCCCCGCACGTGCTGGTCAACCTGCGGGACACAGTGAGACAACCTGCGACTTTCCAGGCTTCTCGCCCAACAGGGCGAACCTGGCGCGTTGAGCGGTTGAGGTGACGAAGTCGCAGGTGGGAGGGTGGTTTTCGGATTCCCGTTCGAGAAAAAGGCTCGGGGCCCGAGACCGCCCCCCGCCCCCGGCGTCTGCGGCGGCCGAGTTGCCTGACCTGCACGTTCGCAAGATCGAGTCATGGATTGCACGGGCCACCCAACGGATGCCCAACATCAGCTGAGCCGGTCTCCGCTTCCATTGCCGCTTGGGCGAGCTGCCGACGCGCGACGAGGCGCCGGGGCCACCCGAGACCGTCGGCCCCGAAGCGTCGGGGCAGAGACCGAGGGGGTTGCCGTTGTCCATGTTGTCGACTCTCGACCAGAACATTTCACCCACGCGCTGAGGGCCCTCGACGGTAGCGTTGGGAGCCTGTGGTTGGGGACATGGGCATCGTGTGGGGGTGGAGAAGACCATGACGCGATATGACGTTCGGCTGCTTGATGGCGATGTCGACGATTTTGTGCAACTACTCAAGTGGCTCCAGGGCGACGATCAGCTTGCTCGCCATGCGGTTGTGTCTCGGGCCGACGAAACGGCAAAACCTGGTGAGATGGGCACCGCGCTCGAAGTTGTTCAGCTTGTGGTTGATAGCGGTTTTCAGACCCTGAATCTCGTAATGACCTGCGCCCTTTGGAGGCAGAGCCGGTATAGGCCTCCGGTCGTCACCATCGAGCACAACGGGGTCCGGGTCACTGTTGACTCATCTGACGCAGATGCCGTTGCTCGCATCGCCGAGGCGCTCAGGGGAAGTTGACATTGCCTACAGATTTTCCGCGTGCAGAGAATTCGCGGGCGGTGATTATCGGAACCGCAGCCTATGACCATCTGGATCAGCTGGATGCCGTGCGGAATAATGTCCACGGCCTCCACGCTTATCTGACCTCTTCATCGGGCTGGAACCTGGCAGATGAGCACTGTCAGACGATCTTGAACCCAATAAATCAACGCGAAATTATGGCGCCGCTGCGCGATGCAGCGGAACAGGCAACGGACGGCCTATTTGTCTATTTTGCTGGCCATGGGCACCTTGACGATGATGCGCAATTTTTGGCATCACTCGTCGGAACCCGTATGCATGAGCCATGGACCTGCGTTGAATATCGGCACATCAAGCAGGAGATATTGCGCTCGAAGGCCAGGCAAAGAGTCCTGATTATCGACAGCTGTTTCAGTGGCAGAGTGCATGGTCTGATGTCCGACAGCACCGAAGCGCTCAAGCAACACACTGTTGTCGAAGGTGCTTTGGTAATCACTTCTACTACCGGAAGCGCAGCCGCTCTCGCGCCCGTGGGGGAAGAATATACTGCGTTTACCGGGATGCTCTTGGAGACTCTCCGGCTGGGAATCGACAACGGCTGTCGGCATCTCAGCGCGAGCATGGTTTACAACGACGTCAAAGAAAAGCTCCATGCGCGCTCTCTTCCAGAACCTAGTCAAACCGGCCGGGATCGGGCGGGAGAGATTCTCCTGGCTAGGAACGCAGCGTATTCCGATCCCGGGAAGGCCATACCCCTTCGCTCGGCCGAATTTGTGCGGTGGGCTGATGTGGGGGGCGATGCCTTCGATCAGCTGGTCGGCAAGATCATATCCAAAGTTTATGGTTTCCGCAGTCAGGTCACGATTGCAAAAAAAGGAAGAGCTGTTGGTTGGGACATAGAGGTGGTCCAAGGTGGGCGTCGACGTCTCTTCGAATCACTCTACTGTCCGAAAGGAATTGGCTCTTCAGTTGTTCGCAGTTCTGCTCGGGCTCGCCTAGAGCGGGCGATCTCTACTGGAGAATTCTTTGAGTGGGTTCTCGTTGTTCCGGTAGTTAGGAATGATGAACTAAAGGACTTCGCAGGGCAGTTGTCCGCCGAATTCAACGTCAAAGTCAGAACGATCGATTCCGTTGACTTGGAGGACTACCTCCAGAAGATGCCCAGGCTCCTCGATCACATCGCGCCGGTGCACCTCGTACGCTCTGATGGCAGTCCCGGGCGGGCGGGGCCCTTTGCGGCTAGAGGGCTTCGCGATTTGTCGGATCGCCTGCGCGAGATACCCACACTCGGAGACAAAGACTGGACCGTTGATTTCGCACGCCGTGGGGACATGATCGTGAATACGATTCGGCCGCGCGGCCCTGAGGCCATCAAGCGAAACCCGATACGCGTCAACATAACCTTGGCCCCCGGACACGAGAAAGAAGGTGAGGCGTTGCAGCGCCTCATCGACTTTGGGGTATCTGAGAAGCTCGTTCTTAGTAAGAATGCCGTGACTGCACTGGAGGTATCAGGGCCGGAATGGGCTCAAGAGAGATTCTTGAATGTTCACGTCGAGCTATTGCCAGCTGACGGCCTAGCGGACACGGGGGCTCTGGTAGAGCTTAGGTTTCCTGAAACTGAAAATAAGCCCGCTAGTAGGCATGAAGGGAGCCTAACTCACATCTCTTCTGGCGTACGGGGTTACACGCTCAGCGCCAGTTTTTATTCCGAGCTTACTGTCTCTTTCCTAATTCCTCGGGGTGAGGTGTGCACTGCTACGTGCGAGCTCTTCCTATATGTAGGGGGGATGAGCCCCGCAGCAGCCCTGAGAGCACTTGACCTGGCGCGAGAAATAACCTCGCGGCCATCGTTCAGTTTCTATGTTGATGGAGCTCCGGCCTGGACACTTGAGGCCCCAATGTCCGAGCCTGCGAATATCGACGATGAGTTGCGGGACTTGGAAATGCTGGTGGCGGACCTTGACGTGGTGCAACGGCACAGTGGGGTTTACTTTGCAATACCCGAGGAGGTCTCGGCCGTAGAGCGAGTCCGCCTGCGCTTCGGGCGCCTGTTGGCAGAGGGAAACTGCCTTGTAAATCCCGAATGTAAGAGACTGTCAGGCACTCTGTCAGGCTTCGATGATCCCGTTCTGCGGGCGCTCGTTGAAGGGGAGGGTCGGGCTTTGGCGGTTCATTTTCAAGAATGGACGCTGCTCTTTCAAGGGCGGGAGATCCCGTTCGGGTCCGTGGTGGCCTATCACCCCCACGTGGTTGCCGAAGACCCGAAATCTGTCTTGAACGCTCTTGATGCCCAACTCCCGGGGACACCGATTGCGTTGGTCCCGCAGGGCGGCCGCTACTATCACTTCTACATTCCGGAAAAGATCAACGGTAAAGAAGGTGCTGAGCCCTTCTCGTCCTGGGGGCTCCACGGATATTCGCCTCCGCAAGCATGAAATAATGCGACGGACTAGCTTAGAAGTTCTCCGTCATGGGACCTGATCTCTACTCCACGCGGCCAATTGAGTGAGTCGATAACGCGAATTCGGTAGGCCTCAACCATGAGGTCGGGCAGATCATCGATCGATGCCCAGCGGAATCCCATAACTTCGCCGTTCGGTTTGAGGTGGCCTCCCGTAATCTGGCAACGAAAAACCAGGGCCACGACTCCCAGGACCATGTTCTTGTAGACACCGGTCAGCCCGAGGGGCTCGACCTCTAGACCCGTCTCTTCGCGCATCTCCCGACGAAGCCCGTCAATGATGGTCTCGTGTCGCTCGAGGACTCCACCCGGAGGCTCCCAGCGGCCGTTGTCGCGGCGGCGGATTAGGAGAACTTGGCCTTCTCCGTTGACGATGACGCCTGCGACGCTGACGGAGTGCTTGGCGGCATCGGTCATGGGGTGAACTCGCGGCAGAGGGCGATGGTGGCGTCGTCGTGGGGTTTGCCGCGGTAGGTGCCGGGGGCGGTGGCGAGTTCGGCCTCGCGGACGGCGCGGACCGCGGCGGCGGGGCCCTCGGATTCGGTGAGGTCCATGAGGCGGGACCAGGACCATTCGTAGCGTTCGACGAGGCGGGACATGCCGTCGGTCATGACGGCGATACGGCGGACGTCGGCGGCGGGGAGCGAGCCGACGATGGCGTGTTCGGCTGCCTCGGGCTTGGTGCTGGCGATCCAGAAGCCGCCGGGGTGATTGCGGAGGCGGTTCAGGTCGGCCTGCGTGTAGCCGGGGAGATGGGACGTCGCGTCGTCGGTGATGGCCTGCACCTTGCCGTCGGTGGTCTCGATGGCCATCGGCGAGTCGCACAGGATCAAGTAGTCGACCGTGTCCGCGTGGTGGCGCATGAGGGCGACTGTGGTGGACGGGCTGTTCGGGTGGGTCAGGTCGCAGGTGTCGGCGTGCATGGCGCAGACGCGTTCGATCGCGTCGGCGAGGATGGACGTCAGGGACGTGTCCGGCTCGGTGACGATGGCGGTCGCGAGTTGGGTGCCGAGGCGTTGGACCAGCCATCGGACGTTGTGGATGCAGCCGGATTCGCTGAGCTGCGTTGCTCCGTCGAGCACGACGACGAACCGTTCCCCCGCGATGACGAAGTCGTCGTTCTTGCCGCCCGGTTCGGGCTCGCTGGTGTAGGTGACCTGCAAGGCGCTTCCTGACTACTCGGGTGCGGGGAACTCGTAACAGAACACGTGGCGGTCGCCGGCGACCACTGACGTCAGTACTTCCACGGGACCATCTGCGGTGAACGCAATCCGTCGAAGCTCGGCGACCGGGATGCCGGGCGAGAGACGGAGAGACTTCGTCTCATCGGGCGACGGCATGCGGATGGCGATCTCCTCGCGGAACCGCTCCAGGCGTAGGCCCTTCTCCTCAAGGCGCGCATAGCTGCCGCCAGGGCCCGTGTCCTCGTTGCGGATCGCGGTGTCGGCGACCGTCTCAAGCAGGTAGTAGCTGTCGGCGACCTGGGTGGGTTCGTCGTCGACCCAGTTGCGCCGGCGGCGTACGAAGACCGTGGTGTCCGGCTCGATGCCGAACCACTCGGCGACCCACTTGGGCGCCGGTACGTCTTCGAGCCCGAGGATCTCCTGACCCCAGCGGCGTCCCTGTGCCTCTATCTCCGCCTCGAAGGCTGCCTTGCCCTCCGCGCGCGTCTTCCGGGAGAAGCGAGCCGAGCCCATGTGGATCGTGGGTGGCTGCTTCTTCACGAACACGCCGCGGCCTCGTTCCGAGACGACGAGCCCTTCCTCCTTGAGGAGCCGTACGGCTTGGCGAGCGGTCGTCGGCGACGTGCCGTACGTCCCGACCAGCACGCTTTCGGACGGGAGTGGCTGCCCCGGTTCAAGCGCGCCGCTGACGATCTGCTTGCGCAACTCGTCGGCGATCTGGCGCGACGGGGGCCGCGGGTCGGTCGGATCGATGCTCATGCGAGCCATCGTAGGACTACTTCCCTAGTGAGGTATTGCGGCGCCCAGACTTGTCGCGCTACGGTGACGTCACTACCTCACTAGTGAGGCAGTGACGTAGGGGTCTTCAGATCGCTACGTGTGGTTTGACCTGCACGTATGCACGGCGCCGAAAGCAGAGCGACCGGCAGGGAAGGCGGCAGTGGCGAGCCGCGCGCCCGTCGGTACAGCGCGTTCCTTGAGAACTCCACAGTGAGTTGAACGACCACAGACACGAGTGTTTTTGGTCCCCGATCCGCGCTGAAGTCGGTTGTGGGTCGGGGGTCATGACCGCTCGTCAGTTGTGGCGAGGCGCACCGATGTGCGCCGGGGCGGTCGCCGTCCGGCCAAGGTCCGGCGGCCGCCCCGTGGGTCACCTCCTGAAGAAGAGGAGAGCGACTTGCGAACCATTGTTGCGGGACGCCCGACGTCGTCGGGTGGTGAGTTCGCCGAGTTGGTGCTCGGCTTCGACCCGGTTCTGTTCACGGGACCCGCGGTCGAGACGGAGTCGGAGCGCGCGGCGCGGCTGGATGTGGCGTCCGACGTCCTGACGGAGATGTGGCGGGAGGACGCCGAGGCGGCGACCTACGCCACCCTGCTGTCCCTGGCGGCAGCGCGGTTGCGGCCGGCGGTCGTTCGTCGGGCTCGCGGTTACCGCGTTTGCGCGTACGGCTCGCTGCAGCGTGGCCGGGTGGGCGGTGCGCGATGGCTGTGACGCTGGTTCGTCAGGCTGTGGCGTCGACGAGCGCGGGCACCGCGTACGCGCGGGCCGACGAGGCCGTCAACGACCTGCTTCGCTTCCGGGCGCAGGTCGGCAAGTTGGCGACGCTCGCGGCGGAGTTGGAGGCGCGGTACGGACCGGCTGAGGGCTGGGATGCGCGTACGTGGGACGAGTACGAGCACCGTTCTGAGGCCGGGGCGTGGCGTGAGGCTGCGGCGTTGTTCGGCGGTCCGCAGTGAAGCGGCCGACGCGCCTGTCGGAGTTGGTGGGTGCGGGGCCCGGGTCGCTGTGGCTTCCTGAGCCGACGGCTCTCGCGGTCGAGTCGGAGGCCAAGGCGCGTGCCGCGCAACTCGTGGACGATGCCGAGCGGTCCGCGCGTGAGCTGTTGGCACAGGCGGAAGTTGAGGCCGACCGCATCCGCGGCGAGGCGTTCACGGAGCGGCGCGCGGCGGAGGCTGAGGCCCGCCAGGCGGAGACGAGCGCGGGCATCGTCCGCGACGAGTTTGAGCAGTTGAGCGCGGCCGGCCCCGAGGCGGTTGCGCGGGCTCGGGCGACCGCGGAGACGATCGTCGCCGAGGCTCGGAGCAGTGCGGCGACGCTGCGCGAGGACGCGTCGGCGACAGCGTCGCGGGTGCGCGGTGCGGCCGACACGTACGCCAAGGGAGTCCTCGACGAGGCCGAGCGTGCTAAGCAGCGCGCTCAGGAACTCGTCGACGAGGCCAAGGCGGAGGCTCGGCGCATCGTCGAGGGCGCGGACGGGGAAGCGGGCGACGTCGTCGCGGCGGCGAAGGATGCGGCGGCGGAGGCGGCGGCGGAGGCGAGCGGCACCGCGAACGCGGATGCCGACCGCATCCGCGCCGAAGCTGAGGCGGCGGCCGACGCGTTGCGGGCGCAGGCGCGTACCGCGGCCACCCGGATCACGTCCGAGGCGAGCCGCGAGGCGCAGGCCGAACGCGCGCGGGCGGCAGGCGCCGTCCGCGATGCCGAGGCGGCGCGTACGGATGTCGAGCGGTTGCGCGTGGACCTGGGCAAGAAGCTGGACCGGCTGCGGTGGCGCACGAACATCCTCGGGCGCGTGCTGCCGGTTGTCGCGCTTCTCGCGGCGGTCGCGCTGACGGCCTCGGGTGAGTACCACCTGTACGTGTGGGCGGGGTTCGGGTTCTTCGCCGCGTTCGGTCCGGTGTGCATCGACGCGTACGTGATCGCCGCGTTCCGGCGTCGCCGCGAAGTCGGTTGGGCGATCGGCGTGATGGTGCTGACGAACGTCACGGTGCACCTGCTTCCGCTGCTTCCCGGCGGGTGGATGCACATCGTCATCCGGGTCGCCGTTGCCGGGCTCGCTCCCGTCGTCTTGTGGCGGGTGCACGAACTCCTCCATGACGGAAGCGCTTCCCGCGACGCTGACCAGCCCGGGGAGCAGACGGAAGCGCTCCCGACCGACGTACCTGCGGTGCTTCCCGCGCCTGTTACGGAAGCAGTCGTGACCGCTTCCCGGGAAGCGCCTGCCACGCCGGTGCGGATCACATCTGTTCCCCGCAAGGCACCCCGCGCCTCCGCGAAGCAGGCCGCGCCCGTGCTGGGAAGCGGCTCGCGGGATCACGTCGCGGCGGCGCTGGAACTGCTGCGTGAGCACAACGGCGACGTGTCGTACCGCGCGGCCACGCAGGCTCTGGGCTGCCGCTACGACACCGCCAAGGACGCCCTCGACGAAGCCAAGCGGCAGTACGCCGGTGGCGCGAACGTCCTGACCCTCCCCGTTCAGTCCGGCACCACCAACGCCGAGGAGGCGACACCCCGATGAGCGTCAAGAAGGCCGCGACCGGTCCGCGCAAGCGCTGGGAGAACGCGGCGGCGTGCCGCGACTCCAGCGGTACCAGCGCGTACGCCGAGTGGTTCAGCGAGCCGGACGGCGTCCGCGAGACCGACGCCGCGCGGGAGATGCGCGAGCGCGCGGCGAAGTCGCTGTGCCGCTCGTGCCCGGTGCGGCGTGACTGCCTGGTGGCGGCGCTGGAGGAGCGCGACGAGCACACGATCCGCGGCGGGCTGACCGTTGAGGAGCGGCGCGCGCTGCGGCGCAAGGCGAACCGCACCGCGGCCGAGGTCGCCAAGGCCGCCTGACGGCCGAAAACGAACAGCGCAGTACGACAAGCACAGCCGACATCTCGTGCGGGGCCCGGAACTTCCCGGGTCCCGCTTCTTCTTGGAGGACTGCCCTATGGCTCGCCGTTCGCTCGGCAACGCCCGTCAGATCCTGTCGGACCCGGAGTTCTTGAACCCGGAGAGCATCCGCACATACACCAACGCCGGCCGCGAGCTGCTGCGTGACGTCTCCGTCGACCTGGCCATCGGGTCGGAGGTTCTGCGCGCGGTGCTCAAGGAAATCCCCGTCATCGGCTCGAACGCCCCGGGCGGGGCCCGCGTCCGCGCGTTCGCCATCGCGCGGCACGTCGACATCGCGGCCGAGGAGTCCAAGGCCGCCGCCGCGCGCATGGCGCAGTGCTACGCGGCGTTCCTCAAGCACTTCGCGCCCGAGCTGGAGCAGGCAGGCCACAAGAAGCCCGCCCCGAAGTTCACCTTCGCCTGACCGCCCCGACGACTTCGAGAGGACGAACGATCGCGATGGCAGCGAAGAACACCTTGCAGCAGGGGAGTGCGGACGTCGGGGCGCAGATGGCGAAGTGGATCGCCTCGCGTACCGCGCCGTTCCTCCCGCCGTGGCTGCTCGTCGGCGTCCTCGGTGGCGCGGCGGCGTTCGGGCACGCGCACTTCGAGGACAACACCGCCGCGACCGCCGTCATGGGCGCGGCGTCGACCGCGGTCACCGCGGCGACGTGGCAGGAGGCGTCCCGGCGTTCGCCGCGGCTGCGCGGGCACGCCACGGTGACCGTCGCGGCGTCGACCGCGTACGTCACGGCCGGCACCGTCGCCGGTCCGCTGACCGGCGGCGTCGGCACCATGTACGTCATCGGCGGCGCGGCGCTCGCGCTGTCGTGGAACGTTCGCTACGCGCTCCGCAACTCGGCCGAGGCCGAAGGAGCGGGCGGGGACAAGCTGCTCGATATGGTCGGCATGGCCAAGGCCAACGTCGTCAAGGGCAACGTCGAAGGCTCCCGCGTGGACGCCGTGTTGCAGCTCGAACGCGGCAAGATGACCGCGGCCGACGCGCAGAACAAGGCCGGGCTCATCGCGTCCGCGGCGGGCATCCCCGCTACGGCCGTACGCATGACCGCGGACCCGGACGACAGTTCGCGGGTGTCCATGTCGCTGGTCGCGCAGGACGCGCTGAAGAAGCCGACGCCGTGGCCCGGCCCGTACGCGCCCGGCAGCTCGGTCGCCAAGCCCATCGTCATGGGTGTGTGCGAGGACGGCCTCGCGCTGGAGTTCTACCTCCCGGGCGACCCGGACGTGCCGCGCAACGCGAGCCACATCCTGTGGGCGGGCATGAACGGCTCCGGCAAGTCCGAGGGCTTCCTCGTCATGGCGGTCGAGGTCCTGACCCGGTCCGATGTGCTGCTGTGGGTCGGCGACCCGTCCAAGGGACGCCAGACGCTCGGCGACATCGCGCACGGCCTCGACTGGATCGAGACGACACCGAAGGGCGTCGGAGCGATGCTCGACGCGTTGCCGCACGTCATCCGCGCCCGCGCCGATCAACTCGGGCGGCTCGGCTACAAGCAGTGGGTCCCGGAGTGCTGGACCAAGCACCGCATCCCGCTCGTCGTGGCGCACTTCGAGGAAGCGGCCGACAGCACGGTGTCGGAGAACCCGAACCTCAAGCCGATCGCCCAGCAGGCGCGGTCCGCCGGCGTCATCCTCTCGGTCAGCCTTCAGCGCGCGTCGGGTACGAACGTCGACACCGACGTGCGGTCGGAGTTCGGGACCGGGTTCATGTTCGGCTGCCAGAAGCCCGTGGACGCGACGTTCGTCCTCAACGACGAGACAATCGAGGCGGGGGCGAGCCCGCAGACGTGGAAGAACAGCAAGCCCGGTTCCTGCTACGTACAGAGCCCCGGGCGCACGCTCGGGCGCTGGGCCATGCCGAACCGCACGTTCCGGCTCGACCCGAGCGAGGACGCCCGGCGCGAGGTCCGCGAACTCATCGCCGCATACAAGGGCATCCGCGCCGTCGCCGACCCGGTGACTGCCCGCGCGGCGGGACCGGCGTACGCGGCACACCGCGCCAGCGCGACCGCGAAGGCGCGCGAAGCCCGCGCGGGCGTTCCCGCGCCGCGCGCGGATCTCGCGCGGCGGGACCGAACGCCGAACCGGCTGCCCGAGGCGGAGGTTGTGGACGCGTCGTTCGTCTTCGCAGGCGACGACGAGGCGCCGCGCGGCTACTCGGATGCCGAACTCGCCGCGATGGACGACGCGCAGCTTGCCGCCGCCATGCAGGCGTCCTGCGCGGATGACGACCTGGTCGTGAACCCCGACGAGGAACTGCCCGAACTGCCGGACGGAGCCGACTCCGTCGTGCTCGGGGAGCCGTCGCCGTTCCCGGCGCGCGAGCTGACCGAGGACGAGGCGTACGCCGAACTCCTCGCGCTCGTCGACGCACTGGAGGCCGCCGGCCACCACGAGATCGGGCCGCGCGAGATCACCCAGCAGTGGAAGGGCCGTTCGCGATCGTGGGTGTCCCGGACCCTCAACCGGCTCGCCGACGAAGGCCGCCTCCGGGAGACGGAGGCCGCCGGACGGTACGGCATCGTCCCGGCAGACGGCTACGCCGCGTAGCTGTGCGCGGCAGGTGTGCGCACACCTGCCGAGTGTGCGCACGGCGTGCGCACACCCCGTTCACGCGTACGCGCCCGCATAAAGGCCCGCAAGCGTCCGCGCACACCTGTGTGCGCACGCTCACGCACACCTCACCCAACGTGACCAAACCCCAAGGAGGGACGCACCGCCATGGCCGAGTTCTACATCGAGTTCAAGGACGCCGCGGGCAACAGCCGCGGCAGCAAGTACTTCAGCAAGTCCACCGACAGCGACGCGCTGACCGAGGGACAGAGCCTGCTCACGTCCGAGCACCGCACCAACAAGCGCATCGTCGTCGCGACCGTCTACCACCGGACGCTGTTCTCCGACCGCGCGAACGAGGTCGGCGAACTGAAGGTCTGACCATGCCCCGGGGCGGCCGTCCCAACCGCCAAGAAGAGCCGACCGCCCCGGGCCCTGTCTCACCACAAGCCGAAACAGGCATTCCGATTCTCCGCCCCGTGCACGTTTACCAAGCAGGCGGCCGTGACGCCTTGCTGTCCTCGGTCTCCTCCGGCCACGTGACGGGGTGGGCGTCGGTACGGAGGAGGATGCCGGGATCCGGCGGATCCTCCGGATGTCGCGGCGGCCACCACGCCCGCCGGGTCCGCGGAAGCGGGATCTCGACGAGCTTGCCATCGTGGATCATCCACAGCCCGAAGCAGTCGTCCTCCTCGTCGTGGATGAGGACCTGCACCGTTTCCGGGCGCGGCCATGGCAAGGACTCCAGATCCCTTAGCAGGCCGGTTCGGCCGCTCATCCTCACGAACTCAGTGCCCCAGGCGAACATGTAGAGCCCGCGCGGCCGCATTTCGTGGAAGACGCCGTTCCAGGTCCGATCCGGGTCGGAGCGGGTCAGTGGCTCCATGACCTCGTCTGCGTCCTGGGCCAACACGATCACTTCAGCGATTCTGCTCACGCCCGCACTTCACCGCTTGGCGCTTGTGCACGCAATCGAATTCGCGCAGCGCTCGCCGCTTGCGGTACTGCCTGCCCCGCCGTTCCCCACGGTCCCGGAAGTCGAATTCGACTGCTTCCGAGGCTGCGGGGGATGGCCGGAAGGCCCGGCCCTCCCGACTAAAGGGAGGCACCACAGTGGGCACCAACACCACGCACATCACCGTGACCGGGAACCTGACGCGCGACCCGGAGGCCGGATACACCGCCTCGGGCGCGTTCTTCGCCCGGTTCTCCATCGCTGTCACGCCGCGCAAGTTCGACCAGCAGTCGAACCAGTGGACCGACGGCGAGACGACGTTTTGGGACACCACTGCATGGCGTGCGCTCGGTGAGCACATCGCCGAGTCGCTGACCAAGGGCGACCGCGTCATCGCGACCGGCACCGTTCGCACGCACCGCTGGCAGGACGAGAAGACCAAGGAGCCCCGCTCCCGCGTCGTGCTGGAGCTGGAGGACATCGGCCCCTCCCTGACCTGGGCCACCGCCACGGTCAACAAGGCCACGCGCAGCGCCGGCGCACCGCGCGCCAACGGCGCCAGTCACGACCCGTGGGCCGACGGGCCCACCGACGGATGGGCGCCTGCGAAAGCCGCGGCCTCCGACGACAACCCGCCGTTCTGAACACGCCCCGGGGCACCCGATGACTTCTTGGCGGAAGCGGGTGCCCCGGGTCTCTCACCGCCCCTCGCGGGGGCAGACAGGAGACCTCAAGCATGACCTATCCCACGACCGCGCGTCGCGGGCCGGACGCGCCTACCGTCGCTGACTCCATCGCCGAGGCCACGCGCACGCTGAGCTACGTCTTGCAGAGCGAGGCGAGCCGCGGAGTGTGGCCGCCGACGCCGGCCGATGCGTACCGCATCGTCGGGGCGCTCGTCATCATGGCCGGACGGCTGCCTGACGTCCTCCACGAGATGACGGGTATCGCCCACGAGCCGGACGGCCTGCGCATCGACGACGGCAGCGACCCCCGCGCGCACCTCAGGCGGCTGTGCGTGGCCATTGGCGAAGCGCAACAGCACGTCAGCGGCCTCGAATCCGCCCTGAACACCGCGTGGACGCTGCTCGGCGCCGTCGGTTACGACCAGGCGCAGGACGCGCAATGACCTCAACCAACCGCAACCGCATGTGTCGGCGGTGGTCCGCGAATCCGTGCCCTGAAACGCGCGGGCTGCGCCGGTACACCAACGGGTACTTCTGCCCCGCCCACGCCCCCGGCGGGGGCACCGCGCCGCTGGACGACCTGAACCCCTTCAAGACTGCGGCACTCGCGTGCGCCGAACGCGGGTGGCACGTGATCCCGCTCGTAGCGGGCGGTAAGGAACCCGCCGTCAGCCATTGGCCGGACCGGGCAAGTAGCGATCGCGAGCTGATCGCGCGGTTCTGGGACCGCGGCCCGTACAACATCGGCATCGTCACCGAGCCCAGTCGCCTGGTCGTCGTGGATCTCGACATGCCCAAGCACGCTGGGGACAAGCCGACGAAGGAACCGTGGTCGGGCACGGACGTACGCCACGGCGCGGATGTGCTCGCGGTGTTGGCGAAGAACGCGGGACAGCCTTTCCCGGACGAGACGTTCGCCGTTACTACCCGATCCGGCGGAACGCACCTGTACTTCGCTGCACCGCCCGGACCGGCGCTGCCGAGCACGGTCGAAAAGCACGGATGGAAGGTCGACACCCGGGCCCGCCGCGGGTACGTGATTGCTGCTGGCAGCGTCGTCGAGGGACGCGCGTACACCGTCGCTCGTGACGTCGACGTCGCACCGCTCCCGGCATGGCTCTTGGGAGTCCTGCGACCCGTGGCGACGCCCGCGCGACCGGTGCCACTCGGCTCGGTTCGCGTGGCGTCCGCGTATGCGGCCTCAGCCTTGCGGAACGAAACGGCCAACGTCGCGGCTGCGCTCGAAGGCGGTCGCAACGCTGCACTCGTACGCGCCGCACGGGCCTTGGGTCGGCTCGTCGCGTCCGGCGACATCCCGCGCGCGGTGGTGGAAGACGCTCTTAAGGGGGCAGCCACGACTGCCGGGCTCCCGGACAACGAGAGCGCTCCGTCCATCCGAAGCGCTCTCGACTGGTCAATCTGCAACAACCGCAAGGGAGCGGCATGACCGAGCCGGAATCCCCCCGCCTTAAGAGCGCTCTTCTTCCCGAACCCACCGGACCGCGAGTCGACGGTTCCGCCGTGCTCGACGAGGTCGAGGCATTCCATCGTCGCTTCAACGTGTTCCCGCTCGAAGCTGCTTACGTGGCAGTGACGTTGTGGGACGCGCATGCGCATCTCGTCGACTGCTTCGACGCCACGCCCCGACTCGCGTTCCTTTCGCCTGAACCGGCGAGCGGCAAGAGCCGGGCGCTGGAAATCGTCGAAACGCTCGTTCCCGCGCCGATGGTGGCCGTGAGCGCGAGTGCTGCGGCGCTGTTCCGGTCCGTGTCGGGTGACGCGCGGCCGACCGTGCTGTTCGACGAGATCGACACCGTGTTCGGCCCGAAAGCGGGCGAGAACGAGGAACTGCGCGGGTGGCTCAACGCCGGCCACCGACGCTCGGGCGTCACGTACCGGTGCGTCGGCGACGGGTCAAGTCAGAGCGTGCAGGCGTTCCCGTCGTTCTGCGCGGTCGCCGTGGCCGGGCTCGGGTCGCTGCCGGACACGATCCTGACCCGCTCGGTCATCATCCGCATGCGCCGGCGGGCACCGAACGAGCGTGTGGAGCCGTTCCGGCAGCGCATCCACACCGACGAGGGACACGAGATCCGTGACCGCCTCGCCGCGTGGGCGACGACGGTACGAGAGCAAGTCGCCGACGCCTGGCCGGAGATGCCCGAGGGCATCACGGACCGTCCCGCCGACGTCTGGGAGTCGCTGCTTGCGATTGCCGACGCCGCGGGCGGTCACTGGCCCGAGCGAGCCCGCGCGGCGTGCGTCGAACTCGTCGACGCAGCAGGCGATGACAAGTCGTCGGTCGGCATCCGGCTCCTCACGGACCTGCGGGACCGGGTGTTCCGCGGGGCGGAGCGGATGCCGACGGCGGTGATCCTGGAGCACCTGAACGCCATGGACGAGGCCCCGTGGGCGGACCTGAATGGGCGCTCGCTGGACGGCCGAGGACTGGCGAAGCTCCTCAAGGAGTACGTCACCGGGGCCAACAAGCCGATCGCCGCGCGGAACATCCGCAGCAGTACCGGACCGATCGTCAAGGGCTACTACGCGACCGACCTACACGACGCGTGGACGCGCTACTGCCCTCCCACCCTGGAAAGTCCGCTACATCCGCTACAAGTGGTCTGAAACAGGGTCTGACCAGCACGAACGACGTAGCGGATCGGCACGCGCCGATCCGCT
>NZ_JBPKBH010000007.1:315554-318601 GCF_051388915.1 Yinghuangia sp. YIM S09857 | reverse complement strand
CCCCCCCGCTACGTAGCGGCAACGTATCCGCTACGTGCCACGCATCCGCTACGCCGAACATGGCTCTGACCTGCGATGTAGCGGCAGTAGCGGATGTAGCGCACTTTCCGGCGAAGAGCCGGAGCACGACGCACCCACCACGTCATCACGCATCCGAAGGAGCGACCCTTGAGCCGCCCCAAGCAACTGAAACTCCGTGAAGTGCTTGCCGAGTTGGACATCTCCCGCGCCGCATTCTACCGCATGTGCGCCAAGGGCAAGGGACCGAAGTACAAGAAGCTCCCGAACGGTCAGCTCCGCTTCCTCCAGGCCGACATCGATGTCTGGTGGGACGGCTTGGAGGGCTGACGAGCCCAGACAACTGGATCAACGTTGTTCATCAGGCCGGGTGCGGTTCGCCGCACCCGGCCTTCGTCATGAAAGGACGAGCCTTGTTCAAGCCGACGTTCAAGGTCCGCATCTGGGCTGTGCGGCAGCGCACCGACCGCGGGCAGAAGAGCGCCGAAGTGCTGTGGAAGGTGGGGCAGAAGCGCTGTGAGGAGACGTACCGCAACAAGACCCTCGCGGACGGCCGCCGTTCCGAGCTGCTGAGCGCGGTCAACCGCGGCGAGCCGTTCGACGAGGTCTCAGGGCTGCCGATGTCCGAGGCCCGCAAGCTGGTTGACGTCTCCTGGTACGTCCACGCGCGAGAGTTCGCCGCGATGAAGTGGCCGAGGAGTTCGGCGACCGCGCGTACGAAGCTCGCGAAGGGACTCGCAAGCGCGTCTGCGGAGTTGCTGGCGAAGCAGACTGGCGGGCCCTCAAAGCGCGAGCTGAGTCGCGCTCTGTACGTCTGGGGGTTCAACGTCAGCCGGTGGGACCAGGAGCCGCCCGAGGATGTCAGACGCTGCCTCGACTGGGTCGCGCAGCACTCGTTGCCGATGAGCGCGCTGCAAGACGCCGGCGTCGTACGCGGGTTGCTGACCGCGTTCAGCCTCAAGCTCGATGGCAAGAAGGCCGCAAAGGACACCTTCGAGGGCAAGAGGGCCGTGTTCCGCAACGCCGTGGGCTACGCGCTGGAGAAGAACCGCCTCACCGAAAACCCGCTGGAGCGGGTGCAATGGGACCACTCCAGCAACGCCCGGCAGGTCGAGCCTGCCTGTGTGGTGAACCCTCGACAGGCCCGCGCGCTGCTCCGGGAGGTCTACGGGCAGAGCCGCCGCGGCCGACACCTCGCGGCGTTCTTCGGGTGCATGTACTTCGCCGCTGCCCGTACGAGCGAGGTTGTCCGTCTGCGGCTCGTCGACTGCGAGCTTCCGAAGCGCGGGTGGGGCGTCCTTAACCTCAAGAGGTCCGGCTCCCGCGCTGGCCGCGCGTGGACGGACAGCGGTCAAGCGCACGACGACCGGCAACTCAAGGCACGCGACGAGGGCGTGATCCGGTCCGTGCCCATCCCGCCCGAACTCGTGGCGATGCTGCGGTGGCACGTCTACCGGTACGGCACCGCCGCGGACGGCCGATTGTTCCGCAGCGCCATCGGGGGACCGGTGCAGGACAGCGCGTACGGCGACGAGTGGCGGGACGCGCGCAAGTCCGTCCTCACACCGGCACAGGTCGAGTCCCCGCTCGGGAAGCGCCCGTATGACCTACGCCACGCGTGCGTGTCGTTCTGGTTGAACTCCGGCGTCGACCCGACCGAGGTCGCGCGGCGGGCCGGGCAGACGGTCGCGGTGCTGCTCCGGGTCTACGCCAAGTGCCTGGACGGCGGTACGGAGCAGGCCAACGAGCGGATCGCGGCGGGGTTGGGCAGGTGGGAGGGGCCCCCGTCGGCCAGCTCCCATGACGACCCTGGGGGGCGAAAGTAGATCCGTGACACGAAATCCGTCTCGTGTCACATCCTGTATAGTGGGGGGCAGGTACCGGCGCCCCCCGCGCCTGCGGACGCCAATCCATGGCGTGGGGGTTGCCAACCCGCGAGGTGCCGAAGGGAGAGGAACACATGACCGCACCGACGAAGACCCGCGTCGGTCCGCGCGGGAGGGTGACCATCGCGGCCGCCATCCAGCGCGACACAGGTCTGACTGAAGGGGAAGAGGTCATCGTCAGGTCTGGAGGCGATGGTGTGGTGATCGTCGAGAGTGTTGCGACGGTCAAGGCGCGCATCCGCGCGGCTGCCACGCCTGCCCCTGCCGGAACGGCATACGACGCCGTGGCTGACGTTCGCGCCAGTCGCGACGGCGACGTACGTCGTGACGACCTCCTCCAACACGGTGACCGCGACTCCGTGGTCGCCGGAGAGCGCCTGGGTCCTGAGGATCCTGGCAAGGAATTGTTGAGGAGTCTCGAACTGTGAGCACCCCCCGCGCCGTACTCGACGCGTCCCCGTTGCTGGCCTGGATCTTCGGGGAGGAGGGGCACGACGTCGTCGATCGGGTCATCCCGTACGGCGCCGTCACGAGTGTCAACCTCGCCGAGGTCGTCCGCCACAGCCTCAACCGCGGGTACGCGCGGTCCCCGAAGGAGCTTGTCGGTGACCTGGAGGCCCTTGGCCTCCAGGTCGTCACCGACTTTTCTACTATCGACGCAGTCCGCGCTGGCGAACTTGTCCAGCTGTCCTACCAGGAGAAGGACCGTCACCGCGGCCGCACCTTGGCTTTCGCTGACGCCGTTTGTTTGGCTGTCGCCGAACGGCTTCGCCTCCCGGCCGTGACGGGCGATCGGCTCTGGCGGGACCTCGGTCACTTGCTCACCATCGAGGCCAAGCTCTTCCGCTGAGCGTCGGCAACGCAGACGGGCCCCGCCATCTGGCGGGGCCCGCGGCGTATCCGAGGCTGGGTGGGCCTGCGTCGTCGGCGGGTTTGGGCAGGTGGGAGGGGGTGTGAGCGGCCCAACGCTGCCCAACAAATACCCAACAAACACTGGACAAGACGCGGTTCAGGGCGGAGCAAAGTGAGACAAGTCGGGTTTTTGGGGCGCGCGGGCGATCCTGGCGCGTTGGGCGGTTGAGGTGACGAAGTCGCAGGTGGGAGGGTGGTTTTCGGATTCCCGTTCGAGAAAAAGGCTCGGGG
>NZ_JBPKBH010000007.1:294444-315418 GCF_051388915.1 Yinghuangia sp. YIM S09857 | reverse complement strand
CGCCCCCCGGTCTCGGGCCCCGCCTTCCCGTGCCCGCTCCCCACGGCTGCACGGGCCCACCCCCCAGTGGGTCGTCGCAGTGTTTGACTCACGGGCACCCGGGAGGGTTGTGCGGGTTGGGATTTTTTCTGGGATTTCTGCGGCGGTGGAGGTAGCGGCGGATGCGGGTGGCGAGGAAGAGGAGGAGGGCGGCGCCGAGAAGTAGGAGGAAAAGGGCGATTCCGGCGGCGAGCCAGGGGTGTTCGACGGTCAGGGCGAGGACGACGAGGACGGCGCCGTCTTCGCCGAGGGAAGTGGCGACATTAGATATCGGCTCCGGGGACGTGTTGACGGCCATGCGGAAGCCGGCCTTGACGGTGTGGCTGCCGAAGGCCATGCCGCCTCCGCCGAGGGCGGCGGCGAGTTGTTGGGCGGTGTCGGCGTCGCCCACTGCGGCGTAGAGGGCGCCGATCCAGGCGCCGACGAGGGGGCGTACGACGGTGTGGACGGCGTCCCAGGCGGAGTCTAGGTACGGGATCTTGTCGGCGACGAACTCGACGGCGAAGAGGATTGCGGCGGCGATGAGGACGTCCGTGCGTTCGAGCATCGGCGGGGTGCCGCTGTCGATGCCCAGGCGGCCCATGCCGCCGAGGATGAGGACGGTCGCGTACGCGTTGGTCCCGCTTGCCCAGCCGCCGGTGACGACCATGGGGGCGATATCCATATGCGCCCCCTGGTGAGGTATGCGGCAGTTGTCGTGATCTTGACGTTAACGCGCGGGTCGAGGGGCCGCATACTCAGGCATGCTCAGCGGTTTGGGCTTTCTACTCGGGTCGTGATCTGAGTACTTGTACGGATACCCGGGCGCCGTCGTCCCGGCAGAGTTGTCGCCAACGGGGAAGGCGGGGCCGTGGTCCGGACGTCGGGGGGCGGACGGACGGCGGATTGGGGGGGGACAACGGGGGATCCCGCAGGGGATCGCGGGGGGACAACGGGGACCGGGCTCCCCGGGCTGTCGCGCACGGGGGTGCGGCGGTCCGGGGGGCCTTGCGGGAAACGCGTTCGTGCGTACGGGACGCGGGGGTTGCATCTGCACCGCCGACACGGGGCGGCGGTTCGGGTGCCGTCGTATTGCCGTCACGGGGGTGGTGGCCGACGGCGAAGCGGGCTGTGCCTCCACGGGGGAGGCACAGCCCGCTGTCCTGTTTGGGGGCGGACCCGCAGGTGGGGTGGGGTCAGAGGAGGTTTTGGAGGGCCTGGTCGTCGCGGGCGACCACGGCTCGGCCGTCGTCGCGGGNGTGCCTCCACGGGGGAGGCACACCCCGCTGTCCTGTTTGGGGGCGGACCCGCAGGTGGGGTGGGGTCAGAGGAGGTTTTGGAGGGCCTGGTCGTCGCGGGCGACCACGGCTCGGCCGTCGTCGCGGGTGACGATCGGGCGCTGGATCAGGGCGGGGTTCTCGGCGAGGGCGGTGATCCACCGTTCGCGCTCGTCGGCGGTCTTGGGCCAGGCGGTGATGCCGAGGTCCTTGGCGGCCTGGTCACCGGTTCGGGTGATGTCCCAGGGGTCGAGGGCCAGGCGTTCGAGTACGCCACGGATCTCGTCGGCGCTGGGCGGGTCCTCCAGGTAGCGGCGCACGGTGTACTCGACGCCGGCCTCGTCGAGGAACGCGGTCGCCGCGCGGCTCTTGGAACAACGCGGGTTATGCCAGATCTCCATGGGCGCAGCATAGGCACCGGTGCGGCGGGGGACGGGGGGCCGGGCGGGGCCGCGTGTCGGTGGGGCGTGCGACGGTGGGTTCCGGGCCCGGGAAATCGAACAAAGATCGAAAACGGTGGGAGCGCGGCAAGGCTGGCGACTCGTGCCTTATGACGTTGACGTCGGGGAAGCCGCGAGGTTTACTGAAGCCACGGATCGAACTTGAGTTCGATTTTCGAGGGAGTCGAACAGGGTCGACGCGCAAGGTGCGCCGGCCGCGGCTCGCGGGGATCGACAGGGGCTCGGGTTCGTCCGGCGGAAACCGACCCTGGCCGGGGGTGCGAGGGGAAGCGCATCTCCGGCCGGGGCACCGCAGTGAAGGAGAGGCCATGGCACGTCGTCACATCGACCCGGTGGAGGTAGTACGCAGCGGAGGGGAACCGGCCCGGTTCCTGTGGCACGACAAGCTGTACGTGGTGAGGGACGTCCTCGACCACTGGGTGGAGAACGAGGAGTGGTGGCACGCCGGTCACACCAACAGGGCGGGCGCGCACGCCGGCATGGGCTCCCGAGCGGGAGCGCGTACGAGCGGCGTGGTGACCGCGGACGTCCCGCTGGGCGGCACGGGCACGGCCCTCCTGGCCATCGAGCGTGAGGTCTGGCGGGTCGAGGCCGCCGCCGGACGCAGTGCGCCGCTCGGCGTGTTCGACCTGAGGCTCGACTCGCAAGGCTCCTGGACCCTCGCCCGGACCCTGGACTGAAGGCGGCGATGACGATCATGGCCACCGAATCCGCAGCAGCACGACGCCGAACGGGAGGGGCGGGCGACCGTACCCGCGACAACCGGGACATACCCCACCTCCCGTCGATACCCCGCGCCCCCGTGCGCTGGACCAGTGCGCCGCCCGGCGCTCTCGACCTCCTCGCACATGCCCGCCGCGCACTCGCGGAGGCAGCCGAGGCAACCGCGCCCAACGAGCGCTACGCCGCCGCGCATCTCGCGGCGCTGCGTACGACCGCCGCAGTATTGGCCGCGCGGGCCCGCCCCGAGGAGGAGAAGCCGGGACGCCGCCGCGCGCCCCGCAGCGCGTGGCAACTGCTGCCCCAGGTGGCCCCCGAACTGACCGAGTGGGCCGGATACTTCGCGAGCGGCGCGCGCAAGCGCGCGGCGGCCGAGGCGGGACTGCCGAACGCCGTCACCGCCCGCGAGGCGGACGATCTCGTCCGGGACGTGGGGGTGTTCATCCGCCTCGTCGTCCAACTGCTCGGCTTGCCGGCGCTGACCGTGGTGCCGCCGCAGGAGGACTGACGGCGGCGCGGTTACGGACGCGGGCGCGGTGGCGGTGATCGGGGCGCGGTGGTTCGGGCCGGTGTGGTCCGGACTGCCGCGGTTCGGGTCGGCGCGGGCCCGTTCGGCGCGGGCCGGTGAGGATCGGTCCGCGTGAACCGGGCGGCGGGGAAGGGCCGTTCGGGTACGCGTCCCGCCGCGGACCGCATCGCGGCCACCGCTGGGCCCACTTGCTCGGGGGAGCACGACAATCCGTCCCGACCGGCTGAACGGAGCAGCCGCCGTACGTACCGCCCCCGACCCCATCGAGCACCTCATGACCCCACCGTTCATCCACCTGCACGTCGCCTCGGGGTATTCGATGCGGTACGGCGTGTCGCATCCGCACACCCTCGTCGAGCGGGCCGCCGAGGAGGGCATGGACGCGCTCGCCCTCACCGACCGGGACGGTGTCTACGGCGCCGTCGCGTTCGTGAAGGCCTGCGTGAAGGCGGGGATCAGCCCGATCGTCGGGGCGGATCTGGCCGTGCTTCCAGAGGCGGAGGCGGCCGGGGCCGGGAGCCGTGAGAGCCCCAATAACCGCGGTGGCCATGGAAGTTACGGCAGGTCCACATACGGCGGTTCCGAGGGCTTCGGAGGATGGGGCGGCCACGGTACCCAAAGGATCAGCAATACCCGTACCAGTAAAGGAAGTTGGAACTTCAGCCCAGACGGCACCGCCGGAATCGCCGGAATCCGCAAGCCCCGCAAGACCCCCGCCCGAGGCGGAGCGTACGTCGACCCCCGCCACCCCCGCGTCACCGTCCTCGCCCGCGGCCGCACCGGCTGGGCCGCGCTCTGCCGACTCGTCAGCGACGCCCACCGCCGGGGCCGCGAGGCGCAGGCCGATGCCGCGTCCCCGCGCCCCGTCCCCGTGTGCACCCGTGCCTCGCTCGCCGAACACGCCGCGCGCGGCGACCTGGTGGTGCTCATCGGCCCCGACTCCGAGTTCGGCCGCGCGGTCGCCGCCCGTCGGGACGCGCATGCGGAACGCCTGCTCACCGCGTACCGCGACGCCCTGCCGCCCGGCGCGCTGCACGTCGAACTGGTCAGCCACCTGGGCCCGTCCGGCGGCCCGCTGTCCACCGCCCTCGCCGCCCGCATGCTCGTCGCCGCCGACACGCTCGGCGTTCCGGCCGTGCTGACCAACGCCGTCCGGTACGCCGAGCGCGGCGACGCGCCGGTCGCCGACGTCCTCGACGCCGCTCGCCGCCTGGTCCCGCTCGGCCACCGCCACCTCGACCGGGTGGGCAGCGAGGGCTATCTCAAGCCGACCCTCGACATGGTCCGCGTCGCCGCCGAGATCGCGCTGCACGCCGACCGCGGAACCGCGGGCGCGCTGCTGGCCCGTACCCGCAACCTGGCCGAGTCGCTGGTCCTCGATCCGCGCGAAGACCTGGGCATGGGCAAGGTGTTCTACCCGGAGCCGGAGGTCGTCGGCGTACCGTCCGAGCGGGCCGCCGCCGAACTGCGCGCCCGCTGCGAGGCGGGCCTCGGCCTGCGCGGGATGACACCAACCGCCAAGGTACGCGAGCGCCTTGACGAGGAACTCGACCTGATCCGCAAGCTCGGACTGCCTTCGTACTTCCTCACCGTCGCCGGAGTCGTCGACCTCATCCGCGAGATGGGGGTGCGCTGCGCTGCGCGCGGCTCGGGGGCGGGCAGCCTGGTCAACCACCTGATCGGCATCTCCGGCGTGGACCCGATGCGGTACGGCCTGATCATGGAGCGCTTCGTCTCCGACCGCCGTTCCGCACTCCCGGACATCGACGTCGACGTCGAATCGGCCCGCCGCACCGACGTCTACGAACGCATCCTGGAGAAGTTCGGCGCCGAGCGCTGCGCGATGGTGTCGATGACCGAGACGTACAAGGCGCGCCACGCGATTCGCGACGTCGGTGCCGCCCTCGGCCTTCCGCCCGGCGAAATCGACGCGGTGGCAAAGGCGTTCCCGCACATCCGGGCCCGCGACGTCCGTGCCGCGCTGCGCGACCTGCCCGAACTGCGGGCGTCCGGCATCACCGAGGGGAACTTCGGCACGCTGCTCACCCTCGCCGAACGCCTCGACCGGCTGCCGCGCCACCTGGCCCTGCACCCGTGCGGCGTGCTGCTGTCCGACGTCAGCCTGCTCGACCGCACGCCGGTGGAGACCAGCGCGCAGGACTTCCCGATGAGCCAGTTCGGCAAGGACGACGTCGAGGACCTGGGGCTGCTCAAGCTGGATGTGCTGGGCGTACGCATGCAGTCCGCGATGGCGCACGCGCTCGACGAGGTCGAGCGCACCGGCGGCGGGCGGATCGACCTGGACGCCGTGCCGTTCGACGACCCGGGCACCTTCGAGCTGATCCGTTCGACGCGCACCCTCGGCTGCTTCCAGATCGAGTCGCCCGGACAGCGGGAGCTGGTGGGCAAGTTCGCCCCCGAGACGTTCGAGGACCTGATCGTCGACATCTCGCTGTTCCGGCCGGGGCCGGTCAAGAGCGACATGGTCACCCCGTTCCTGAACGCCCGTCAGGGCTGGGCCGCACCCGACGTCATCCACCGCGACCTGTGGTCCGCCCTCGCCGAGACCGAGGGCGTCGTGGTGTTCCACGAACAGGTGATCCGCATGGTGGCGACCATGACCGGCTGCGACTTCGCCCGGGCGGACGTCGCCCGGCGCGCGCTGGGCACGGTCGACGGGCAGGTCGCGATCCGCGACTGGTTCTGTGTCGAGGCGGACCGGCGCGGGTACGACCGGGCCACCGTCGAACGGGTGTGGGAAGTCCTCAAGGCCTTCGCGTCGTTCGGGTTCTGCAAGGCGCACGCGGCGGCGTTCGCGGTGCCGACGTACCAGTCCGCGTGGCTCAAGGCCCACCACACGGCGGCGTTCGTCGCCGGAGTCCTGACGCACGATCCGGGGATGTACCCGAAGCGCCTGATCCTGGACGACGCACGGCAGTTCGGCATCCCGGTGCTGGGCGTCGACGTCAACGTCTCGGACGCCGTCTACCGTGTCGAGGAGGCCGACGGGCGGGACGGCATCCGCATCGCGCTGTCCGAGGTCAAGGGCATCAGCGAGGCCGAGGTCGAACGCATCCTCGGAGTACGCCCGTTCACCTCGCTGGCCGACTTCTGGCACCGCACCGGGGTGTCCCGGCCGGTGGTCGAACGCCTCGTCCTGGTCGGCGCGTTCGACGCCGTGCACGCCATCGGGACGGGCGGCGGCGCCCCGACGCGGCGGGACCTGCTGCTGCAACTGGCCGACCTGGACCGGTACGGGCGCGAGGTCGCACCCGCGAGGGGACGCCGCGCGGGAGCCGGGCGCGGGGCGGCGGGCGGCCGTACAGCGGGCAGCCGTAAAGCGGGCGGCGGTACGGCCCAACTCGCCTTCGGCCTCGCCGACAACGAGGCGCCGGCCCTGACCGGCCTGCCCGAGATGACCCCCGCCGAACGGGTGCGCGCCGAACTGGAGATCCTCGGCATGGATGCCGACCGCCATGTGGTCGGCTTCTACGACGAGTTCCTCGACGCGATCGGCGTGACGCGCTCGCGCGACCTGCTGACCCGGCGGTCGCGCAGCGAGATCCTGGTGGCGGGCGTGAAGGTCGCCACCCAGACCCCGCCGGTGCGGTCCGGCCGCCGCGTGGTGTTCCTGACCCTCGACGACGCGACCGGGCCGATCGACGCGACGTTCTTCGAGGACGCGCAAGGCCCGTACGCCGCAACGCTGTTCCACTCCTGGCTCCTGGTGGTGCGGGGCGTCCTCCGGCGCACCGGTCCGCGCGGGGTGTCGCTGCGGGCCACCGGCTGCTGGGAGATGGGCGAGCTGTACGAGGCCTGGCGCGAGGGCGGCCCGGACGCCGTCCGGGCGCTCATGGCGGGTGCGGACGCCGGGGCCGCGGTCACGGAGGAGGCCGTCGAGGGCGCCGCGGCGAGCCGTTCGACCCGCCCGGTGATGCACCGCGTGCTGGTGCATGCGAGCGGGTTCAAGGTGTCGCCGTACGCCGATCTGCGCCCGCCGGGCACCCCCGCCAAGGACGCGCCGCGCAAACTGTGGCACACGAGTCCGGGGAGCTCGGGATGACGCCGCCCGCCACGCCTTGTGGGTTGTCCGCAGCGCTGCCCGCGGCGGCGTCCTCGGCACTGTCCGGGCCCGGGGTGCGCCGCCGCGCTGCCGGGCCAAACCGCGTGAATCCGGCACTAGGGTGGAGCCCCCGGCAGACGACAGGAGGCCTCCCGTGTCCGACCAGATGCGACGCCGCAGCTCGATGCGTACCGCTGTGGTGTGGCAGGTGCTGCGCGACGCGCTGGACCGCCGTGCGCGGGCCGCGGGGCGGGATGTGCTCGACGTCCTCGACACCGGGGGCGGCACCGGGAACTTCGCCGTGCCGCTGGCCCGGCTCGGACACCGGGTCACCGTCGTCGACCCCAGCCCCGACGCGCTGGCCGCACTGGAGCGGCGGGCTGCCGAGGCCGGGGTCACCGATCTGGTCAAGGCGTACCAGGGCGACACCCAGAACCTGTTCGACGTGGTCGAGCGCGAGGCCGCGGACATCGTGCTGTGCCACGGCGTCCTGGAGGTCGTCGACGAGCCCGACGAGGCGCTGGGCACCGTCGCCGGGGCGCTGCGGGACGGCGGCACGCTCAGCCTGCTCGCCGCGAACCGCACCGGGGCCGTGCTGGCCCGGGCCCTGGCCGGGCACTTCGCCCAGGCCGCGGCGGCCCTCGCCGACCCTGCCGCGCTGCCACGCCGGTTCTCCGTCGACGAGCTCACCGCACTCCTCACCAAGGTCGGCCTGCGCCCGGGCCCGGTACACGCCGTCCGGGTCTTCGCCGACCTGGTCCCCGGCGTCCTCGTCGACGACCCCGCGTCGTTCGACGCCCTGCTCGACCTGGAGCGAGCCGCGGCGGAACTCCCCGAATACCGCTCCCTCGCAACCCAAATCCACCTCCTCGCCGACAAGTAGCCCGTCGGGGGGCCCTCGACCGGTACGACAACTGCCCCGCGCCTGTGGACACTCGCGCTCGCTCGCTCGCCCCGCTCTGCTAAACCCCCAAGGTGGGGGTGCGCGGAGCCGGTCCGACAATCACATCGGCCGGGTTCGCGGTCACACCGCCCAAGGCCGCGCTTGTCGGATCGGCCGTGCCGGGCAAGTCGGCTGTGCCGGGCGGATCGGCCGTGTCGAGCGAGTCGGCCGTGTCGAGCGAGTCGGCCGTGCCGGGCAAGTTGGCCGTGTCGAGCGGATCGGCCGTGCCGGGCAAGTTGGCCGTGTCGAGCGGATCGGCCGTGCCGGGCAAGTCGGCCGTGCCGGGCGAGCCGGTCATGTCGAGCAAGCCGGTCCCGTCGGGTGCGGCGTTCTCTGGGCGGTGGGCCCATGACCTCCCGCCACCGCCTCTCGCCTGGCCGGTTCACCGATCCGGTCACCGATCCGGTCACGGGCCCGGTAGTCGGTCCGGAAGTTGGTCCGTTCGCAAACTCGGCCGTCGGTCCCGCCTCCGCGCCCGCCGTGATGCATGTCGACATGGACGCCTTCTACGCGTCCGTCGAGATCCGTCGCCGTCCCGAGCTGGCCGGGCGGCCTGTTGTCGTGGGGGCGTTGGGGGCTCGCGGGGTCGTGCTGTCCGCCACGCATGACGTCCGCGCGTACGGGGTGCGCGCCGGGCAGCCCGTCGGTCGGGCCCGGCGGCTCTGTCCGCAGGCCGTCTACCTTCCGCCGGATCACGACGAATACGCCCGCGTCTCCGACAACGTCATGGCGATGCTGCGCTCGATCACCCCGGCCGTCGAACCGCTCTCCCTCGACGAGGCGTTCCTCGACCTCGGCGGCTCGCTCCGCCGCCTCGGCGGCGACCCCGTGCGCGTCGGCGAGATGATCCGCGCCCGCATCTCCGACGAGCAGGGCATCACCTGTTCGGTCGGCGTCGCCGGCACCAAGTTCGTCGCCAAGCTCGCCGGTGCCACCGTCAAGCCGGACGGCCTCCGCGTCGTCCGCGACCACGAGGCCGTCGCGTTCCTGCACCCCCTCCCGGTCTCCCGGCTGTGGGGCGTCGGAGAACGCACCGAAGCCGCCCTGACCCGCCTGGGACTGCACACCGTGGGTGATATCGCCCACACCCCCCGCGCGACGCTCTGCCGGGCCCTGGGCCAGGCCGCGGGCCGCACCCTGCACGCGCTGGCCTGGGGACGCGACGACCGGCCGGTGGTCCCGTCCGAGCCGGAGCGCAGCATGGGCCACGAGGAGACCTTTCCCGCGGACGTCGACGACCCCGAGGTGGTACGCCGCGCGCTGCTCCGCCTCGCCACCCGCACCGGCGCCCGCCTGCGCGCCGCCGGACTGGCCGGCCGTACCGTCTCCGTCAAGGTGCGTTTCTCCGACTTCACCACGCTGACCAGGTCGAAGACCCTTCGCGAGGCGACCGACGTGGGCCGCGAGATCTACACGACCGCATGCGCCCTGCACGCCGGGCTCGGCCTCGAACGCGCCCGCCTGCGCCTGGTCGGCGTCCGCATGGAGCACCTGGTCGACGGCGACCGCCCCCGCCAGATGGTGCTCGGCGAGCGGGCCCGCGGATGGGCGGAGGTCGAGCGCGCCGCCGACGCCGTGCGGGACCGTTTCGGCGGACAGGCGCTGGCGCCCGCGAGCCTGCTCGGCGGATCGTCCGGCCGACCGCCGGGAACCCGCGGCTGATCGCATTCGTCAGCGGTGTGGGAACGCACGGGGGCGCATATCATCGCTGGAAGCGGCCGGTGTCCGTACACCGGTCGCCGCACTCCCTGTTCGGCTCCCGCAGCGCGGTCTCGATCGACAAGACATGACCGCGCACCGGACAGGGAATGCATGGGGAAGGTGGGGAACCCGTCGCCGACGGAGTCGCCGCCCGCGTAGGCAAGTCGACACGGCGCCACATGTGGCCGAGTCGTCTTTCGCGGGTGGCTTTCACGATGGCGGTTACCTGCCTATCCTGAAAGGGCCGCACCGGTCGCCTCGCGGCCGACGAAGGAGGACGCCGTGCCGCTCTCAGAGCACGAGCAGCGCTTGCTCGAGCAGATGGAGCGAGCGCTGTACGCCGAAGACCCCAAGTTCGCGACAGCGCTCGAGGGTGCCGGCATGCGCACGCATACCCGGCGTCGGACGGGCTGGGCGATCGCCGGTTTCGTCGTCGGCCTCGTTCTGCTCATGACCGGCGTCATGCTGCCGGCAATCTGGATCAGTGTCGTCGGCTTCCTGCTGATGCTCACGGGTGCCGTGCTCGCCGTCACCGGCTGGCGCCGTTCCCCGGGGCAGGCTCAGCAGCAGGCGGAAGGCGGCTCCGGGAGCGCCGGACGGGCCCCGCGCCCGCGCCGCGCCAAGATGATGAACCGCATCGAGGAGCGCTGGAAGCGGCGCCGCGACGAACAAGCCTGACGCGCACCGGGCGCACGTCCGACGTGCCGTCCTGACAGGCATATACGCACTGCCCTCACGAAGCCGGGATCCCGCTGGACGGGTCCCGGCTTGGTGTTGTCCGCGTTCCGGAACCGGCGTCCGCCCCCGCCCCTTTCGCGCCGACTCCCGGCGTCCCGACTTCCTGCCTCCTGACTCCCGGCGTCCCGACTTCCTGCATCCCGACTTCCTGGGTCTCGACACCGTCCGCGGGGTCGTACGCGCGGACCGCGGCCAGGTATTCGGCGACGGCGTCGCGGTTGCGGGAGAGGCAGCGGATCCGCTCGGTCATGCGGTCCAGCTCGTGTTCCAGGGTGGCCAGCATCTCCGGGGTGGCGTCCGGGAAGTAGATGGCCCGGGGCTTGTCGAGGCAGGGCAGGATCTGCTTGATGATCCGGGTCGGCAGCCCGGAGTCGAGCAGGCCCCGGATCTGCACGACGCGGTCCACGTAGCGGTCGTCGTAATCGCGGTAGCCGTTGGCGGAGCGGTCGGCGAGGATCAGCCCCTGCTCCTCGTAGTAGCGCAGCAGTCGGCGGGACGTGCCCGTACGCTCCGACAGCTCTCCGATCCGCATGTGACCCACCTCACGTCCGCACGTTTTGACCCTCACATAGATGTGACGGTTCGAGCGTAGAGGCAGGCCGTATCGGCCACGCCACCGCGTGTGTGAGGAGCACTGCCATGGACAACAGCCTCTACGACTACAGCGCGATCGTCGACCGCGAGCCGATCCGGTGGCCCGGCGGTGCCCGCGTCGCCTTCTACGTCGGGCTCAACGTCGAGCACTACCGGATCGACCGCCCGTCGACCAGCACGTTCGCGGGGACGGCGGGGCTGACCCCGGACCCGCTGAACTACGGCTGGCGCGACTACGGCCCGCGGGTGGGCATCTGGCGGCTGACCGAGAGCCTGGACCGGCACGGGATCCGCGCGAGCGTGCTGCTCAACTCCGATGTCGCCGAGCGCTATCCGCGCATCATCGAGGCCGGGCGCGAGCGGGACTGGGTGTGGCTCGCGCACGGCAAGAACAACTCGATCTTCCAGGCGGACATGACGCGGGACGAGGAACGCGCCTACCTCGCCGACGTCGTCGGCACCATCGAGAAGGCCACCGGGCGACGGCCCCGCGGCTGGATGGGGCCGGCGCTCAGCGAGACGTTCAACACCCCGGAACTGCTGGCCGAGTTGGGGTTGCGGTACGTCCTGGACTGGACGAACGACGACCAGCCGTACCGTCTGAACGTGCCCGGCATGCTGAGCGTGCCGTACTCGGTGGAGCTCAACGACATCGGCCTGTTCGTCGGCAAGAGCACCAGCGGACCGGACTTCGTGCGGATCGTGAAGGATCAGCTGGACCAGCTCCACGCGGACTCGGCCGACAGCGGGCGCGTGATGGCGCTGGCGCTGCACCCGTTCGTGATCGGCCAGGCGTTCCGGCACAGGTACCTCGACGAGGCGTTGGAGTACGTGGCGAACCACGAAGGGGTGTGGCTGACGACGAGCGACGAGATCGCCGAGCACTATGCGGCGACTGCTTCGGGCGGCGTCGAAGGAAGCGGGGAGGGCGGCTCGGCGGGGTGAGCGCGGGGGCGTCGGGCCTGGCCGCGGTCGGTCGCATTGGGCAGGAGCGCCGATCGTGGCCAGGCACCGGGGTACCAGCTTGCGCGGCGGGCCCGTGCCGGGGTGCCTGCCAGCGCGGCGGACTCGTGCGGGGGCGCCTGCCAGCGCGGTGGACGCGTGCGGTTCGTCAGTTCGTCCGGGTGTTGTCGAGGTGGTGGCCGAGGTAGCCGATGTGGATCCGGCCGGTGACGCCTGCCGCGTCGTCGTGGAAGTGCATGCGCGGCGCCGGGTTGCCGATGCCCCGCAGCTTGACGTGCGCCTCCATGAAGACCGCCTGTTCGGGGGCCACTTCGGGAGGCACCGGGAACGTCCTGGCGCGGCGGAACTTGGCGCGGCCCGCGACCGCGTCGGACTCCTTCATCGCGAACTTCTTGGGGGAGAGCGCGTAGGCGCCGTGCGGTGGGTTGCGGCACCAGTCGCGGAAGCCCCCGCGGAACGTGTTGGCGGAGCGGGCGGCGGCGTAGGCGTTGAGCGCGCGCAAGGCGTCCCAGGCTGCGCCCGCCCACACGCGGGTGTGCCCCGGCTCTCCCTTGTCGAGGACCGAGGCACCCGCGTCGAGCGCGTGGGGGAGGCTGACGTGGTGCAGTTCGGTCCGGGCCCGGAGCAGGACGTCGGCCAGGCACTCGGGGGTCCACATGTCGTCGGTGGGCGCGGGGTGGTCGATCGGACGCTCCGCGAGCAGGCCGTCGAGGCGGCGGATGCGGTCGTCGGAGCGCCGCGACTCCTCGGCCAGTTCCTCGTATTGCAGGACGAGGAGGTCGTAGTCGTACCGCAGCCGCGACAACTCGGCGGCCAGCGCCTCGCTCTCCGCGGCGTCGCGCCGGGGCAGGCCCAGCGAGTCGGCGACGCCGCGCAGGTCGCGGACCAGTTCGGCGAGTTCGGCGAGCGCCTTGCGGGCCTCGGTGGCCTGGGCCAGCTCCCCGACCACCTGCCGGGCCACCTCGGCGACCCAGGCGGCGGGCGGTTCGGGTACGGGGGTGCCGGGTACCCAGTGCGGGCCGGACTTGTCGGGGGATCCGGGGCCGGCGGTGGTCGGGGACCCCGGGGGAGGCCCGCCGGAATCGGTACCGTTTGCGGGAGAAGCGTGCGTCTGGGAACTGCCGTTCACCTTGGCCGCCTGGGTCGGCGACACGGGTGCGGTGTCGCCCGGGCGCGGTCCGTCGGCCGGGGGGACCACACCGGTCAGCCGGGCCGAGGCGTTCCGGCGGACCACGGCGGCCAGGTCTCCGGGACGCAGCGGGACGCACGTCCCGCCGTTGCGGGTTCCGCTGTCGTTGCCGTCCGAGCCAGGGTCTGGAGCGGTACGGGGATTCGGATCCGTTCCGCTGCCCGCGGGCGGCCCGAGGCGCCGGGGCAGCAATGGCGTCGGCGCCGCGCCCCTCGCCGCAACTCCCGTCCGGCCCGGGGGAGTTCCCGGGTGGACCAGCACGTCCCGCCAGTCGAGTCCGCGGTCGAGGATCTGCGGCACCAAGCGCATGCCCCGGCGCGCGTCCGGCGGCAGCGGCCTGCGCACGCCGTCCCCCGTGACGCCGGTGACGACCACGTCGAGGGCGGCCTTGCCGTGGTCCCGGAGGGCGGAGCCGCTACGGACCGGGTGGCGTTGCGGATAGTCCTCGGTCGCCGGATCGAACTCGGCCATATAGGTGCGCAGCGCGCCCCCGTAGACGCCGAAGCCCGGCCCGAGCGCGGCGTTCAGGCGGTCCTGCGCCGCCTTGTCGCACAACCGGGCCACCACCGCGGTCCCGGCCAGGCGGCGGGCGAGGTAGGCGGCGTGGCTCGCGGGCAGCGACGCGTCGTGCTCGTCGGTGCTCAGCACCACGACCGGTACGCGGCGCCGCGGGTCCAGGAGGCGGCCGAGCAGTTCGGCGACGTGGTCGGTGTCGACGTCCAGCGGCGACGTCTCCAGAGGGATCGCGCCGTCGAACGCCCGTTCCGCGTCGAGGAGTCCGGACACGGTCGCGACCGCGCGGGAGAGGTCCGCGGCTTCGAGGGCCGTCGCGTCCACGGATATGACCGCCCATGCCGTCGGCGGCGAGGGCGTCGGTGAGGCGGGCGAGGGGGTGGGCGAGGACGGACCCCATAACGCCGACAGTCCGCCGACCGTGTACCGGCCGCAGGCGGGGCCTTCGTCCAGGACGACGGACTCGCCGTCGGCGGCATGGCGCAGGGCCGGGGAGCCGTCGTCCGGTACGCCCGACGCCGCCGTGAAGCTGCGGCGCAGCGCCGGGCCCAAATGCTCGCCGGATCCGTGGAGTACGGCCTGGTAGACGCGGGTCACGAGGCATCCCCCCGGTGTGAGGCTGCTGATTCCGCCTTGGTAACGCCTTCATGGTCACCGTACGGGGATACTGCCCCAGCAGTGAGTGACTTCCCCCAAACGCGAAACATGCGCTGCGCGCACCGAGCGCCGGGCGCGGCGCCGAGTTTCACCCTGATATGCCCGAAGTAGTCGCCTATGGCAGGCGGTTGGGGTGGTGAAAAGGCGCGGAATGCGGCACCTCGGAGACACCTGGAAGGCACCTGGAAGACACGGACCGGGCACGGATTATCCGGCCGCGCCCCGGCGGAGCGGGGACGCAGGCCGGATACCCGGTCCGTCGGCGCGCCGCCGGGGCGCAACGCCACGGTCGTTGCCGCAGACTTCGCCACGGCTTTCGCCACGGTCCGCCCGGGCGGACCGTGGCTCGGTTACCCGGGCGCCGGGCCCGGCTCCGGTTCCGCGTCGCGGCTGTTGCGCAGCCGGTCCAGCGGCCCGCTCTCGGGACGGCGGAACGCCGACGCCGGGAGGACGGCCGCGCGGAACCGGGTGCCGCGGGTCGCGGAGGTGAGCAGCGTCGCGCGGACGACGCGCACGTCCTCGGCGAGGCCGATGGTGCGCTGCGGCGCCTCCGGGGCGTACATGACCTGCTCGGCGGCGAGCGCGATGCGCGGCAGGGCCTCGCGCGCCTGGGTGGCGTCCTCCGGGATCGCCTCCAGCAGGCGCACCGTGAGCTGGCGCGGCGTCTCGTGGTCCTCGGTGCGGATGCCCAGGTCCCGTGCGGTGTCCAGGACTTCGTACCAGGCGCCGAGTACCGCGTCGCCGGGTTCCCGGACCGCTCCGTCCGCGGCCGCGTCCCGGCTGAGCGCGGTCAGCCGTCGCCTGCGCACGCGTTGCCGCAAGAGCATCGGTGCGGCCAGCACCAGCAGCACCACGGCGGCGATGCCCACGCCGATCAGCAGGCCGGACAGCCAGCTGTTGTCGTCGTCCTTCGCCGCCACCGGGGCCGCGCTCGGCGACTCGCTCGCGCAGTCACCCATGCGGCAGTCGTCGGACTGCTCGGGCGCCGGGGCGGAACTGCTCTCGGACGGTGCCGTCGTGGGGACCTGCGTGCTGGCGCTCGGCGCGGGCTGCACGCGCGAGTAATCCGGCGTGGTGCCGCGCGCCGGGGTCGGCTCGAAGCGCACCCAGCCCGCACCCTGGAAGTACAGCTCCGGCCAGGCGTGCGCGTCGTGGCTGCCGACCTGGTACGTGTTGTCGCCGATGGACTGGCCCGGCACGAAGCCCACGGCCACGCGCGCCGGGATGCCGAGGATCCGCGCCATGACGGCCATCGCCGACGCGAACTGCTCGCAGTACCCGGTCTTGTGCTTCAGGAAGTTCTCCAGCGCGAACGCCCCGGTCCCGCCCGGGACCTTGGTGTCGTACGTGAACTGGCCCGACTCGGTGAACCACTTCTCCAGCAGCACGGCCTTGTCGAACGGGGTCCCCCCGCGGCCCGCGACCTGGAGGGCGGTCGGCCGGAGCTTGTCCTCCACCTCGTCGGGCACGTCGCGGTAGCGGTTCATCGAGGGCGGCGACCCCTCCGCGTTCCGCAACTGCTCCTCGGTCGGCTTGATGTCCAGGCTGGTGACCTGGTACTTGAGGTTCGACACGGTCTGGCCGTCGTCGCCGTACAGCAGGCGGCCCTCGTGCTCGTAGCGCCACTTGCCCTTGACGTCGACCGTGGAGGCGGCGTACGGCATCGGCAGCGAGGTCTGCCGGAAGTTCTTCTCGACCTTCACGGTCGTGGTGACCGTGTCGGCCTTGATCCCGCCGCCGAGGCCCTGCGGGGCCGGGAAAGGTCCGCGCGGCACGTCGGTCAACGTCTGCTCGGTCGGCTTCCACGCGTTGCCGTCGAACATGTCGAGTGCCGCGAGCCGCAGGTAGAAGCCCCTGGGGTTGGCCGAGTTCGTCGTGTAGGTCAGCACGTCGACGTTGTCCGGCCGGTTCAGCTCGTTCTGGAGGTCCACGATCGGGTTGATCGTGGTGAGCCGGTCCTTGCCACCGTTGACGTCGCGGTCGGCGAGCCGGTTCGCGGTCATCGGCACCACCGCGGGCACCGCGACGGCGACGGCCAGGGTGGCCAGGCCGATGCGTCCGCCGCCGCGCGCCCAGGGTCGCGGCGTTCCCGACTCGGGGCCGCGCATGCCCGGCGGCACGAGCGGCCGCCCCCAGCGCAGCAGGCGCTCCCGGCCCTCGGCGAGCAGCAGGATGATGTACGCGAGGCCGGACAGCAGGAACACCGTCCAGCCGAGGCCGGACTCGGCGAGCGCGGCGGGCACGCTGTAGAGCGCGAGCAGGGGCAGGCCGGCGGGCGCGGCCTGCGCGTACGTCACCGCGATCACGTCGACCATGACCGCGACGGCCGCGACCACCGTCACCAGGATCGCGCCGATCCCGTCGCTGGCCGGCACCGGCGGAGCGAAGCTCTGTATGTCGTCGCCGCCGTTCGCCAGCAGGTCGCCGTACGCCCGCAACGCGTCGGGCGTCGGCAACGGCCCCGCGACGTCCGGGACCAGCACCACCAGCAGGTACGGGATCAGCATGACGAGTTGGATCACGCCGACGAACGGGCGCGGCACCGACAGGCGCCGCACGACCTCCCCGGTCACCGCGACCATCACGACCGCGCCGATCGACTGGCCGATCCAGTCGCCGTTCTTGACCAGCGGCAGCAGCGAGGACGCGGTGAGCGTGGTGGCGAGTGCGGCGGCGACGGCCATCCGCAGGCGGCCGGTCATGCGCAGTACTCCGATCCGGACAGGGACGCACCGTGGGCGCCGAACGAGGCGCCGCGCACGGGCGATTCGGACGAACGGCCCGCACCGCGCCACAGATCAGGCAGGCGCGTCGCCGCCGAGGCGGGCAGGACGCGCCAGCCGGCCTGGCGCAGCAGCCCCACCGCCACCTCGTGCGGCAGCGCGCCCGGAGTCGGGACGGCCTCCCACGCGGCGGTGTCGAGCACGACGGCCAGGCCGCGCCCGGCCGTGCTGCGGGCGCGCGCGAGGCGGCGGGTGTCGTCCTCGGTCAGATTGGCCAGGACGGCGACCGCCATGCCCTCGCCGCCGGGCTGACGCAGCGTCATCTCGGCGCCGTCCAGCGACTCGGTGTGCTTGGCGTCGACCACGGCGAGCGCGTCGAGCAGGAAGCTCTCGGTCTCCGCGGGGGCGGTGCGCAGACCTTCGGGCGGACCGGCGAGCTGCCGCCCGTCGGCGGCGATCAGATGGGTCGTGTAACCGCGACGGCACAGGTGCACGCCGATCGAGGCCGCCGTGGACACCGCCCACTCGAAGGACGAGGACGGTCCCTCGCCGCGGTGCACGGACAGCCTCGTGTCGAGCAGCAGCGTCGCCTGGTTCTGCCAGGACTGCTCCTCGCGGCGCACCATCAGTTCGCCGCGCCGCGCGGTGGAGCGCCAGTGCACGCGCCGCACGTCGTCGCCGTGCCGGTACTCGCGCGGGACGACGTCCTCCTCGCCGGCCGAGGCCAGGCTGCGGGAGTTGCCGTCGCCGTACCCGGTCCACTCGCCGCCCAGGTCGACGGCCGGGAGCTGCTGGACGACCGGGGTCACCACGAGCGTGTCGCGGGCCGCGAAGGAGCGCGTCAGCTCGCACATGCCGAACGGGTCGGCCAGGCGCAGCCGCAGCGGCCCCACGGTGAACTTGCCGCGCAGGTCGGACCGCACGCGGTAGGCCACCTGCCGGTAGCCGTGCGGTTCTATGCGGTCGAGCACGAAGCGGGGGCGCGAGCCCAGCACGTACGGCACGTGGTCTTCGAGCATCAGCAGCCCGGTCGGGATGCGCGACACGTTGTCGACGCGCAGCCGCACCTGCGACTCGTGGCCCGCGGCGACGCGTGCCGGTTCGAGGCCGCGCGTGCTGGTGACCAGGTGCCGGGTGCGTGCCACCACCAGGACTGCCACGAGCGGCAGCGCGGCCAGCAGGAAGCCCACGCGGAGCAGGTCGCGCTGGCCGAGGACCACCGCGCAGACCGCCGCGGCGATGCCCGCCGCGAGGAAGGAGCGTCCCCGGGTGGTCAGCCCGGACAGGGCGGTACGCATGTCAGCGCGCCGGGCCGTGGCCGTTGCCGTGGAACGGGCCGCCGGGCGCGCCGTACGGGCCGCCCTGCGGGGCGGACCCCGGGTAGGGCTGCTGCTGCCGCGTCGCGTACGCGCTCGGCGGGGGACCGTACGGCTGCTGGGCGTGCGGCGCCTGCCCGTGGTGCGGTGCGGGCTGCGGGTGGGACTGCCCCTGCGGCTGGTACTGGTTGTGCTGCGGCGCGGGCGCGGGCGCCGGCTGGCCGGGCGCGCCCGGCACCGGGACGGACCGCACGATGTCGCGTACGACCTGCTCGGCCGAGCGGCGCGACATCTGCGCCTCGGCGGTCGGCAGGAGGCGGTGTGCCAGCACCGGGACCGCGAGGGCCTGGAGGTCGTCCGGCAGGACGTAGCCCCGGTTGTCCAGCGCCGCGGCGGCCTTGGCGGCCCGCACCAGGTGCAGCGTCGCGCGCGGCGACGCGCCCAGGCGCAGCTCGGGCGAGTTGCGCGTGGCGTTGACCAGGTCCACCGAGTAGCGCGCGACGCCGGGGGAGACGTGCACCTCGCGCACGGCCTCGATCAGCTTGACGATGTCCCGCGCGTCGGCAACCGGGTCGAGCGCGCCGAGCGGTGAGCCGGCGCCGTGCACCCCGAGCATCTCCAGCTCGGCTTCCGGCGACGGGTAGCCCATTGACACGCGGGCCATGAAACGGTCGCGCTGTGCCTCGGGCAGCGGGTAGGTCCCCTCCATCTCCACCGGGTTCTGGGTGGCGATGACCATGAAGGGGGCCTGGAGCTCGTACGTCGTGCCGTCGACGGTCACCTGGTGCTCCGCCATCGACTCCAGCAGCGCCGACTGGGTCTTCGGCGAGGCCCGGTTGATCTCGTCGCCGATCACGATGTTCGCGAAGATCGCGCCGGGCTTGAACTCGAACTCGCGCCGCTCCTGGTCGTACACGCTGACGCCGGTGATGTCCGAAGGCAGCAGGTCCGGCGTGAACTGCACGCGCCGGACCGTACAGTCGACCGAGCGGGCCAGCGACTTCGCGAGCATCGTCTTCCCGACGCCCGGTACGTCCTCGACCAGCAGGTGGCCCTCGGCGAGCAGCACGGTCAGTGCCAGCCTCACCACCTCGGGCTTGCCTTCGATCACGCTCTCCATGGCCCCCCGGATGCGCGCGGCGGTGGCCGCCAGCTCCTTGAGACCGGCCTGATCGTTGAACGTCGACACCCGTGCCCTCCCTGCCCCATGACGCCCCGCCGACGAGACGGGACCACAGGCCGATTGTCACAGGTGAACAGCCATCCGTGTCACTCGGTCGAGTGATCGTTTTCGGACGGCGGTGAAAGCACCCAATCAGCCTCGGGGCTAAGGACTCGGGTCCCGGTCTGTTCGGTTGCACCTTCGGGGCACCGGACGCGTTGCCGGACGGCGGCGGCCGTGTGGGCCGCCGACCTGCCCGGCGGGCCGGGGAGCAGGGCGTACGGGCAACCGCGCATGTGGCCCGGTGTGCCCGGCGCACCGAAGGAACGTTCAATCACGTACCCGGATCGCGTGGTGGCGAACGTGTGCGGAGGGGGTGGGGAGACCGCGGGGCGGCGGCAGGGAGACGGCAGGGAGACGGCGGGGCGGCGGGAACGGGGCCGGGAGACGACCAGGGGGTGCCCGACGCGCCCGGGGTGCCTGCGGATCGGTGATCGTCTGCGGCTGCGCGTGGGCGGTCGGCCGGGAAAGGGGTCGGCGCGGCGACGCGGGCGGCCGTCGCGCCCAGGTGGCGCCGCGGTGGCGGCAGCGGTCGGTGCGTGGCGCGGATCGCCTCGGCGACCACCCGGATGCGGGGGGCGCGTGCGAGTCGGCCGTACGCGCCCTCCACTTCGCCCCACCCGTTCCGACCTGCGGTTTTGTGGCTGCTGGGGGGCGTGTGACGCGGCCGCTGAGGGTTGACCGTGGGGTTTGGTGGAGTAGAGTGGCGGGAAATGGGGCCGTGAGAATGCAAGAACTCGAACGGTGCGGAGGTGCCCTGTGTTCTTGGGCACCTACGAGCCCCGATTGGACGAGAAGGGTCGGCTGATCCTTCCGGCGAAGTTCCGTGACGAGTTGGCGGAGGGCCTAGTGATCACCAAGGGGCAGGAGCGCTGCCTCTACGTGTGGCCCCTCCCCGAGTTCGAGCGCATCACCGAACAACTGCGCGAAGCCCCGCTGGCCTCCAAGGCCCACCGGGACTACATGCGGGTGTTCTTCGCGGGCGCCTCCGACGAGGTCCCGGACAAGCAGGGCCGCGTCCTGGTCCCCCCGGCGCTTCGTGCGTACGCGGGCCTCGGACGCGAGTGCGTCGTGATCGGAGCGGGCGCCCGGGTCGAGATCTGGGACGCCGAGGCGTGGCGCGTCTACCTGGAAGCGCAGGAGGACTCGTTCGCCGAGCTCTCCGAGGAGGTGCTGTCCTGACGGACGTGCCGTGAGGTCTCCACCCGCTCCGAGCCTTCTGGCACTCCTTCCCCGGTGCCAGAACGTCACTTCCCCAGACGAGCGGGCGGGGACCTGGCGGCACGTACGTTCCGGACCTCCTCGGCGCCGCGCCGCATCCGTGGCAGTCTTGCCCCGCGGCACCTC
>NZ_JBPKBH010000007.1:287164-294340 GCF_051388915.1 Yinghuangia sp. YIM S09857 | reverse complement strand
ACCTCCGACCGCGCGCCGCCGGGCCCGGCGGCCACCCGAGCCCGCCGCCCCGACCGCGGCAGCACCACCGAAAGGGTCGAGATGAACGCGACCGCCAAGCCTCCCGCAGCGCCCGGCGGTACCTCGTCCCCTTTCGGAGCGCCGGACGCCCCGGGAACCCCCGGCAGCGGCGGCCACGCACACGTCCCGGTCCTGCTCGACCGCTGCGTCAACCTGCTCGCCCCGGCGCTGGAGGACCGGCCGGGCGCGGTCGTCGTCGACGCCACCCTCGGCATGGGCGGCCACAGCGAGGCGCTGCTCACGCGCTTCCCACAGGTCCGGCTCGTCGGGCTCGACCGCGACCCCGAGGCGCTGGCCCGGGCCGGACGCCGCCTCGCGCCGTTCGGCGAGCGCTTCACGCCGGTGCACGCGGTGTACGACGAGTTGCCGGCGGTGCTGGCCCGGCTGGGCGTACCGCGCATCGACGGCATCTTGTTCGACCTCGGCGTCTCGTCGCTGCAACTGGACGAGGCGGAGCGCGGGTTCGCGTACGCCCAGGACGCGCCGCTCGACATGCGGATGGATCCGACGCGGGGCATCACCGCGGCCGAGGTGCTGAACACCTACCCTGCCGCGGACCTCGCGCGGATCCTCAAGGTGTACGGCGAGGAGCGGTTCGCGCGCCGGATCGCCGACACGGTCGTGCGGGAGCGCGAGCGGGAGCCGTTCACGGACAGCGCGCGGCTGGTCGACCTGGTGCGGAACGCCATTCCGGCGGCGACCCGGCGTACCGGAGGAAACCCGGCGAAGCGCACGTTCCAGGCGCTGCGCATCGAGGTCAACGAGGAACTGCCGGTCCTGGAGCGCGCCCTGCCGGCCGCGGTCGCGGCGCTGGCGGTCGGCGGCCGGATCGTCGTGCTGTCGTACCACTCGTTGGAGGACCGCATGACCAAGCGGGCCCTGGCGGTCGGCGCGACCAGCAAGGCGCCGCCGGACCTGCCGGTCGTGCCGGACGAGCTCAAGCCGACCCTGAAGCTCCTCACGCGCGCCTCGGAGGGGGCGACCGAGGAGGAGGTCCGGCAGAACCCGCGCGCGGCGTCGGCGCGGCTGCGGGCCGCGGAGCGCGTACGGGAGGACTCGTGACGAGCGACCGGTCGGAGCGCGCGCCGGCGCGGAGTTCCGCGGGGGCGCCGACGTCGCGGACCCCCTTCGTGCTGCTGATGGTGCTGCTGCTCGGCGGCGGCCTGCTGGGCCTGCTGCTGCTCAACACCGCGCTGAACCAGGGCTCGTTCGAACAGTCGCGGCTCAAGAAGCAGAACGCGCGGCTCAGCGACGAGGAACAGGCGCTGCGCCGCGAACTCGAAGCGGTGTCGGCGCCGAGCGAACTGGCGCGCAAGGCGGAGGAGCTGGGCATGGTGCCGGGGACCACGCCGGTGTTCATCGACCCGGTGACCGGCCAGATCTTCGGAACGCCGAAACCGGCGTCGCCGCGGCCCACCCCGACGCCGACCCCGCCGACCCTGCCGACGACGCCGCCGCAACCCACCATCCTGCCGAGCGCGACCCCGGCCCCGCCGGCCACCGCGACGGCACCGGTGCAGCAGACCCCGGCAACGCAGCCGACCGGCCAGACCGCGCCGCCGCCGCGCTGACCGCGCCGCCGCCCACGACTCGCCGCGGCCCTCGGGACCGCGGCGGCGAAGGAGCCCACCGGCCCCGTGCTCGGGACGGGGCCGGTACGGCTCCGCTCGGAACCCGCCGCGGCAACCGCGCGTCGTCGGACGTGCGGCGTGCGTGAGATGTGCGCGCACGACGGCGCGTCGGGTGGCGGACGCCCGGCTCGGGGGCGTTGGTTGGTGCGTGGCGGACTGCCGGTGAGGTCGGGAGAAGCGAGATGCAAGACGGGCGTGGGCGCGACGGCGACGACGAGTCCCGCGACGACGCGCGGGACACGCAACGCGGGGCCGGCCCGGCCGACAACGGCCCGGGCGGCTCCCGCGCGGGCGGCGAGACCGGTCGCACCGGCCCGCGCGGACGGCACCCGGGCGACCCGCGCAGGCCGCCTGGGCCGGCGGACGACGGGAGCGGTGGGCGCGAGCGTCGACCCGACGAGCCCGGACGCGGCGGTGCGGGTGCGGCTCGCGGGTCGAACGGACGTACGGACAACGGCGATCCGCGACGGCGCCGACCGAGCGGCCACCCGGACGGCAGTGCCAACACCGGCGGCGCGCTGGGCGGCTGGGCCCGCCGCATGCTCCGCGGCGACGACACTCCTGCGAGCGATCGCCGCCTACGCGCGAGGGACGGCGAAGCCGGAGGACGGGACGAGCGGCGTGCGGGGGACGGACGCAGCCGCCGAGAAGGCGACGCACGCGCGGCGCGGGGGTCGAACGGACGTGCGGGGGGCGGCGATCCGGGCGGTGCATCGGGCGGAGGTTCCGATCGCGACGGCGCGGCCGGTGGCGGCGGCCCGGGCAACCCGCGGCGCCGATTCGTCGGAGGCGGGCAGCCGAGCGGGGGGTCGGCTCGTCCGCGTGAGCGCGAGTCGGGCGACGCGCGAGGGTCGAACGGGCGTGCGGGGAGCGGCGATCCGCGGCGCCGATTCGTCGGCGGCGGGCGCCCCGGCGGGTCGGACCGGCGCGAGGGGCGTTCTGCCGCCGACGAGCGCCGTGCCGCAGCGGGCGGCGACGGCGACACGAACGGCGGTGCGGCGGGTGGGGGTTCAGGACGCCCCCGCCGATTCGCGGAGGACCCGCGTAGGCCCGGCGCCGATGCGCGCGGCAGGGGTGACCGAGAGCGACGCGACGGCCGTGCCGTCGGAGGCGCGCGCGAGCCGCGGGAGTCGAACGGACGGGCGGGCGGCGGCGCGCCGGGTGGGAACGCCGATCGAGAGGGCGGCACAGGCAGCCCGCGGCGCCGGTTCGCGAGCGGCGGCCGGTCGAGCGGTCGTCCCGACAACCGCGTCGACGCGGACAGGCGTGAGCGTCGCGGCCGTCCCGGCGATCGCGGGGGTGTCGGGGGCGACGTGCGCGGGTCGGACGGAGCTGACCCCGGTGGCTCGCGTGACCCGCGTGGGGCCTCACTGCGGCCCCATCGCCCGCGACGTCCCGGCGACGGCGGCCGACCGCGAGACAGCGACCGCGCCGTCGGCGAAAGGCGTGGGCCGAACGGACCTGTCCGGAGCGGCGATCCGGTTGATTCGCGGGACCGGCGTCCCGGCAACGGTCGGGCTGCGGATCCGCGGCGGCGGGTTGTGCGGGGAGAGGGAGCGTCCCCTTCCGCTGAGCGGCGGCCGCCGCGGTTGCGGAGTGTTCCGCAGGCCGGGGCCGGACGGCCGCCGGTGCGGCGGGAAGTCCGGCGGGAGCGGGAGGCGGTGCCGCGGGAGGTGCGGCGTGGGCCCGTTCGGGTGCGGACGCTGCGTCTCGGCGACCCGAAGCGACGGCTGCGTTTCGGGCTCATCGGGCTCGGGATCGTGCTGACGCTCTTCGTCGGTCGCATTGTCCAGTTGCAGGCGCTCGACGCCTCCGCATACGCGGCCGACGCAAATAGCCTGCGTATGCAGACGGTTCGCCTGCCGGCCGATCGCGGCACCATTGTCGACGCGAACGGCGTGACCCTCGCGACGTCGGTCGACGCGTACGACATCACCGCCGATCCGACGCAGGTGCAGCAGTACAACCCCACCGCGACGGCACAGGCGATCGCACCGATTGTCGGCGGTGACCCCGTCAAGATCGAGGAACAACTGCGGACGCCGAAATCCCGTTACGTGGTTCTCGCCAAGCAGGTCGACCCCGCCGTGTGGACCCGTATCAAGGAGGCGCAGAAGAAACTCTCCGACGAGAAGCGCGACGATCTCGTCGGCATTTACGCCAGCCCGCACAGCAAGCGGATTTACCCCGCCGGTTCGGTCGCCGCGAATCTCGTCGGATTCGTCAACGCCTCGGACAAGGGCGCCGGCGGCCTCGAACTCGCCCTCGACAAGCAGCTCGCGGGGCGCGACGGCAGTGTCACGTACGAGAATTCCCTCGGGCGCCAGATCCCCACCGCCGGGAAAAAGGGCAAGGACGCCGTCGCCGGTGACAACGTGCAGTTGACCATAGACCGCAACATCCAGTGGTACGCCGAGCAGATGATCGCCCAAAAGGTCGCCGAAGCCGGCGCCGAGAGCGGCACGGTGGTCGTCCAGGACGTGAAGTCCGGCGAAGTCCTCGCGATGGCCACCGCCCCCGGCTTCGACCCGAACAACCTCGGCGCCGCCAACCCCGCCGACATGGGCAACCGCGCGATGCAGGAGGCGTACGAGCCCGGCAGCACCAGCAAGGTCATGACCATGGCCGCGGTCATCCAGGAGGGCAAGGCGGGGCCCGAGACCCAGGTCATCGTGCCCGGGACGCTGCCACGCGCGGACCGTGTCTTCCACGACGACGTCGACCACGGCACGTGGTACCTGACGCTCAACGGCGTGCTGGCCAAGTCCAGCAACATCGGCACGATCCTGGCCGCCGAGAAGCTCGGCCACGACCAGGCCGCCGCCAACGTGAAGCTCGACGAGTACCTGCGCAAGTTCGGCATGGGCTCGAAGAGCGGGATCGGCTTCCCCGGCGAGACCGCAGGCCTGCTCCCGCCCCCGCAGAAGTGGGACGGTGCGCAGCAGTACACCATCCCGTTCGGCCAGGGCCTCTCGCTCAACTCGCTCCAGGCCACCAGCGTGTTCCAGACCATCGCCAACGGCGGCGTGCGCATCAACCCTACGCTCGTGAAGGGCACCACCGGCCCCGACGGCAAGGTCCGCCCGGCCCCCGCGCCGCAGCGCACCGAGGTCGTCAGCCCCGAGACCGCGCGGACGGTGGCCGACATGATGGAGTCCGTCGTCGCCGACGACGAAGGCACCGGCAACAAGGCGCAGATCCCCGGCTACCGGGTCGCCGGGAAGACCGGCACGGCCAACCGGGTGGACCCGAAGGTCGGCGGCTACAACGGCTACACCTCGTCGTTCATCGGTTTCGCGCCCGCCGAGAACCCGCAGATCGTGGTGTCGGTGACCATCCAGGCGCCGGTCAACGGCAAGTGGGGCGGCACCCTGTGCGCGCCCGTCTTCAAGGACGTCATGTCTTTCGCGCTCCAGACCCGCAAGATCCCGCCCGCCGGGACGGAGTCGCCCGAGATCCCCGTGGAGTGGAAGCGGTGACGGCTCCCGGCGGCGGCGTCGGGGCCGTGCCCGGCGTGCTTCGACAGCCCGCAAAAGCAGGTAGCCTCACCGCCGTGCCCGATCGAGTTCTCCGCCGTCCCGCCCGCGTGCGCCCCCGACCGTTGTCCGGCCTGTACGACCTCCTCGGGGCGGACCCCGGCCCGGCGGGGACGGCCGGGGAGCCCGCACCCGCCGGTGTCGTGCTCACCGGCGTGACCCACGACTCCCGTGCCGTACGCCCCGGCGACCTGTACGCGGCACTGCCCGGCTCCCGCGCGCACGGCGCCGACTTCGCGGCCCAGGCCGCCGGTCTCGGCGCCGCCGCCGTGCTGACCGATCCGGACGGCGCGGAACGGGCCCGCGCCGCGGGCCTGCCGGTCGTCGTGGTCGACGACCCGCGCTCCCGCCTGGGCGAGGCGGCCGCATGGGTCTACGACCATCCGGGTGGCGCGCTGACCCTCTTCGGGGTCACCGGCACCAACGGCAAGACCACCACCGCCTACCTGCTCGACGGCGGCCTGCGCGCGGCCGGGCACGCCACGGGTCTGATCGGCACGGTCGAGACCCGGATCGGCGACGTGGTGGTGTCCAGTTCCATGACGACGCCCGAGGCCCCGGACCTCCAGGCGCTGTTCGGCGCGATGGCGGAGAACGCCGTGACCGCCGTGTCGATGGAGGTCTCCAGCCACGCCCTCGCGATGGGCCGGGTGGACGGCACGGTGTTCGACGTCGCGCTGTTCACCAACCTGACGCAGGATCACCTGGACTTCCACGGCACGATGGAGGAGTACTTCCGGGCCAAGGCCGACCTGTTCACCCCTCGGCGGGCGCGTGCGGGCGTGGTCGACGTGGACGACGAGTACGGCCGCGCCGTCGCGGAGGCATCGGCCATCCCGATCGCGACGGTGTCCCCGTCCGGCGCCCCCGGCGCCGACTGGCGCGTCGAGGACGCCGAACTCGGCCCCGACGGCAGCCGCTTCCGGCTGGTCGGCCCCGACGGCGTGAAGGCGGACGCGTCCGTGCGCCTGCCCGGCCCGTTCAACATCGCCAACGCCGCGCTCGCCGTCGTCGCGCTCGTCACCGCCGGGATCCCGGTGGACGTCGCGGTCGCCGGGGTGGCCGCCGTCCCCGGCGTGCCCGGCCGCATGGAACGCGTCGACGAGGGCGCCCCCTTCACCGCGGTCGTCGACTTCGCGCACACCCCGGACGCGGTCGAGACGCTGCTCGGCGCGCTGCGCGAGGTCACCGCGAACCGGCTGTACGTGGTGCTCGGCTGCGGCGGCGACCGCGACCGCGGCAAACGCCCGCTGATGGGCGCGGCGGCCGTGCGCCTCGCCGACGTCGCGGTCCTGACCAGTGACAACCCGCGCTCGGAGGATCCGATGGCGATCCTCGGCGAGATGGTCGAGGGCGCCTCGGGAGCTCCGGAGCCGCACGGCGAACTCGTGGTCGAGCCGGACCGCGCCGCCGCGATCGAGTGGGCGGTGGACCGCGCGGAGCCGGGCGACGTCGTGGTCGTCGCGGGAAAGGGCCACGAGCAGGGCCAGAAGATCGGCGACGAGGTGCGCCCGTTCGACGACCGCGTCGAACTGCGCGCCGCGCTGCGCCGCCGCCTTGAGCGCGACCCGCGGCTCGGCGGCGGAGCGTCCGCAGGCACCGCTCCCGGGGCGCCCGATCGCGCACCGGGTGCCGGTGGGAGGATCGACGCCGTCCCGCCCGGCGCGGCCGACCCGTCCGACGGGGCCGTCCGGCCCGGCCGGGCCGCTCCGACCACCGACGCCGCCACGACCACCGACCCCGCTGCGACCGCCGGACGCACCCCGGGCCCCGCTTCCGCCCCGACCACCGATCGCGCGGCGCACGCCGCCGCGGGCGACCGCGCCGTGGCGCCGTCCGAGTCGCCGCTTGAGGAGACCGAACAGTGATTGCCACGAAACTCGCCGACGCCGCCGCGGCCGTCGGCGGGCGGCTTGCCGGGGGCGCGGACCCCGAGGCGCTGATCACCG
>NZ_JBPKBH010000007.1:280573-286957 GCF_051388915.1 Yinghuangia sp. YIM S09857 | reverse complement strand
CGTCGCGGTGCTCGCGACCCGCGAGACCGGCGTGCCCTCGATCGTCGTGGACGAGACCGCGGGCGACGCGGCGACGGACGGGACCGGCGCGGTCGTCGAGGCGCTGGGCCGCCTCGCGCGGCACGTCACCGACCGCCTGCCGCAGACCGCCGTGGTGGGCATCACCGGCTCGTCCGGCAAGACCAGCACCAAGGACCTGATCGCCCAGGTGCTCGCGCACGCCGGCGAGACCATCGCGCCGCCCGGGTCGTTCAACAACGAGATCGGGCTGCCGCTCACCGCGCTGTCCGCCGAGCTGACGACCCGTCACCTCGTGCTGGAGATGGGTGCCCGCGGCGTCGGCCACATCGCCTACCTGTGCGGCGTCGTACCGCCGCGCGTCGGCGTCGTGCTCAACGTCGGCACGGCCCACCTGGGCGAGTTCGGCGACCGGGCGACCATCGCCAAGGCCAAGGGCGAGCTGGTGGAGGCGCTGCCGGCCGACGGCGTCGCGGTGCTCAACGCCGACGACCCGCTGGTGCGCGCGATGGCCGAACGCACGCGCGCCCGCGTGGTGTTCTTCGGCGAGGGGGCGAGTGCGGACATCCGCGCCCAAGACGTACGACTCGACTCAACCGGACGCGCCTCCTTCACACTCCGCACACCGGACGGCGATGCACCGGTGATCTTGCGCCTGTACGGTGAGCACCACGTGGCCAACGCCCTCGCCTGCGCGGCGGTGGCACGCGAGTTGGGCATGGGCGTCGGCGAGATCGCGGCCGCGCTCGGCGGGGCCGGGTCCGTGTCGCGCTGGCGCATGGAAGTGACCGAACGCGCCGACGGCGTGACGGTGGTCAACGACGCGTACAACGCCAACCCCGACTCGATGCGTGCCGCACTCAAGGCGCTCGCGGCGATGGCCGGCGGCCGCCGTACGTGGGCGGTGCTGGGGGAAATGCGCGAACTGGGCGACGCCTCGCTGGCCGAGCACGACGCGATCGGCCGCCTCGCGGTGCGGCTGAACATCGGCCGCCTGGTGGCGGTAGGGGGCAGGGAGGCCGCGTGGATGGACATTGCGGCGAAGAACGAGGGTTCTTGGGGTGAGGAGTCGGTGTTGGTACCCGACACGCAGGCGGCCGTCGACCTGCTGCGGTCCGAGCTGCGCGCGGGCGACGTCGTGCTGGTGAAGGCGTCGCGCGGTGCGGCGCTGGAGCGCGTCGCCCTCGCCCTGCTGGACGACGGAGCGGACGGCGCGGGCGGGGCAGGCGGCACGGGCGGCGCCGAAGGCGCGGCGGCCGCCGGGGAGGTGCGCCGGTGAGGGCGGTTCTGCTCTCCGGTGGAATCGCCCTGGTGCTGTCGCTCATCGGCACACCGCTCGCGATTCGCATCCTGGTCAAGCGCGGCTACGGCCAGCTCATCCGGGACGACGGCCCGCAGGGCCACCACAGCAAGCGCGGCACCCCGACGATGGGCGGCGCGGTCATCATCCTGGCCGCACTGCTGGGGTACGCGGGGGCCAAGGCCATCACGCTGGAGCGGCCGACGGCGTCGGCCATCCTCGTGCTGTACCTGATGGCCGGCCTCGGACTCGTCGGTTTCGTCGACGACTTCATCAAGATCGTCAAGCAGCGCAGCCTGGGCCTGCGGGCCAAGGCCAAGCTGGCGGGCCAGTCCTTCGTCGGCATCTCCTTCGCGATCCTGGCCCTTCAGTTCCCCAACGACCGCGGTTTCGAACCCGCGTCGACACACCTGTCGTTCGTGACGGACACCGCGCTCAACCTGACGCCGGTGTTCTTCGTGGTGTGGGCGTACATCCTGATCGCCGGGCACTCCAACGGCGTCAACCTGACCGACGGGCTCGACGGCCTCGCCACCGGCGCGTCGGTGATCGTCTTCGGCGCGTACACCTTCATCGGCGTGTGGCAGCACGGGCAGAGCTGCGCCTTCGAGGCGTCGGCGAGCGCCGCGTGCTACGACGTACGCGACCCGCTCGACCTCGCGATCGTGGCCGCCGCGATGATGGGCTCCTGTTTCGGGTTCCTGTGGTGGAACACCTCGCCGGCCAAGATCTTCATGGGCGACACCGGCTCCCTCGCCCTCGGCGGCGCGCTGGCCGGCCTGGCGATCTGCACCCAGACCGAGCTGCTGTCCGCGCTGCTCGGCGGCCTGTTCCTGATCATCTCGCTGTCCGTCATCATCCAGGTCGGCTTCTTCAAGATGACCGGCAAGCGCGTCTTCCGCATGGCTCCGCTGCAACACCACTTCGAGCTGAAAGGCTGGCCCGAAGTACTCATCGTCGTACGCTTCTGGATCATCGCGGGCCTCTGCGTGATCCTCGGCATCGGCATCTTCTACGCGGGCTGGGTGACGGCCAAGTGACGGGTGACCGCCAGATGACAGACGAACGCCCCCTGCCGGACCACCGCGCGGCGGCGCTCGATCTCGGCGGGTTCAACCACCTGGACGCTCCCTGGGGCGAACTGTCCGCATGCGTCGTCGGCGCCGGGATCTCCGGCGCCTCGGCCGCCCGCGCGCTGCGCGAACTGGGCGCGCGCGTCGTCGTGGTGGACGCCGCCAACGACGCGCACGCACGCACCCGCGCCGCCGACCTGGAGGCCATCGGCGCGACCGTGCGCCTCGGCGACGACGCCACGCTGCCCGACGGCGTCGACGTCGTCGTGACCTCGCCCGGCATGCGCCCGGACTCGCCGCTGTTCGCGGCCGCCGCCGAGGCCGGGATCCCGGTCTGGGGGGACGTCGAACTCGCGTGGCGGGTCCGCCCACGCGAAGGCGCCGCGCCCTGGCTCGCCATCACCGGCACCAACGGCAAGACCACCACCGTGCGCATGCTCGCGAGCATCCTGACCGCCGCCGGGCTGCGCGCCGAGGCGGTCGGCAACGTGGGGACGCCGGTGCTGGACGCGGTGCTGGCCCGCGACGAGCGGGGCGGCCAGGCGTACGACGTCCTCGCCCTCGAACTGTCCAGCTTCCAACTGCACTGGCTCAGCCCGTGGCACGAGGGCTCCGACGCCCCGCGCATGCGGGCCGCGGCCGTCCTCAACATCGCCGCGGACCACCTGGACTGGCACGGCTCCGCGGAGGCCTACGCCGCCGACAAGGGCCGGATCTTCGCCGGTGCCGAGGTCGCGTGCGTCTACAACCTCGCCGACCCCGCGACCGAGGAACTGGTCCGGGAGGCGGACGTCACCGAGGGCTGCCGGGCGATCGCCTTCGGCCTCGGCGCCCCCGGCCCCAGCGGCTTCGGGGTGGTGGAAGACCTGCTGGTCGACCGGGCGTTCGTGGCCGACACGCGCACCGAGGCCGCGGAACTGGCCGAGGTCGCCGACGTGGTGCCGACCGCTCCGCACAACGTCGCCAACGCCCTGGCCGCCGCCGCGCTCGCGCGCGCCTACGGCGTCGGCCCGGAGGCGGTCCGTGAGGGCCTGCGGGCCTTCCGGCCGGACGCGCACCGCATCGCGCACGTCGCCACCGTCGGCGGCGTCGCGTACATCGACGACTCCAAGGCCACAAACGGGCACGCCGCGGCGGCGTCGCTTGCGGCGTACCCGTCCACGGTGTGGATCGCCGGGGGGCTGGCCAAGGGCGCGTCCTTCGACGAACTCGTCGCGGACGCCCGCGGCCACCTGCGCGGCGTCGTGCTGATGGGCGCCGACCGCGCTGTGATCCGGGACGCACTGGCGCGACACGCCCCCGATGTCCCGGTATCCGAGGTCGACGCGACCGACACTGGGGCCATGGATCTCGTGGTGCGCAAGGCGGCGGAACTGGCCCGTCCGGGGGACACCGTGCTCCTCGCCCCGGCGTGTGCCTCGATGGACATGTTCAGCAACTACGGTGCGCGCGGCGACGCGTTCGCCGAGGCGGTGCACAGGCTCTCCGGCGACGTTTCCTGACGGGGCGGCCCACCCATGCCCGGGGCGACACAGGAGGCACGCAAGAGCGCGCAGCGGCCCGCCATGCGATGGGGAAGGGCGCGCGGCGACGCCTCGGTCCCGGCCGCCCGCGACTCCGGCGGCGGGGGGCCCGAGCAGTCGCGGATGCGCGACCTGCGGCGGGCGCTCGACCGGCCGCTGGCGTCGTACTACCTGCTGCTCGGCGCCGGGCTGCTGCTGTCGGTGCTCGGCCTGGTCATGGTGCTGTCCGCGTCGCAGATCTTCTCGCGCGTCACGTACGGCGATTTCAGCGCGGTCTTCCTCAAGCAGGCCATCGCGATCGGCATCGGGCTGCCGCTGATGTGGCTCGGTGCCCGGCTGCCCGTGCGGGCGTACCGCATGCTCGCCTACCCGCTGCTGCTCGGCGCGATCGGCGCGCTGTGCCTGGTTCTCGTGCCGGGCGTCGGTATGGAGGTCAACGGCAACCGCAACTGGATCGCGCTGGGCGGGGTGTTCCAGATCCAGCCGTCCGAGTTCGCCAAGCTCGGCCTGGTGCTGTGGGGCGCCGACCTGCTCACCCGCAAGCAGCGGCTGCTGGGCCAGTGGCGGCACCTGTTCATCCCGCTGTTCCCCGGCGCGCTGCTGGTGCTCGGCCTGGTGATGATGGGCGGTGACATGGGCACCGCGATGATCATCACGGTGGTCGTGCTGGCGCTGCTGTGGGTGGCCGGGGCGCCGGGGCGGCTGTTCGTCCTCGCGTTGGGCGCCGCGGCCCTCCTGACCACCGTCTTCGTGCTCATGAAGCCGCACCGGGCGGCCCGGTTCAGCTCGTTCCTCGACCCGTTCTCCGACCCGCAGGGTGAAACCCTCCAGGCCGCGCACGGCATCTACGCCCTGTCGACCGGCGGGTTGTTCGGCAGCGGAATCGGAACGAGCTATGAGAAATGGGGCACCCTGCCCGAAGCCCACACCGACTTCATCTTCGCCGTGATCGGCGAGGAACTGGGACTGGTGGGGACGCTGTCGGTACTCACCCTCTTCGCGGCTCTAGGCTATGCGGGTATCCGCGTCGCGGGCCGCACGAAGGACCCCTTCGTACGGCTTGCCGCGGGGGGCGCCACCGCGTGGATCACGGCCCAGGCCACGATCAACATCGGTGCGGTGCTCGGTCTCCTGCCGATCGCCGGTGTGCCCTTGCCGTTGGTGTCCTACGGAGGCTCCGCCTTGCTTCCGACCATGTTCGCCGTGGGCATGCTGCTCTCGTTCGCCCGTACCGAACCAGGAGCGCAGAAGCAGCTCGCGGCCCAGGGTCCCGGGGCGGTCCGCCGTGCGTTCGCGCGGATCCTGCCGCGCAGGGAGCGGTGAAACAGGTGCATGTCGTCCTCGCCGGCGGGGGAACCGCCGGGCACATCGAGCCGGCCCTCGCCCTCGCTGATGCGTTGCGGCGGGAGAACCCCGATGTGGGCATCACCGCGCTGGGCACGTCCAAAGGCCTGGAGACGAAGCTCGTCCCGGCCCGCGGCTACGAGCTGGCGCTGATCCCGGCGGTCCCGTTGCCGCGCAAGCCCACCCCCGAGCTGATGACCGTCCCCGGCCGGCTGCGCGGCACGATCCGCGAGGCCGCCGCGGTGCTGGAGCGCACCCGCGCGTCCGTCCTGGTCGGCTTCGGCGGGTACGTCGCGCTGCCCGGGTACCTCGCGGCGAAGCGCCAGGGCATCCCGATCGTGGTGCACGAGGCCAACGCGCGGCCCGGGCTGGCCAACAAGATCGGAGCGCGCTACACGCACTTCGTCGCGGTCAGCACCCCCGACAGCAAGCTGCGCAACGCCCGCTACATCGGCATCCCGCTGCGCCGCGCCATCGCCACGCTCGACCGCGAGGGCGAGCGCGAGAAGGCGCGGGCGGCGTTCGGGCTCGACCCGATGCGGCCGACGCTGCTGGTGTTCGGCGGGTCGCAGGGTGCCCGGCGCCTCAACGAGACGCTGGCGGGGACCGCCGAGCAGCTTCTCGCGGCCGGCGTCCAGGTGCTGCACGCGGCGGGCCCGAACAACGAGCTGACGATCACCCCGCCGCCCGGCGCGCCTCCGTACGTCGTGCTGCCGTACGTGGAGAGGATGGACCTCGCGTACGCCGCGGCCGACATGGTGCTGTGCCGCGCTGGCGCGATGACCTGCGCCGAGTTGTCGGCCGTCGGGCTGCCCGCCGCCTACGTGCCGCTGCCGATCGGCAACGGCGAACAGCGGCTGAACGCCCAGCCGGTGGTCAAGGCCGGCGGGGGCCTGCTGGTCGACGACGCCGATCTGACCCCGGAGTGGATCACCGCGAACGTGGTGCCGGTGCTCACCGACCCCGGGCGCCTGTACGCGATGGGGCGCGCGGCGGCCGAGTTCGGACGCCGGGACGCCGACGAGACGCTGGTGCGCATGGTGCACGAGGCGATCGCGGCGGCGCGCAGCTGACCGTGTCGCGCGGTCCGCAGGACCGCCGGCCCGAGGGCCGCAGCCCGAGGAGT
>NZ_JBPKBH010000007.1:269102-280384 GCF_051388915.1 Yinghuangia sp. YIM S09857 | reverse complement strand
CCCCCCCCCCCCCCCCCCCCCCCCCCCCCGCGGCCCGCCGGGTCGGGTGCGTCCCGGAACGCCTCGTGGTGGGCCCGGGTCCGCGGTCGGTTGCCGGGCGCCGGGCGATCGGGCGGTGGGCCCGACAGGCCGGGGAGAGCCGCCAAGTCCCGTACGGGGCGCCGCTGGACGAACCTCCGCCCGGCGGTCGTCATCCTCGTCGTCCTGGTCCTCGCGGGCGGTGCGTGGGGCACCGTCAGGTACTCGCCGCTGTTCGACACCGAGAAGGTGTCGGTGCACGGCACGGCGGTGCTGACCCCCGCGCAGATCACGGGCGCAGCCAAGGTGCCGGTCGGCAGGCCGCTCGCGCGCGTCGACCTCGGGGCGATCGAGCGGCGGGTCGCGGCCCTGCCACGCGTCGCGTCGGTGAGCGTCACGCGGGACTGGCCGCATACCGTCAAGATCCGGGTGACGGAACGTCAAGTCGCCGCGGTGATGCCGGATTCCGGGCGTTTCGCGGAGATCGACAAAACCGGCGTACGGTTCGGTACCGTGGACGCGGCGCCGCAGGGGGTGCCGGTGGTCAACGCGGATCCCGCCACGGTGGACGACAGGACACTGCGCGGAGTCGTGGGGGTCATCGGCGCGCTGCCGCCCGGCGTCGCCCCCAGAGTCCGCGACATCACCGCGCGGACGAGGGACGACATCGTCATGACCCTGGACGACGGGGTCGTGGTGATGTGGGGCGGGGCGGGGGATTCCCCGCGCAAGGCCGAGGTGCTCGTCGCCCTGATGAAGATCAAGGCGAAGGTCTACGACGTCAGCGTCCCCGAGGCGCCGGCGACGCGGAACACCCCGTTGTAGGGGCCGGCCGCAAGGGCTGTTCGGGGGACCGCGGGCGGTTCCGCGGAGGGCTCCCGGCGGGTCCTGGGAGGGTCCGGAACGGATCCGGAGCGGGGGTGTGACGGGGTCGCCGTCACCCGGGGGCGCGGTGGTGCGATAAAAACACCACGGCAAAAAGAAGGGGGGATGGCTCGGCGTGTTCGTTGAACCGGGCCGTTCCGGCACCTAGTGTCCTGCGTAGCCCCAGGTTGACGCGGTTTTCGTATGGCGCAGGCCCTAACTCTATACCTGAGGGTGAGGGTTCGGGGGCTCATCACGAGCCGAGTCCCGAGACTTCCCCTGGTCGGCAATGTCGGCACGCCGCACCACGGCGTGGCGACCGGAACTCGAGGCGAGAGGCCTTCGGCGTGGCAGCACCCCAGAACTACCTCGCAGTCATCAAAGTCGTAGGCATCGGCGGTGGCGGTGTCAACGCCATCAACCGCATGATCGAGGTCGGTCTCAAGGGCGTCGAGTTCATCGCGATCAACACCGATGCGCAGGCGCTGCTGATGAGCGACGCCGACGTCAAGCTCGACGTCGGCCGCGAACTCACCCGCGGCCTCGGCGCGGGGGCCAATCCGGAGGTCGGCCGCAAGGCCGCCGAGGACCACCGCGAGGAGATCGAGGAGGTCCTCAAGGGGGCCGACATGGTCTTCGTGACCGCGGGCGAGGGCGGCGGCACCGGCACCGGCGGCGCGCCCGTCGTGGCGAACATCGCGCGCAATCTCGGCGCGCTCACGATCGGCGTCGTCACGCGCCCGTTCACCTTCGAGGGGCGTCGCCGCGCCAACCAGGCCGAGGACGGCATCGCGCAGCTGCGCGACGAGGTCGACACGCTCATCGTCATTCCGAACGACCGGCTGCTGTCGATCTCCGACCGCCAGGTCAGCGTGCTCGACGCGTTCCGCTCCGCCGACCAGGTCCTGCTGTCCGGTGTCCAGGGCATCACCGACCTCATCACCACGCCGGGCCTCATCAACCTCGACTTCGCCGACGTCAAGTCCGTGATGTCCGAGGCCGGTTCGGCGCTCATGGGCATCGGCTCGGCGCGCGGCGACGACCGCGCGGTGGCGGCGGCCGAGATGGCGATCTCCAGCCCGCTGCTGGAGGCGTCCATCGACGGCGCGCGCGGCGTGCTGCTCTCCATCTCCGGCGGCTCGGACCTCGGCCTGTTCGAGATCAACGAGGCCGCGCAACTGGTGAGCGAGGCCGCCCACCCCGAGGCCAACATCATCTTCGGTGCGGTGATCGACGACGCGCTCGGCGACGAGGTCCGCGTGACGGTCATCGCGGCCGGCTTCGACGGCGGACAGCCGCCGTCCAAGAGCGAGTTGGGCAAGGTGAGCCGTCCGGCCGAGCCGCCGCAGCGCGCCCCCGAGCCGCCGCGCACCCCCGCCCCGGGCGGGCAGAGCGTCCTCGGCCCGGTGGACAGCCCGAGCAGCCAGTACCCGCCGCCGCCGCGCGCGCCGCTCGTTCCCGAGCCGGTGCGCGAGGACATCGACCTGGACGTCCCGCCGTTCATGAAGTAGTCGGCCGACACGGGCCCTTACCTCTCCGGGGGTAGGGGCCCGTTGCGCCGTTCGGTGGACGGGTCTCGCGTCGGATGGGGCCCGGGCGGCGCTCGGGACGTGTCTCCCGGGTGTGTTCGGCGTGCCGCTGCCCGACCAGACCCCCTGATGTCCCGCGCACTGCGGCCGTCCGGTGCCCGTGCCGTGTCCCTTCGTCCCTCGGGAGTCGCCTTGTTCAGCTTGCGGACCGTGGAACGCGGCGTCGGCTTCGCCTTCACCGACCGGCACGGCGGAATGGGCGAGGCACCGTACGACAGCCTCAACCTGGCCGGCCACGTCGGGGACGACTCCCGGACCGTGCACGGCAATCGGGCCCGCGTCGCCGAGGCGCTGGGGCTGGACGCCGGACGTGTGGTCTGGATGGACCAGGTGCACGGCCGCGATGCGGCCGTCGTGGACGCCTCCTGGTCCGGCACGGTCCCGGAGGCCGACGCGCTCGTCACCCGAACGCCCGGGCTCGCCCTGGCCGTTCTGGTGGCCGACTGCGTGCCCGTCCTGCTGGCCGACCCGGTCGCGGGGGTCGTTGCCGCCGTGCACGCGGGCCGACCCGGCTTGTACGCGGGGGTCGTTCCGGCCGCGGTCGAGGCCATGCGGGAGCTGGGTGCGCGGCCCGAGCGCATCGTCGCCAAGACCGGCCCGGCCGTCTGCGGGCCCTGCTACGAGGTCCCCGACGCGATGTGCGACGAGGTCGCCGCGCGCATCCCGGCCGCCCGTTCGCGTACGGGGTACGGCACTTCGGCCCTCGACATCGTGGCGGGCGTCTGGTCGCAACTTGCGGACGCGGGCGTACCGCCCGGTGAGAAATCGCACACCTGTACGCGTGAGTCCGCCGACCACTTCTCCTACCGTCGCGAGGGTAAGACCGGGCGCATCGCCGGATATGTGTGGCCGGCCACAAGTGCGGCCACACCCGGGGCCGCACCTGCGGCCACAACTGCGGCCTCAGGCGCGGCTGTCGCCGACGCCGCAACCGAGCCCGCAACCCCGGCCGAGCCCGCCCCGCCGCCCTCGGGGACGATGGGCACATGAGTTCGGAACCCACAGACGGCCCCGGCGCGGCGGCGGTTGCCGCCCGCCGCGAGGAACTCGCCGCAAACCTCCGGGAGGTGCGGGCGCGCATCGACGCCGCCTGCGACGCGGCGGGACGCGCCCGTGACGCGGTCGACCTGATCGTGGTGACCAAGACGTACCCCGCGTCGGACGTCCGCCTGCTCGCCGGACTCGGAGTGAGAGACGTGGGGGAGAACCGCGATCAGGAGGCCGCGCCCAAGGCGGAGGCCTGTGCGGACCTGGAGCTGACCTGGCACTACATCGGGCAGTTGCAGACCAACAAGGCGCGTTCGGTGGCCGCGTACGCCGACACCGTGCACTCGGTCGACCGGGCCCGCCTGGTCACCGCGCTGGCGGGCGGCGCGGCGCGCCACGAACGGGAGTTGACCTGCCTCATCCAGGTGAGCCTGGACGGCGACGCGGCACGCGGGGGAACTCTGGCGGCCGACGTACCGGCGCTGGCCGACGCCATCGCCGAGGCGCCCCGCCTGCGACTCGGCGGGCTCATGGCGGTCGCCCCGCTCGGCACGGAACCCGCCCGCGCCTTCGAGGCTTTGGCGGAAATGTCAACCCGCCTGCGCGAAGCGCATCCGGCTGCAACCATGGTTTCGGCGGGGATGAGCAACGACCTCGAGCAGGCCGTCGGGGCCGGGGCGACACATGTACGCATCGGTACTGCGGTGCTCGGTGTCAGACGCTTGCTCCGGTAGCGTCGCCATGAAGTGGATCGCACGACCCACGGTGACCCACAGCCGATCCACCATGGAGGACCCTGACTATGGCCGGCGCGATGCGCAAGATGGCGGTCTACCTCGGCCTCGTGGAGGACGATGTCTACGAGTACGACGACTACGATGAGGACGACATCGGCCCGGACGGCCGTGCCGAACGGGGCTCCGAACAGCCGCGTCCGGAGCGCCGCGAAGAGCGGCGGGAGGAACTCCGCGAACCACCCCGCGAAATCCGCGAGCCCCGCGAACGCCGTGAAGAGCTCCCCCGGCCCGTGCCCGCCCTGCACGTCGAGCGCGGTCTCGACGAGCAGCGGGCAACCGTGTCGACCATCCCCGACCGCCGCCCCGAGAGCAGTGCACCGGTGACCGTACACAAAGTCGTCAGCGAGCGTGAGCCGTACCGCATCACGACGCTGCATCCCCGCACCTACAACGAAGCACGTACGATCGGTGAGCACTTCCGTGAAGGCACACCGGTCATCATGAACCTCACGGAGATGGAGGACACCGACGCGAAGCGACTCGTCGACTTCGCCGCGGGCCTCGTCTTCGGTCTTCACGGCAGCATCGAGCGGGTGACCCAGAAAGTCTTCCTGCTGTCGCCTGCTAACGTCGACGTGACAGCAGAGGACAAGGCCCGCATCGCTGAGGGCGGGTTCTTCAACCAGAGCTGAAACCCTGGTTGATGTCAGAGGGGTGCGAGAACTGAGGAGAGGAACCGGGTCTTCCGGGAACGCGTATGAGGGGGCAGAGGCATGAGCGTCGCGGGCGAGGTATTGACCATCGTCCTGTACTGCTTTCTGTTCCTGCTGATCTTCCGCTTGGTGATGGACTACGTGTTTCAGTTCGCACGGTCCTACGAACCCCGAGGGGCCATGGTCGTCATCTTGGAGGCGACCTACTCCGTCACGGATCCACCGCTCAAGCTGCTGCGCAGGTTCATTCCTCCCCTGCGCCTCGGGGGCGTAGCGCTCGACCTGTCCTTCTTCGTACTGATCATCATCGTCTACATCCTGATCTCCGTCGTGGGCAGGCTGTAAGCGGTACGGTCTGTCCGGATGCCGACGATCACGTTGAGGTGAAGAAATGCCGTTGACCCCCGAGGACGTGCGTAACAAGCAGTTCACGACCGTCCGTCTCCGCGAGGGCTATGACGAGGACGAGGTCGATGCGTTCCTCGACGAGGTCGAGGCGGAGCTGACCCGCCTGCTTCGCGAGAACGAAGACCTGCGGGCCAAGCTCGCGGCCGCGACGCGCGCCGCGGCGCAGAGTCAGCAGCAGGCGCAGCAGCGAAAGGAGCGTGAACGCCCCGACGCCCCTGTGCCGGCCGCCATATCCGGGCCCACCCCGGTTCCGCCGCCCCCGCAGCAGCAGATGGGCGGCCCGCAGCAGATGCACGGCGGTCCCCAGCACCCCATGCAGGGCCAGCCCCAGCTCGGCCCCGGCGGCATGCAGCAGGGACAGCCGCAGCTTGGCCCGGGCGGGATGCAGGGACAGCAGCACCAGTTGCAGGGCGGGCAGTTCCCCGGTCAGCAGCAGCAGCAGATGCCGGGCCAGCACATGGGCGGGCAGCTCCAGCCGCAGCAGCACCAGATGCAGCAGCAGGGCCAGCTCGGCGGTCCGCCGCAGCTCGGTGGCCCGCCGCAGCTCGGCGGCGGCCAGATGCCGAACCCGGGCGGCGACAGTGCGGCCCGCGTGCTCGCGCTCGCGCAGCAGACCGCGGACCAGGCGATCGCCGAGGCGCGTTCCGAGGCCAACAAGATCGTCGGCGAGGCACGCACCCGCGCCGAGGGCATGGAGCGCGACGCGCGCTCGAAGGCCGACGCGCTGGAGCGGGACGCGCAGGAGAAGCACCGCGTCGCGATGGGCTCGCTGGAGAGCGCCCGGGCCACGCTGGAGCGCAAGGTCGACGACCTGCGGGCGTTCGAGCGCGAGTACCGCACGCGCCTCAAGTCGTACCTGGACAGCCAGTTGCGCCAGTTGGAGTCGCAGGCGGACGACTCGCTCGCCCCGCCTCGCACCCCGGCCACCGCGTCGCTGCCGCCCGCGATGTCGTCGTCTCCGGTCCCGTCGTCGATGACGCCGGCCATGACGCCGTCGATCGGCCAGCAGATGGCACCCGCCATGAGCCAGCCGATGACCCAGCAGATGGCCCCGGTCCGCCCGCAGGCCCCGCAGCCGCAGCCGATGCAGCAGGCCACGCCGATGCGCGGCTTCCTCATCGACGAGGACGGCGACAACTGACCCACCCCGTCCGTATCCGGACCGCCGTACCCCCGCCGAGGCCCGCCCTGACCAAGGGGCGGGCCTCGGCACTTTTAGTGACAAATTGACTGCCGTACAAGGGTGGTAGCCCCCGGCCAGTTGATCCGCGCAGCCACCTCCAGGCCATTTGCCGGGAAAGTCCGGTGCAGGTCCTGCGACTTGCCGCCACGGTCCACCACAACGTTCCGAACGGCCGCCGCGCGATCAGTGCCCTCCCGCTCACACCATGCTGAGTGCCCCCCACACGAATCCTCCGGCCTGCCGAGGCCCGTCGCCGAGGAAGGCGTCCGCGGAAAAGACCCAGAGCCCTATCCCGCCGCCTTTGGAGTCCCCACCAAAGGCACCGAGTTCAACCGCCCCGTCCCCATCGAAGTCCCCCGCCAGCAGCGGATTCCCACCAGGCGACCAAATCCCCGGGTGGGACGCCAACAGCGTGGTCGAACCGTCCGTCGCAGAGACCTCCACAAGCGCGGTCGAGCCCGCCACCTGTCGCAGCATCGCAAGGTATCCCCCTGCCGAACCCGACCCCGGCACCACCACAAGCGCGTCCGCCCGCGTCCCTCCGACCTCCGGCCCGGCCGTCAGACTGCCGTCCGCACCCGAAACGAACACCACCAACTCGTCCGGCACCCCGTCACAGCCCTGCGCCGCCCCGCCGCACTTCACCCAACCCGCAACATCCGCCCGGCCGTCCCCGGTGAAGTCCCCGGCGACCGGCCGGGAATGGACACGCTGCCACACCCTGTCGGTCGGAGCCTGACCCACCGGAATCGGCGGTGCGAATCCGGCGGTTGTGCCGGTGAGCAGCCACATTCCGTCATGCGTTGTGCCCTGCGATCCCAGCAGCGCGATGTCCAGGTCGCCGTCACCCGTGAAGTCGGCGACGAGGGGCTGTAGCAGGTTGGCGTTCCACCCGTTGCCCTCCCAGGCACGTGCCACCGGTTCAAAGCCCGTCCCCGTCGAACGGAACGTGTACAGCACCGTCTCGTCCGCGTCGACGTGGTACAGCACGGCCAGGTCCGCCTTGCCGTCACGGTCGAAGTCGCCTGCCAACGGTGTGCTGCTCGTCCAGGTCCACCGCGGACCGCTGTCCCAGACCCGCGTGGCCGGGCCGAACCGGCCGTCGGCGGTGCCCCGGAACACCCACGCGCTGCTGTGGTTCGCGTTGTTTTCGTCCAGGCCGCCGTCGTGCAGCACGGCTATGTCGGTTCGGCCGTCGCCGTCGAAGTCGCCGGCCACCTGCTTGCCCGTGACCGCGTTCCATGCTCCCGAATCCCACCACTTCGTCGGCGCCGCCAACGCCATGCCGTTGGACGGCAGCACCCACAGGGCTGTGCCCTCCGCGCCTTGGTCGTACGCGACCGCGAGATCGGCCTTGCCGTCGCCCGTGAAGTCCCCGGCCACTGGCTTGCTGCTCGCCCACGTCCAGCTACCCTGGCCGGTGCTGTCCCAGAGCTGTCGCGGTTCAGCGAAAGCCGCGCTTGTCGACATGAAGGCGAAAAAGCGGGTGACTCGCGGGTACGTGTTCTCCGGGCTGCCGTTGTACAAGACCCCAACATCCGTCTTGCCGTCTCCGTCGAAGTCGGCGGCCACGGGCTTGCCATAGGGCCAGCGGAAGCTGCCGTTCACCGGGGTCTGCCAGGCGGTCGTGGGTTCGGCGAAAGCCGTTCCCATAGAGGAGAAGAGCCGCAGCGACGAGGCTCCCGTCACGCCGGTGCCGGGGGCGTCGTCGTAGTGGATGACGAGGTCGGCCTTGCCGTCTCCGGTGAAGTCCCCGGCCACGGGCTTGCTGTACGCCCACGTCCAACTGCCTTTACCGGCACTGTTCCAGGTGATCGTCGGCGCCGCGAACCCCGCGCCGGTCGATGCGAACGTGAACATGCGCGTCTCGGCAGGGTACGAGCCGCCGGGGGACCCGTCGTACACCACCGCGAGGTCCGCTTTGCCGTCGCCCGTGAAGTCCGCGGCGACGGGCTTGCTGTAGGCCCAGGTCCAACTGCCCCAGGTCGTGCTGTCCCACACCTTCACCGGTGCCGCGAACCCCGAGCCGGTCGCGGTGAAAGTCCACAGCGCGGTCTCTCGGGCGCCGTCCGGGTGGCCGCCCTGGTTGTAGAGCACTCCGATGTCGGCCTTGCCGTCTCCGGTGAAGTCCCCGGCCAACACCTTGGCGCGACCCCACGTGAACATCCCCGGAGCGCTCTGCCAGGCGCGGGCGGGCGGCGCGAACGATCCAGTCGGGAGGGCACGCCACCACCACAGACTGCTGGTGCCCGCCCCGTCGTCGGTCAACGCGGCGATGTCCTCGCGACCATCTCCGTCGAAGTCCGCGTGTCGCGTCGACCCCGTCTCGCCTCCGCACGGGTTCGCGCTACCAGGCAGCGCGGCCGGATCACCGCAAGCGGTCCAGCGCGCGCCGCCGATGAGGGCGCCGTGGTCGGACAACGACACCGGGCTGGGCACCACTTCGGCACCCACCGCGGTGAAATTGCGGTCGTCGAAAAGGACGTAGTCGATCTTCGACGCGCTGCCGAGACCGATGTCGTACGTCATTTGACCATCGCGGCACCTGGCCACATCGGTGGGGCACGCACCGGCTTCGTCTGCCTCCACGAAGTGCCCGGAACCCCCGCTGTGGGTGTAGAAGTTGTCCATCCCCGGCGCATTCGGCTCAAGGTTGAGGTCGCCGCCGAAGATCACCGGTACACCCGCCGCGGTCCACGGGTCCAGGGCCTGCCGTGCCGCGCGAACAGTTCGGTCCGCGGGAGTTCCCCAGCACTTGGGCAGCGCCGATCCCTCGGGGCACTGCTCGGATTCCAGGTAGGGACTCGGGTGGAGTGTGCAGGCCTTGACGGTACGTGTCATCAGCGTCGTATCGACGCACAGCATCTTGTTCCAGTCCCCACCGGACTTCTCGCCGAAGTCGAAGACCTGCGTTTGCGGTTGCGCGGCGATGCCGGTGCCGAACACGGCCAGTCCGTGGCTGTCGCTGCGCCCCGGGACGCCTCCCCGGCACTTGTCGATGGTGCCGGTCTCGATGTAGGTGCCGCGGTGGCCGAGGGTGGACATCGGCCCGACCAATGCGTCGAACTGTGCGTGGCAGATCTCGGAGAGGAAGACGATCTGCACCTGCTTGGCCTCGGTGAGCGCGCGTACCGCCTCCGCGCGCGCTGTGGTCTCGCCGGGGGTGGTGCACACCGTTCCGTAGACCGCGCCGCCGCACACGTTGTACGACATGACCTTGACGGGTGCGGAGCCCACCGCGGATACCTGGGCCACGGGTGCCTGCACCGGCTGATCTCGGAGCGGAGCGGTCCCGACGGCGGGAGCCGTGGCGGCGACGGGTGTGGTCGGTAGTGCCGCGGCGATTATCAGAACGAGTAGTGCCGCCACCGACAACGTGGTGCGATGTGGGCGAGCTGCACGCATGCTTTCCCCCGGGCGCCGTATCCCGCGATTGACGAGGGGCGACAGCCGGCGCGCGGTTTCCCCCGGTCGCCGTGACCTTGTGGCCCGGCAATGCCACGTCATTGTGCCGGTGGGCTGCTGTGGATTCGAGTGCGGGCCGGTTCGATGGCAGCCGGGGTTATGCGGCCAAGAGGGGGCGGCAGCCGGCGTTGTGGGTGGGGTAGTAGTGGTCGGTGAAGATGCGGGAGGTGAGTTGGCCGGGGGTGGCGGAGGCGGTTTTTTCGAGGACTGTGCGGACGTCGAGGTCGACGGCTTCGGCGGCCAGGCCGAGATGGGCGGCTATGTCGGCGGGGGCGAAGCCTCGGGTGAGGTAGGCGGTGACGGCCTGTTCGCGGCGGGAGAGGTCGTACTCTCCGACGGCGGTGGGGGCGAGTTCGGCGGCCGCGGAGGGGGCGATGGTGAGGGCGGTGCCGCCCGGGGTGCCGTCGGAGGTACGGGTGCACGCGGCCTGGAGGCGCAGTCCGGCGCCGTTGCGGGTGCGCAGGCGGACGCTGGCCGGGGGTGCGCCGCGGCCGGCGGCGTGGGCGCGGGCCCGGGCGACGAGCATGGAGGCGGCGAGGGGCAGCGGGAAGCCGAAGGGGGTGGCGGCGCCGGAGGTGGGCGTACGGGGGTCGATGCTCCGCAGGCACGCGGCCGCCTCGTCGGTGGCGCTGATCAGGCGGCCTTCGGCATCGAAGACGACGACGCCGGGGCCGGCCGGGAGTGCGTCGGGGGCCAGGACCTCCGGCTCGCGCTCGCCGAGCACCGCCGTGCGCATGCCGCGGGCGATGTCCTCGGAGACGACGGCGAGGAACTGGCGCTCGGCCTCGGAGAAGTCGCTGCTGCCCGTCTCGCGCAGCAGGTTGCCGATGGCCCACGTGCGGTCGCCGACCGTGAAGGCGATGCGCGCCTCGTGGCCGAAACCGAGCGCCGAGTTGATGTCGACGTAGCGGGCGCTGCGGCCGAGGTGTCCGCCGGTGGCCTCGCCGAGCGTACGGACGCCCGAGGGCATGCGGGCGAGGTCGGCGAACTTGTTGTAGTCGTCGTCGAGGAACTCGTTGTGGAAGAACGGCCCGCACAACCACGGCGGGAGGCCGTCGGTGACGGCGTGATGCGTGCACATCAGCGTGTCGGGGTCGGTCGAGGATATGAAGCAGCCGTCGAACGGCACGACCTCGCGCAGCCGGGTGGTGACCTCCGCGAGCAGCCGGTCGCCGGTCAGCCCGGAGTCGCACAGGCGTGCGATCTCCACGCGTGCCGAGCTCCGGCTCTGGGGCGGTATGGCGGTCATAACCGGCCAGCATAAGCACTTCGCCGGAGAAGTGGAGTAAAGGCCCGAATTATCGGGGTTCTCGGACAA
>NZ_JBPKBH010000007.1:227755-268973 GCF_051388915.1 Yinghuangia sp. YIM S09857 | reverse complement strand
CCCCCCCCCCCCCCCCCCCCCCCCCCCCCCCCCCCCCACGGTCGGGGTCGTCGAATCAGGTGATCCGCCGCAGCCAGAACCGCAGCCCCAGGCCCTCGTCGCCGTGCAGCGGCAGTTCCTCGTCCTCCGGCGCGCCCTCGGCGAATTGCAGTGCCAGCACCTCCTCGGCGATCTGCGGGCCGTGGGCCAGCAGCGCCGACTGGGTGTGCTCGCTCTCGTCCGCGCTCCACCACACCGCGATGCGGTCCGCGACGTCGAAGCCGGAGGTCTTGCGGGCCTCCTGGATGAGCCGGATCGCCTCGCGCGCCGTACCCGCGAGCCGCAGTTCGTCGGTCAGGTGCAGGTCGAGCGCCACCGTCGCGCCCGCCTCGCTCGCGACCGCCCAGCCCTCGCGCGGCGTCTCGGTGATGATCACCTCGTCCGCGGACACCTCCACGGGGGCGCCGTCCAGCAGCACCGTCGCGGTGCCGGATGCCTTGAGCGCGGCGGACAGCTCCGCCGCGTCGGCGGCCGCGATGGCGCCCGCCACCTTCGGCGTCTCCTTGGCGAAGCGCTTGCCCAGCGCCCGGAAGTTGCCCTTGGCGGAGAACTCCACCAGGTCGCCGCCCGCGTCCGAGAGGGACGCCAGCGAGACGACGTTCAGCTCCTCGGCGATCTGCGCGCGCAGCTCGTCGGACAGCGCGTCCCAGCCCTGCGCGCCGATGAGCGCGCGGCCGAGCGGCTGCCGGATCTTGACGCCCGAGTCGGCGCGGGTCGCCCGGCCCAGCTCGACCAGCCGCCGCACCAGCCGCATCTGCGCGGACAGTTCCTTGTCGACCAGCGCGCTATGCGACACCGGCCAGTCGGCGAGGTGCACCGACTCGGGGGCCCCGGCGTCGACCGGCCGCACGATGTCCTGCCACACGCGCTCGGTGATGAACGGCACGAGCGGCGCCATCAGGCGCGTCACCGTCTCCAGCGCGGTGTGCAGGGTCGCGAGCGCCGCGGCGTCGCCGTTCCAGAAGCGGCGGCGCGAGCGGCGGACGTACCAGTTCGACAGGTCGTCGACGAACGCCGACAGCGCCTTGCCCGCGCGCTGCGTGTCGAACGCCTCCATGGCCGCGTCGACGTCGGCGACGAGCTGGTGCAGCTCGGACAGCAGCCACTTGTCGAGCAGCGGGCGGTCGGCGGGCGCCGGGTCGTCGGCGGAGGGCGTCCAGCCGCTGGTCCGGGCGTACAGCGCCTGGAAGCTGACGCTGTTCCAGTACGTGAGCAGCGTCTTGCGCACGACCTCCTGGATCGTGCCGTGCCCCACGCGCCGCGCGGCCCACGGCGAGCCGCCGGCCGCCATGAACCACCGCACCGCGTCCGCCCCGTGCTGGTCCATCAGCGGGATCGGCTGGAGGATGTTGCCCAGGTGCTTGGACATCTTGCGGCCGTCCTCGGCGAGGATGTGGCCCAGGCAGACGACGTTCTCGTAGGAGTTCCGGTCGAAGACGATCGTGCCGACCGCCATCAGTGTGTAGAACCATCCGCGGGTCTGGTCGATGGCCTCGCTGATGAACTGCGCCGGGTACGCCTGCTCGAAGATCTCCCGGTTGCGGTACGGGTACCCCCACTGCGCGAACGGCATCGCGCCCGAGTCGTACCAGGCGTCGATCACCTCCGGCACCCGTACGGCCTCGGCCCCGCACGCCGCGTCGCCCGCCTTCGCCGGGCACCCGAAGACCACCCCGTCGATGTACGGCCGGTGCGGGTCCAACCCCGACACGTCGCGCCCGGTCAGCTCGGACAGCTCGGCGAGCGACCCCACGCACGTCAGATGGCCCTCGGCGCAGCGCCAGATGGGCAGCGGCGTGCCCCAGTAGCGGTTGCGCGACAGCGCCCAGTCGATGTTGTTGTTCAGCCAGTCGCCGTAGCGGCCGTGCTTGACGGTGTCCGGGTACCAGTTGGTTCGCTCGTTCTCGCGCAGCAGGGCGTCCTTGACCGCGGTGGTGCGGATGTACCAGGACGGCTGCGCGTAGTAGATGAGTGCGGTGTGGCAGCGCCAGCAGTGCGGGTACGTGTGCTCGTACTCCATGTGCCGGAACAGCAGCCCGCGCGCCTGGAGGTCGGCCACCAGCGCCTCGTCGGCCTTCTTGAAGAAGACCCCGCCGACCAGCGGCAGGCCCTCCTCGAAGGTGCCGTCGGTGCGCACCGGGTTGACCACCGGCAGGTCGTACGGCCGGACCGCCGCCAGGTCCTCGGCGCCGAACGCGGGGGCCGCGTGCACGATGCCGGTGCCGTCCTCGGTGGTCACGTACTCGGCGAGCACCACGAAGTTGGCGCCCTCCAGCTCGACCAGGTCGAACGGGCGGCGGTACGCCCAGCGCTCCAACTCCCGCCCGGTGAACCGCTCTCCGCTCGCCGTCCAGCCCTCGCCGAGCGCCTTCTCGACGAGCGGCTCGGCGACCACGACCGGTCGTTCGCCGTCCTTGGCGGCCAGAACGTACGTGACGTCGGGGTGCACGACGGCGGCGGTGTTGGAGACCAGCGTCCACGGCGTGGTCGTCCACACCAGCAGGTCGGCGCGCTCGGCGAGCGGACCCGAGGTGAGCGGGAAGCGGACGTACACCGACGGGTCGACGACCGTCTCGTAGCCCTGCGCGAGCTCGTGGTCGGACAGGCCGGTGCCGCAGCGCGGGCACCACGGCGCGACGCGGTAGTCCTGCACGAGCAGGCCCTTGTCGAAGATCTCCTTGAGCGACCACCACACCGACTCGACGTACTCGGGGTCCATCGTGCGGTAGGCCTGGGACATGTCCACCCAGTAGCCCATGCGGGTGGTCAGTTCCTCGAACGCGTCGACGTGGCGCAGCACCGACTCGCGGCACTTCGCGTTGAACTCCGCGATGCCGTACGCCTCGATGTCCTGCTTGCCGGAGAAGCCCAGCTCCTTCTCGACGGCGAGCTCGACCGGCAGGCCGTGGCAGTCCCATCCGGCCTTGCGCCGGACGTGGTGGCCCTTCATCGTCTTGAAGCGCGGGAACACGTCCTTGAAGACGCGCGCCTCGATGTGGTGCGCGCCCGGCATGCCGTTGGCGGTGGGCGGACCTTCGTAGAAGACCCAGCGCGGCCCTTCGGCGGTGCGCTCCAGGGTGCGGTCGAAGATGCCGTGCTCCTGCCAGAACGCGAGGACGTCGTGTTCCATGGCGGGCAGATCGACCTGCGCCGGTACCGGGCGGTACATACCTGTCTTCCTTCCGCGGGCTCGTGAAAAGCTGCCGGCTGAAGGGACGAGGCGGCGAACGCCCCGCGGTACCACCCTTCTTGGCCGCGCCGGTGGTACGGCACGACCCACTCAAAGGTCGGCGAGCGCCGGTTCTACCCGGTCCGTACGGGACCGCTCTTCCGGCGGCTCCGGGGTGATCTTCGGACCGCGCTCGCCTCCGGGCTCCCACCGTCCCCGGATCGCTCAAGGCTGCGTACGGACGTACTCGTCCCATCGACACCGTCTCGCCTCCCGAATTCTACGGGCACGCGGGACCCGTTCGCCCCCGGGTTTCCCGGGCCCGCGCGCCGACCGCGGACGCCCCGCCCCCGACGCCCCACCCTCGACGCCCCGCCCCCGACGCCCCGCCCCCGACGCCCGGCATCATGGTCGCCATGAGCCCTGCCTCCGCTCCCGCGCCGTGCCGCATCGCGATCCGGGTCAAGCCCGGCGCCTCGCGCACCGCCGTCGGAGGGACGCACGGCGACGCGCTCGTCGTCGCGGTCAACGCGCGGGCCGTGGAGGGCAAGGCCACCGAAGCCGCGCTCAAGGCGCTCGCGGCCGCGCTGGGGGTCCGCCGGCGCCAGATCACCCTGGTCACCGGCGCGACGAGCCGCGACAAAGTGGTCGAGGTCGCCGAACCGCCCCCGGACCTCGCCGTCACCCTCGCGGCCCTGCGCGGATAGCCGCGGTCGGTCGCGCCGTTTCCGTCGGGTTACCGCTTGGTAGCGCTGCGTTCAACAGTGTCCAACGAACGAACCGGCATCCGGTAACGAAGCGGACACGCACAACTAGGGATAGTCACGCCCGGTTCTGGGCACAACCGACTTACGTTGCCGGTCGCCGGGGCTGACGAAGCTCCCGGACCCGGCAGCGCGCCCTGTTGGCGGGGGCATGGGGTGGGCGTAAGCTTCCCGAGCTGTTTTGTGAAATTTGTGCAGTATGTCCGAAAAGACCCTACGGAACGAGGGGGCCGTGACCATGGCGGAGAGCGGCAAGGCGGCCGGAGGACGGGCCCGCAGCGCGACGACGGCCAGGTCCACCAAGACCGCGGGAAGCGCCGCAGCGTCCGGCGGGCCGACCAGGAGCACGCGCTCCACGACGGCGCGCGTCGGCGCGTCGGCGGCCAAGACCAAGGCCGGCCCGAGTGCCGGGACTGCTGCCGCCCCGGTGCGCACCGCGACGGCCACGGCCGTCGCCCCGCCGCCGGGCGGCATCCACGAGGCGGCGACCTACCCCGTCCGCCCGGGCGAGGACCCGTGGACCGAGGACGAGCTGCGCGAACTGCGCGACGGCCTCATCGACGAGGTCGCCCGCCTGAACAGCGAGATCCAGTACGCCGAACACGAGATCGCCGACATGCTGCGCGACTCCGGCGACGGCGCGGGCGACGACCAGGCGGACGCCGGGACCAAGAACTTCGAGCGCGAACACGAGATGGCCCTGACCAACCAGACCCGTGGCATGCTGAGCCAGTCGGAGCGGGCCCTTCGCAGGCTCGCCGACGGCACATATGGTGCCTGCGAGTCATGCGGATCGGCCATCGGGAAGGCGCGACTCCAGGTCTTCCCGCGTGCGACCCTGTGTGTCACCTGCAAAGAACGCGAGGAACGCCGATAACGACCGGGCCGCCCCGGACGGTGCTCCGCGCTGAACCCAGAAGCGGAGCTCACCATCGGCACCGGAGCGGAACGGCGGGACGGCAGCACGCCCCTCGCCGCCCAGGACGCGGATCACGTCGCGGACCACAGCGCGGATCACCACGGGGCCGCCCGCACGGGCACCCGGCAGCACAGCGAGAAGGACGGCACCACGGACAGCGGCACGGGATCGACCTCCGGGCCGGCCGACGAGCGCCCCGCCGACCCGGGGGACGGTCGTCCGGCCGCATCCGGTGACGGCGCGGCGGACTCCTCCGCCGCGCCGTCCGATCGCGTACGCCGTCCCCGCATCGCGGTCCTGCTCGGCGTCGCGGCCATCGCGTACGTCCTCGACCTGGTCACCAAGCTCATCGTGGTGGCGAAGCTGGAGGGCGAGGCGCCGATCGACGTGATCGGCGACTGGCTCCAGTTCCGCGGCACCCGCAACGCGGGCGCGGCGTTCGGCATGGGGCAGGCGTACACGATCGTCTTCACGCTGATCGCGGCGTCGGTGATCGTGGTGATCCTGCGGCTCGCCCGCAAGCTCTACAGCCTGCCGTGGGGGATCGCGCTCGGCCTGCTGCTCGGCGGCGCGCTCGGCAACCTCACCGACCGGCTGCTGCGCTCGCCCGGGTTCCTGCGCGGGCACGTGGTCGACTTCATCGCGCCCAAGCACTTCGCGGTCTTCAACCTCGCCGACTCGGCGATCGTGGTCGGCGGCTGCCTGATCGTGCTGCTGTCCTTCCTGGGGCTCCAGCCGGACGGGACGCGCGAGGGCGAGGAGTCGGAGGAGGACGCGGGCAAGGACACGGAGGAGGACTCCGCGGGCGAGGGGACGTCCGGAGTCACCCGCGCCGACCGGGCCGCCGAGCTTGCGGAGGCCGCGGACAAGCCGGTCCACGAAGCGACGGAGAAGCCGGACCACGAGGTCGCGGAGAAGCCGGTCCACGAGGCCGCGGATGAGCCCGCGGACCCGACCGAGGACGAGCCCGCCGACCGCCGCGAGACCGGCGGCAAGGCCGAGAAGACGGACTGATCCCCGCACCCGGCATACTCGACGGGTGACCTCCTCCACCGGCTCGCCCGAGATCCGCACGCTGCCCGTACCCGACGGCCTCGAAGGCGAGCGCCTCGACGCCGCGCTCGCCCGGATGTTCGGGTTCTCCCGCACCCGGGCCGCCGAGCTGGCCGCGTCCGGGAAGGTGCTCGTCGACGGCAAGCCGGCCGGCAAGTCCGACCGCGTGGTCGGCGGCGCCTGGCTGGAGGTCGAGATGCCGGCCGCCCCCGCGCCGGTGCAGATCGTCGCCGAGCCGGTCCCCGGCATGAACGTCGTGTACGACGACGAGCACATCGTCGTGGTCGACAAGCCCCTCGGTGTCGCCGCCCACCCCAGCCCCGGCTGGCAGGGCACCACCGTCGTCGGCGGCCTCGCCGCGGCCGGGTACCGCATCTCCACCTCGGGTGCGGCCGAGCGCCAGGGCGTCGTGCACCGGCTCGACGCGGGGACCAGCGGGCTGATGGTGGTGGCCAAGTCGGAGCGCGCGTACACCCTGCTGAAGCAGCAGTTCCGCGACCGCACGGTGGACAAGCGCTACCACGCGCTCGTGCAGGGCCACCTCGACCCGCTGTCCGGCACCGTCGACGCGCCGATCGACCGTCACCCCAGGCACGACTGGAAGTGGGCGGTCGTCGCGAGCGGCAAGGCGAGCGTCACGCACTACGACACGGTCGAGGCGTTCCGCGCCGCGAGCCTGCTGTCGATCAAGCTGGAGACCGGGCGCACCCACCAGATCCGCGTGCACATGTCCTCGCTGCGCCACCCGTGCGTGGGCGACATGATGTACGGCGCCGACCCCACCCTGGCCAAGCGCCTCGGCGTCGACCGGCAGTGGCTGCACGCGGTGCACCTGGGCTTCGAGCACCCGGGCAGCGGCGACTGGGTGGAGTTCGACAGCACCTACCCGGACGACCTGGCCCGGGCCCTGGAGCGCGTGGCCGACGGTCAGTAGTCCGCGCGCCTGGTACGGCGGGCCGGCCGGGATCCGGCGCGGCCGCGACCTGCGGAGCCGGGGCCGCCGGCCGACGCCCGGCGACGCGACCTGGCCGTACGCCGCGCGGGGCGCCTCCCGAACAAACGGACAAATCCGACGTACCGTGACCCCACCCGTGTTCCGGCGGCGCGTGGGGGAGTCCCGTGGACCAACTGACCGTCCTGTTCTTGCTGTTCCTGGTCACCCTCGTGGCGGTCCCGGCGGCGTCGTGGATCCGGATGCCGTACCCCGTCGTCATCACCATCGGCGGACTGCTGCTGGCCGTGATCCCGGGCCTGCCGGAGCTGCGGCTCAATCCCGACATGCTGCTGCCGCTCCTGCTCCCGCCGCTGCTGCACACCGCCGGATGGCGTACGAGTTGGCGCGAGTTCCTCGCAAACGCCAAGGCCATCCTGCTGCTCGCCGTCGCACTCGTGTTCGTCACGACGGCCGCCGTCGCCTTCGTCGCCAGCCAGGTCGTCCCCGGTCTGCCGATCGCCGCCGCGGTGGCGCTCGGCGCCCTCGTCGCCCCGCCCGACCCGGTCGCGGCGTCGGCCGTCGCGTCGACGCTGCGCCTGCCCCGGCGCCTCCTGTCGATTTTGGAGAGCGAGGGGCTGTTCAACGACGTGACGGCCATCGTGCTCTACCAGGTCGCGGTCGCTGCGGCGGTCACCGGATCGTTCTCGGCGGGCGAGGCGGTCGGCAGGTTCTTCCTGTCGGCCGTCGTCGCGGTCGCGGTCGGCTGGGGCGTCTCGATCGTGGCCCGCTGGGGCTTCCGCTACCTGAACGACGAGCGGCTGCGCGTGATGGGCTCGTTCATCGTCCCGTTCGTCGCCTACATCGGATCGGACGAACTGGGCGGCTCGGGCGTGCTCGCGGTCATCGTCAACGTCCTCATCATGCGGGCGAAGAACGTCGAGGCGGAGGAGCCGATCGGCCGCGTCTCCGGCGGCGTCTTCTGGTCCGTCGTGGAACTCATGGTCACCGGGCTGACCTTCGGCATCATCGGCCTGGAACTGCGCGCGGTCCTGGAGGCGTTGGGCGGCGACACCGGCGACGTGCTGGCCGAGGCGGCGGCGGTGGTCGCGACCGTCATCGTGGTACGCGGGATCTGGCTGTTCCCCACCGCCGTCCTCGCCCGACGCCGCAACCGCCGCGCGGCGGACGAGGACGACCCCGACGTCAAGGACCTCGCGCCGGTCGGGCCGCGCGAGACCGCGGTGCTGTGGTGGGCGGGCATGCGCGGGGTGGCCACCGTCGCCCTGGTCCTGGCGCTCCCGCGGACCACCGACGCGGGCGACCCCTTCCCGGGCCGTGACCGCCTCATCGTGATCGCGTTCGCGGTGGTGATGGTGACGCTGGTCTTCCAGGGGCTGACGCTGCCGTGGCTGGTCAAGCGGCTCGGCGTACGGGAGTCGGAGGACGCGGTCGGCGCGGCCGAGGAGGCCCTGCGCGTACGCTGCGCCAAGGCCGCCCTGGTGCGCCTGCGCGAGATGGAGTCCGAGGGGGAACTGCCCGACGAGGTCATCGAGACACTGCGGGCCCGCCAACAGGCGATCATCGCCCAGGTCCGCCCGGACGCGTACGAGGAGGACGCCCGCGACGCCCTTGCCGAAAGCCGCCGCCGCAAACGCGAACTCCGCCGCGTGGAGGAGGAGCTGGCCGAGGCTTCCCGAGAAGAACTCCAACGCGCCCGCGCCGAACCGGGCCAGGACCCGGTAGCCGTCGACCGAATCATGCGCCGCATCGACCTCCGGAGAATCGTGTGAACGGGAACGACACCTGACCGGACGCCGCCTGCGTGCCACTCACGCGAGTGCATCCACCCACCTGCTTGCCCCGCCCACCCACGTGCCACCACCCATCCGTACGCTCCCGCCCACTCGTGTGCCACCACCCAGCCGTACGCCCCCGCCCACTCGTGTGCCTCCACCTACCCGCGTGCCACCACCCGCGCGCGTGCCTCCACCTACCCGCGTGCCACCACCCCCGCGCGTGCCTCCACCTACCCGCGTGCCATCACCCGCGAGCGTGCCACCACCCACCCGGGTGCCTCGCTCACCTGCTTGCCCCTGCCCATCCCGTCCGCCCGCGCTCACCTGATCGGCCCGCCCGCCCCTGTGCCCTCGCCCACCCGCTTCCCTGCGCGCACTTCACCAGCTCATGGATCGAGGCCCTGCACTCCGTTGCATGGCTTGGTCGGGCACTGTTCCTGCCGCGCGCCGGCCCCTACCTGATCGGTTCCACGCATCCGACTGCGCGCCGCTCCGCATCTCCGCGCTGCCTGGGGCCGCACTTGTTGCGCCCCGCGCGCAGCGGGGACGGCGCGTCCGGGTTGGCCCGGGTGGCGGGTGGTGGGGATCATGGAGGGCTGGTACTGCCGAATGCACCCGTGCGCGGTCGTCACGCACAGCACACGTCCACCCGCCCGCACTCGCCGCGCACGGCGCACGCGCGCCTGCCGCATCCGACCGCCGTCCGCTGATCCCCGCACCTACCACCGCACCGAAAGACGAGGACCCCCGTGGCCCGCATCATCTTGTTTCATTCCGCTTATGGGCTGCGCCCGGCCGTGCTCGACGCCGCGGAGCGGTTGCGGGAGGCGGGGCACGAGGTGACCGTTCCCGACCTCTACGACGGGCGGGTGGTCGACACCGTCGAGGAGGGCATGGAGATCAAGGACGAGATCGGCGTCGAGGAGCTGCTGCGCCGGGCGGTCGCGGCGGCCGGGCCGCTCGGGAAGGGCGTCGTGTACTCCGGGTTCTCCATGGGTGCCTCACTGGCCCAGAACCTCGCGCTCGCCGACGAGTACGCGGGCGGCCTGCTGATGTTCCACGGCACGTCCGACCTGCGCGACGAGGCGGAGACCGAGACCGCCGTCCAGTTGCACGTCGCCGACCCCGACCCGTTCGAGACCGAGGACTGGCTCAACGCCTGGTACCTGCGCATGGTCGCCGCCGGTGCCGACGTCGAGGTGTACCGCTACCGGGGCGCCGGCCACATCTTCACCGACCCCGACCTGCCCGACTTCGACGCCGAGGCGGCCGACCGGGCCTGGGCGGCCGCGCTGGCGTTCCTGGAGGAGATGGACGCGAACGCGGCGTAGCAGGCAGGTTGCCCGTCGGCATGTGACGATTTATGGGTGTTGGGATGGGACGAATTCTGGGAGCTCATCGACCTGCTCGGCGGTCGTGCGGACGACGACGCCTGTGAGCGGTTGACCGAGGTGCTCGCCACCCGCTCGAAGTCGGCGATCATCGGGTTCGCCGACCGGCTCGCGGAGGCGCTGTACCGCCTGGACCGCGCCGACCTCGCGGCGCTGCCCTACATCGATGTGACGGACCGTCAGGGCGTGCCCGTGCCGATGTCCGCGGACGGGTTCCTGTACGCCCGGTGCGGCGTCGTCGCGGCCGGTCGGGAGGCGTACGCCCACGTGCTCGCCGAGCCGACCGAGTTCTGCCGCTACACGGCCGCCGAGTACGACGGGGAAGCCCTCCTCTATGTCGCGGAGGACGCCTGGGAGGAGCTGACCGGGCGGCCGTGGCGGCACGAGGAGCCGTTCGACTACGAGACCGGGTCCAACCCGGAGGGCTGGCCCGGCATGGCCCCGCTCTGACCGCTCACTTGCCCGTGTCGGGGCCGCCGCCGTGGTCGGCCTGCGCCATGCCGGCCGCGTCGACGCCGCCTTCCTCGCGCTCCCGCATCCCGGACCCGGCCCGGCTCGCGGGGATCCGTGCGGCCGCGTCGGCGTGCCCGTCGGATCCGTCCCGCTTCGGGCCGTCCTGCCCCGGGTCGACTTGCCCGGAGCCGCCCCGCCGCGTCAGGTCGACCCCGCCGGCGCCCGCGTGCGGCCCGGCGGCGTCCGATTCCGCCTTGCCCAGGTCGACCTTCTGCCGCTTGGCGAGCTCGACGAACCGTTTCGGCCCGGCCGGGGCCGGGACCGCCTCGGGCCGGCCCTCGCCCCATGCGTCGTCCCCGTACACCGGGCCGACCGCCGCCGGGCCGGTCGGTACGCGCGGCAGCGCGTACGGGTGCTTCCGGCGCACATAGTCGAGCAGCTTCTCGCGCACCTCGCAGCGCAGCGTCCACACGTCGTCCGCGTCGCGGGCGGTGACCACCGCGCGCACCACGATCGTGGTGGGCGTCGTGTCGGTGACGTACAGGCTCCAGCCCTGCCCGTCCCACAGCCCCGAGTCCTTCAGCAGCCGGTGCAGCTCGTCGCGCAGCTCCGCGACCGGGGCCGAGTGGTCGAGGTGCAGGAAGACCGTCCCGGTCATGCGGGTGTCGGTGCGCGACCAGTTCTCGAACGGGCGTCCCGTGAAGTACGACACCGGCATGACGATGCGGCGCTGGTCCCACGTGTTGACCACGAGGTACGTCAGCGTGATCTCCTCGACGGTGCCCATCTCCTTGTTGACCACCACCGAGTCGCCGATGCGGACCATGTCGCTGAACGCGATCTGGATCCCGGCGAACAGGTTGGCCAGCGTGCTCTGCGCGGCGAGGCCCGCGACGACGCCGATGAGGCCGGCGGAGGCGAGGAGGCTGGTGCCGATCGTGCGCATCGCGGGGAACGTCATGATCATCGAGGCGATGGCGATCACCCCGACGATGGCCGAGCCGACCCGCCGGATCAGGTCGATCTGGGTGCGGACCCGGCGCACCTTCCCGGCGTCGGTGGCGACCGCCGCGTACTTCTCGAACGACGTGTTGATCAGCACGTTCGCGGCGTGGATGGCGAGCCACGCGCACGAGCCGATCACGCACAGGACCAGGACGTGCCGGACGGTGTCCCGCGAGTTGTCGGGGAGGTCCGCGGCCGGTTCGGCGATCAGGGCGAGGACGACGGCCAGCGTCACCACGCACGACGCGCGGGACCTGCGCAGCATCGGCCACAGCGGCCCGGAGCTGGGCCGTCTGGTCTGCACCTCGCGCGCGACCTTGGCCAGCAGCCAGGTGACGACCCCGGTGAGGACGAGGACCGCGACCAGAACGATCAGTGGGCGAAGTATCTCCCAGACGTCCACGGTTGCTGTTCTCCCTGAGACTCGGTTGCGGTGGAGGTTCGGCCGAACGCGTCGGCGTACGCGGCACTCACGAACTTGTCACGCTAGCCACCCGTTCGAGCGACGTCCAACTCCCGTTGCCCGGCGTCCGTGCCCCGACACGCAATTCGGGGGGAGGCGCGACCCGTACGGCTCAGTCCGCCTCGACGAGCGTCGCGGGGTCAGCCGGGCGGGCCGCGACCGCGGTCACCCAGTCGCCCGCCAGCTCGGCGAACACCGCCGCGTTGCCGCCGTCGACGCGGTCGTCGACCCGGAACAGCGCGAGCAGGTCCGCGGCGTCCGGGTCGGCGTGGTCGCACGCCGGGCACAGGACCAGCACGCGTACGCAGGGCAGCGGCTCGCCGAACCCGTTGTCCCAAACGTGCGGCACCCGGGCCTCCAGGATCCCGGGCCCGTCGCAACGTAGGCACATCGGCGCGTCGGCCTGCACGGCGATGCCGACGCCGTGCATGCGGTGCGCCGCGGGGTCGAGGTAGGGGTCGTTGGCTCCGCCGTAGCCGTGCAGGGGTACGTCTCCCGCCTCGTCCACTCCGCCGGAACCCGACTCGTCGGAACCGGCCGCGCCGGAACCCGCCCCATCGGCACTCGACATGTCGCGCCCCGACGCGTCCGGGCCTGATCCGTCCGGCGGTGTCATACCACCCACGAATCGGGCCCGAGCAGGACCTTGATCTCCGAGGCGAACGCCGTGTTGTTCTCCACCGTCGGGTTCAGCCGCAGGAGCGTCGTGCCGCCGAGGCGGTTCTCCATGCGCAGCCGCACCTCGGTGTCGCCCGGATGGGCCAGGATCGCCGACTTCAGGCGGCCCACCAGCTCCGGCGTGATGCGGCGCTCGTGCACCTTGAGGATCACAGGCGGTTTGCCGCCGTGCTCGGCCGCCGAGATGTCCAGCGGTACGAGCTCCTCGCCGAAGACCGACAGGGCGCCGTCCCGCTCGTTGATCCGGCCGCGGATCGCGACCGCGTTGTCCTCGATGAACTCCTGCGAGAACAACAGGTAGTTCTTCGGGAAGTACAGCACCTCGATGGACGCGTCGTGGTCGGACAGCGTCACGATCGCCCAGGGGTTGCCGCCCTTGTTGATGCGCCGGTCCACCCCGGTGATCAGGCCCGCGAGCTTGACGAAGCCTTCGGTCTGGCCCGAACCGACCAGCTCCGCGATGGACATGTCACGGTTGCGCGCGAGGATGTGCTCGGCGCCGTCCAGCGGGTGGCTGGAGATGTACAGCCCCAGCATCTCCCGCTCGGTGGACAGCAGTTGCTTGCGCGGCCACTCGTCGTCCGAGAGCTTGAAGTCCAGGCCGACCGCGGGCTTGTCGTCCGGCTCGTCGGAGCCGCCGCCGAACAGGTCGAACTGGCCGTTCGCCTCCTGCCGCTTGAGCCCGATGACCGCGTCGATCGCGTTCTCGTGCACCGCGCACAGCGACTTGCGGCTGTGCCCGAGCGAGTCGAAGGCGCCCGCCTTGATGAGCGAGTCGACGGTGCGCTTGTTGCACACCACGATCTCGACCTTCGACAGGAAGTCCTGGAAGGACGTGTACTTGCCCTTCGCCTTGCGGGTCTTCATGAGCGACTCGACGACGTTCGCACCCACGTTGCGCACCGCGGTCAGACCGAAGCGGATGTCGTCGCCGACCGCGGTGAACTCGACCGCCGACTCGTTGACGTCGGGGGAGAGCACCCGGATGCCCATGCGCCTGGTCTCGGACAGATAGACGCCCATCTTGTCCTTGTCGTCGCCCACCGAGGTGAGCAGCGCGGCCATGTACTCCGCGGGGTAGTTCGCCTTGAGGTAGGCGGTGTGGTACGAGACCAGGCCGTACGCCGCCGAGTGCGACTTGTTGAACGCGTACCCGGCGAACGGGACCAGGACGTCCCACACGGCCTTGATGGCCTCGTCCGAGTAACCGTTCTTGCGCATGCCTTCCTGGAAGGGGATGAACTCCTTGTCCAGGACTTCCTTCTTCTTCTTGCCCATCGCCCGGCGCAGCAGGTCCGCGCCGCCGAGCGTGTACCCGGCGAGCACTCGCGCCGCGAGCTGCACCTGCTCCTGGTAGACGATCAGGCCGTACGTCGGCCCGAGGACGTCCTTGAGCGGTTCCTCCAGCTCCGGGTGGATCGGCTCGATCGGCTGCTGGCCGTTCTTGCGGAGCGCGTAGTTGATGTGCGAGTTCATGCCCATCGGGCCGGGGCGGTACAGCGCGCTCACGGCCGAGAGGTCGGCGAACTCGGTGGGCTTCATCAGCTTGAGCAGCGCGCGCATGGGCCCGCCGTCGAGCTGGAACACGCCCAGGGTCTCGCCGCGCGCGAGCAGTTCGTACGTCTTCTTGTCGTCGAGGGGGAGGTTGTCGGTGCTGACGTCCTCGCCGCGGTTCTCCTTGATGATCTTGATGCAGTGGTCGATGATGCCCAGGTTCCGCAGCCCCAGGAAGTCCATCTTGATCAGGCCCATCTCCTCGCACTGCGGGTACGAGAAGCCGGTGATGATCACGCCGTCCTTGTCGCGGCGGTGCAGCGGGATCAGGTCCAGGAGCGGGGTGCGGGAGAGGATGACCGCGGCCGCGTGCACGCCGGTGCCGCGGATCAGGCCCTCGATCCCCATGCCGGTGTCGACGACCTTCTTGACCTCGGGGTCGCTCTCGTAGAGCGCCCGGATCTCCATGCCCTCGTTGTAGCGCGGGTGGTCCGGGTTGAAGAGGTCCGCGAGCGGGACGCCCTTGCCCATGACGTCCGGTGGCATCGCCTTGGTGATGCGGTCACCGGTCGAGAACGGGAAGCCGAGGATGCGGGACGCGTCCTTGACCGCCGCCTTGGCTTTGATGGTGCCGAACGTGTTGACCTGCGCGGTGTACTCGGCCCCGTACTTCTCGGACACGTAGCGGACCATCTGGTCGCGCTGGCGGTCGTCGAAGTCGATGTCGACGTCGGGCGGGCTGACGCGCTCCGGGTTCAGGAAGCGCTCGAACAGCAGGCCGTGCTCCAGCGGGTCCAGCTCGGTGATGCGGGTCAGGTACGCGACCAGCGACCCCGCGGCCGAGCCGCGGCCGGGGCCGACCGGGATGCCGTTGTCGCGGGCGTACTTGCAGATGTCCGCGACCACGAGGAAGTAGGAGTCGAAGCCGAGCGGCGAGATGACCGACAGCTCCATCTCCAGGCGGTCCAGCACCTCCTGGCTCGGGTTCGGGCCGAAGCGCATGGCCAAGCCGCGCTCGCACTCCTTGCGCAGCCAGCTCGCCTGGGTCTCGCCCTCGGGCACGTCGAACTGCGGCATCTGGTCGACGTACGCGAAGACCTCGTCGTACGGCTGCACGCGCTCGGCGATCAGCAGCGTGTTGTCGCACGCCGCGCGCAGCTCGCCGAACAGCGAGCGCATCTCCTCGGACGACTTGAGGTAGTAGCCGGTGCCGTTGAACCGGAAGCGGTTGGGATCGTCCTTGTTCTTGCCCACTCCCACGCACAGCAGGTTGTCGTGCGCGTCGGCCTGGTCCTCGGTCACGTAATGCGAGTCGTTCGTGGCCAGCAGCGGGATGTCGAGCTGCTTGGCGATGCGCAGCAGGTCCTCGCGCACCGTGCGCTCGATGTCGAGCCCGTGGTCCATGAGCTCCAGGAAGTAGTTGTCCTTCCCGAAGATGTCCTGGTACGCCGACGCCGCCGCGATCGCCTCGTCGAACTGGCCGAGCCGCAGGCGCGTCTGCACCTCGCCGGACGGGCAGCCGGTGGTCGCGATGATGCCCTCGGCGTACTGCGCGATGATCTCGCGGTCCATGCGGGGCTTCATGTAGTAGCCCTCGATGGACGCCAGCGAGGAGAGCCGGAACAGGTTGCGCAGCCCCTGGGCGTTCTCCGCCCACATCGTCATGTGCGTGTAGCGGCCGCCGCCGGAGACGTCCTTGCCGCCCTCGCCGCTCGCGTCGTCGGTGTTGCGCGCGCCCGCGGTGGCCCAGAACTCGGGCTTGCGGTTGTGTCGTGAACTCGGCGCGACGTACGCCTCGATGCCGATGATCGGCGTCACCGGCGACTTCTTGGAGAGGTGAAAGAACTCGTACGCCCCGAACATGTTGCCGTGGTCGGACATCGCGACCGCCGGCATGCCGAGCCGTTCCACTTCGGCGAACATCTTGCCGTTCTTCGCCGCACCGTCGAGCATCGAGTACTCGGTGTGTACGTGCAGGTGGACGAAGCTGTCAGTGGACACGAGCCCTCCGTCACTGTTTTCGATGTCCGTGCGAGGTACGGCGAACACCCCGTCCGAGGGGACGCCCGGGCCGAGGAAGCCTTCACTCTAGCCCGGTCGCGACGACGTTGGCCGACGCATCGGGGCGTGGCGCGAAATCACGTGGGACAACAGCGCGGTTGATCACCAAGGTGCCTTACACCGCCGCAAGTTGCACATATCGATACTGCCAAATAGCCCATGCGTGAACTCTTGTGCACGTAGAGTCGTTGTCTCCTATGTGGCCGCACGGCCGGGTGCGGCCACGGAGACCCCGGGCCGGGAGGTCCGGGGGGAACGGGGACGCCGAAATGACCAACGGCCGACAGCACACCCACCCCTCCGATCAGCAGCCCGCACCGCAGCCCGATCTGCGCACCGAGCGCCCGGACCCGCGGCCGGGCAAGAACGGCTGACTCGGGCGCGGCAGGGCCGCGGCAGAGGTATAGACAGGCCTTCGGGTCCGTATCACGGGCGCGCGGGCGTGGCACGATGGGGATGTCCGCGGGGGACAACCGGACACCACCCGTCGGCACGACCGCGCGACCCGATGGAGGACACGCCCATGGCCGGTTGGTCGAGACTCGGCCGCGCCGGGCTCGCTGCGGCCAAGGGCGGCCGCAAGTTGCAGCAGGCCGCGCGGGAGGCGGAGCGGCGCGACGCCGCGGGCGACTATCCGGCGTACCCCAAGGACCCCGCGGGCGACCGGCAGCCGGACGTCGACACCAAGCTGACCACCGCGCAGGCCGTGCTCCTGATCCGCTACATCGCGGGCCGCCTCGTCCTCGGCCGCCTGGAGATGTTCTTCCTCCTCAAGTACGCCCTGCTCGCCCTCGGCATCCTGCTGCTCTTCGGCGGTGTCACGATCCCGCTCGGAATCGTGCTGCTCGTCCTTTTCGCGCTGGCCGTCCTCGCGCAGTGGCTCATCTCCCGTACGGTCGGGAAACTGGCCGGCTTCAAGCGCCTCGCCGGGGCCGAGGACGCGTTGATGGACGCGACCACGGTGTGGTGGCCCAACCTCAAGCGCGAGCTGGTCCGGGTCGGCCTCCCCACCAAGCCCTGGACCCTCCTCAAGATGGGCGCCGCCTTCACGGCCCGGCGCCTGCCCGCCGACCAGGAGCGCGCGCTGCGCGACATCCAGTGGCGCGGCGCGGTGCTGCCGCGCGACCAGTGGGGCCGCGCGCGGCAGGTCCTGGCCAGGGGTGCGGCACGGGGAGCCCCCGCCGCCACGTAGAGTTTTGGGGCACGGATTCCGTCCCTGCCACACCGACAGCATCCGCAAGCGACAGACGACACCCCGGCGCGCCGCGGCGGCCGCACGGGCAGGAGAGGCACGACGTGGCCATTCTCGGCGCAGCGATCACAGGGGAGTACCAGGGGAGGGGGCACGCCGCCCCCGACACCGGCCCCGTGCGCGGCTCCGACGCGGCCTGCTACCGGGTCTCCGGGCTGAGCAAGAAGTACCGCACCGGACGCCGCCGCGCCGCGACCTCTGTGCACGCCAACGCCGACATCGACCTCGACATCCGGCGCGGCGAGATCTTCGGGCTGCTCGGCCCCAACGGCGCCGGCAAGTCCACCCTCGTGCGCCAGCTCACCGGCCTGCTGCGGCCGGACGCCGGGTCGATCGACCTGCTCGGATACGACGTCGTGCGCAGGCCCGAGGTCGCCGCCCGGCTGGTGGCGTACCTCGGCCAGGAGTCCGGCGCGCTCGACGAACTGACGGTCAGTCTGGCGATCGAGACCACCGCCCGGCTGCGCGCGCTCGCCTCGGACCGGGCCCGCGACGCGCGTGCGGAGGTCGTGGAGGAGCTGGGGCTGCGCGACATCGCGGAGCGTCCGATCAAGAAGCTGTCGGGCGGGCAGCGACGCCTCGCGTGCGTCGCCACCGCACTGGTCGGTGACCGCCCGGTGCTGGTGCTGGACGAGCCGACCACCGGCATGGACCCGGTCGCGCGGCGCGCGGTGTGGGCCGCGATCGACCGCCGTCGGGCGGACCGCGGCACCACGGTCGTGCTGGTCACCCACAACGTCATCGAGGCCGAGACGGTCCTCGACCGCGTCGCGGTGCTCGACGAAGGCCGCGTCATCGCCTGCGACACGCCGGGCGGCCTCAAGGCGACCGTCGGCGACGAGGTGCGCCTCGAACTGGTGTGGCGCGGCGACCCGCCGCTCGACGACCCGGCGGTGGCGCGCCTCGCGCGCGACGCGGTGCGGATCGGGCGGCGCTGGACGACGCGGATGGACCCGGCGACCGCGCGCGAGCTGCTGGCGGCCGTCACGGCGGGGCCCGCGTTCGCGGTGCTGGACGACTTCACACTGTCGACGCCGAGCCTGGAAGACGCGTACCTCGCCCTCGGCGGGCGCCACGAGGGGTTGGTCAAGGGATGACGACGGTGGGCACACCGAGGTCCGCGGCCGGGGCGTCCGCGGCGGGGGCGTCCGCGGCCGGGGCGGCTGTGGCGGGGGCGTCCGTGGCGGGGGAGTCTGCCGCGGGGGCCGCGCCGGGTGGGGCGTCCCCGACGGGGCTCGTCGCCGAGCGCCCGCAGGTGGACCTCGCCCCCTCGACGCCGCTGTGGGCCGGTCTCGTCGCGGTCTACCGCGCGCAACTGTCACGTACGCGTGTCTCGCGCGTACCGCTCCTCTTCGTCGCCGTCTTCCAGTCGGTCGGCATCATGATCCTCATGCGCGGCGTCGTCGACACCGGCTCCGACAGCGCGCGCGAGGCCGTCGTCGCGGGTTCGAGCGTGCTCGTCGTCGCGTTCGTGGCGCTCAACCTGCTGGCCCAGCACTTCGGCGCGCTGCGGGCCGCGAACGCGCTGGACTACTACATGACGCTGCCGGTGCGCCCGGCCGCCGTCGTGCTGGGCATGGCGGCGGCGTACGCGTCGTTCACCCTTCCGGGCACCATCGCCACGGCGGTCACCGGCGCCCTGATGTTCCAGCTCCCGCTGGCGAACCTGTGGGCGCTGCTGCTCGTCGTACCGCTGTCGGGCGCCGCCCTCGCGGGGGTCGGGGCGGTCTTCGGACTGCTCGCCCCGCGGCAGGAACTGGCCACCTTGCTCGGCCAGTTGGGCATGTCGGCGGCGCTGCTGCTGGGCGTGATCCCGGCCGACCGCATGCCGCGCGTGATCGAGCTGGGCCGCGACCTGTTGCCGTCGTCGTATGGGGTGGACGCGTTCATCGCCACGTACGGCACTCCGGACTGGACGGCCTTCGCCGCGAACCTCGCCGTTTGCGCGGGGGTCGGCGTGGCGATGCTCACCCTCGCGACGTGGGCGTTCCGGCGCACTTCGCGGGGATGAGGGATGCGTACGGCACCCGGCTGAACCCGCCGGACACCGCGCCCGCCGACCGGCACTCCGACCACGAGCATGGGATTCTGACCGCATGACGTCGCCCTGGCAGTTCGACCAGAACGCTGCCTCCGCCCCGTCCGCCGCCCTGCCGGACTACCCCCAGGGGCCCGGACACGCCGCGAACGACCTCCGGAAGACGGGGTGGGACGCCGCGCGCGGCGACGTCATCGCGGGCGGCATCGTGCTCGGCATCTGCCTTCTCGTGGGGGTGGCCGCCGGGGCGGTCTGGTTCGCCATCGCGCCGGACATCCCGAAGATCATCGTGGACCACGTCGAATACCTGCGGCCGAACGCGCCCACCGAGGCGGAGATCGCACGCGACGGCTGGTTCGCGCTGATCGGCTCGGTTGTCGGGCTGGTACTGGCGATCGTCGCGTTCTGGAAGGGCCGCAAATACAGCATCGGCGTGGCGGTCGGGCTCGGCGTGGGCGGGATGCTCGGGTCGTACCTCGCCTACAAGGTCGGCGGCGCGCTCGGCCCCGACACCTTCGGCGAACAACTGCTCGAGCGGGACGGCCGCATCGCGTTCGACGAGCCGCTGCGCATCCAGGCCAAGGGCGTCCTCTACCTGTGGCCGATGGCGTCGGTGATCCTCTTCCTGTGCCTGACCGCGGGCTTCGGCCCGCGCGACCGCACCCCGAAGAGCTTCCCGTGGCCCCCGCAGTCGCAGCCGCAGATGCCGTACGCCCCGCCGCCGCCGGGGACCGCTCCGCAGCAGCCGTCGCCGACCGGGCACCCGGACGACCCTTACGCCCCGCCGCCCGCAGGACCGGACCTCACCAAGCGCGCCGACTGACGGCGCATCTTCCCGGCCCCGCTACCCCCGCCCGATGGTTGCCGTCTTCGTGCCTGTCATCCCCGGCAGCTCACCCGGCGCGTCCCGCTACTCCCGCCCGATGGTTGCCGTCTTCGCGCCCGTCATCCGCAGCAGCTCACCCGGCGCGATCTCGATCTCCAGCCCGCGCTTCCCGGCGGACACGAAGACCGTCTCGTGCTCCAGCGCGCTCACGTCGACAACCGTCGCCAGGCGCTTCTTCTGGCCGAGCGGGGAAATGCCGCCGAGGACGTAGCCGGTCGTACGCTCGGCCGCCGCCGGATCCGCCATCGCCGCGCGCTTCCCGCCGACCGCGGCCGCGAGCGCCTTGAGGTCGAGCTTGCCCGCGACCGGGACGACGCCGACCGTCAACGTCCCGTCGACGTCCGCGACCAGCGTCTTGAACACGCGGTCGGCGGAGACACCGAGCGCCGCGGCGGCCTCCTCGCCATATGACGGGGCGTCAGGGTCGTGCGCATACGAGTGGAGGGTGAACGCGACACCCTCACGCGTCAGGGCGACAGTTGCGGGCGTACCCCCTTGTGCCCCCTTGCCCTTCCCCCCGGATTTGGCCTTGGCCACAGCAGTTCCCCTGGTCCTGTTGCTCGTGCGTTCCGTACTCGCCGAGGGCACTCATCAGTTGGGCGCCGTACCCTGCCGAAGCAATTCAACCGCCGGAAGCGCCCGGATGTGCTCAAGCAGCGCGTTCTCGCGCCGCAGCAGGGACAGCTCCGCGCGCAGGCGTACCGTGCCGTCCTCGGCGACCAGCAGGCTCTGCTTGTCCGACAGGTCCAGCACCATCGCGGCGGCGACCAGGTACGACAGCACCACCGCGTCGTCCGGCAACTCCGGCAACTCCACCGGCCCGCGCCCCTGGGCCCCGGTCAACTTGCGCTGGTACTCCGCGAAGGCCCGGGACACCGCGAGCGTCATCACCTCGGCGTCGTCCCCCTTCGGCTCGGCCATCGCCTCGACCTCGCCGACGAGGTACGGCCCCGAGTCGTCCACCGCCAGCAGCCGGAACCGCGTGGCCCCGGTGGCCACCACATCGAACCGCCCGTCCGCGTGCGGTCGGATCGTCGCCACCTCGGCAACACACCCCACCGGGAACACCGCGTCGACCGGATCCCCCGCCAGTTCCCCCACCTCGCGCCCCGACCGCAACGCCACCACCCCGAACCGCCGCTCCCCCTCCGGCAGAGCCAACAGATCCCGCACGAGACGCCGATAGCGCTCCTCGAACACGTTCAGGGGCAGCACAAGACCCGGATAGAGCACCAAGTTGAGCGGAAACAACGGCAGCCGATCGGTCACAGGACAGAAGCCTATGGTCTCAACCCGCCCCTTCCCCCCTGGGTTTCCGTCATCCGCGTGGGCGCGGCGTGATTCAAAGCCGACGTCGAGAAGCCCCACGCCGCGCTTCCGCTCACGCATGCCATCTCCGCACGCCCGTGTCCGTCTCCGAGTTCTCAGCCGCTCATTCCGTCGGCAGGGCCGGTCAGTTCACGTCCCTGGCGGCTGCCACGGGCTTCGCCCCGGACCGTGACACCAGGTGTTGTCTCCGCGGCGTGGCCTCTGCCGGCCGCTCCCGTCGGGGTCCTGGACTCACTCGACCGCGGAGCCGAGTGCACCTGGTGCACCGGAGTGACGCCGCGTGCGGCCACCTGCGCCGACGCGGCGCCGTGCTGGGGTACCGGACTCGGGGCCTGAGCCGAACTCGGCTCCTGCCTTGCCTGCGACACGGGACCGGGCCGGTGAACCGGCGATGGTGCTTGGGCTTGTGAAGGCACCTCTGCACGCGATGGTGCTTGGGCGGGTGAATGTGCTTGGCCTTGCGATGGTGCTTGGCCCTGCGCTGGCGTTTGGCCTTGTGAAGGAGCCTGGACCTGTGCAGGCGCCAACTGGGGCCGACTGGGCAAGGGCTTGGCATCTTGGTCGACGTGCTGGGCCGGAGTTTTCCAGGGCCCTTTCGCCTGCTGCGACGGGGTATGGTCAAGCCAAGGGTTTTTCGGGGGAGTGTAGCCGGGCCCCCACTGCCCCTTGTATTCGATCCGGGTCGCTTCGGCGCGATTGAAATTGTCGATCGTCGTGTGGAACTTGAGATAGTCACGCGGCACATCGTTCGCGGAGCGACCGAACGGCTCCATGATGTACCCGAAAGTTGTCCTGCCTACCTCGTCCGCCTGTTGTTGGTTGACGACGGCCGCCATGGCGCTATCTGCTTCCTGCTCGTACAGGCTGGTGCCGGCGTATTCCCCGGAGTGCGCCACGACAATGGCCTTGCTCAGTTCGTTCGTCGGAGTCGGTCCGTAGTACTTGTCGTTCAGCGCGCTTATGCGCTCTGTGCGGATTTCGGCCACCGGTGGAATCGAGTTCAGGTCGCCGGTGAATCCCGCTTCCTTCAGTTCCTTCCGGTGCCGGTTCTCGACCTCATGGTTCGGTGCGTCTCTGAAGAAGGCCACTTGCGCCGTGTACTCGGCCGCGACACGGCGCTCGGCCGCTGCGGCCTCGGGTGTCCGTACGTCCCGGATCACCACGCGTGACAGTTCCTCCCGCGCCATATTCTTCCAGGCCGCCAGATGTCGGGAGGCATTGCCGATCAGGTGCCCGATCTCGTGGGCGACCAGCGCCGCGATTCCGTGCTTAGTGGACTTGTTGACTCCTGGTTGACTCCCGAATTTGACCGATTCCTCCGCATAGGAGTTGCCGGCCTCGTTGGTGAACAGGTCTGCGTTGTACCAAAGGTGGGATGCTGCCTCAGGGACGGGTCGCCTGAACGCGCGGGGGCGCCACACGGTGTGGCTGTCGGGCAGTACGGTGCCGGCGATCGACGCTCCCGGTTTGTGCCCCGTCCGCGCCAAGAGTCTGTCCGGTGTCACGATGGAGAGGTCGCCCAGATTGGTCACGCGGTAGTGACGGAGCATGACCAAGTTGTCCATGGTGAACAGACGAGCCGACTCGATCGTCGATCTCCAGATGGACTCTTCTGCCGGTTGCCTGGTTCAGCCCCGCCGAGAAGATCTGCCGGACCTCGTCGAGCGTCGTGGCGTCGCAAAGCGCTCTGCGCGTTGCGTAGTTGCGAACGGTGTCGGTGACCAGCGGCATGGCGGCGAACGTCCGCGCGAGCCGGCTGGTCCAGTTAGGATTTCCGGATTCCGCCACTGTGCCCCTTTGCCCTCAGCGATCATGGCAAAGGTCTAGCGCGGGTGTACGCCATGTGCCATCCGCGGAACGCGAGTATGCACGGTGAAATCGGCACTTGGTCTGCGCGCGCCGGGTGGGCCTGACCGTCGGCTGCCGCGTGGCACCGGCAACTGGGCCTGTGCTCGCTGCAAGCGGGGCATTTCAGCGATGCGAGCGACCCCTTGGTCGGCATCAGAAGCTACTGCGGTCGAATACGACAGTCAGAGCACCGAGTTGAGCGGAAACAACGGACCCGCTCGGTCCCAGGTCCAGGGCGTGTGGGCTCACCCCCGACGTTCGCAGTGGAAGCATTCGGAATGCCCTGGCTCCGAACTGTGTGACACGGATGTTGCGCCACCGACCAGCGGAGGTAGCTGATGAACCACATGGAACAGCTGGTGAGTCTGTTGGGGCCGGCGCCTCGGACTCATGCCGACCCCGCGCATTGGGAGGCGTTGGAGCGTTCGCTGGGGTTGGTGCTTCCTGGTGATTTCAAGGAGTTCATTGACGGCTACGGACCTTGCTCCCTGGCGGAGTTCCTAGACGTACTGCACCCGGCCGGTGCGACCTTCAACCTGGGGAGGTTCTGTAGGGAGTGGATCGACCTCTCGCAGGTGTGTGTGAACGAGGACGTCCCGTACGTGGTGGGCACGGCCCCCGGCAATGTGTTGCCCGTGGGGTCGACTGAGCACGGGGACATCGTCTACTTCGTCCTCGCCGAGGCGGACCCGAACGCGTGGCCCGTCGGTGTCGCGGCCCGCAGCTCCGAAGCCGTGTGGTTCGAGTTCCCCATGTCGTTCACCGAGTGGCTGGTGCGGGTCCTCAGAGGTGGCGCGGGGATGGGGTTCCTCCCGGACGATTGGCCACCCGACCGCCTTGAATGTATTCCTGAGTCCGAATTCTGGAGCCCGGCCCAGGACGGTTGAGATGGATCGCGGCGAGTCTGTATTATTCAGCCGGACAGGTGCAGGGAGAAAGCAGCAGCCTGTCCCGACTATTCATGGGGATGTTGAAGTGCCGTCCAATGACTGGGTTGGCCGTCTTGCCGAGGCGGTGGGTCTTCCGGAGTCGCTCGATTTTTTCGTGGATTGGGGAGCGGCGGAATCCGCGCTGGGTGCGGTGTTGCCCAGTGATTACAAGCGGGCTGTGGAGTACTTCGGTTCGGGAGAGTTCGACGGATATATCGGGTTCCTGGTTCCCTTCTCGGAGAATTCCCTGCTCGATCTCCAATTGAGCAACGACGAGCTGAACGCCGTACTGGAAAGACATCCGAACTATCGGGAGTTCTATTCGCCGTACGCGGTCTATCCCCAGTCCGGCGGGCTCCTGGACTGGGCCTACTGTGGTTACGGACAGCGCTTCTACTGGCTTACTGATGGCGATGATCCCGACCGGTGGCCTGTGATCGCATGGCAGGACCGAGGGCACGAGAAATTCCGATTCGACGGATCGACATCAGAGTTCTTGTATCGTTTGCTGACCGAGGATCTGGAGATCGATTTCATCCCGGAGAGGAGGATTGAGGGACCGTTGACCTTCCGGCAGTAAGCACTGCAAGCCTCTGGTGGTCAAGGACGGTCGAGGACTCCTGTGGCGGTGTCGGCGGTGCCTGCCGGGGCCCAGCCGAGGAGTCACCTCTCCCGGCACCCGAGGAGTCGATCGGCCGCCTGACACCGAACTCGGACGAGGTCGACAATGCACGATGACGGACGCGCCGCGGGTCGTCCGCGCGCTGACTCCGGCGGGATGGATGAGGGACTCGGCTGTTGACGCGGGCCCAGGTGATGGAGCGACCAGCGGCGGAATGGCTCGCAGGGGCGGTTGAGGATCACCCTCGACCGAGCACGATCCGGCCTCCGACGCCGCCAACTCCGGTAATAGACCAGGCCGCCGCCTTGATCGCAGCGATCCGGGCCGGAATCCGCACCGGGTCCATCCTCCACGCCGCTTCTTCGCAGCCGACTGGCACCGCGCCTTACACGCCACCCCAAGAGCCGGTGGACCGGTTTATGAGTGGCGCAGCAGCGTAGGAATTTGCTCTCGAGATGCAAGAAATCCTCTCGCGGGCTCCCGGCGCTCCGGCTCCGGCAAGTGATGGTTCATGGGACATTTGCGGGCTTCCGACTGATGCGCGAATACGCTACAACCCATATTCGTATGATCCGGTTGCCGGAAGTACGGTTGCGCGGGGCGGATGGGGAGTCCTTTGCGAAGGTGACCATGCGTATGGAACCGAAGCGAAGAAGAGTATTCACCCGCCGGGATGGCCGCAGGTTCGGAACTCGGCTGGAGACCTTGTCTGGGCCAAGAATCACCCATATGCGCGCTGTCACGCCGTGGGTAGCCAACTCGGCGGTTCGGGTGACCTCAAGGAAAATCTGTTCACCTGTCCGCAAGCCGCCACCAACAACTCTTGGATGAAGCGCGTGGAGAATCAGAAGCGAATCAAGATCGAAGAATCAGGAAATGCTGCACTGTATTTCTCCACGCCTATTTATCTGAATCAAAGTGACGCCAAGCCGTCCGCTGTAATAATGCAGGTCTACATGATGAATCGCGCGACTGCTATGATAACGCCATTTTGCAGCGTGGTGATCCCGAGCAGGCTGGGTAGGCCGGGGGATGTTCAGAACGGGAATAAGGCGGTGACCGACTATGTCCAGGCCAAGTGCAAGGCTTAGTGATGCCTATGGCGTGCATCCAGGTGCCCCACGTGAGGTGGATTAGGGTGATGTTGAGGATCGCCTTGGGGTCGCTCTTCCCGACGACTATAAGGATGTATTGCAGCAGTTCCCGGGGATCTGTGTGGCCGATTTCATCATGATTTTGGAGCCGGGCTGCACGGAACTAACCCTCGACATGCCCGAGGGTGCCCTGGGGCATCGGGAGGACATGTCGGACGAATATCGGGAGCCGCACTCCCGGAGTCTTTATCCCGACTCGATCGGTCCGCAGTCGTTGTTGCAGTGGGCCGTTACAGAAAACGGTGACTATTGCTACTGGGTGACGGACGCCGCCAGTCCGAATGACTGGACGGTGGCGATTTCCACCCGCAAGGGATGGAAATGGTCATTCTGTCCCGGTGGCATGGTCGACTTCCTTGTTGCCCTCGTAGATGGCAGTGGAAGTGTTTCCGGTGAGGTCGCCCATTTTGCGGAAGCCGGCGACGGCATTAGCTTCGACGAGGGGGAATAGGGGGTCTGTGACGGCTGGTTCGTTATCTCCACGACTATGGGCGGTTGAGGACTCTTGTGGCGCCTGCGGCGGCGGCGCCGGCCAGGGCCCAGCCGAGGAGGACGAGGGTGTAGGCGAGCCATTGGGCCCAGCCGCCGGGGTTCCAGGCGGCTTCCTGGCCCACGGTGACGACGGGGATCAGCAGGTCGACGGTGTAGAAGAACGCGTTCCAGTGGGGGGCTTCGTCGGCTTTCACGGGGGTGGGGCGGTCGATGGCGAAGGCGACGGTGCCGAGGGCGATGAGCGCCGCGAGCCAGGCGAGGGCGCGGGCGGGGCGGTAGCCGTAGCCGATGGCGGCATCTTGGAGGTGGCCCCAGATGCGGCCGGCGAGTCGGAGGGTCTCGTGGTTGCGGCGCTGTTTGGCGAGGAGGACGCTGCGGGCCTCTTCGTCCTGGCCGGAGGCGCGGTAGGCGGCGGCGAGTTGTTCGTACGGCTGCGGCTCGTAGTCGGGTGTGGCGGCGGCCAGCCAGCGGAGGCGCTGGCGGAGGTTCATGGGCGAGGTCGAGCGCAGGACGGTGTACGTCATGCCGCCGATCGAGATCTTGCCCGGGCCGGCAGGCCACGTGTCGGGGGTATCGGTGAGGGCGCCGAGTTGGGCGCCGCTGAGCCGGATCTCGCCCTGCGGGTCGGGGACCATGACCAGGGAGAGCGTGCGCGCGGTCACGCGCCAGAGGACGAGTTCCTCGGCCGGGTCGCGGAGGATGTCGGCCTCGTCGATCACCAGCGCGTCGCCGAACCGGGCGTCGTTGAAGCGGATCGACCCGGTGGCGGCGAAGCTGTCGCTGAGGTGGAGGGTCTGTTCGACGTACATTCCGGCGCCGTCGAGGGCGAAGTGGCGGTGGCCGCGGGCGTTCGTGCCGGGGGTGGCCTCCAGGCGCGCCCGGTAGAAGGTCGCCCGGCCGCCGATCCGCGCGCTGCGCAGGCTGACGGTGCCTGAGGCGTGGAACGGGCCGTGGGCGCTGAGGTCACCGCTGATGTTGACGCCGTCCGCGCCGAGCGAGCGCCCGTCGCGCATGGGGGTGAGTCGGGAGCCGTGCAGGACGAGGTCGGTGCCTATCTGCGCGTCGGTCAGGACGATGCCTTCGCGGATCAGGCAGGTGCTCAGGCACAGGTCGCCGTCGACGCGCACCCGCCGCGCGCGGACTGCGTCGATCGAGCAGCCTATGAAGCGGATCGTGCCGGTGTTGGCGTCGCTGAGGATGACGCGGTCGTCGAAGCGGCAGCCGCGCATGTCGACGTACGCCTCCACCCTCGCGCCGCGCAGGTTGAGCGGCCCGGTGATGCGGGCGCCGATCACGTCGAGGGCGGGTGTACGCCCCGGAACCAGGTCCGCCTCGCCGAGCAGCAGCCGGGTCAACACCTCGGCGCGTACGGTGCGTTCGGGCCCCAGTCGCGGCCCGTGTCGGCATCCGGCAGCGGCCAGTCCGAGGATGTCGGCCCGGCCACCACCCCGAACACGCACTGCTCCCCGTTGCGGTACGCCTCCCAGACCCGCCGCTCGGCGTCGCTGAGGTCCCCCGGGGCGGCGGTCACGCGGTCGTGGCCCGGCGTTCGAGGAAGGATCTCCAGGAGCTGGCGGAGAAGCGGAGATGCGCGGACGCCGGCCTCTTGGAGTCGCGGACGAGGGTGGCCGGGGGCGCCGAAACCGCCTCTACGCAATCGCCGTTCGCGCCGCTGTGCGAACTCCTGTGCCAGGCACGAGAAGCCGTCGCCTCGACGCATTGGTGATCAACACCGCTGTACGAACTCCTGCGCCACGCAACGCCGTGCCCCATCCGCTCCCACCTTCGACGACCTGCCATGACGACCTGTCACAGATCGTCGCGCAAACGGTCGATGAAGGCCAGCGAGCGCTTGGGGGACGCCGCGATCGCGCGTAAGCGGTCGAACACGTGCGCGTACTGGCGGACTTGCTCGGGAGCCTCGACGTAGCGGCCGCCTGTGAGGCTCTCCAGGTAGACCACGTCGAGGTCGCGCAGATCGGGGAACCCGATCAGCGCGAACGGCCCGTCGAGCCCTGGATGGGCGCCGACGTCGAACGGCAGTACCTGCACGGTGACGTTCGGCAGCCGCGCCAACTCCCGGAGGTGCGCAAGCTGTTCGCGCATCGCCGGGACGCCGCCGACGGCGTGCCGCAGCGCCGCCTCGTGCACGACCGTCCACAGCCGCAGCGGCGCCGACTCGCGCGTGAGGGCCTGCTGCCGCGCGGCCCGTACGTCCAACCGCTGCCGGATCTCCTCCTCCTGGTAGCCGCCCGGGTGGGCGCCGATCACCGCGCGGAGGTAGCTCTCGGTCTGGAGCAGGCCGGGGACAAGCAGCGTCTGGTAGTTGCGCACATCGGACGCCGTCGCTTCCAAGGCGATCAGGTCGATGTAGCCCGGGTCGAGCACGTCGCTGTAGTCGTGCCACCAACCGCGCTGGTAACTGGACCGCGCCAGGGCCTCCAGCGTCACGCGCGCCGCCGGGTCGTCGACGCGGTAGCGGTCCAGCAGGTCGCGGACGTCGCGGGCGCGCACGCCCGACTGGCCGTTCTCGATGCGGCTGAGTTTGGAAGCGTGGCAGTCGAGGACGCGCGCCGCGTCCTCGGCGGTGAGGTTCGCTTCCTCGCGGAATCTTCTGAGCGCGTTCCCGAGCTGGCGTCGGCGGACGGATGGTCCAGGAAGCGCGGGCATGACGGACTCCTCGTCGTTCATGCGTGTTTTGGATAATAGAGACTTGCGAAATAAGCGGGTGACAGCCACGATCGTAGCAGGGTTGGTTGCGCTGAGTAGGCCTCTCGTCACGCTGGAGAGCGGGACGTCGGCATGCCGCGCCATGTCGCTCCGAGAGGTCGCCTCATGTCGTCGTCATCGTCGTCGTCACCCGTGCCCAGACACGCGTCCTCATCTACGCCGAGCCCCGCGCCCTCGCCCGTGCCCAGGCCCGCGCCCTCGCCCTCGCCCGTGCCCAGGCCTGCGCAGCCGCAGGCCGGTCGATCCCACTCGCTGACGCTGCCCTGCGCCCCCGTCGTCGTCCCCCAGGTCCGCGGTCTCCTCGGCGACCTGCTCCTCGCCTGGGGCCTGCCCCGCGGGCACGAGCTGGCGTACGACCTCCGCCTCATCGCCAGCGAGCTCATCGCCAACGTCATCGAGCACGCCTCCGACTCCGCGCCCGACCTCACCGTCCTCCTCGAACTCTCCGACACGCCCCCCGACGACATCTCGGGTGAGCTCCCCGGCGAACCCTCCGGCGCCACCCTCTCCTTCGGCGTACGCGACGGCCACCCCTTCCTCCCCGAACCCCGCGACGGCGCCGACTGCCCCGACGACACCTCCGGCCGCGGCCGCCTGATCGTCCGTACGCTCGCCGCCGAGGCCGGCGGGACCACCCAGGTCGAACGCCACCCCGACGGCAAGACCCTGTGGGTACGGCTGCCCTGGCCGGGGGCGCAGCCCGGCGCGTGACGCCGCTCACGCCAACCGGAATCCGCGTCTCACGACCCGACACGCGCGGACCCGCGTTCCGCGCCCTCCCTACACTGGGACAGGTGATCTCCCGTATCGATCTGCGCGGCGCGGCCGGCCGGGCTGTCCTGGACAGCCCCGCGGCCCTGCGCGACGTCATGCCCCGTGCCGAGTTCGACGTCGAGGCGGCCTTGGAGAAGGTCCGTCCCATCTGCGAGGACGTACGCCATCGCGGGGTCGAGGCGCTGGTCGAGATCACCGAGCGTCTCGACGGGGTGCGGCTGACGGACATCCGGGTCCCGGCCGACGTGATCGCCCGATCCCTCGCCGAGCTGGACCCGAAGGTGCGCGCCGCGCTCGAAGAGACGATCCGCCGCGCCCGCATCGTGCACCGCGACCAGCGCCGCACCGACGTGACCACCCAGGTCGCCCCCGGCGGCACCGTCACCGAGCGGTGGCTGCCGGTGGAGCGCGTGGGGCTGTACGTCCCCGGCGGCCTGGCCGTCTACCCGTCCTCCGTGGTGATGAACGTCGTCCCGGCCCAGGAGGCCGGCGTCGCCTCGCTCGCCGTCACCTCGCCGCCGCAGAAGGAGTTCGGCGGCCTGCCGCACCCGACGATCCTGGCCGCGTGCGCCCTGCTCGGGGTGGACGAGGTGTACGCGGTCGGCGGCGCCCAGGCCATCGCGATGTTCGCGTACGGCGCGGGCCCCTGCGACCCCGTCAATCTCGTCACCGGGCCCGGCAACATCTACGTCGCGTCCGCGAAGCGCCTGCTCAAGGGCCGCATCGGCATCGACTCCGAGGCCGGACCGACCGAGATCGCGGTGCTCGCCGACGCCACCGCCGACCCGGTGCACGTGGCGTCCGACCTGATCAGCCAGGCCGAGCACGACACCCTCGCCGCCTCGGTCCTGGTCACCGACTCGCCCGAGCTGGCCGACGCGGTCGAGGCCGAGCTGAAGAGCCAGGTCGCCGCGACCAAGCACGTCGAGCGCGTCACCGCCGCCCTCTCCGGCCGCCAGTCAGGCATCGTGCTGGTCGACTCCGTCGACGACGGCCTGAAGGTGGTCGACGCGTACGCCGCCGAACACCTGGAGATCCAGACCGCGGACGCCTCCGCCGTCGCCGCCCGGGTGCGCAACGCGGGCGCGATCTTCGTCGGCCCGTGGGCGCCGGTCTCGCTCGGCGACTACTGCGCGGGGTCCAACCACGTGCTGCCCACCGGCGGTTGCGCGTGCCACAGCTCCGGCCTGTCCGTGCAGTCGTTCCTGCGCGGCATCCACGTGATCGACTACAGCGAGAGCGCGCTCGCCGAGGTCGCGCACCACGTGGTGACCCTCGCCGAGGCCGAGGACCTGCCCGGGCACGGCGCGGCCATCAAGGCGCGCTTCGGATGGGCGGTGCCGGAATGAGCAACGGCAAGCGCGACGGCCACGACGGCAAGCGCGACGACCAGGCCGGGCGCACCCGCATCGACGACCTGCCGATCCGCGACGAGCTGCGCGGCCAATCGCCGTACGGCGCACCGCAGTTGCAGGTCCCGGTGCTACTCAACACCAACGAGAACCCGTACCCGCTCCCGGACGAGCTGGTCGACCGCATCGCCGAGCGGGTTGCGGAGGCCGCCCGGCACCTCAACCGCTACCCGGACCGCGACGCGGTCGAGCTGCGCACGCGTCTCGCGGAGTACCTGTCCGAGGCCGGCGGCGTCGAGCTGACCGCCGGGCACGTGTGGGCGGCGAACGGCTCCAACGAGGTCTTGCAGCAACTGCTCCAGGCCTTCGGCGGGCCGGGGCGCAGCGCGCTCGGGTTCGACCCGTCGTACTCGATGCACGCGCTCATCGCGCGCGGCACCGGCACCACGTGGATCTCCGGCGCGCGCCGCGACGACTACGCGATCGACCTGGACGACGCGCTCGCGGCGATCGCCGAGCACCGGCCCAACGTGGTGTTCCTGTGCTCGCCCAACAACCCGACCGGCACCGCGCTCGACGGCTCGGTGGTCGAGGCGGTGTACGACGCGGCGCAGGCGGCCCGGCCGTCCCTCGTCATCGTCGACGAGGCCTATGTGGAGTTCTCGCACCACGCGTCGCTGCTCACGCTGCTCGACGGGCGGCCCAACCTGGTCGTGTCGCGCACGATGTCCAAGGCCTTCGGTGCGGCCGGGCTGCGGCTCGGCTACCTGGCGGCGGACCCGGCGGTCGTCGACGCGGTGCAGCTCGTACGCCTGCCGTACCACCTGTCGAGCGTCACCCAGGCGACCGCGCTGGCCTGCCTGGAGCACACCGGCACCCTGCTCGGGTACGTCGCCGAGCTCAAGCGCCAGCGCGACCGCATCGTCGCCGAGCTGACCGGCATGGGCTGCGAAGTCACCGCGTCAGACGCGAACTTCGTGCAGTTCGGCCGCTTCGAGGACACGCGGGCCGTGTGGCAGGCGATCCTCGACCACGGCGTGCTGGTCCGCGACAACGGGGTGCCGGGCATGCTGCGGGTGACCGCCGGCACCGACGAGGAGAACACCGCGTTCCTCGACGCGATGCGCGCCGTACTGAAGGAGATCAACTGATGGCCCGGATCGGCCGCGTCGAACGCGCCACCAAGGAGACGTCCGTCCTCGTCGAGGTGAACCTCGACGGGACCGGTCGGGTCGAGGTCGCCACCGGCGTCGGGTTCTTCGACCACATGCTCGACCAGCTCGGCAAGCACGGCCTGTTCGACCTGACCGTCAAGACCGACGGCGACCTGCACATCGACTCGCACCACACCATCGAGGACACCGCCCTCGCGCTGGGCGGCGCGTTCCGCCAGGCCCTCGGCGACAAGGCCGGCATCCGCCGCTTCGCCAACGCGTCGGTGCCGCTGGACGAGGCGCTGGCCCAGGTCACCGTCGACCTCTCCGGCCGGCCGTACCTGGTGCACAGCGAGCCCGAGGGCATGGCCCCGATGATCGGCCCGTCGTACGACACCACCCTGACGCGCCACATCCTCGAATCCTTCGTCGCCCAGGCGCAGATCTGCCTCCACGTCCACGTGCCCTACGGCCGCAACGCGCACCACATCGTCGAGGCCCAGTTCAAGGCCCTGGCCCGCGCGCTCTCCGACGCGTGCGCGATCGACCCGCGGCGCGCGGGCGTGATCCCCTCCACCAAGGGCGCGCTGTAGGGATGGGCCAGACGTACCAGCACATCCTCGTGCGCGCCGACGCCACCGAGGTCGTCGCGGCGATGCTGCCGGGCGACAACGGGTACGCGCTGCCGCTCGGGGACGGGCTCAGTGCGTTGCTCATGGACGAGCGGGAACAGAACCTCGGCGAGGAGGCCGAGCGCCTGAGCGGCGCGCTACGCACGGACGCGGCGACGGTTGCGGTGGTCATGTCGGACCACCTGCTGATCACCGTCTACCGCGACGGCCGCGAGGTATGGGACTACGACTCCGCGGTGGAGGACGAAGCGCACCGACTCACCGAGGGGCCCGACGGGAAGCTGCGCTTTCCCGACGGCACGGTGTTCGATCCTTACCATGACGAGTTCCCGCCCCCCAAGCCGAGCGGCACGGACCCGCGTTGGATCACGCCGTTCGCGACGGTGCCCGTTGACGCGGCGGCGATCTCGGGTGTTCTGGCCAATGGGTCGGATGAGCCCGAGGGGCGCCATTTGTTCGCGGAGGCCCAACACGGCGAGTTGTACGGGGCCCTCGGCCTGCCTGAACTGCTCACCGGCTATGGGTACCTGACGTACGACCTGCCGAGCACTCCCGATCTGCAAGTGCTCTTCGCCGACGCGATCCCGTTCGGCGACGTGCCCGAGATAGTCGGATCCGCATCCACAGAAGGCGTTTCATGAGCGGTATCGCCGTCGTTCTCATCGCGCTCGGGCTGTTCCTGATCGGCGGGGTCATCTCGTTCGTCAAGCAGGGCATGCCGAAGGGCGTCATCGTGCTGCTCGGGCTGTGCGGGGCGATGTCGCTCGCGGCCGGGCTGCTGCGGGTCTAGGAGGGGATCACGTCATGAAGAAGGTCGTCATCCTCGACTACGGGTCGGGGAACCTCCGCTCGGCCGAGCGCGCGGTGGCCCGGCTCGGGGTCGAGGTCGAGGTCACGGCGGACTACGCCACCGCACTCAACGCGGACGGGCTGATCGTGCCCGGCGTCGGGGCGTTCGCCGCGTGCATGGAGGGCCTCAAGGCGGTACGCGGGGACCGCATCGTCGACCGGCGCATCGCCGGAGGGCAGCCGGTGCTCGGGATCTGCGTCGGCATGCAGATCCTGTTCGAGCGCGGCGTGGAGCACGGCGTCGAGACCGCCGGCTGCGACGAGTGGCCCGGCACGGTCGAACGCCTGGAGGCGCCGATCGTGCCGCACATGGGGTGGAACACCGTCGACGCGCCCGAGGAGACCGTGCTGTTCGCGGGCCTGGACGCCGACACGCGCTTCTACTTCGTGCACTCGTACGGCGTCCGCAAGTGGGAACTGCCGCCGTCCGAGCACCTGGCGCCACCGCTGGTCACCTGGTCGACGCACGGCACGCCGTTCGTCGCGGCCGTCGAGAACGGGTACCTTTCGGCCACCCAGTTCCACCCCGAGAAGTCCGGCGACGCCGGGGCGGCCGTGCTCCGCAACTGGCTTGCCACCCTCTGACTCCGAATCCACCGCAGTCTCCGATGCCGCCCGAGCCACCGAAGCCGCCCGAGCCACCCCGAAGGATCGTTGAGAACATGAGCGAGACCCGCCGCCTGGAACTGCTGCCCGCCGTGGACGTCGCCGACGGCCAGGCCGTGCGGCTCGTGCAGGGCGAGGCCGGTTCCGAGACGTCGTACGGCGATCCCCTGGCCGCGGCGATGGCCTGGCAGAACGCCGGAGCCGAGTGGGTCCACCTGGTGGACCTCGATGCCGCATTCGGGCGCGGCTCCAACCGCGACCTGCTCGCCGAGGTGACCGGCAAGCTGGACATCCAGGTCGAGCTGTCCGGCGGCATCCGCGACGACGAGTCCCTGGCCGCCGCGCTCGCCACCGGCTGCCGCCGGGTGAACCTCGGCACCGCGGCGCTGGAGTCGCCGGACTGGGCGCGTTCGGCGATCGCCCGGTACGGCGACAAGATCGCGGTCGGGCTGGACGTACGCGGCACCACGCTCGCCGGCCGCGGCTGGACCCGCGAGGGCGGCGAGCTGTTCGAGACGCTGGCCCGCCTCGACGCCGACGGCTGCGCCCGCTACGTGGTCACCGACGTCAACAAGGACGGCACCCTCACCGGCCCCAACCTCCAGCTCCTGCGCGACGTCTGCGCGGCCACCGACCGCCCGGTGGTGGCCAGCGGCGGCGTCTCGTCCCTCGACGACCTGCGGGCCATCGCCGAGCTGGTGCCCCTCGGTGTGGAGGGCTCCATCGTGGGCAAGGCTCTCTACGCGCAGGCGTTCACCCTCGAAGAGGCCCTGGAGGCGGTGTCGCGATGACGGACGCGCGTGACGGAGTGCGGCGGATCTCCTCGGGAGGCCCGTACGAAGACGTCATCGGCTACTCCCGTGCCGTCGTCGTCGGCGACCTCGTGCTGGTCTCCGGCTGCACGAGCATCGTCGACGGCCTGTTCGTCGGCGAGGGCGACCCGTACGAGCAGACGCTGACCGCCTTCCAGGTGGCCGAGAAGGCGCTGGGCCAGATCGGGCTGAACCGCGACGACGTCGTCCGCACCCGCATGTACATCACCCACGCGCGCGACTCGGAGGCCGTCGGCCGCGCGCACAAGGAGATGTTCGACACCGCACGGCCCGCCGCGACGATGGTCGTGGTGGCCGGGCTGATCGACTCGCGCATGCTGGTCGAGGTCGAGGTCGAGGCCTACCGGGGGGCGAAGTGAGCCTCGCGGTACGCGTCATCCCGTGCCTGGACGTGGACGCCGGCCGCGTGGTCAAGGGCGTCAACTTCCAGAACCTGCGCGACGCCGGCGACCCGGTCGAGATGGCCCGCGTGTACGACGCGGAAGGCGCCGACGAGCTGACCTTCCTCGACATCACCGCGTCCTCGGGCAGCCGCGAGACGACGTACGACGTCGTGCGCCGCACCGCCGAGCAGGTCTTCATCCCGCTCACCGTCGGCGGCGGCGTCCGCACCGTGCAGGACGTCGACAAACTCCTCCGCGCGGGCGCCGACAAGGTCGGCGTCAACACCGCCGCCATCGCCCGCCCCGAACTGATCGCCGAGATCGCCGACCGCTTCGGCGCCCAGGTCCTGGTCCTCTCCGTGGACGCCCGCCGCTGCCCCGCGGGCGTCACCACCGACTCCGGCTTCGAGGTCACCACCCACGGCGGCCGCACCGGCACCGGCATCGACGCCATCGCCTGGGCCGCCCGCGCCGCCGGACTGGGCGCCGGCGAGATCCTGCTCAACTCCATGGACGCCGACGGCACCAAGGACGGCTACGACCTGGACATGATCCGCCAGGTCCGCGCCGAGGTCACCATCCCCGTCATCGCCTCCGGCGGCGCCGGCGCCCTCGACGACTTCGCCCCCGCGGTGGAAGCCGGCGCCGACGCCGTCCTGGCCGCCAGCGTCTTCCACTTCGGCGACCTCCGCATCCCCCAGGTCAAGGAAGCCCTCCACACCGCCGGACTCCCAGTCCGCTGACCCACCCGAAGAGCGGCGGCCCCATCGGGCCGCCCCTTCGCGTGTGCCCGGGCCGCGCCGGACGGGGGTTCAGGAGTCGAGGTAGCCGGAGGCGAGCATGCCGATCAGGGCCAGGCCTACGAGGACTCGGTAGACGGCGAAGCCGTTGATGGTGTGTTTGGAGACGAACTTGAGGAGCCAGGCGACCGAGGCGTAGGCGACGACGAAGGAGACGCCGGTGCCCACGGCGAGGGCGAGGCCGCTGGTGTGGCCTTCGGTGGCGTCCTTGAGTTCGTAGATGCCGGCGCCGGTGAGGGCGGGGATCGAGAGGAAGAAGGAGAGGCGGGTCGCGGCGACGCGGTCGAGGCCGAGGATCAGCGCGGTCGAGATGGTCGCGCCGGAGCGGGAGAAGCCCGGGAAGAGGAGCGCGAGGATCTGCGAACTGCCCACCAGCATCGCGTCCTTGAGGGTGACCTCGGCCTCGCCGCGGCGGCGTCCCCGCTTGCCGCCGACGGACTCGGCGTACCACATCACGCCACTGCCGACGATGAGGGAGCCGGCGACCACCCACAGTGAGGCGAGGGGGCCGTGGATGAGCGGCTTCATCGCGATGCCGACGATCACGATCGGGATCGTCGCGTAGATCACCCACCACGCGAACTTGTAGTCGCGGTCGTGGCGCTGCTCCTTGTGCGCGATGCCCTTACCCCAGGCGGACACGATGCGCACGATGTCCTTGAGGAAGTAGACGATCACGGCGGCGATGGCGCCGACCTGGATCACCGCGGTGAAGCCGACCACCGACTTGTCGTCGACGTCGATGCCGAGCAGGCCTTCGGTGATCTTGAGGTGTCCGGTCGAGGAGACCGGCAGGAACTCGGTGAGTCCTTCGACGACGCCGAGGATGACCGCGTCCATGACGCCGATGCTCGAACTCACTAACGAACTCTCCTCGGAGGGTGATCAATTGGCGTGCGGATCCTCGCACCGTGAGGTGAACGGGACAAGGACGCCGGGTCAACGTACGGCTATCCGGGTGAGTGCATGTCGGGTTCCGGAGGAGAAGATGTGAAAGAAATATTGCGAAAGAAGTCTTTCGGAACTACGGTGGTGCCATGGCTGGGAAATCGACGTCCGGTACGGACGGTGGGGAAGGCCTCGGCGGGCAGAGCGACGCGGTGCGCGCCGAGCGGAATGTTCGGAATACGCGTGATGTGGAGGCGCTCAAGGTCTTCACCCACCCGCTGCGCCTGCGCGTGCTGCGCCTGCTGCGCTCCGAGGGGCCCGCGACCGCGTCCGGCCTCGCCCGGGTGCTCGGCGCCACGCCCTCGCTGATCAGCTATCACCTGCGGGCGATGGCGAAGCACGGCTTCATCGGCGAGGACCCCGAGGCGTCGGCCGACGGCCGCGAGCGGCGCTGGATCGCGCACAACGACCTGCGGTTCAGCACCGCCGACTTCAGCGGTGACGAGGTCGCCGTCGAGATCGCCGACGCCGTCGTCCTGACCGCGCACGCGGACGTCACCGACCTGTTCGAGAAGTCGCTGCGGCACGTGAAGACGATGGGCCTCGACTGGCAGAACGCGTCCTTCTCCGCCGCCCCCGCGCTCCGCCTGTCCGCCGCCGAACTCCAGTCGCTGTACGACGAGTTGTTCGCCGTCGTGGACCGCTACCGGGGGCGCACCGGGGACGCCGACGCGGACGGCGGCCCCCGCGAGCGCGTGCAGCTCGAACTGCTCGGGTTCCCGTACACGCCCTGAGCCGGCGTCCTTTCCGGTTCGGTTTGCAGTCCCGTCCGTGGTCCGTCCCGCAGTTCCACCCCCGGAGCCCTATCCGCCGACCACCCTCGCGAGGTGACCGTGAACCGCCCTTCGCACACCAAGCGTTCAGCGCGCACCGCAACCGCGGCCGCGTCCACCGGTCCCGCGGCACGCGACGAGACGGAGGATGTACGGCCGCGCTCCGGGCCCGGATCGGCCGTCTACCGCTGGCTGGCCGCCTACGGGGCCTCCCTCGTGGGCGACCAACTGTGGTTCATGGCCCTGTCCTGGCAGGCGGTCGAGGCATCCGGGGCCGCCGCGGCCGGTCTCGTCGTCACGCTCGGGACCGTGCCCCGCGCGATCCTCATGCTGCCCGGCGGATCCATCGCCGACCGGTTCGGCGCGCGGCGCGTCGTCATCGCCAGCGACCTGGTCCGCTGCCTGGTCATGGTCGCCGCCGCCGCGACGGTCGCCCTCGCCGCCCCAGGCATCGCCTTGCTGGCCGTCGTGGCACTGCTCTTCGGTGCGGTGGACGCGCTGTTCATGCCCGCGGTCGGCGCCATGCCCGCGACACTGACGACGCCCGACCAGTACGCCCGTGTCCAGGGCCTGCGCAGCCTCGCCAACCGCTGCGCGGCCGTGGCGGGCGGGCCCGTCAGCGGCCTCGCGCTCGCACAAGGGGGAGTGTCGGGTGCGTTCGCGGCAAGTGCCGCGCTGTTCGCGGTCTCGCTGGTGTTGTTGTGGCAACTCCGGCCGGTGGTAAGGCTGGTCGCCGATTCAACGGGAGTCGGGAGGGGCGCCGGTCACGCGGAGTCGAAGGAGGAGGCGGCCCGCGGTGGCGGGCAGCGTCCGAGCGGACGCGATGAGGGCGAGTCGGCCCCGTGCACCGACGAGTCGGCCCCGTGCACCGACGAGGGGGCGGCCGCGCGTACCGACGACGACCAGCCCGAGCCCGCCGCCGACAGCGGCGTCCGCGCCGGGCTGCGCTACGCCTGGTCCGTCCCGCTCCTCAAGTACACCCTCATCGTCGCGATCATCGCCGAACTCGGCTTCAGCGCCCCCATGAACATCGGCGTCGTGCTGCTGTCCGCCGAGCGCGGCTGGGGGCCCGGCGGCCTCGGCCTGCTGATCGGCGCGTGGGGCGTCGGCGCGGTCGCCACCGGCCTGATCCTGTCCGTACGCGGACACGTGCCGCGCGCCGGACGGGTGATGCTGGGCAGCCTCGTCCTGTCCACCGTCGGCATCGCGGCGACCGGCCTCGCGCCGGGCCTGCTCGCCGCCGCCGCGGGCGCGGCCGTCCTCGGCCTCGGCTCCGGCCTGTGGGGCGGACTGTGCGGTGCGCTCATCCAAACCACGGCCGCCCGCCCGATGCTCGGCCGCGTCGTCTCGGTGCAGATGCTCGGCGCGATCGGCCTGGCGCCGATGACGTACCCGCTCGCCGGCCTGCTCTCCGGCGCGGTCGGACCCGCGCCGGTGTTCCTGGCCGGGGCTGCTGTGTCGGCGGTGGGGGTGGTCATCGGGGCGGCCTGCCGCCCGCTGCGCCGCTTCGAACTGCCCCGTCCGGGCACCGACGCCTGACGGGTACGCCCCGCGTGGTCACCCCACCGCGCGTGGCCCGCGCGGCACCGGCGCCACGAACGGCATCAGGCAGCCCGAGCTGCCAAGCGGCACCGGCAGTACAAACCAACGCGAGCAGTCCACGAGGCACCGGCAGTACAAGCAGGCAGCACGAGCAGCACAAAGGGGCCCAAGACCACGGGTCCGAGCTCACAACCCCGTAGGAGTCTCCTCCAACCGCCGCACCGCGTCCGGATCCCCCTCGGCCGTCACCAGCGCCTGGCTTTTCCGCCCGTACACGTACAGAAGCAGCTCCGCCGGCGGCCCGGCCAGCGTGACCAGCGGCGCGCCCTTGCGAACCCGCACCGGTTGCGCCTCCTCCGCGGTGTCGGTACGCCGCAGCTCCACGCCGACCGGCACCTTCCGCAGCATCAGCTTCGCGCCCGTCCGCACCCGCTTCCACAGGAACTCGGTCAGACCCGGCTCCAGGTCGCGCGGTTTGAAGTCCGGCCGCGCGCGGCGCACGTCCTCCAGATGGACGAAGTACTCCATCGTGTTGGCCGCCGTGTCCACCCCCGGGATGCCGAACAACGAGAGCCGCGGAGGACCGGTGCGCACCAGGTGGATGAGCTCCTCGTACGGCAGCGCCGCCTTCTTCAGGCGCACCTTGTCGGTGTACCCGGCGAGCGGCTTGAACAGGATGCCGGGGGAGGAGTCGGGGCGACGTTCCCGCACCACCAGGTGGGCGGCCAGGTCGCGCGCGGTCCAGCCGGCGCAGAGCGTGGGGGCGTCCGGTCCGACCTGGGAGAGGAGGTCGGCGAGTGCGGCGCGTTCCGTACGGGCGTAGGAGGCCATGCGCCGCATCGTTCCGGCGCGGCGTGCCGAGGTCAAGGCACGCTCGCCACCGACCCGCCCCGCGGCGCCCCGACCCGGAGAACGCCCGGCACCCCGGCCGGGGGAATGCCCAGTACCCCAACCCCGGGAATGTCCGGCACCCACCCCGGGGAATGCCCCGCGCCCCGCCACACTTGTGAACAGCAGATGAACTGACCAGCGAGCAGACATCCCGCTTCCCCGAGGCCGGCGTCGCGCGACGC
>NZ_JBPKBH010000007.1:201034-227629 GCF_051388915.1 Yinghuangia sp. YIM S09857 | reverse complement strand
ACCCCCCCCCCCCCACCGCCATGCGGGCCACCGGGCGCACCGCCCCACGCCGAAAGTGGAGAACGCGTGACCGACCGCGCGAGCGAAGACGCAGACGAGAAGGACGTCCTGAGACGGGGCATGCGGGTCCTCGGCGTCGCCATACGCGAGGAGCCGCGCATCTTCGCGGCGGCCGTCGGGGCGAGCGCGCTGTACGGCGCCACCACCGTCGTCTCCGCACTCATCCTCGGCGAGGTCACCGACCGCGTCGTGGTCCCCGCCTTCCGCGACGGCGACACCACCGCCGGCGCGCTGACCGCGACCTTCCTCGTGGTGCTCGGCATCGCGCTGCTCAAGGCGCTCGGCATCGTCGGCCGCCGCCTGTGGGCCGGGATCATGCAGTACCGCCTCCAGGCGACGTACCGCCGCCGCGTCACGCGCCAGTACCTGCGCCTGCCGCTCGCCTGGCACCACCGCCATCCCACCGGCGCGCTGCTGTCGAACGCCAACGCCGACGTCGAGGCGGCCTGGTACCCCATCGCCCCGCTGCCGATGGCCACCGGCGTCGTCGTCATGCTGGTCGTCGCCGCGGTCTCCATGCTTGTCACCGACTGGGCGCTGGCGCTGGTCGGGTTCGTGATCTTCCCGGCGATCTTCGTCCTGAACATCATGTTCCAGCGCCGCCAGGGCCCACTCGCGATGCGCGCCCAGGAGCTGCGCGCCGACGTGAGCGCCATCGCGCACGAGTCGTTCGACGGCGCGCTCGTCGTCAAGACGCTCGGCCGCGAGGACGAGGAGGCGGCCCGCTTCGAGGCGACCTCGCGCGAGCTCTCCGACGCCAATATCGCCGTCGGCCGGGTGCGCGCGGTCTTCGACCCGCTGCTGGAGGCCCTGCCGAGCCTCGGCGTGCTGATGGTCCTGCTCGCGGGCAGCGTGCGGATCTCGAACGGCGACCTCAACCCCGGCGAACTCGTGCAGATCGCCTACCTGTTCACCCTCCTGGCCTTCCCCGTGCGGGCCATCGGCTGGCTGCTCGGCGACATGCCGCGAGCGATCGTCGGCTACGACCGGGTCCGGCACGTCCTCGACGCCGAGGGCGAATCGGCGTACGGCCGCGCCGCCGCCGACAAGACCGGCCCCGCCGGCCTCCAGGCCCGGGCGGTGCGGTTCGGCTACGCCGACGGCGCCGACGTCCTGTCCGACGTGACCTTCGACGTCGAGCCCGGCCGCACGATCGCCGTCGTCGGTGCCACCGGCTCGGGCAAGTCGACCCTCGTCTCGCTCCTGGTCCGCCTCGTGGACCCGGCGAGCGGCGAGGTGCTGCTCGACGGCACCGACCTGCGCGAGTTCCGCCGCGGCGGACTCGCCGCGGCCGCCGCGCTGGTGCCGCAGCAGGCGTTCCTCTTCGACGACACGATCCGCGACAACATCACCCTCGGCCTGGACGTCTCCGACGACGACGTACGCGAAGCCCTCCGCATCGCGCAGGCCGACGGCTTCGTCGACCGGCTCGCGCACGGCCTGGACACCACGGTCGGCGAGCGCGGCACGTCGCTGTCCGGCGGCCAGCGCCAGCGCATCGCCCTGGCCCGTGCGCTGGTGCGCCGCCCGCGCCTGCTGGTCATGGACGACGCCACGTCGGCCGTCGACCCGCGCGTCGAGGCCGCGATCCTCGCCGGACTGCGCGAGGGCGGGACGGGCCCCTCGACGGTCGTGGTCGTGGCGTACCGCAAGGCCACCATCGCCCTCGCCGACGAAGTCGTGTACATCGAGGACGGCAAGGTCGCGGGACGCGGCGCCCACACCGAGCTCATCGACTCGTCGGTGGGATACCGGCGCTTGGTCAACGCCTACGAGCGCGCCGCACGCGACCGCGAGCAGGCGGCCGCCGCCGCGGCACTCGCCGACGAGGACGAGGAGGTGTCCGCATGAGCACGGCAACCGCCCCCGGAACCACCCCCGAAGCCCCCCTCGAACCCAAGGGAGTCGGCGCCGACCGGCCGCGCCAGTCGGGCTGGGCGGTGCTGCGGCGCGGCCTCGCGCTGTCGCCCGAGTTCAAGCAGGGCATCGCGGTCACCCTCGTGCTCGCCGCGATCGCGACCGCGGGCCGCATCGTCGTGCCGCTCGCGGTGCAGCAGACGATCGACAACGGCCTGCGCGCCGACGACGGCCCCGACCTGGCGCTGGTGCGCTGGATGGTCGCCGGGGCGGCGGTCGCGGTCGTGGTGACGGCGGTGTGCTCGTACGCGATGAACGTGCGCGTCTACAACGCCAGCGAACGCGGCCTCGCCACGCTGCGCGTCCGCGCGTTCCGGCACGTGCATGACCTGTCCACGCTGCACCAGCAGACCGAGCGGCGCGGCTCGCTCGTCTCGCGCGTGACCGGCGACGTCGACACCATCACCCGCTTCATCCAGCAGGGCGGCCTGATGGTCGTCATCAGCGCGGGCCAGCTCCTGGTCGTGTCGGCCCTGATGCTGGCTTATTCGTGGCAGCTCACGCTGCTGGTGTGGGCGTGCTTCGCGCCGCTGTTCCTGCTCCTCAAGTCCTTCCAGAAGCGCGTCGCGGCGGCGGCCGACTCGGTGCGCGTGCACGCGGGGCGCATGCTCGGCGCGATCTCCGAGCCGGTCGTCGGCGCCGCGGTGGTGCGCGCGCACGGCATCGAGGACCGCACGTCGGCGCGCATCGACGAGGCGATCGACGGCCACCGGGCGGCGCAGACCCGGGCGCAGACGCTGGTCGCGCTGACCTTCCCGATGGGCGAGGTCGCGGTCGGCCTGGCCAACGCCCTGGTGGTCGTGGTGGGCGTACTCCTGGGCGTGGACGGTCAGTTGACGCTCGGCGAGCTGGTCGCGTTCCTGTTCCTGGTGACGCTGTTCGTGATGCCCGTGCAGTTCGGCGTCGAGGTGCTCAACGAGGCGCAGAACGCCCTCGCCGGGTGGCGCCGCGTGCTGGAGATCCTGGACGCCGAACCGGACATCGCCGACCCGGGCGACCGCGGGGCGGACCTGCCGCGCGGGCCGGTGGAGGTGCGGTTCGAGCATGTCGGGTACGCGTATCCGGGCGGTCCGCGCGTGCTGCACGACGTCGACGTGCGCCTCGCGCCGCGCAGCCGGGTCGCCGTCGTCGGCGAGACCGGCTCCGGCAAGACGACCTTCGCCAAGCTGCTGACCCGCATCGTCGACCCCGACGAGGGCCGCGTGCTGCTGGACGGCATCCCGCTCCCGGACGTGCGGTTCGCGTCGCTGCGGGCGCGCGTGGTGATGGTGCCGCAGGACGGGTTCCTGTTCGACGCGACCATCCGCGACAACGTGCGCTACGGGCGGCCGGACGCGGACGACGAAGCGGTGCTCGGCGCGTTCGCCGACCTCGGCCTCGGCGACTGGCTCGGCGGACTGCCGCGCGGCCTCGACACGGCGGTCGGGCAGCGCGGCGAGTCGCTGTCGGCGGGGGAGCGGCAGTTGGTCGCGCTGGCCCGGGCGTACGTCGCCGACCCGGACCTGCTCGTGCTGGACGAGGCGACCTCGGCGGTGGACCCGGCCACCGAGGTGCGGATCCAGCGGGCGCTGGACGGGCTCACGCGCGGGCGTACCGCGGTGTTCATCGCGCACCGCATGTCGACCGCCGAATCGGCCGACGAGATCCTGGTGTTCGACCAGGGCGTGCTGGTTGAACGCGGCACGCACGCCGAGCTGGTGGGCGCGGGCGGGGTCTACAGCCGCCTGCACGCGTCGTGGACGGCCCAGCAGCGGCCTGCGGGGGGCTGACGCGCGTGCTCGGTCGGCACCCGCGTGTTTGATCGGCACCCGCGCGCTTGATCGGCGCTCGTGTCCTTGATCGGCACTGAAGTGCCGCGCCGGGACCGCCGCACAGCAACACCGCGGTCCCGACAACAGCGTGGCTCCGCCACACGATGGGCCCGACAACACCGTGGGCCAGCGACACCATGGGCCCGACAACAGCAAAGCCTGCGACACCATGGGCCCGACAACACCGTGGGCCCGACCGAATCCGGCCGGGCCCACAAGTGTCACTGCTGTCGTCGGTACCCCGCGGGCACCCGCACAACCGTTACTGCTCGGCGTGCCCAAACGTGGCCCGGGCGCCGCCCCTCACTTCGCCCCGTCACTTCTTGAGCGGCGCGGTCAGCTGCTCGCTGCCGCGCATCTGCACCATGCACTGCACCTCGCGGTCGCCGTCCGACCAGCTCGCCTCGGACGGGAAGATGAAGTCCGAGATGAGTTTGGAGGCGTTCGGCTGCTTGGCCACGATGTCGGCGATGGCCGTGTCGCACAGCTCGCCCGCCTGGTTCTCGGCCTCTTCGTCGCCCGGCCAGGGGCCGTCCTCCATGAACACGTTGCGAACGTGCTCGGCGTCGTGGGGCGTCGTGCAGTCGACCTTCTTGACCTCGCCCGTTCCCGGCGGGAACGTGACGCAGTCGCCCGGCACCAGGGTGATCTTGTCGACCGAGTTGTCCGACGGATCCGGTGTCGGGGACGACGTGGTCGGCCGGGCCGACGTCGCGCGGGTCGTGGGCGTGCGACTAGGCGTCTCGGTCGAGGGATCGTCCGACGGGCTCTGCGACGCGGAGGCCGTCGGCGACTTCGAGGAGGACTTCGACGGCGACGGGGAGCCGCCACCCGCCTTGTCGTCCTTGTCGTCGCCGCCCAGGCTGAGGACGAGGCCGATGACGATGCCGGCCACCACGACCGCACCCGCCACGATCCAGGCGACCATCTTGCCGCTGTTGCCCCCGCTGCCGCCCGGCGGACCGGGGGGATAGCCGGGCGGGCCGCCGAAGCCGCCCGGTCCGGAGGGGCCCGCGGGGCCGCCGGGGCCGGGCGGTCCGCCCGGGTAGCCGCCGCTCGGGCCACCGGGATAGCCGCCGCTGTACGGGCCCCCGCTCCCGTACGGTCCGGCCGGTCCGCCTCCGCCGTACGGCGCTCCGCCGTACCCTCCGCCCTGGGGCGGCCCCGGGGGCCACCCGGAACCGGGGTTCTGCGGAGTACTCACGCCCCCACCTCGCTTCGTCCACTCATGGCCCGTCCGACGTGCGCGGTCGTCAGCCCAGCTTCTTGGTGATCTTGGCCTTGCTCACGTCCTGCACCAGGCAGGTGACCTCGCGGTCGCCGTCGTCCCAGCTCGCCTCGACCGGGTAGCTGTACTGGAGCGTGTACTTGTCCGGGTTCGGCTCGTCGGAGACCGTCCGTTCGTACGCCGACTCGCAGGCCGTCGCAACCTGGTTCTGGAGCTCCGCCTTCGTCGGATAGGTGCTTCCGGTGAGGTCGAAGTTCTTGAGTACCTCCATGTCGTGCGGCGTCGTGCAGCTCACCTTGTCGATGCCGCCGGTCACGCTGTTGACGTTGATGCACTCGCCGGTGCGGAGCGGCACGTCCTCGACGGTCCCGCCGCCGGTCCTCGTCGAGGTGGCCGTCGGGCGGGTGCTGGTACGGGTGTTCGTCGGCGTGGGCCGCGACGTCTTCGTCTCGGTCTCGGTCGCGGTGGGGGACTTCGAGGCGCTCTGCGAGGTCGAGGGCGCGGGCGGCGACGTCGTCGGGTTCTTCGCCTTGTCGTCCTTGTCGTCGCCGCCCAGCAGGAACACGAGCGCGGCGATCACGCCGCCGACGACCACGAGAGCGCCGACGACGGTCAGGATCAGCGGTCCGCGGCCGCCGCCGGGAGGCGGCCCGGGCGGGCCCGGGTAGCCTCCGGGGCCGTTGGGACCGCCGTACCCGCCTCCGGGGTAGGTCGGGCCGCCGGGGTACTGCGGGCCGCCGGTGGGCGGGCCGCTCGGGTACTGCGGGCCACCCGGGTAGGAGCCTCCGGAATAGCTGCCCTGGTAGGGGTCGGGTTGTTGTCCATAGCCGGGCGGGAATCCTCCCTGTCCCGGCGGCGGCGGCATCGTCATGCGCAAAGCTTGCCTGATCGGGTGAAGCTCCCGCACGGGTGGTTCCCTTAATCGCGCTGCCGTGATACCCCCGTGACGGGCCGGTACCGGAATGCACACTTTTCCGCGCCCTGGGGATGCCGCCCGGCGGCCGCCGGGCGTCCCGCGTCAGGCGCCCGCACCGGCTCGGGACCGGCCCGACAGGTCTGCGAGAATGCGGGGATGACCGGTGCCCCCACCCCCGCCACGCCGTCCGGATCCCCCTCCCCGGTGCCCGCGGTGCGCCCCTCGGACCTCGACCCCGCGGTCGCGGCCCGGCTCAAGCGCGACGAGAACGGCCTCGTCGCCGCGGTCGCGCAGCAGTACGACACCGGCGAGGTGCTGATGGTCGGCTGGATGGACGACGAGGCGCTGCACCGCACGCTCACCACCGGCCGCGGCACGTACTGGAGCCGCAGCCGCAAGGAGTACTGGGTCAAGGGCGACACGTCCGGCCACACCCAGCGGGTGGTCTCCGTGGCGTTGGACTGCGACGGGGACGCGGTGCTGGTCAAGGTCGACCAGACCGGCGCGGCATGCCACACGGGCGACCACACCTGCTTCGACGCGGGCGCGCTGACCGTGACAGGTCCGGCCTAGGCCCCGTCGGACCGGATCATCCACAGCACAAGCCGCCGCACGTACGAGCGCCACCTGCGTCCCGGGAGAGCCCGCACCATGACCACCGGCACCGTCACCCCCGACCTCGACGCCTTCCGCGACCTCGCGCGCGAGCTCCGGGTCATCCCGGTGACACGGCGTTTTCTGGCCGACGGCGACACCCCGGTCGGGCTGTACCGGAAGCTCGCCGCGGAACGACCCGGGACGTTCCTCCTCGAATCAGCAGAGAACGGGCGTACCTGGTCCCGGTATTCGTTCGTCGGCGTGCGCAGCGCCGCGACGCTCACCGAATCCGGCGGCGCCGCCCGCTGGCTCGGCGAGCCGCCGGTCGGCATCCCGCGGGAGGGTGATCCGCTGGACGTGCTGCGCGCGACCGTCGAGGCCCTGCACACGCCGCACGACATCCCCGGCCTGCCGGACCTCCCGCCGCTGCACGGCGGCATGGTCGGCTACCTCGGCTACGACATCGTGCGGCGCCTGGAGCGGCTGCCCTCGCTGACGCGCGACGACCTGCGCGTACCCGAGCTGATGATGATGCTGGCCACCGACCTCGCGGTGCTCGACCACGCGGACGGGACGGTGCTGCTGATCGCCAACGCGATCAACTGGAACGGCCTGGAGTCCGGGGTCGAGGACGCGTACCGCGACGCCGTCGCGCGCCTCGACACCATGACCGCGGACCTCGCGCGCCCGGCCGAGGGCACCGCGTCGTACGTCCAGGGCGGCGTGGCCCCGCGCTGGACCAGCCCCTGGGGCGGTGCCGAGTACCGGAAGGCCGTGGACGCCGCGAAGGAGGAGATCCGCGCGGGCGAGGCCTTCCAGATCGTGCTGTCGCAGCGGTTCGAGATGCCCACCGTGGCGAGCGCGCTCGACATCTACCGGGTGCTGCGGACCACCAACCCCAGCCCGTACATGTACCTCTTCCGGCTGCCCGGCCCCGACGGGGCCGCCGAGGGCGGCTTCGACATCGTGGGCTCCAGCCCCGAGGCGCTGGTCAAGGTCACCTCGGGACGCGCGATGCTGCACCCGATCGCGGGCACCCGCCCCCGCGGCGCCGGCCCCGAGGAGGACGCCGCGCTCGCCGCCGAACTCCTCGCCGACCCCAAGGAACGCGCGGAGCACCTGATGCTGGTCGACCTCGGCCGCAACGACCTCGGCCGGGTCTGCGCGCCGGGCAGCGTCGAGGTCGTCGACTTCATGTCCATCGAGCGCTACAGCCACGTCATGCACATCGTCTCGACGGTCGTCGGCGAACTCGACGAGGGCCGCACCGCGCTCGACGTCCTCGGCGCGTGCTTCCCGGCGGGCACCCTCTCCGGCGCCCCCAAGCCGCGCGCGATGGAGATCATCGAGGAGTTCGAGCCCACCCGCCGCGGGCTGTACGGCGGCTGCGTCGGCTACGTCGACTTCGCGGGCGACCTCGACACCGCGATCGCGATCCGGACCGCCCTGATCCGGGACGGCGTCGCGTACGTCCAGGCGGGCGCGGGGGTGGTCGCCGATTCCGACCCGGTCGCCGAGGACACCGAGTGCCGCAACAAGGCCGCCGCGGTGCTCCGCGCCGTCGCCACCGCCGCGACCCTGGCCCCCGCCCGATGACCCCCGCCACATGACCGACCCCGCCCCCGAGGAGCACCCCATGCCCTCCGCCGAGACAGCGCCGGCCCCCGAGGTCGCCGAGACCGCCGCCGATCCCGTACGCAAAGCCGCCCGCCGCGAACTGGGCACCGCCCTGCTGCTGGTCGCCGCCGGAGCCGCCCTCGTCCTGTCGCTCTCCGGCCGAGTGTGGGCCGAAGGCACCGCCATCGCGCACGGCACGCGCTTCCCGATCGAGGCGACCGGCTCGGCCGTCACCAAGCTCCCGACCGCCCTCGCCCTCCTCGCGCTCGCCGCGGCCGTCGCCGTCATGGCCACGCGCGGCGCCTGGCGCGTCGTCGTCGGCGCCCTGCTCGCGCTCGCCGGGGCCGGAATCGCCGCGGCCGCCGCCTCCGGCGCGGGTGACCGCTCCGCGCTGGACTCGAAGGCGGCGTCCAAGACCGCGATCGAAGGCGTGCAGGCCGTCGACGTCACGCACACCGCCTGGCCGTGGGTCACCCTCGTCGGCGGCCTGCTGATCCTCCTCGCCGGCCTCGCCGTGATCGTCCGCGGCCGCACCTGGCCCGGCATGGGCAGCCGCTACGAGACCCCCGGCCCCCGCTCCCGCACCCGCCCCACCACCTCCGCCGAGATGTGGAACGCCCTGGACCGCGGCGAAGACCCCACCCACTGAACTCCACCCACGGAACTCCACCCACCAACCCCGTACGCACGACGCAGCCTCGGCAGAGGCGCTTGCCGCGGACACGACCCCTCCAGCGGTGCACCTCGCCGATCCCCAGCCGGCTCAGCGCCCAACTCCCGCGACGTGCGCGTCACATCGACCGCTCTCACGTGCGATCCGAGGGCCGTCGCCCTCCGCGAACCGCCATATCGCGCAATTCTTGCGCGCACGGCCTCCGTGCGGGCGAAGTCACACACTTCTCCCATGTCAGGGCGAAATCGCGCGTCGTCCGCGGCGGCACACCGCCGTCCCCCAGCACGGCGACCCGCGCGGTCACGGCCGTCGCGCCCGCGCGCCGAAACTCGTCGGCGCACACGGGGCAGCCCTGGTAGGGCAATTACCGGCAGATACGTGCCTTGCCGATCACCCCGGGCGAGACCAGGTCGCGGCTCCCGCGACGGCCGCGCCGCGACACCGCCGTCCCGACCCCGGCGACCAGCGGGCCCGCGCGCTGTGAAACATGTGCTTCACACACTTCGCACCATGACCCGGCACGAGGCGCGCGCTTTGCCGGCGCCAGTGGACGAGCCGGTTCTCGGGCGTACCGTCCACGATCCGATGCGTGCGGCGGGGCGCACCTGCGGGGGCGCGGGGTCGTTGGCCAGGTTGTGGGCCACCCCGCGTCATGGGAGGGCCGGTGCTATGGGGACAATGGAGGGCACGGGCCCGCCGCCCGTCACCACAGATCAAGGAGCAACGATGTCGCAGGGCGTTGACCACGGGAACACCCCCGCCGCCTGGACCCTCACGATCCTCGCGCTGATCGGGTCGACCATCTCGGGTGTCGCGCTGATCGCCGCCAGCGCCGTCCTGTTCTGGGTCGGCCTGGCCGTCGTCGCCGTCGGCTGCATCGCGGGTCAGGCCATGCGCATGGCCGGAATGGGCACGGCGACCGCGCGTCGCTGAACCGGCTTCGGGTGCCGCGCCCCGCTTTCCCGGTGCCGCCGGGGAGGCGGGGTGCGGTACGCCCGTCCGCCGGGAGCCCCGCGCGGGGTTGATGCGGTCGGTACTGTGGGCCTGCCGGTCGGCGCTCCACGGGGAGCGCGGCCGACGAGACATCCGCGCCGGGGGCGTCCGCCGCTCGGCGGCCGGGCGGGCGCGAAGGGGATCGCACGCACATGAGTCAGGGCTATCCGCCCCCGCCGCCTCCCGGCGGGCAGCCGCCCGGTTGGGGCGCGCAGCCGCCGTTCGGCCACTCCGCGCCGCAGCAGCCCACCACGCCGTACGGCTACCCCGGCCCCGCCCAGCCGCCCGGTTACGGCCTGCCGCCGCAGGGCCCGGTCCCGACGCCGCCGCCCGACAACTACCTCGCGTGGGCCGTCATCGCCACCGTGTTCTGCTGCTTCCTGGCCGGGATCCCCGCGCTGCTGGCCGCGACGTCGGTCAACGAGCGCTGGATGCGCGGCGACCAGGCCGGTGCCCGCGAGGCGTCGCTGCGCGCTCGCAACTGGACCATCGGCGCGGTGCTGCTCGGCATGGTGTTCTGGACGACCTGGATGGTCGGCGTCTTCGTGCTCGGCTGGAAGGACACGCTGGGCGACCTGTGAGCCGCCTCTGCCCGTCCGGCGCCCGCGCGGGGCAGGATGGGCCGGTGACCGCCGCACCGCCTCCCGACGCCGCCCCCGGATGGGGCACGTACCCCGCGCCGCCCCCGCCGCCGCGCGGGCTGCTGCGGCGCGTGGCCGGTCCGGCCGCGGTGGCCGCCGGGGCGGTCGCCGCCGCGGTCTACGTCGGGACCGTCGACCCCAACGAGCCCGGCCACTACCCGGTCTGCCCGTTCCTGAGGTTCACCGGCGCCTACTGCCCCGGCTGCGGCGGCCTGCGCTGCGCCCACGCGCTGGCCCGGCTGGACGTGCCGGAGGCTCTCGCGTACAACGCCTTCGCCGTCGCGGTGGTCCCGCTGCTGGCCGTCATCTGGCTGCGCTGGACGGCCCGCTCGGTGCGCGGCCGGGTGCGCATGTCGGCGGCCGACCCCCGGCTCGTACGCCTGCTCGTGGCCGCCATCGTGGTCTTCACCGTGGTGCGCAACCTTCCCTTCGGCAGCGCACTCGCCCCCTGAGCGCCGGGCGAACACCGCGCGAACACCGGTCCAGCTGGACCCGAACCGGACCCGAACCCGCCCCCAACAAGGCGCGAACCACACGCGAACCACACGCGGACCACGGCCCCGCCCCGGTCGAATTGCCCGCCTTGTGGACCTGCGGGACGCCCGCTCCGTGCGACGCCGTATGCTGCCCCCACCTCTTCGACGGTATGCGGGAAGCCGAGCCCTTCGGCAGGCCGATACCATCGAAGGGCCGGGAACCACCGGACACCGCCACACGTTGTCCGCCGCCCGGCCCGGGGCGATCCGGTCGGACCACTCCAGTCCGTCACCTGTGACGAGGGGAAGCAAAGCGTGAGCGTGCTCGACGAGATCATCGACGGTGTGAGCGCCGACCTCGCCGAGCGACAGGCCCGCGTATCCCTTGATGAAATCAAGGACCTGGCGGCGGCGGCGCCACCCGCCAGGGACGCGCTCGGCGCGCTGCGCGCCGGAGGCGTCGCGGTCATCGCCGAGGTCAAGCGGTCCAGCCCGTCCAAGGGCGCACTCGCCGCCATCGCCGACCCGGCCGGCCTCGCCGCCGACTACGAGGCGGGCGGCGCGGCCGTCATCAGCGTGCTGACCGAGCAGCGCCGCTTCGGCGGTTCGCTCGACGACCTCGACGCGGTCCGCGCCCGGGTCGACATCCCCGTGCTGCGCAAGGACTTCATCGTCACCAGCTACCAGCTCTGGGAGGCCCGCGCGCACGGCGCCGACCTCGCGCTGCTGATCGTCGCCGCGCTGGAGCAGAACGCCCTCGTCTCCCTCATCGAGCGCGCCAAGTCCATCGGCCTCACGCCGCTGGTCGAGGTGCACGACGAGGAGGAGACCGAGCGTGCGCTGGAGGCCGGCGCCCAGATCATCGGCGTCAACGCGCGCAACCTCAAGACCCTTGAGGTCGACCGAGCCAACTTCGCACGGATCGCCCCGATGATCCCGGACACCGTCGTGCGCATCGCCGAGTCCGGCGTCCGCGGCCCGCACGACCTCATCGCGTACGCCAACTCCGGCGCCGACGCGGTCCTGGTCGGCGAGTCCCTGGTCACCGGACGCGACCCGCGCAGCAGCGTCGCCGACCTCGTCGCCGCCGGCGCGCACCCCGCGCTGCGCCACGGACGCGGCTGAGCCGGGGGAACCGTCCGCCATGAACTGCCGTGACCTCGCCGGGCGCTTCGCCCGCGGCGCCAAGCCGCGCGGATGCCGCGCGCCCGCGCGCCGCGTGCTCGGCCGTCGGGTCCGGTTCGTGATCGGCTGCGAGCCCGGTCAGATCCAGGGGAGGCGATGGCGCCACCGCTGACCCCGTCAGCAGCGCCGCCCACCACGGCCGCCCCGTCCGGGACGGCCCCGGCCGCCGACCGGGCCGCACGCCACCCGTGTGCGCCGAGTGTCACGCGGCTCCACGACCACCTCTCCCCAAGAGGATCACCACCATGTCTACCGAGACGTCCCACGAGACCGCACAGCAGCCGGATCCGTCCGGCCACTTCGGCGTGTTCGGCGGGCGCTTCCTGCCCGAGGCGCTCATCGCCGCGCTCGACGAGCTGACCGCCGCGTACGAGAAGGCCAAGACCGACCCCGAGTTCCAGGCCGAGTTCACCGGCCTCCTCAAGGACTACGCCGGACGCCCCAGCATCGTCACCGAGGCCCCGCGCTTCGCCGCGCACGCCGGCGGCGCCCGCATCATCCTCAAGCGCGAGGACCTCAACCACACCGGCTCCCACAAGATCAACAACGTGCTCGGGCAGGCCCTGCTCACCAAGCGCATGGGCAAGACCCGCGTCATCGCCGAGACCGGAGCCGGCCAGCACGGTGTCGCCACCGCCACCGCCTGCGCGCTGCTCGGCCTCGAATGCGTCGTTTACATGGGCGAGGCCGACACCAAGCGGCAGGCCCTCAACGTGGCCCGCATGCGGGTGCTCGGCGCCGAGGTCATCCCCGTGACCATCGGCTCGCGCACCCTCAAGGACGCCATCAACGAGGCCCTGCGCGACTGGGTCACCAACGTCGACACCACGCACTACCTGCTCGGCACCGCCGCGGGCGCGCACCCGTTCCCCGCGATGGTCCGCGACTTCGCGCGCATCGTCGGCGTCGAGGCCCGGCAGCAGGTCCTCGACCTCACCGGGAAGCTCCCCGACGCGGTCGCGGCATGCGTCGGCGGCGGCTCCAACGCGATCGGCATCTTCCACGCCTTCATCCCCGACGAGGGCGTGCGGTTGTACGGGTTCGAGGCGGGCGGCGACGGCGTCGAGACCGGCCGCCACGCCGCGTCCATCACCGGCGGGGCCATCGGCGTGCTGCACGGCGCCCGCACGTACCTCCTCCAGGACGAGTACGGCCAGACCGTGGAGAGCCACTCCATCTCGGCCGGCCTCGACTACCCGGCCGTCGGCCCCGAGCACGCCTGGCTGCACGACACCGGCCGCGCCGAGTACCGCCCGGTCAACGACGACGCGGCCATGGAGGCGTTCCGCCTGCTGTGCCGCACCGAGGGCATCATCCCGGCGATCGAGTCGGCGCACGCGCTGGCCGGCGCCGTCGAACTGGGCAAGGAACTCGGTCCGGACGCCACCATCCTGGTCAGCCTGTCCGGCCGCGGCGACAAGGACATGCACACCGCCGCCCGCTACTTCGACCTGTTCGACGCCGACGTCCGCGAGGAGGACCAACAGTGACGCGCCTCTCCGAAGTCCTTGCCGCGGCCCGCGCGGAGAACCGCGCCGCGCTCGTCGGCTACCTCCCCGCCGGCTACCCGAGCGCCGAGGGGTCGGCCGAGGCCGCCCGCGCGATGGTCGAGGGCGGCTGCGACGTCATCGAGATCGGGCTGCCCTACAGCGACCCGCAGATGGACGGTCCGGTCATCCAGCGCGCCGTCGAACACGCGCTCGCGAACGGCGTCAACACGCACCACGTCATCGACAACGCCCGCGCCGTCGCCGAGACCGGGGCCGCGTCGCTGGTCATGACGTACTGGAACCCCGTCGAGCGGTACGGCGTCGACCGGTTCGCCGAGGAGCTGGCCGCGGCCGGCGGGTCCGGGGTCATCACCCCCGACCTCATCCCCGACGAGGCCGCCGACTGGATCGCCGCCACCGACAAGCACGGGCTCGACCGGATCTTCCTGGTCGCCCCGTCGTCCACCGACGCGCGCCTGAAGCTCACCACCGACGCGTGCGGCGGCTTCGTCTACGCGGCGTCCACGATGGGCATCACCGGCACCCGCACGAGCGTGGGCAACCGCGCCGCCGAACTGGTCGGCCGCACCCGCAAGGTGACCGACCTGCCGGTCTGCGTCGGCCTCGGCGTCTCGAACGCCGCCCAGGCCGCCGAGATCGCGGCGTACGCGGACGGCGTCATTGTCGGCTCGGCGTTCGTCCGCGCCCTCCTGGACGCCCCGACCCCGGAGGCCGGGATCGACGCGGTCCGCAGCCTCGCCGCGGAACTCGCGGAAGGCGTGCGAGCCGGGCGCTGAACGAGGACCGCGGACCGGAAAGCCCGGCCGCAGAAATTTGGACATAGCCATCTAGATGGCATCATGGCGGGCGGCTGTCGCGTTCCAGCGGTGGCCGCCCGTCGCCGTTTGACCTCAACGAGTTACTCCGAACGAGGAACCTCGGGCCCTCCAAAACGGTTAAACAAGGGCACCCCACCCATCCGTGATGGAGGTCAGACCCATGAACGCGGCCGTCGCCGTGGACCGCCCCGCACGCGGTCCCTCAAGCCTCAGGCGAGCCTTCCCGTGGATCGGCGTCGCCGCCCGCCTCGGCCTCGCGGTCGTATGGGCCTGGGCCGGCTGGGAGAAGGCCGTCAACCCCGCCCAGGCCGCCCAGGCGGTCCGCGCGTTCGACGTACTCCCCGAAAGCCTCGTGGAGCCCATCGGGTACGCCCTGCCCTACCTCGAACTGGGCCTCGCCGCCCTGCTCGTCGTCGGCCTCGGCACCCGCATCGTCGCCGGCATCTCCGCAGTCCTGCTGCTGGTGTTCATCGCCGGCATCGCCCAGGCCTGGGCGCGCGGCCTGGCCATCGACTGCGGCTGCTTCGGCGGCGGCGGACCGATTGCGCCCGACCAGACCAAGTACCTCCAGGAGATCCTGCGCGACCTGGCCTTCATGGTCCCGGCCGTCTGGCTCCTGCTGTTCCCGCGCACGCGCCTGTCGGCGGACGCGTGGCTGGCCATAGACGAGCCGGCCGAAGACGACTTCGACGACGAGGACTGACGCGCGGGGGGACCGGCACCCCCACCCCGCACCGCCCTCAGAATCCGCGGGAACTTCCCGGCCCCCGCGTCCGACCACCTGGACAAGGGATCCGCCGGCCCACCCGCCGCCCGACATTTCATGCCCAATACCGAGATCCGACCCTGACTCCGACCGACAGATAGACGGTGACCCGAGGACATGAGCAAGAAGAACGACGACGGCAAGCGCACCGCCCGCGAGCGCATGCAGGCGGAGCGAATCCGCCAGCAACAGGCGGACAAGCGCAAGCGAGCCCTCATCATCGGCGGGTCGGTCGTCGCGGTCCTCGCCGTCGCGGCGGGCATCGGGATCATCGTCGGCAACAACGAGTCGGACAAGAACGAGTCCAACTGGGCGTCGGTCGCCGACCAGCCGCTCCGGCAGCCCGCGGGCGTCACCGGCACCGTCGTGCCGTACGGCAGCAACCCCAACGCCCCGGTCCTCACCATCTACGAGGACTTCCGCTGCCCGATCTGCGAGCAGGTCGAGACCAAGCTCGGCGCCACCATCCAGCAGCTCGCCGACGCCGGGACCATCCGCCTGGAGTTCCACATCGCGTCGTTCCTGGACCGCAACCTCGGCGGCAACGGGTCGAAGTACGCGGCCAACGCCGCCGCGTGCGCGCAGGACGCCGGCAAGTTCAAGGCGTACCACGACGTCCTGTACGCGAACCAGCCCGACGAGAGCAGCGACAAGTTCGGCAAGAACTCCTACCTGCTCGACCTCGCCGGCCAGGTCGACGGCCTGCGCAGCCCGGCCTTCGACCAGTGCGTCAACGACCTTGCGTTCGCACCCTGGGTCAAGCAGTCCCAGGAGGACTTCAACACCGCCAAGGTCGGCGACGACCAGGTTACCGGCACGCCCACACTCGCCATGAACAACCAGAAGCTGAAGTACACCGAGGGCAACCAGATCATGAGCCCGGAGGCCTTCAAGGCGCAGATCGAACAGATCGTCGCCACGATGCCGAAGTGATGCCCGAAGTGATGAGCGACGTGATGCGCGAAGTCATGCGCGAAGCAATGCCGCCCGTGTAACCGACACCCCGGCGCACCCGCGCCCCCGCGCCGCGGCTTCGGCGCACCCATGTCTCCCGGACACAGGTGCAGCCGCGGCGCGGGCGGCAGGGTAGCGTCGTCCTTGCCATGGATCTCGCATACATTCCCAGCCCGTCCAAGGGCGTAGTCGACCTCGGCCCGCTGCCGCTGCGCGGGTACGCGCTCTGCATCATCCTCGGCGTGATCCTGGCCATCTGGCTCGGTGAACGCCGCTGGATCGCCCGGGGCGGCCGGCCCGGGACCGTGATGGACCTCGCCGTCTGGGCGGTGCCGTTCGGCCTCATCGGCGGCCGGATCTACCACGTGATCACCACGCCGGGGCCGTACTTCGGCAAGAACGGCGACCCGATGCAGGCGTTCGCCATCTGGAAGGGCGGCCTCGGCATCTGGGGCGCCATCTTCCTGGGCGGCGTCGGGGCGTGGATCGCCTGCCGCCGCCGGGGCATCCCGCTGCCGGCCATGGCCGACGCGATCGCTCCCGGCATCGTGCTGGCCCAGGCGGTCGGCCGCTGGGGCAACTGGTTCAACCAGGAGCTGTACGGCAAAGCCACCGACGTTCCGTGGGCGCTGAAGATCGACGCCGACCACAGCCCGGACGGCGTCGCGGGCACGTTCCACCCGACGTTCCTGTACGAGTTCCTGTGGTGCATCGGCGTCGCCCTCCTCGTGCTGTGGGCGGACCGCCGCTTCCAACTCGGCCACGGCCGCGCGTTCGCGCTGTACGTCGCCGGCTACACCGTCGGCCGGTTCTGGATCGAGGACCTGCGCATCGACGAGGCGGAACACATCCTCGGCATGCGGCTCAACAACTGGACGTCGATCCTGGTCTTCGCGGGTGCCGTCGCGTACATCGTCGTCTCGTCCCGCAAACACCCCGGGCGCGAGGACCCCGCGACCCTCAAGGGCACGCGGCCGTACGGCGACGACGCCGGAGCCGCAGACTCCGAAGACTCCGAGGGAGAGGACGCGACCACCGGCGACCCCGGCTCCAAGGTCTCGACCACCAAGGTCTCCACCACCAAGGCCGCCGACGCCGGTGCCTCCGGCTCCTCGACGGTGTCCACCACCGAGGTCTCCACCACCGAGGTCTCCACCACCGAGGGAACCGGCGCAGACGGGACCGACGCCCGGGAATCCGACGCCGATGGCCCGGCGGGCGACACGTCCGCGGCATCCGCGGAAGACACCCCCGCATCCGGGGAAGAAGCCGCCTCCGGGAAGCGTTCCAAGGACGGCTCGAAGAGTCCTTGAGCCGCCCGTTCAACCCTCCTGACCTGCGGGTTCGGTCAGCCTTGCCTTGCTGGTGAGGTCGTTTGCCACGCGGTAGCTTCGAGGGGACGAACCCCTGAGGAGGGCCTGACGTGAGCAGTATCGGCGAGATAGGCGAGGTCGAGGCGACCGCTCCTGCCCCGAAGGCACACGCCGGCCAGGCCGACTCCCCGCACGCCCCGGACAAGGCCGGCGCCCCCCGGCTCGCCGACGCCGCGAAGGGTCGTCAGCGGCCGGGCGCCGACGAGCCGGAGATCGACCACAGCCACCGCGACATCGCGGGCGGCTGGCTGCGCCCCGCGGTCTTCGGCGCGATGGACGGCCTGGTCTCCAACTTCGCGCTGATCGCCGGTGTCGCCGGCAGCAACGCGTCCGCCAGGACGATCGCCATCACCGGGCTCGCCGGGCTCGCGGGCGGCGCGTTCTCGATGGCCGCGGGGGAGTACACCTCGGTCGCCTCGCAGTCCGAGCTGGCCCAGGCCGAGGTCGAGGTCGAACGGCGCGAGCTGGTCCGCGCCCCGGAAGCCGAGATGCGCGAACTGGCCGAGCTCTACATCGCCCGCGGGCTCGACGAGGAGCTCGCGTACGAGGTGGCCGCCCAGCTCTCGCGCGACCCGGACCAGGCCCTCGAAGTGCACGCTCGCGAGGAGCTGGGCGTCGACCCGCACGACCTGCCCTCGCCGTGGCTGGCCGCCGGGTCGTCGTTCCTGTCCTTCGGGATCGGCGCGGTGCTGCCGCTCCTGCCCTACCTGCTCGGCGCCACCGCCCTGTGGCCCGCGCTCATCCTCACCATGATCGGCCTGTTCGCGGCGGGCGCGGTCGTCTCCCGCGTCACCGGCCGCCCGTGGTGGTTCGGCGGCTCCCGCCAACTGCTGCTCGGCGGCGCGGCGGGCGGCCTCACCTACCTCCTGGGGATGGCAATCGGCCAAGGCATCGGCTGATCCGGACCTGACGCTGTGTGAGGCGTCCGAAACGCACACGACATCAAACGCCGTGCGCACAAGGCATGCACAAAATGATCACCTTGCGTACGTCTGTTCGACCGTTTCGGTAATGGGATGGCCGGGAATGAGCCCAGCGCGCGGAGGCGGCAGTGGCGACGGGCCGGACACAACCCCCGGTTTTTCCGGCAGTGTCCGAATGACGAGACAAAGGTGTCTTGTGTTCCGGATGCCACAACTGATCGTGTAACCTGCACGAAATCGCAGAGGGCCAACGTCGTCCCTGTTGCGCACCACACGCCACGACGACGACGGGAGCGCCGATGCCTCCTGCTGCATCCACTCAGGGCCCCCTTTTCTCCGCGGTTCCCGCTGCCCAGGGCCTGTACGACCCCCGCAACGAGCACGACGCCTGCGGTGTCGGTTTCGTCGCGACGCTCACCGGCGAGCCGAGCCACGACATCGTCCAGCAGGCTCTCACCGTGCTGCGCAACATGGAGCACCGCGGCGCCACCGGCGCCGAGCCGGACACCGGCGACGGCGCGGGCATCCTCACCCAGATCCCGGACGAGTTCTTCCGCGCCGCGGCCGGCTTCGAGCTCCCCGCCGCCGGCTCCTACGCCGCCGGCATGGCGTTCCTCCCCGACGACGCCGTGCACGCCGGCCGCGCCAAGTCCTCCATCGAGCGCATCGCCGCCGAGGAGGGCCTGAAGGTCCTCGGCTGGCGCGACGTGCCGACCACCCCCGAGCTGGTCGGCGCCACCGCCCGCGCCACCATGCCGCGCTTCGCGCAGATCTTCGTCGCCGACGCCACCGGCGAGCGCGACGGCGTCGCCCTGGACCGCCTCGCCTTCTGCCTGCGCAAGCGCGCCGAACGCGAGGCCGAGGTCTACTTCGCCTCGCTGTCCGCGCGCACCATCATCTACAAGGGCATGCTGACCACCGGTCAGCTCGAACCGTTCTTCCCCGACCTGTCCGACCGGCGCTTCGCGTCCGCCGTCGGCCTCGTCCACTCGCGGTTCTCCACCAACACGTTCCCGGCCTGGCCCCTCGCGCACCCGTACCGCTTCATCGCCCACAACGGCGAGATCAACACGGTCATGGGCAACCGCAACTGGATGGCCGCCCGCGAATCCATGCTCGAAACGGACCTCATCCCCGGCGACCTGTCGCGGCTCTACCCGATCTGCACCCCGGGCGCCTCCGACTCCGCCTCCTTCGACGAGGTCCTGGAGCTGCTGCACCTCGGCGGCCGCACCCTGCCGCACGCGGTCCTCATGATGATCCCGGAGGCGTGGGAGAACCACACCTCCATGGACGAGGCCCGCCGCGCCTTCTACCGCTTCCACGGCACCGTCATGGAGCCCTGGGACGGCCCCGCCTGCGTCACCTTCACCGACGGCACCCAGATCGGCGCCGTGCTGGACCGCAACGGCCTGCGCCCCTCCCGCTACTGGGTCACCGACGACGGCCTCGTCGTCCTGTCCTCCGAGGTCGGCGTCCTCGACATCGACCCCGCCAAGGTCGTCCGCAAGGGACGCCTCCAGCCCGGCCGCATGTTCCTGGTGGACACCGCCGCGCACCGCATCGTCGAGGACGACGAGATCAAGTCCGCGCTGGCCGCCGAACACCCGTACGCCGACTGGCTGCACGCGGGCCTCGTCAACCTGGAGGACCTGCCCGAGCGCGAGCACGTCGTGCACACGCACGCCTCCGTCTCGCGCCGCCAGCAGACCTTCGGCTACACCGAGGAAGAACTCCGCGTCATCCTCGCCCCGATGGCCCGCACCGGCGGCGAACCACTCGGCTCCATGGGCACCGACAGCCCCATCGCCGCGCTCTCCGACAAGCCGCGCCTGCTGTTCGACTACTTCGTGCAGCTCTTCGCCCAGGTCACCAACCCGCCGCTGGACGCCATCCGCGAGGAACTGGTCACCTCCCTCGGCTCGTTCCTCGGCCCCGAGGCCAACCTGCTCGACCCCACCCCGGCCGCCTGCCGCAACGTCGTGCTGCCCTTCCCGGTCATCGACAACGACGAGCTCGCCAAGCTCATCCACATCAACGCCGACGGCGACATGCCCGGCCTCAAGGCCGCCACCATCTCCGGCCTCTACCAGGTCGACGGCGGCGGGGACGCGCTGCGCCGCCGCATCGAGGAGATCCGCACCGAGGCGACCACCGCCATAGCGGACGGCGCCCGCATCATCGTGCTGTCCGACCGGCACTCGGACGCCGAGAACGCGCCCATCCCCTCGCTGCTGCTCACCAGCGCCGTGCACCACCACCTCATCCGCACCAAGACCCGCACCCAGGTCGGCCTCATCGTCGAGGCTGGCGACGTGCGCGAGGTGCACCACATCGCGCTGCTCATCGGCTACGGCGCCGCCGCGGTCAACCCGTACCTCGCCATGGAATCCGTCGAGGACCTGGTGCGCGAGGGCGTGTTCCTCAAGGACATCGAGCCCGAGAAGGCGATCCGCAACCTCATCAAGGCGCTCGGCAAGGGCGTCCTGAAGGTCATGTCCAAGATGGGCATCTCCACCGTCTCGTCGTACCGCGGCGCCCAGGTCTTCGAGGCCATCGGCCTCGCCGACGGCGTCGTCGCCGAGTACTTCACCGGCACCACCAGCAAGCTCGGCGGCGTCGACATCGACGTCCTCGCCCGCGAGGTCGCCGAGCGGCACGCCAAGGCGTACCCGCCCAGCGGCATCGCCCCCTCGCACCGCCGCCTGGAGATCGGCGGCGAGTACCAGTGGCGCCGAGAGGGCGAGCCCCACCTGTTCGACCCGGAGACCGTCTTCCGCCTCCAGCACTCCACGCGCGAGCGCCGGTACGACATCTTCAAGAAGTACACCTCCCGCGTCGACGAGCAGTCCGAGCGCCTCATGACGCTGCGCGGCCTGTTCCGCTTCAAGGACGGCGGGCGCACCCCCATCCCCGTCGACGAGGTCGAGCCCGTCTCCGAGATCGTCCGGCGGTTCTCCACCGGCGCCATGTCGTACGGCTCCATCTCCATGGAGGCGCACCAGACCCTCGCCATCGCGATGAACCGCCTCGGCGGCAAGTCCAACACCGGCGAGGGCGGCGAGGACCCCGAGCGCCTGTACGACCCCGAGCGCCGCTCGGCGATCAAGCAGGTCGCCTCCGGCCGCTTCGGCGTCACCTCCGAATACCTCGTCAACGCCGACGACATCCAGATCAAGATGGCCCAGGGCGCCAAGCCCGGCGAGGGCGGCCAACTCCCCGGCCACAAGGTCTACCCGTGGGTCGCCAAGACCCGGCACTCCACCCCCGGCGTCGGCCTCATCTCGCCCCCGCCGCACCACGACATCTACTCCATCGAGGACCTCGCCCAGCTCATCCACGACCTCAAGAACGCCAACCCGCAGGCGCGCATCCACGTGAAGCTCGTCGCCGAGGTCGGCGTCGGAACGGTCGCGGCCGGCGTCAGCAAGGCCCACGCGGACGTCGTCCTCATCTCCGGCCACGACGGCGGCACCGGCGCCTCGCCGCTGACCTCCCTCAAGCACGCCGGCGGCCCCTGGGAGCTCGGCCTCGCCGAGACCCAGCAGACACTGCTCCTCAACGGCCTGCGCGACCGCATCGTCGTGCAGACCGACGGCCAGCTCAAGACCGGCCGCGACGTCATCATCGCCGCCCTGCTCGGCGCCGAGGAGTACGGCTTCGCCACCGCACCGCTCGTCGTGTCCGGCTGCATCATGATGCGCGTCTGCCACCTCGACACCTGCCCGGTCGGCGTCGCCACCCAGAACCCCGAGCTGCGCTCGCGGTTCACCGGCAAGGCCGAATACGTCGTCAACTTCTTCGAGTTCATCGCCGAAGAGGTCCGCGAACACCTCGCGGCACTGGGCTTCCGCAGCCTCGACGAGGCGATCGGCCACGCCGAACTCCTCGACACCAGCGCCGCCGTCGACCACTGGAAGGCCGCCGGCCTCGACCTGGCCCCGCTCTTCCACGTCCCCGCGCTGCCCGAGGGCGCCGCACTCACCTGCACCACCGCGCAGGACCACGGCCTCACCAAGGCACTCGACAACCAGCTCATCGAACTGGCCGCCGACGCCCTGGAGAAGGCCGAGCCGGTCCGCATCCAACTCCCCGTGCAGAACATCAACCGCACCGTCGGCACGATGCTCGGCCACGAGGTCACCAAGCGGTACCGCGGCGAGGGCCTGCCCGACGACACCGTCGACATCACCCTCACCGGCTCCGCGGGCCAGTCGTTCGGCGCCTTCGTCCCGCGCGGCATCACGCTGCGCCTGGAAGGCGACGGCAACGACTACGTCGGCAAGGGCCTCTCGGGCGGACGCATCATCGTGCGCCCCGCCCGCAACGCGCCCTTCGCCGCCGAGGACAACGTCATCGCCGGCAACACCATCGCCTACGGCGCGACCGGCGGCGAGATCCTGCTGCGCGGCCGGGTCGGCGAGCGCTTCTGCGTCCGCAACTCCGGCGCCACCGTCGTCGCGGAAGGCGTGGGCGACCACGGCTGCGAGTACATGACCGGCGGCCGCGCGGTCGTCCTCGGCCCGACCGGACGCAACTTCGCGGCCGGCATGTCCGGCGGCGTCGCCTACCTCCTCGACCTCGACCCGGCCAACGTCAACACCGAACTGGCCGGCATCGAGACCCCCTCCGAGACCGACCTCCTGGAGCTGCACGGCGTTGTGCGGCGCCATTTCGAGGAGACGGGCTCCGCGGTCGCGGAATCCCTCCTCGCCGACTGGGACACCGCGTCCCGGCGCTTCGGCAAGATCATGCCGAGGGACTACAAGGCAGTGCTCGCCGCCAAGGACGCCGCCGAGCAGGCCGGACTCACGGAGTCCGAGACCGTCCAGAAGATGATGGAGGCGGCACATGGCTGACCCGAAGGGATTCCTCACCACCCCCCAGCAGGTGGGCACACGCCGTCCCGTCGACGTGCGCATCCGCGACTGGAAGGAGGTGTACGAGGAGCGCACCCTGCTCCCCATCATCACCAAGCAGGCCGGACGCTGCATGGACTGCGGCATCCCCTTCTGCCACAACGGCTGCCCGCTCGGGAACCTCATCCCCGAGTGGAACGACCTGACCTGGCGCGAGGACTGGGAGGGCGCCGCAGAGCGCCTGCACGCCACCAACAACTTCCCCGAGTTCACCGGGCGCCTGTGCCCGGCACCGTGCGAAGCCGCGTGCGTCCTCGGCATCAACCAGCCCGCGGTCACCATCAAGAACGTCGAGGTGTCGATCATCGACCGGGCGTGGGACGACGGCAACGTCGCCCCGCAACCGCCCGAGCGCCTGTCCGGCAAGACCGTCGCCGTCATCGGCTCCGGCCCCGCCGGGCTCGCCGCCGCCCAACAGCTCACCCGGGCCGGGCACACCGTCGCGGTCTACGAGCGCGCCGACCGCATCGGCGGCCTGCTGCGCTACGGCATCCCCGAGTTCAAGATGGAGAAGCGCCACATCAACCGCCGCATCGAGCAGATGCGCGCGGAGGGCACCAAGTTCTACACCGGCATGCAGATCGGCACCGACGTCGACGCGGGCAAGCTGCGCCGCCGGTACGACGCCGTCGTGATCGCCGCCGGGGCCACCGCCTGGCGCGAACTCCCGGTCCCCGGTCGGGAGCTGGGCGGCATCCACCAGGCGATGGAGTACCTCCCGTACGCCAACAAGGTGCAGGAAGGCGATCTGGTCGCCTCACCGATCGACGTGGCCGGCAAGCACGTCGTCATCATCGGCGGCGGCGACACCGGCGCGGACTGCCTCGGCACCGCGCACCGGCAGGGGGCCGCCTCGGTCACCCAGCTCGAGATCATGCCGCGCCCGTCGGAGGAGCGCCCGGCCTCGCAGCCGTGGCCGACGTACCCGATGACCTACCGCGTCGCGAGCGCCCACGAGGAGGGCGGCGAGCGGGTCTACGCCGTCAACACCCAGGAGTTCGTCGGCGGCGAGGACGGCCGGGTCAAGGCGCTCAGGCTGGTCGAGGTCACCATGGTCGACGGCCGGTTCCAGCCGGTCGAGGGCACCGAGCGCGAGATCCCCGCGGACTTCGTGTTCCTGGCGATGGGCTTCACCGGCACCGACCGGGCCAACGGCCTGATCGAGCAGATGGGCCTGGAGATGGACGACCGCGGCAACATCGCGCGGGACGGCGCGTACGCGACCAACGTCGACGGCGTCTACGTGGCCGGCGACGCCGGGCGCGGCCAGTCCCTCATCGTGTGGGCCATCGCCGAGGGCCGCTCCTGCGCGGCCGAGGTCGACCAGTGGCTCACCGGCGTCACCAACCTGCCGCGGCCGATCAAGCCGACCGATCGGCAGCTCCTCGTGTGACCGCCTCGTGTCATCGCCACGTGTGGACGCTTGGCGTGACCGCCTCGCGTGAGTGCGTTGCGTGACCACGGGGTGAACGTGTCGTGTGAACGTTTCGTGTGAACACCGCCCGGCGGGCTGCGCCGGGCGGTGTCACCCCGCACAGCTTCCGGGTGGCGCGTCGCCGTCCGGCAGAACCATCCAGGGCCCCCGTGTCGTTGTTGTAGACGACACGGGGGCTTCTTCGTGGCGGGCGCCGCCCGATGCGGCGTCCGGGGTTCCGCAACAACAAAATGTTGAGCGCTGTTAACCGGCAAATCGGACACCGCTCACTCACTACTTCACGGTAGGAACTAGGGTTGATTCATGCGTCGAGCGAAAATTGTCTGCACCCTGGGCCCAGCCACCAACAGCTACGAGCAGATCCGCACGCTCGTGGACGCAGGCATGGACGTAGCCCGCTTCAACCTCAGCCACGGCACCTACGCCGAACATGAGGAGCGCTACCACCGGGTGCGCAAGGCCTCCGACGAGTCGGGCCGCAGCGTCGGCATCCTGATGGACCTCCAGGGTCCCAAGATCCGCCTCGGCAACTTCGCGGAGGGCCCCGTCCTGCTCGAACGGGGCGACGAGTTCACCATCACCACCGACGACGTGCCGGGCGACCGCCACGAGGTCTCCACGACCTACAAGGGCCTCCCCGGCGACGTCGGCAAGGGCGAGCGCATCCTCGTCGACGACGGCCGCGTGACGCTGGAGGTGACCGACGTCGAGGGCCCGCGGGTCCACACGATGGTCATCGAGGGCGGCATGGTCTCCGACCACAAGGGCCTCAACCTCCCCGGCGTCGCGGTGAGCGTGCCCGCGCTGTCCGAGAAGGACATCGAGGACCTGCGCTGGGCCCTGCACATGCGCTGCGACCTGGTCGCCCTCTCCTTCGTGCGGAGCGCCAAGGACATCGAGGACGTCCACCGCATCATGGACGAGGCCGGCTACCGCGTCCCGGTCATCGCCAAGATCGAGAAGCCCCAGGCGGTCGCGAACCTGGCGGAGATCGTCGAGGCGTTCGACGCGGTCATGGTGGCCCGCGGCGACCTCGGCGTCGAGATGCCGCTCGAACAGGTTCCGTTGGTCCAGAAGCGCTGCATCACGCTCGCGCGGGCGAACGCGAAGCCGGTCATCGTCGCGACGCAGATGCTGGACTCCATGATCAGCGCCTCGCGCCCGACGCGGGCCGAGGCCTCCGACGTGGCCAACGCGGTGCTGGACGGCACCGACGCGGTGATGCTGTCGGGCGAGACCTCGGTCGGCAAGTACCCGATCGAGACCGTCAAGACCATGGCCCGGATCATCTGCGCCGCCGAGGAGTCCTCCGCACTCCAGGAGGAGCTGCGGAGCCTTCCCGACCCGCGCACCCAGGGCGGCGTCATCGCCTCGGCGGCCGCCGAGATCGGCGACCGGCTGGGCGCGAAGTACCTCGTGGCGTTCACCCAGAGCGGCGACACCGCGCGGCGCCTGTCGCGCTACCGTCCGATGATCCCGACGCTGGCCTTCACCCCGGAGCCGGGCGTCCGCAGCCAGCTCTCGCTGACCTGGGGCGTGGAGACCTTCCTCGGCGAACTGTGCGAGCACACCGACGAGATGGTGCGGCAGGTGGACGCGTCCCTCCTCAACATCGGCCGCTGCAAGCCGGGCGACGTGGTCATCATCACCGCCGGCTCCCCGCCCGGCGTCCCGGGCTCCACCAACATGATCCGCGTGCACCACATAGGAGAAATGCTCACCAAGTAGCGGGCAACTCCCCCCAGCAGAACGGCCGGTGGCCGGGACCCATGGTCCCGGCCA
>NZ_JBPKBH010000007.1:174899-200918 GCF_051388915.1 Yinghuangia sp. YIM S09857 | reverse complement strand
GCCGGGACCCATGGTCCCGCCCCCCGGCCGTCTCAGTACTTGGGGCCGACGTGGAGGTCCATCAGCGCGACCGAATCCCGCTTGGCTATCGAGATGTTCTTGGAATTGGCAACGCGCCACTCGACACCGACTTGGTCGAGGGTGTCGGTGAACAGCCTTTTGATGTCGGTGGATACGTTGCAGAACATGTAGCGCGGGTACTCGTAGCGCTTGATCTCGCCGCCGACTTTGCGAGTGGTCCAGTTGGTGTGACGGCAGCCATCCGAGTGGATCAGGCCGCGGACGAAGGGCCAGGGCTCCTCCTGAACCAACTCCGCTTGCCAGTCGGCTAGTTCGATCTTGCGGGTGTGCTTCATCCCCGGGCCGTGTTGGGGGAACATGCACGGCCAGTGCTGCGAGTAGCGCTTGACTTCGGTGCATCCCTGCCGTTGGACGCGGTTGGCCTGTGCCCCTGGGAGCACCGTGTCGACGGCGTATTGCGCGTCCTCGATCAGGCCGGGCCAGGCGTCACCGCAGTAGATCGACAGGCTGTACGACCTGGCGTGCTTCACGATGTGGCCGTCGCCGAGGTAAAGACCTAGCAGGTAGGTGTACGCCTCTCGGGCCACCGGGCGGGGGTGGCATCGGAAGCAGTTTTTCGAGCCACGGCCGGGCAACTCGCCCAGGCGGGCCCGGTCCATGTGGACCCAGTAGCCGATGGTGCCGTGGGAGATGCCGAGCTCGTGGGCGACTTCGCGGTTGGTGTGCCCGGATCGGACAAGCGCGATCGCGCGGTGCCGGACCTCGGGCGGGTGTGAGATTCCCATGGCCCAAGGCTCGGCATTTATCGAACGTGCGTCCGGAGAATCACGAGGGATTCACTCGGATGGCGCAGTGTTGGGTGCCGGAAGCGGGACTCGAACCCGCACGCCCTTTCGGACAATGCCTTTTGAGGGCATCGTGTCTGCCTATTCCACCATTCCGGCTACTTTGTCCGATTTGGCACTTTTTCCGGTGCGCCGCCCGGACCGAGCGACGCTCAGCCTACCGCGTCTCGGTACCCTTCTGCCTTCAGGTATCGCCCCAACCGAGGAGTGACGTGACGTCAGCCGCCAGCCAGCACGAGGAGACGACCGGCGACTCCGTCATCCGTGTGGTGATTGCCGAGGATGAGGCGCTGATCCGGTTGGATCTGAAGGAGATGCTGGAGGAGGAGGGCTATCGCGTCATCGGTGAGGCCGGGGACGGGGCGGCGGCGGTGCGGTTGGTGGAGGAGCACCGGCCGGACCTGGTGATCCTGGATGTGAAGATGCCGATCCTGGACGGGATCTCCGCGGCGGAGCAGATCGCCGCGGCGCGGATGGCGCCGGTGCTGATGCTGACCGCGTTCTCGCAGCGCGAATTGGTGGAGCGGGCGCGGGACGCGGGGGCGATGGCGTATCTGGTGAAGCCGTTCACCAAGGGCGACCTTGTTCCGGCAATCGAGATGGCGGTTTCGAGGTTTACCGAACTCTCCGCCCTGGAACGCGAGGTCGAGGACCTGACGCAGCGTCTGGAGACCCGCAAACTCGTCGATCGGGCGAAGTCGGTGCTCCAGGAGCGGTACGGGCTGTCCGAACCTGAGGCCTTCCGGTGGATCCAGAAGACCTCGATGGACCGCAGGCTGTCGATGCGCGCCGTGGCGGAGGTCGTGGTGTCCGGAGGCGAAGTGGGGGAGTAGGCCCCGTTTTTCGCGCGTAGACCCTAAAAGTCGCCCCGATCTGTACTGATCGGGGCGACTTTGTTCTTCTTTAGCAGAAGCGGCACCGGTTTGGCGAGCATCTGAGCTTCCTCTGAGGTTCCGGTTTCCCTGCGGTGACGTTTGATTACGGCAGCATCACATCTCATCCCGTGGACTCCCGCGCCCGGCTTTCCGAGAGCTACATTTCGGCGCACCGCGCACAAACGCCGCGGTCACCCGATCGTTTCGGGTTATTTCGGTTCCCGTCAGAACACTCAAGGGGTTGGGCTGTGCTGAAGCGAAGCATGATCAAAATCGCGCTGCCAGTGGTGGCATCGGCACTGGTGCTGAGTGCCTGCGGCAGTGACGACGACGAAGACTCGGGTGACGGCGGCAAGACCTACACCATCGGGTTCCAGGCGGGCCTGTCCGGTGAGAACGCGCAACTCGGCATCAACGAGGCCAACGGCGCGGATCTCGCGGTGCTCCAGTGGAACAACCAGCCGAACGTGCCGTTCAAGATCAAGCTGACCAAGTCGGACGACGAGGCCTCGGAGACGAAGGCCGCCTCCGCCGCCCAGAACCTCATCGACAAGAGCGAGGTCATCGCGGTCATCGGCCCCGCCTTCTCGGGTCCGACCAAGGCGTCCGGCCAGCTGTACGCGGCGGCCAAGCTCGCCACGGTCTCGCCGTCGGCGACCAACCCGACGCTGACCGACCCGAGCAACGGTTTCACTTCGCTGCTCCGCGGCGTGCCCAACGACTTCGCGCAGGGCAGCGGCATGGCGACGTACTACGCGCAGAAGCTGAAGCTCAAGAAGGTCCTGATCGTCAACGACAAGACCGAGTACGGCGTGGGCCTCTCGGACGTCGCCAAGACCGAGCTGACCAAGGCCGGCGTCGAGGTGATCAGCGAGGCCGTGCCGAAGGGCACCCCGGACTACACCTCGGCCGCCACCACGGTGAAGAACTCCGGTGCGGACGGCATGATCTACGCCGGCTACTACCAGGACGCCGCGCCCTTCGCGAAGAAGCTGAAGGAGCAGGGCGTCACGATCCCGATGATCTCCGGTGACGGCACCAAGGACGAGAAGTTCATCGAGCTGGCCGGCGACGCCGCCAACAATTGGCTGCTGACCTGCCCCTGCACCGACGCCAACGTCGAGGCCACCACCAAGGACTTCGCCGCCGCGTACTCCGCGCAGTTCAAGGAGGCGCCGAGCACCTACTCGGCCGAGTCCTACGACCTGACGAACATGGTGATCCAGGAGATCAAGAAGCTCGACGAGGCGGGCACCAAGATCACCCGCGAGCTGATGCTGAACACCCTCCGGAAGGCGTCGTACAAGGGTCTGACCAAGACCTTCAGCTTCGACGAGAAGGGCGAGTTCGCCGGCAAGGGCATCTACCTGTACGAGGTCAAGGCCGGGAAGATCGGCTACCTCGGCAACATCGAAGAGCTGGCCAAGAGCTGACGAGGCGCGGCATCGCCGACGCACCGTGATGGTCCGCGGGGTCCGGGTCAGATCCTTCGACCCGGACCCCGCGCCCATGCGGTGAGCCGTGCGACGACGCCCCCGCCTGCGCTCTCCCTCGCCTCAGGAAGCCTTGCCAATNCCCCTCCCCCCTCCCCCCCCCCCCCCCCCCCCCCCCCCCCCCCGCGCCCATGCGGTGAGCCGTGCGACGACGCCCCCGCCTGCGCTCTCCCTCGCCTCAGGAAGCCTTGCCAATGAACCTCAACGAGTTCTGGGACTACCTCATCCCGGGGATCGCGCTCGGCGCGCTGTACGCCGTCATCGCGATCGGATACACGCTGGTCTACGGCGTGCTCCAGCTCATCAACTTCGCGCACAGCGAAGTCTTCATGATGGGCGGGTTCGCGGCGCTGTTGGTGCTCACCGGCATCGACGCGTCCGACCCGACGGGCGCCATGTCCGTCGTCCTCGTCGCCGTCGGCCTGCTTGCCGCAGGACTGGCCGGCGCCGGAACCGCGTTCGCCCTCGAAAAAGCGGCCTACAGGCCGTTGAGAAAGCGGAACGCACCTCGTCTCGCGTTCCTCATCAGTGCGATCGGTGCGTCGTTCTTCCTCCAGAACCTCGCCGGAAAGCTCTTCGGGCGCGACCCGAAGGCGCTTCCGGAGATCTTCACGAACAAGAAGGTCTTCTCGGTCTTCGGTACCCAGGTCACCGTGCTCCAACTGCTCATCCTGGGCTCCGCGATCGCCATGATGATCGGCCTCGACCTGCTGGTGAACCGCACCAAGATGGGTGCGGGAATCCGCGCCGTCGCGCAGGATGCGGAGACGGCCAGCCTCATGGGCGTCGACATCGACAAGGTCATCTCGCGCACGTTCCTCGTCGGTGGTCTGATGGGCGGCGCGGCCGGCTTCCTGTTCGGGCTCAACTCGCAGGTGTCCTACACGATGGGCTTCCTGCCCGGCATCACCGCGTTCGCCGCCGCGGTCGTCGGCGGTATCGGCAACATCCGCGGCGCCATGGTCGGCGGCATGCTGCTCGGCATCGTGGAGAACTTCTCCGGCTGGTGGTTCGGCGAGGAGTGGCGCTACGTCAGCGCGTTCGCGGTGCTGATCCTGGTGCTCATGTTCCGCCCGACGGGCATCATGGGTGAACGTCTGGGGAGGTCGGCATGAGTGCCGTCAAGACTCTCGACCGGCAGCCGGTCACCGAGACCGCCCGCCGGATCGCGGCCCTGCGCAAGGGCAAGTGGTACCAACAGCCGCGCTGGGCCCGGCTGATGGGCCTGGTGTTCGCGGCCGTCGTCCTCGATGTGATGTTCGGCCCCCAGGGCAGTGCGAGCGACGTGTTCCTCGCGCTGGAGGCGGTGTACAAGGAGCCGGTCTCGCTGATCGTGTGGATCGCGGTCATGGTGGGCGTCTGGGCGTTCGCCGAGTTCGGCTGGGTGTACGTGAAGCCGTACGTCGACCAGGGCAAGTCCGCTGCGACGGGCGCCGGTTCGGCGGTGCGCCAGGTGACGTCGGACCGGCGGGTCAAGTGGCCGCTCGGCGTCGGCATCGCGGTGCTGCTGGTCGCGCTGCCGGAGATGGTCAGCACGTACTGGAACCAGGTGCTGGTCGGCGAGGTGGCGGTCTACGTCCTCCTGGCGATCGGCCTGAACGTGGTGGTCGGCTGGGCCGGTCTGCTGGACCTGGGCTTCATCGCGTTCTTCGCGATCGGCGCGTACAGCGCGGCGTACTGGACCGGTGCGCTGCCGGTCGATCCGCCGTTCGAGCTCACGCCGTTCCTGGTGATCCCGGTCGCGGTGCTCACGTGTCTGATCGCGGGTGTGCTGCTCGGCGCGCCGACGCTGCGGCTGCGCGGCGACTACCTGGCGATCGTGACGCTGGGCTTCCACGAGATCATCTACCTGATCGCGAAGAACAAGGACGACATCACCAACGGTCCGCGTGGCGCGACCGGCATTCCGGGCTTCGAACTCGACCTCGGCTTCTGGGACTACACGTGGGGTCTGAACCCCAAGCAGTACTGGTGGCTGATCCTCGCGTTCGCGGCGGTCCTGGTCTTCACCTTCCGGCGGCTGGAGCACTCGCGGATCGGCCGCGCGTGGACGGCGATCCGCGAGGACGAGGTGGCCGCCGCGGCAAACGGCGTCAACACCGTCAAGTTCAAGCTGATGGCGTTCGCGATCGGCGCTTCGACGTCCGGCATCGCCGGGGTGATCTACGCGTCGAAGCAGACGTTCATCTCGCCGGAGTCGTTCATCCTGCTCAGCTCGGTTCTGGTGATCGCGTACGTGATCTTCGGCGGCATGGGCTCGATCTGGGGTGTCATCGTGGGCACCGCGTTCCTCGCCTGGCTGCCGCAGCGGCTCAAGGAGTTCGTGGACCCCAAGGACCGCTACATGTACCTGGGCGCGCTGCTGGTGATCATGATGATCTACCGGCCGCAGGGCCTCATCCCTTCCCGACGGCGCAAGCGTGAGCTGACACTTGCCAAGCAGGGCATCGGGGACGCGGACGCGATGACCGAACCGGTCGGCGGGAGGATGGGATGAGCACGACCGTGACGAAGGAGGCGGCCGTCGGCGGCGCGGTCTCCGACGCGGTGATCGCGGTCCAGGGGCTGACGCTGCGCTTCGGCGGCCTGGTCTGCCTGTCGGACGTGGGGCTGACGCTGCGCCGCGGGGAGATCCTGGCGGTGATCGGTCCGAACGGGGCCGGCAAGACGTCGCTGTTCAACTCGCTGACCGGCGTGTACGTCCCGCAGGAGGGGCAGGTCACGCTGAACTCGGCGGACGGGAGCCGGCATTCGCTGCTGGGCCGCAAGACCCATGTGGTGAACCGGCTCGGTCTGGCCCGGACGTTCCAGAACATCCGGCTGTTCGCGGCGCTGACCGCGCTGGAGAACGTCAAGATCGCGGCGGAGACCCGGCAGAAGTCGGGTCCGGTCGGCATCATGCTGGGCCTGCCGCACGCCCGCCGCTACGAGCGGGAGAGCGACCGGCGAGCGCACGAGCTGATGGAGTTCGTCGGCCTCGGCGACAAGATCAACGAGCTTGCCTCGTCGTTGAGTTACGGCGACCAGCGCAGGCTGGAGATCGCCCGGGCGCTGGCCACCGACCCGCAGGTGCTGCTGCTGGACGAGCCGGCGGCCGGCACCAACCCGACCGAGAAGATCGAACTCGCCGAGCTGATCAAGCACATCAACCGCGAGCTGAACATCAGCGTGCTGCTGATCGAGCACGACATGCGGCTGGTGATGTCCGTGGCGGACCGTGTCACGGTGCTGAACTTCGGCAAGGTCATCGCCTCGGGCACGCCGTCCGAGGTGCAGCGCGACCGCGCGGTCGTGGAGGCCTACTTGGGGGCCGAGATGGCCGCGGAGGTGTTGGACGGGGACGCGTCCGGCGCCGGTGCCGACGCGGCGGGCGGTGGCGTCCCGGCGCCTGCCGCCGAGCCCGCGGGCGCCGCGGACGAGGGTGAGGCGGCCGGTGCGGTCGGCGGCGAGGAGGAGCGATGAGCACGACAGAGGCTCCCGACGTGACCGGGAAACCGACCCTGGCGAAGGGCCAGGAGACCGCGGCGCTGCTCGAACTGCGCGGTCTGGAGGTGTCCTACGGCGCCATCAAGGCGATCAAGGGCATCGACGTGACGGTGCGGGACGGCGAGATCGTCACGCTGCTGGGTGCCAACGGCGCGGGCAAGACCACGACGCTGCGCACCATTTCGGGGCTGCTGAAGCCGCGGGCCGGGGAGATCCTGTTCGAGGGCGAGCGCATCGACGGTGTTCCGGCGCACCATGTGGTCAGCCTGGGCATCGGGCAGTCGCCGGAGGGGCGCCGGGTGTTCCCGACCATGACGGTCGTGGAGAACCTGGAGATGGGCGCGTACCGCTTCAAGTCGGTGCCCAAGGAGGACATGGACCGGGTCTTCGACCTGTTCCCCCGGCTGCGCGAGCGGCGTTCGCAGTTCGCGGGCACGCTGTCGGGCGGCGAGCAGCAGATGCTCGCGATCGGCCGTGCGCTGATGGGGCGTCCTCGGCTGCTGCTGCTGGACGAGCCGTCGATGGGCCTGGCGCCGCTGATCGTCGCGCAGATTTTCGCGATCATCCAGGAGATCAACGCGCAGGGCACGACGGTGCTGCTGGTGGAGCAGAACGCGGCGCAGGCGCTGGCGCTGTCGGACCGGGCGTACGTCCTGGAGACCGGGACGGTGCTGCTGGGCGGTCCGGCGCGGGACCTGCTGGCGGATCCGCGGGTGCGCGAGGCGTACCTGGGCGAGGGGGCCGGCGGCTGACGCTTCGCGTGTTGTGAAGTGGCTTGGGGTGCCTCGGAGTTGGTTTCCGGGGCACCCTTCGCCGTGTGGTCGCCGTGTGGCTGCCGGGTCTGGCGGGCTACTGGGTCTCCCAGGTGTGCGCGGGCAGCGCGATCTCGGCGGGGACGGACTCCTCGGTCGCGCGTACCCGGACCGCGACCGGCCGGCGGTCGCGCGGGATGTCGAACCAGTAGCTGAGCACGACGATGTTGCGGGCGCCCATCTGCTGCACCTGCTGCTGCCGTTTGATCTGCATGACGACGTCGTCGGGGGTGAGTTCGGAGCCGTCGTCCAGCACGATCTTCTGGATGCGGCTGTCGATGTTGGCGGTGACCAACTGCTGGTTGTCGAGGCGTACGCCGACCCGGCAGATCTGCCCGCGGGCGTAGTACTCGGCGTGCGTGCCGGTGGTGAAGGCCATGCCGCAGTGGTAGGCGGTGACGCGTACTTCGAGGAAGCCGGTGCGTACGGGCGCGGAGTCGACGACCGCGTCGCCCTTGTAGACGTACGGCACTTCGGACTTGTGGTCGGGCCAGGTGGCGGCGGCGACCCCGGCCGCGGTGGCGGCTCCGGCGAGTAGGCCGAGCGCGGCGGTCGCCGCGAGGAGTCGGCGGCGCGGTCTGCCGGAGGGCGGTGCGGGCTCGGGGCTCGCGTCGGCGTGCGCGCCGTCGTCCCTCGTGCCGCCGTCGGATGAGCCGATGTCGGCTGTGCCGGTGTCGCCTGTGCTGGTGTCGGCGGTTCTGTCGTCGGTCTCCTCGCCCATCGCGGCACCTCCCCGTGCGCACGCCGTCGGCCGGGTGCGTCGGCAGTACGCTACGGGCCGCGCGCGGCGGTGTCAGCGCGTTCGCGCGGGTCGGCGCCGGTCAGCGCTCGCGGCGGATCATGCAGCTCAACCGGGCGGTGCACACGCGCGTGCCGTCCTCGTCGGTGAGGACGATCTCGTACGTCGCCAGCGTGCGCCCGAGGTGCAGCGGCGTGGCGACGCCGGTCACCAGGCCGGACGTCGCGGAGCGGTGGTGCGTGGCGTTGATCTCGATACCCACGGTGAGCGCGTCGGGACCGGCGTGGATCGCGGCGCCGATGGAGCCGAGTGTTTCGGCGAGCACGCAGGAGGCGCCGCCGTGCAGCAGGCCGTACGGCTGCATGTTGCCCTCGACCGGCATCGTCCCGACCAGCCGCTGCGCGGACGCCTCGTGGATCACGATGCCCATCCGGCCGCCCAGCGTCTCGGTCGCGCGCGGGTTGCCGAAGACCTTGGTGAGGTCGTCGACGGGCATCGGGAAGTCGAGGTCGGGGTACGCGGCGCCGCGGTCCCGTTCCGCGGCGGGCGTGGGGTCGGGGGTGCCGGTCATGTGCTGCTCCTGGTGGTGCGGGTGGGGCGGTCGTGCGGCCACGGTTCGACCACGCGAGTGGAGTGACATGACCGGATGTGTCGGCCACCCAGCCTAGGATCTGTTCGTGGCTTCCACCGACGCACCCCAGGCCCCTGTCCGTTCCGCCTCCGCCTCCCGGCCGCGGCTGCTGCTGCTCGACGGGCACTCGTTGGCCTACCGCGCTTTCTACGCGCTCAAGGAGGCCGCGATGTCGACGGCCACCGGGCAGCCGACGCAGGCGGTGTACGGGTTCACGTCGATGCTGGCGAACGTGCTGCGCGACGAGGCGCCGACGCACCTCGGCGTGGCCTTCGACGTGTCCCGCCAGTCGTTCCGCACCGAGCGCTTCCCGGACTACAAGGCGAACCGCTCGGCCACGCCGGACGAGTTCAAGGGGCAGGTCGAGCTGATCGTCGAGGTGCTGGAGGCCATGGGCATCCGCACGATGCGGGTCGAGGGCTTCGAGGCGGACGACGTCATCGCGACGGTGTCGACGCGCGCCGCCGACGAGGGCTTCGAGGTGCTGATCCTCACCGGCGACCGTGACTCGCTGCAACTGGTGACGCCGGACATCACGGTGCTGTACCCGATGATGGGGGTCAGCAAGCTGCACCGGTTCACACCGGACGCGGTGGAGGAGAAGTACCAGCTCACCCCGCAGCAGTACCCGGACTTCGCGGCGCTGCGCGGCGACCCGTCCGACAATCTGCCGGGCATTCCGGGCGTGGGCGAGAAGACGGCGGCGAAGTGGATCCGCGAGTTCGGCTCGTTCCAGGAGCTGGTCGAGCGGGCCGACGAGGTCAAGGGCAAGGCCGGGCAGAACCTGCGCGACCACCTGGAGGCGGTGCGCCTCAACCGTGAACTGACCGAGCTGGTCCGCGACGTGCCGGTCGAGGTCGAGCCGGACGACCTGGAGCGCAAGGCGTTCGACCGGTCGGCGGTGGAACGGGTGCTGGACTCCCTGGAGTTCCGCAACGACAACTTCCGCGACCGGCTGTGGGCGGTGGACCCGGGCGCGGCGGCCGCGCAGGGCGGCGAGGAGGTCGCCGTCGAGGACGGCTTCACGCTGGAGGCCGCGGTCCTGGAGACCGGCGCGGTCGCGGACTGGCTTGCCGAGCACGCCTCGGGGGCCGGGCGCACCGGCCTCGCGGTCGAGGGTACGTGGGGGCGCGGCACCGGCGCGGTGACCGGCCTGGCGCTCGCCGGCGCGGACGGCTCGGCGGCGTACCTCGACCCGCTGGTGCTGGACGAGGCGGACGACGCGGCGCTGGCGGCGTGGCTGGCGGACCCGGACCGCGCGAAGGCGGTGCACGACGCCAAGGGGCCGATGCTGGCGCTGCGCGCGCAGGGGTGGGAGCTGGCGGGGGTCACCTCGGACACCGCGCTCGGGGCGTACCTGGTGCTGCCCGGCCAGCGGTCGTTCGCGCTGGAGACGCTGACGCACCGGTTCCTCGGCCGCGAGCTGAAGGTCGACGAGGCCACCGCCAACGGGCAGTTGTCGCTGGACATGTCGGGTGAGGACGAGGAGGACACCGCGAAGGGCGAGGCGCTGATGCTCGCCGCGCACGCGGTGGTCGAGGTCGCGGACGCACTCGACGAGCAGTTGGAGAGCCGGGGCGCACTCAAGCTGCTGCGCGACATGGAGCTTCCGCTGATGACGGTGCTGGCCCGCATGGAACGGGTGGGCATCGCGGCGGACCGCGACTACCTGGACAAGCTGGAGGCGCAGTTCGGGGCGGCGGTCAAGCAGGCCACCGAGCTGGCGCACGAGGCGGTCGGGCGGGAGTTCAACCTCGGATCGCCCAAGCAGCTCCAGGAGATCCTGTTCGGGGAGATGAACCTCCCCAAGACGAAGAAGATCAAGACCGGGTACACGACGGACGCGGACGCGCTGGTGTGGCTCGCCACCCAGCCCGGCATCCCGGCGCCCGCGCAGGACCTGCTGACCGCGCTGCTGCGGCACCGCGACCAGACCAAGCTGAAGGTGACCGTCGAGGGCCTGGTCAAGACGGTCACCGACGACGGGCGCATCCACACGACGTTCCACCAGACGGTGGCGGCGACGGGGCGGCTGTCGTCGTCCGACCCGAACCTCCAGAACATCCCGATCCGCACCGACGAAGGCCGCCTGATCCGGCGCTCGTTCGTGGTCGGTGAAGGGTTCGAGGGGCTGCTGACCGCGGACTACAGCCAGATCGAGCTGCGCATCATGGCGCACCTGTCGGGCGACGAGGCGCTGATCGAGGCGTTCACGTCCGGCGAGGACCTGCACAACACCGTGGCGTCGGCGGTGTTCGGGGTGCCGACGAGCGCGGTGGACGCGGAGATGCGCCGCAAGATCAAGGCGATGTCGTACGGACTGGCGTACGGGCTCTCGGCGTTCGGGCTGTCGCAGCAGCTCGACATCACGCCGGAGGAGGCCCGCAAGCTGATGGCGACGTACTTCGAGCGCTTCGGCGGCGTGCGGGACTACCTGCGCGCGGTGGTGGACGAGGCGCGGCAGACGGGCTACACCGAGACGGTGTTCGGCCGCCGCCGCTACCTGCCGGACCTGACGAGCGACAACCGGCAGCGCCGTGAGATGGCGGAGCGCATGGCGTTGAACGCGCCGATCCAGGGGTCGGCGGCGGACATCGTCAAGGTCGCCATGCTGGGTGTCGACAAGGCGCTGCGGGACGGGGAGTTCGCGTCGCGGATACTGCTCCAGGTCCACGACGAACTCGTGCTGGAGATCGCGCCGGGGGAGCGGGCCGCGGTTGAGGAACTGGTGCGCCGGGAGATGGCGGGGGCATATCCGCTGCGGGCGCCGCTGGACGTGTCGGTGGGCTTCGGGGCGACGTGGGAGGACGCGGGGCACTGAGCGCGGTGGTGCTTCCGGCGCGCGGGGTCCTTGGATAGGGGGCTTCGCGCGCCGGGTTGGTTGACGGCGTTGGCTGGCTGTGTCGGTCAGGTTGGCTGTGCGGGTTTGCGGGTGTTGCGGTTTCGCGGCGCGGGTTGGTGCGCGGGTTCTCGTCGTTCGGTGCGCGGGGGTGATCGTGTGCCGGAGTGGTGACACGTGTCGGCGTGTTCGCGGTGCACTGATAAACGGACGGAACCATGACATATGCCGCCGAGGGGGTAGAGCGGCGACGGAACCTGACGTAGGTTCATGTCCGCTCGTCGCCCCGCCGGTTCGGCCCGACCCGGTCCACGGGGGCCGGCGCGCCGACATGCAGCCAGGCGAAGGGGGCGGTTCGTGGACGAGGCCGAACAGGGGCCCGGTCCGCGGGATCCGGAGATACCGCAAGAGCCAGGGGTCACGAGTGAAGCGTCGGCATCGCCGGCGTCCGAGGGCGCCGGGGCCCGGCCGGTCCCGGTGCAGTCCGACGGGGACTGGACGCGCAACCTGACCACGATTTCGGTCGTGGCGCCGAAGCCGAGACAGGAACCTGAGCCGGAGTCGGTCGCCGAGCCGACTGCCGAGCCGGTCGCACCGGACGAGCCGGAAGAGTCGGAGGGCGGCGCGGCGGTCGCCGCGTCGGAATCCGCGCCCGAGAGCCCGCCGTTGCCTCGGCGGCGGGGGGACGAGTCCGCGGCGGAGGCGGACGTAGAGGCTTCCGAGGCCCCTGTCCTGCCCGCGCCGACGCCCTCGCCCGAAGGGACGACCGACGCGGCGTCGGACGCGCGGCTCAAGTCGCTGGTCGCGGCGTGGGTCGCGGTCTCGGACGACGAGGCGGCGGACGAGGGTGGGGACTCGGCCGTTACTGCGGTCGCCGACGAGACGGCCGACGAGCCTGCGGACGACCCCACGGACCACCCTGTGGGCGACACCGCAAGCGGGGCAGTCGACGCGAACACGGACGAGACCGTGCGTGCGTACGCCGATGAGGCCGCGGGTGAGGCGTCGGACGAGGCCGTTGGTCAAACTACGGGCGAGGCCGCCGCCGACACCGACGCGGAATCGCCAAGTGACGTCCCTGTAGCGGATGTTGTGGCGATATCCCCGGCGGTGGCGGATGCCTCCGGCGCATCCGACGAGGTGCCTGAAGGCCCCGCGGACGGCCCCGCGGCGGCGGACCCCGACACCGCCCTCCTCAGCCCCGTCGAGCCCGCCGGAGGGCCCGACACGGCCCTTCTCAAGCCCGTCGGGCAGTCCGGGGCCAAGGGCGCCGACCTCGACTCGTGGGTGGCCTCGCTCGGCGAGCGCCCCCGGGAACTCGCCGACAAGCCCGCGGAAAACGCGGCAGAGGCTCCCATCGAGGCCGAGAACGAGTCCGAGGCTGACGGTGGGGCGAAGGAGACGGTCCCCGCGCGGCGCCGGTTCATCAACCCGTGGCTCGGCGGCGCGGCGGTCGTCGCGCTGCTGCTCGCCGGTGCGGCCGCGGTGGAGAACCCGTTCACGATCGCCACCGCGGAGCGCGTACCCGTCTCGGACGTGCCCCGTATGTCCGACCCCGAGCCGGACCAGGACAGCGGTCCGGTCAACGGCGGGCTGCCCGCGAGCCTCGAACTGCCGCCGCTGCTCCCGGCGGCCGCGCCGGGCGTGAGTGTGCCGCCGTCCGCGTCCGTGCCCGCGTCGTCGGGGGCGCCGTTCACGCTGCCGCCCCCGCAGTCCCAGACGCCCGCGTCGGGGGTGACCGGCTCGAACGGGATTCCGCAGCTCGTGCTGTCGGCGTACAAGCAGGCCGCCGAGTACACCGCGAAGGCCGACCCCAAGTGCCGCCTGCCGTGGGAACTCCTGGCGGCGATCGGCCGCGTGGAGTCCGGGCACGCGAACGGCGGCCAGGTGAGCACCACCGGTACCGCGCTGACGCCGATCCTGGGCCCGCGTCTGGACGGTACGCGGTCGACCAAGGCGATCCGCGACACCGACAAGGGCGTGCTGGACTTCGACACCGAGTTCGACCGCGCGGTCGGGCCGATGCAGTTCATCCCGACGTCGTGGAAGGCGTACGCGATGGACGGCAACAAGGACGGGAAGAAGGACCCGCAGAACGTCTACGACGCGACCCTGACCGCCGCGCGCTACCTGTGCGCGGGGGACCGGGACCTGTCCACGGAGGCGGGGCTGGACAAGGCGATCTTCAGCTACAACCAGTCGCCGGAGTACGTGCGTTCGGTCAAGGCGTGGACGGTCTTCTACCGGCAGGGGGTGCGGCCCGTCAGCGTTCCGCCGCCGCAGCAGCCCGCCACCAGCTCCAAGCCCCCGGCGCCGTCCGCGTCGAAGTCGCCGACGCCGTCCAAGTCCGCCTCCAAGGCACCCGCGACGACCACCAAGGCGTCGACGAAAACACCGAGCGCACCGGCAGGCTGAACCCCCGTACCACCGCAATAACAGAAACACGTTCTCGTTCCTCCCCCTTCGCGCGTGGCGCGGAGGGGGAGTTTCGGTATCGGTGAACGTGCAGATGATGACGTTGTGCAATGCCAAACGTACGGTCGCAACAGCGAATGTTCGCGAGAAATCTGTAACGTGTTCTCATTCTGTTCCTTCCTTGCTAGCGTGCGGTATCCGTGAGCGCAAAGGAGAGTTCTTGATGCGTGCCTTCGCCGCGGTCGTCGTCGGCCTGCTGCTCGCCGTGGGAGTGGCCTACTCGCTGGCCACCTTTGCGGTTCCCGAGCCCAAGGCCATCGACAAGCCGCTTGAGGTGACCCAGGTGCCCGCGAAGCCCTGAGGCCTGCCGCACAAGGCAGTTGCCCGGCTTCACCCGCAGGTCCAGTACGTCCCGCATCACCCGCATGAACGCAAATCTGTATCTCGCTCCATCGGCAAGGGGACATTCTCGATGCGTCGTAGGTCCAGCCTGGTCCTTCTGGCACTGGCGGTGTTTTGCGTGGCACTCGCCCCGCTGATCCGCGAGTACGCCTTCCCGCGCCTGGTCGCGAAGGCGCTGAAGAGCGACCAGGCGTACAAGGTGACGGTCCTTGAGGCCCAGAACGCGACGCTCTTCGGTGACCCGAAAGGCCCGGGCAACGCGACCGCCACGATCATCCAGACGGTCAGACCCGACCCCGAGGCGTCCGACGGCCAGACGGTCGTGTGGGACACGAACGTCTCCATGGTCGACAGCGAGGGCAAGGTCGTCACCCGTATCCCCGAGCGCTACGTCTTCGACGCGGTCGGCCAGACCCCGGAGAACTGCTGCGGCGAGCACATCGACAACAAGCCCGTCGCGCACACCGGCATCCAGTACAAGTGGCCCTTCTTCACCCAGAAGCGCGGCTACAACTACTACGACGCGCAGGCGCAGACCGCCGCCACGATCGACTACAAGCGCACCGAGAACTTCAACGGCCTCGACGTCTACCTCTTCGAGCAGACCGTGCCGTGGACCAAGGTGCCGATCCCCAGCCAGCTCCCCGGCGGCCTGAACCCGAAGGACATCGAGGCGGGCGGCATGGAGCGGTGGTACACCACCGTGCGCAAGTTCTGGGTCGAGCCGGTGACCGGGGCGCCGGTGTACGCGGAGGAGATCCACAAGGAGGAGATGCGCTCGCCGAACGAGGACGACCCGGCCAACCCGAACAAGATCGTCGTGTTCGACGGACATGTGAAGATGAAGCCCGAGTGGTCCAACAAGCTGATCGCGGACGCCAAGGAGCAGCGCTCGCAGATGCTGCTCATCCACGACCGCATTCCGCTGGGCCTGGTGATCGTCGGCGTCGTACTGCTGCTCGCCTCGCTGCTCCTCCAGTACCTGGCCAACCGAGGGCCGAAGGCCCCGCCCGGGGCCCGGCGCCGCGGACCGGGTACGCCCGACGACCCGGCGGACGGCACTGCGGCCTCGGCGGGCCCGGTCGAGTCGCCGGCTCCCGCCGCCGCACCCGCCCCGCCCGCGCGGACCGCCGCGGCGCCCGCGGCCGCGCCGACGGCTGTGCTGCCGCGGATCCCGGTGTCCGGTTCGGCGGAGATCGCGGCGGAGGCCCCGGTTCCGGCGAGCAACGGCAAGACGCCCGCGACCGCGTACCCGGAACGGCCGCCCGGCCCGCCTCCTGCGGTCTGAGCCGGTCCGCGCGCCTGTAGGGCTGTACCTCACAAAGGCGGGGCCCGCTTCCCGGGTGACCGGGAGGCGGGCCCCCGCCTTGTCGGGCGGGCGTATATGGTCGCGCCCGGTCGTTCGCGCGCTGTTCAGTCGCGGTCGCAGACGAAGATCGCGGTGCCGGGGATGCGGCGGCCGCGCGTCGGGCTCCAGCCGCCCCACACCTGCGCCAGATCGTCCGGCCACTCGGGCTCGACCAGGTCGACGATGCGGAATCCGGCGGAGGCGACCTCGCGCACCCGCATCCCCAGGGTTCTGTGGTGCTCGACGTATGTCGCGTGGCCCTCTTCGTCCTGCTCCACATATGGAGTTGTGTCGAAGTAGGAGTGCGTCGCCGTCAGCCCCTCCTCGCCGGGGTCGTCGGGGAACGCCCACCGGATCGGATGCGTCAGCGAGAAGACCCACCTGCCGCCCGGCTTCAGGACGCGGTGCACCTCGCGCATGATGGCCGCGCCTTCCGGGCTGAACGCGAGGGCGCCGTACGCGGTGAAGGCCAGGTCGAAGGCGGCGTCCGCGAACGGCAGCGCGGCGGCGTCCGCCTGCACGACCGGCACGTGCACGCCGTGTGCGGCGTCGATCCGCCGCGAGTGCTGGAGCTGGCGGTACGACAGGTCCAAGGCGACGGGGCGGGCGCCGCGCGCGAGGAGGCTGCGCGCGCACTGCCCCGCGCCCGAGCCGATCTCCAGGACGGTCCTGCCCGCGACGTCGCCGAGCAGGCGGGCCTGTTCCTCGTCCAGCCCCTCGGGGCCCCAGACGAAGCGGGTGTCGCCCAGGAAGTCGCCGTGCTCGGCCTGGTACTCGTCGGCATTGGCGTCCCACCAGGTCCGGCCCGCGCGTACGCTCTCCGCCGAGCCGACGTCGCGCCGCCCGACGCCCGCAGGGTACGACGCGGTCTCCGCCGGGTCGGACTCGGCGGCCTCGCCCGGGTGTTCGGCCGTGGGGTGCTCCCCGGCAACGTTCATATGAATTGCCTCACGCGCTGTTGTTCGGGATCGGCGTACGTTATCGTGCGCGCGTGCGGGAATGAGTCACGGTGGGACGCCGGGCCTCCGTACGGGCGCGTGGTGGCGCCTGCCCGCCCGTGACCCCTGCGCGTTGACCGCGCCTGAAGGGCCCCGTATGCTGCAAGTTGCGCCGCGGGCCTGCGTGAACTCAGACGGAGCAGGTCGCGCTCACCTTTGTCGTTCCATTTCGGTCATCTTCATTGGCTGTCAGAGTCCGACAGGGCGAAACCGGGTCCTGGAGCGTGGTTTTACCGACGACTTCTGTCCGTACCGGAGCCCTTTCCCACATGACGAGCAGCACCGAGGCCACTCGAACCACCCCGCAGGTGGCGGTCAACGACATCGGTTCCGAGGAAGAATTCCTCGCCGCGATCGATGAGACGATCAAGTACTTCAACGACGGCGACATCGTGGATGGCGTGATCGTCAAGGTCGACCGGGACGAGGTCCTGCTCGACATCGGTTACAAGACCGAAGGCGTCATCCCCTCCCGCGAGCTGTCCATCAAGCATGATGTGGACCCGCACGAGGTCGTCGCAGTCGGCGACAACATCGAGGCCCTGGTTCTCCAGAAGGAGGACAAGGAAGGCCGCCTGATCCTCTCGAAGAAGCGTGCGCAGTACGAGCGCGCGTGGGGCACGATCGAGAAGATCAAGGAAGAGGACGGCATCGTTACCGGTACCGTCATCGAGGTCGTCAAGGGTGGTCTCATCCTCGACATCGGCCTCCGCGGCTTCCTCCCCGCTTCGCTCGTCGAGATGCGCCGGGTCCGCGACCTCCAGCCGTACGTCGGCAAGGAGCTCGAGGCGAAGATCATCGAGCTGGACAAGAACCGCAACAACGTGGTCCTGTCCCGCCGCGCGTGGCTGGAGCAGACCCAGTCCGAGGTGCGCCAGACGTTCCTCACGACCCTCCAGAAGGGTCAGGTCCGCACCGGCGTCGTCTCCTCGATCGTCAACTTCGGTGCGTTCGTGGACCTGGGCGGCGTCGACGGCCTGGTGCACGTCTCCGAGCTGTCCTGGAAGCACATCGACCACCCGTCCGAGGTCGTCGAGGTCGGCCAGGAGGTCACGGTCGAGGTCCTGGACGTCGACATGGACCGCGAGCGCGTCTCCCTGTCGCTGAAGGCGACCCAGGAAGACCCGTGGCAGCAGTTCGCCCGTACCCACCAGATCGGGCAGGTCGTTCCGGGCAAGGTCACCAAGCTCGTTCCGTTCGGTGCGTTCGTGCGCGTCGACGAGGGCATCGAGGGCCTGGTGCACATCTCCGAGCTGGCCGAGCGCCACGTGGAGATCCCGGAGCAGGTCGTCCAGGTCGGCGACGAGATCTTCGTCAAGGTCATCGACATCGACCTGGAGCGCCGCCGCATCAGCCTCTCGCTGAAGCAGGCCAACGAGGCCTTCGGTGCGGACCCGGCCGAGGCCGAGTTCGACCCGACCCTCTACGGCATGGCCGCGACCTACGACGACGCGGGCAACTACATCTACCCCGAGGGCTTCGACCCGGAGACCAACGACTGGCTCGAGGGCTACGACAAGCAGCGCGAGGAGTGGGAGCGGCAGTACGCCGAGGCCCAGACGCGCTTCGAGTCGCACCAGCAGCAGGTCGTCAAGGCCCGCGAGGCCGAGGCCGAGGCGGCTGTCGAGAGCGGCGGCGCCGGTGGCGGCGGCGGCTCGTACTCCTCGGCCCCGGCCGAGGCCCCGGCCGGCGGCGGCGCGCTCGCCTCGGACGAGGCGCTTGCCGCGCTCCGCGAGAAGCTGGCCGGCGGCCAGAGCTGACGCTCTGACCTGACGCCCCAGCACCACCCAGAAGGCCCCGCCCCCGAGGCGGGGCCTTCTGCCGTCCCCCGCGAGTTTTCTGCCCCCGAGGACACCGCCACTACACCAAACGCCACCAAACGCCACCCGTTCGAGCTATCAAGCCCCCCACCACGGTTGCCGAAACCGCCCAGTCGGCGGGTTGGTCGGCGGGTTGGTCGGCGGGTTGGTCGGCGGGTTGGTCGGCGGGTTGGTCGGCGGGTTGGTCGGCGGGAAAGGCCCGTGCCGGAACGGGTCGAGACGTACGCGACAGCGGAATTCCGGTGCGGCGCGCGGTGGTTGGTTGCGGGCGGGGCGGTCGGGTGGACCCCACACGCTGGAACCTGTCGGGACGCGCCCGGACGCACGCGGTGTCGGAAGCCGGTGCGGTGCGGCTGCGTTGGTGGCGACGGCCCGGACGCCGGTCCACGTGTCGCAAGCCTTGCGGTCACGAGCCGCGGGCTCGGCCGACCTGCGGCGCGGGGCGCGCACGAGCAGTCGGCTCGTGCGCTTTGCCCGCCGTGCGGGTCGAGCGGGTCAACAGGCCAGGGCGCATTTGCCTGTCCGCGCACCCTGCGGCTCCCGCTCCCGCGCCCCGCCTCCGCGCTCCTTCCCTTAACTCGCCTGCGCGCTCCGCCTACTGCCGGCCGAGCGGTCCGCAGGCGAGGCAGGTTCTCCCGCTCCCGCTCCCGCTCCCGCTCCCGCGTGCGGCGGGGCGTTGTGTGGGTTCACGCCTTGGCGGGGGTGATTGTGGGGCCGGTTGGGTGGGGGGTTCTGCGGATTGGCTTGGGGAGGGGGTGGGCGGGGCTAGGGTTTGGGGAGGTTCGGGCTTTGGGTCGGAACGCGGGCGGGTGAGAGGGGCCCTGCGGCGTGTACCTGTCTTCCAGCCGCAGTCAGGACACCGCCACCGGGGTGGGGGGCGGTCGCTCCCGGGTGGCGCGTGGTGCGGTCACGGCGAACGTCGTGGCGTTGGGCATGGTCAGTCTGGTCACCGACATATCGTCGGAGATGGTCACGGCGGTCATGCCTGTCTATTTGGTTGCCGGACTCGGGCTGTCCATATTGCAGTTCGGGTTCCTGGACGGGCTGTACTCCGGCGTGACGGTCTTCCTGCGGCTGGTCGGCGGGCACATCGCCGACCGGTTCTCGGCGCGCAAGAAAGTTGCCTCGGTCGGGTACGGGCTCTCGGCCGTCAGCAAGCTCGGGTTTCCGGTGGTCGGCGCCTCGGTGTCCGGCGTCGGCACGCTGCTGGCGGTGGACCGGGCCGGCAAGGGCCTCCGTACCGCGCCGCGTGACGCGTTGATCTCGTTGTCGAGCACGCCGGAGGCGCAGGGCCGGGCTTTCGGCGTGCACCGCGCGCTGGACACGGCCGGGGCGTTCCTAGGGCCGCTGCTGGCGTTCATGATCCTTTCCGTGGTGGCGACGGCGTACGACGCGGTGTTCGTGGTCAGTTCCTGCATCGGCACGGTCGGACTGCTGATGCTGCTGCTGTTCGTCCGCGACCGCCCCGGCCCGCCGGCCGGAACCGGCAGGCCGCGGGCGGCGTCGTGGCGGGCGGGGGTGGGGCTGCTGCGCGACGTGCCGTTCCGCAGGCTGTGCCTGTGTGCGGCGCTGCTCGGGGTGGCGACGGTGAGCGACGCGTTCATCTACCTGGTCCTGCAACGCGAACTGGACATCAAGGCGCACTGGTTCCCGCTGCTGCCGCTCGGCACCGCCGGGGTGTACCTGCTGCTCGCCATCCCGGTCGGGCGGGTCGCGGACGGGGTGGGGCGGCGGCGGGTGTTCCTCGCGGGGCATCTCGCTCTCGGTGCGGTGTACGTGCTGCTGGCCGGGCCGTTCGGCGGTGCGGCGCTGCTGGTCGGCACACTGGCGCTGCACGGGGTGTTCTACGCGATGACCGACGGCATCCTGATGGCCGCGGCCGGCGCCGGTCTCCCGGCCGAGCTCCGTACCAGCGGGCTCGCGGTGTTGCAGACCGGGCAGGCGGCCGGGCGGTTCGTGTCGTCGGTGGCGTTCGGGTGGGCGTGGACGCAGTGGGGGCCCGAACGGGCGGTGGTGTGGTCGGGCGCGGCGCTGGCCGTCGCGCTGGGGGTGAGTGCGGTGGTGCTGGGAGGGGCGCGCGTACGTGGACGTTGAACAGGACCGGGACGGCGGGTCGGATTCCGAACAGGTGATCGACGACGCGCCCGTGGGCGCGGTTTTCACCCGCCGCCGCATCCTCGCTTTCGTGCTGGCGCTGGTGGTGCTCGCGGGCGTGGGCGTGGCGTACACCCTGCACGCGGTCGAGCGCGAGGACGACAAGAAGTACGGCGGCTCCGGCACCGCCCCCGGGGCCACGCCGATAACGCTCGCCGGACCGCCGCGCCTGCTGTTCCGCAGCACCGAATCCGGCCCCGGCTACGGCCACTTGGCCACCGTCCCGGCCGCCGACCCCGGCGGCCCGCGGCTGGTCGGCGACCGTACGTGCGAGCGCGTGTACGCCGCGGCCGGCACCGCGCTGTGCCTGGTCGTCGACCGCGGGGTCATCTCCCGCAATTACGCCCTCGTGCTCGACGACCGGCTCCGCGAGACGCGCCGCGTCGAACTGTCCGGCACGCCGAACCGGGCGCGGCTCTCCGCGTCCGGGCGCATGGCCTCGTGGACGGTGTTCGTGTACGGCGACTCGTACGCCGGATCGTCCTTCTCGACCCGCACCTCCGTCCTCGACACTCACACCGGTGCGGTCGTGGAGTCTCTGGAGGACTTCACCGTCACGCGCGACGGCAAGGACGTGCGCACCCCCGACCGGAACTTCTGGGGCGTCACCTTCACGGCCGACGACAACGTCTTCTACGCGACGATGTCGACTTTCAGCCCCGCCCGGACGTACCTGGTCCGCGGCGACCTCCGGGCCCGCACGATGACGGTGCTGCGGGAGAACGTGGAGTGCCCGTCCCTGTCTCCGGACAACACGCGGTTGGTGTTCAAGAAGAAGGTGTCCGACGACGCCCGCAAACCGTGGCGGCTGTACGTCCTCGACCTGGCCACCGGCGCCGAGACCGAGCTCGCCGAGGCCCGCAGTGTGGACGACCAGGCGATTTGGCTGGACGACCGCACCGTGGCCTACGACCTGCCGACCGGGACCGGCTCGGCGACGGATGTGTGGTCGGTCCCGGCGGACGGGAGCGGCGCGCCCGCGCGGCTGGTCGCGGGCGCGTTCTCGCCCGTGCCGCTGCGCTGAATCCGGGGGGCGGCGCGAAGGTAAAAGGACTGGTGAACAGTGGATCGTCTTTCGGCAGGGTAATGCCACAGTTCTGTCACGAAAGCACAGAGTGATCACCCGTCCCGTACCTGTTCGGACATGCTCTGACCTGCGAAGACAACACGCTCCGGGGGGTCGCCGCAGGAGCCGCGGCGTGCGTGGGCGGCGCGCCGTCGGGAAGAGCCGACGGCGACCCTTCGCGTACGCTAGGGCCTTTGGCGCCTGCTGCCGCGTTTTCCCTCCCGCCTCGGGATGCGAGCGCGCATGCGGTGACCGGGCCGGGACCGACGACCGACGGATGACACGTTCGGGGGCGTGGATTCCGGTGCCGACGCGACGTGTGGGAATGAGGGTTCGTATGGCCTCTGGTGGGTTTCCGGCCACCGGGCAGGTATTCGGCATCGTCACGGGAACCGACGTGGCCCTGTACAGAGGTGTACGCGGGCGGACCGGTCATCCGGTGATCCAGCGGGCGAGCAAGGCCCTTTCCTTCGCCGGGGAGCACGGCGGCGTGTTCCTGGCCACCGGCCTCGTCGGCGCAGCCGTCGACAAGGACCGGCGGGCGCAGTGGCTGCGGGCCACCGCCACCATCGCGACCGCGCACGCGGCCAGCATGGCGCTCAAACGCGTCGTCCGGCGTCCGCGGCCCGCGTTCGAGGACATGCTGCCGCTGGTCCGCACCGCGGGGCGGCACAGCTTCCCGTCCTCCCACTCCGTGTCCGCCGCGGCCTCCGTGGTTGCGTTCCGCGGCCTGGTTCCGGCCCGGGTGACCGTGCCGACCGCGGTCGCGATGGGCTTCTCGCGGCTAGTCGTAGGCGTCCACTACCCGACCGACGTGATCGGCGGCGCGGCCATGGGGGCCGCCGCCGCGCATCTGGGTCGGTCCTGGTCCAAGCGCGCCAGTTCCGTACCGAAGGGGATCTGAAGACGTGAGCACGTCCGAGATCGAAGCGTCGCCGAAGGCCGCGGCCGACCCGGCCGACCCGCCGCGGCCTCCCAGAGGCGGCCTGCTGGGCGGGCTCGTCAAGCTCGCGCGGCCCAAGCAGTGGGTCAAGAACGTCCTCGTCTTCGCGGCGCCGCTGGCGGCCGGCCGCATCGACGAGTGGGACGTCATGCGGCAGTGCCTCTACATCTTCGCGATCTTCTGCATCGCGGCGTCGTCGATCTACTACGTCAACGACGCGTTCGACGTCGAGTCGGACCGCCAGCACCCGAAGAAGCGGTACCGGCCGATCGCCTCGGGTGTGGTGCCGGTCAAGCTCGCGTGGGTGCTCGGGCCGGTGCTGGCGGTGGCGTCGATCGTGCTGTCGGTGGTCCTGTGCAACCGGGGCACCGCGCTGATCGTCGGCCTGTACATCGCGATGCACATGCTCTACAGCTTCGCGTTCAAGCACGTCCAGGTCCTGGACCTGATGATGGTCGCGTCCGGCTTCCTGTTCCGGGCGATGGTCGGCGGTGTCGCGGCGGACATCCCGCTGTCCCGCTGGTTCCTGCTGACCGCGGGCTTCGGCTCGCTGTTCATGGTCGCGGGCAAGCGGTACTCCGAGATGGTGCTGATGGGCGAGGAGGCGGCCAAGACCCGCGCCTCGCTGGCGAACTACTCGATCACGTACCTGCGTTTCGTGTGGCAGATGTCGGTGGCCGTCACGGTCCTGACGTACAGCCTGTGGGCGTTCGACATCCCGCAGGGCGACGCGACGCTGGCGTGGCAGCAGCTCTCGCTGGTGCCGTTCGGCTTCGTACTGCTGCGTTACGCCGTCTACGTCGACGCGGGAACCGCGGGTGCGCCGGAGGACGTTGTCCTCAAGGACAAGGTCATCGTCGGACTCGGGTTCGCGTGGCTGCTCATGTTCGTCCTGGGAGTTTTCCATGTCTGACGGCCCCGTGGCCGACTTCTTCCCCGCCGCGAAGCGCAGGTCGCTGAACGGCTGGGGCCGCACCGCTCCGACCACCGCCGACGTCGTCACCCCGATGACGCGCGAGCAGGTCGCGGACGCGCTGCGCAGGCGCACCGACCGCGGCGTCATCGCCCGCGGCCTCGGGCGCAGTTACGGCGACCCGGCGCAGAACGGCGGCGGGCTGGTCCTCGACATGACGTCGATGAACCGCGTGCTGGACGCCGACCTGGAGAACGGCGTCGTCACCGTCGAGGCCGGCGTGAGCCTCGACCGGCTGATCGAACTGTTCGTGCCGTTCGGGTTCTTCGTGCCGGTGACCCCCGGCACCCGGCAGGTGACCGTCGGCGGCGCGATCGGCGCGGACGTGCACGGCAAGAACCACCACGCGCACGGCAGCTTCTGCGACCACGTGCTGTCGATGGACCTGCTGCTCGCCGACGGTACCGTGCGCACCGTGACGCCGGAGGGCGACCCGGAGCTGTTCTGGGCCACCGCGGGCGGCATGGGGCTGACCGGCATCGTGTTGTCGGCGGTCGTCCGCATGACGCCGATCGAGACGTCGCTGGTGTCGGTCGACACCGACCGCACGCGCGACCTCGACGAGATCATGGCGCTGATGGCCGAGACCGACGAGAAGTACGCGTACACCGTCGCGTGGCTCGACTGCCTCGCCAAGGGCCGCAACCTGGGCCGGTCGGTGCTCACCTGCGGCGAGTTCGCCAAGCTGGAGGACCTGCCGGCGAAGAAGCGCGCCAACCCGCTCAGGTTCAAGAGCGGGACGCTGGTGACGGTGCCGGACATCGTCCCGGGTCGGCTGCCGAACAAGTTCACCATGGGCCTGTTCAACGAGATGTGGTACCGCAAGGCGCCGCAGCACAAGGTCGGGCAGCTCCAGAGCATCTCGGCGTTCTTCCACCCGCTGGACGCGGTCCAGGAGTGGAACCGTGCGTACGGCAAGACGGGGTTCCTCCAGTACCAGTTCGTGGTGCCGTTCGAGCGCGAGGCGGCGCTGCGGCAGGTGGTCGAGAGGATCAGCGCGGCCGGTGCGCCGTCGTCGCTGACGGTGCTCAAGCGCTTCGGCCCGGGGAACCGCGGGTACCTGTCGTTCCCGAAGCCGGGCTGGACGCTGACGCTGGACTTCCCGACGAACACGCCCGGGCTGTCCCGCCTGCTGCACGAGCTCGACGAGCTGGTGCTGTCCAACGACGGCCGCATGTACCTGGCGAAGGACTCGCGGATGGACCCCGCGGACATGGCCCGGATGTACCCGCGCCTGGAAGAGTTCCGCACGGTCCGTGCCAAGGTGGACCCGGACGGCGTCTTCGTCTCCGACCAGGCCCGCCGTCTCGGCCTCGCCTGACCGGCGGCCCCGGACCGGGGCCCTGGCACGGCGGGACCGGCAAGCCATCCACTCAGAAGGAAACACGGTGAAAGACGCTTTGGGCGCACCGCAGTCTCTCCTCATCCTCGGCGGCACGTCCGAGATCGCGCTCCACACCGCCCGCAAGATGGTCGCCGAGCGGGTCCGCCGCGTCGTGCTGGCCGGACGTCCGTCCGACGCCCTCGACGCGGCGGCGGACGACCTGCGCGGCCGCGGTGCGGCCGTCGAGGTCGTCGCGTTCGACGCGGCGGAGCCGGACACGCACGAGAAGACCATCGACGGGGTCTTCGCGGACGGCGACGTCGACGTCGTCCTGCTGGCCTTCGGCGTGCTGGGCGACCAGGAGGCCGACGAGCAGGACCCGGTCGCGGCGGCGAAGGTCGCGCAGGTCAACTACGTCGGCGGCGTCTCGGCGGGCCTCGCCTCGGTCAAGGCGTTGCGGCGCCAGGGCCACGGCTCGCTCGCGGTGATCTCCTCGGTCGCCGCGGAGCGCGCCCGCAAGGCGAACTTCATCTACGGCTCGTCGAAGGCGGGCCTGGACGCGTTCGCGCAGGGTCTCGCCGACAAGGTGCACGGCACGGGCGTCCACGTCATGGTGGTCCGCCCCGGCTTCGTGAAGACGAAGATGACCGAGGGCATGCCCGACGGTCCGATGGCCACCACCCCGGACGTCGTCGCCGACGGCATCATCAAGGGCCTCCGCAAGGGCTCCACCACGGTCTGGGTTCCTGGCCAGTTGCGCTACGTCTTCTCAGCGCTCCGCCACGTGCCCCGCCCCATCTTCCGCAAGCTCCCCATCTGACACACCCCAGCGCGC
>NZ_JBPKBH010000007.1:171819-174773 GCF_051388915.1 Yinghuangia sp. YIM S09857 | reverse complement strand
GCTCCCCCCCCCCCACGCCGTTTGCGCGGGGACAGCAAGCCCCGGGGCGAATCCGATCGCGGGTTGTCCGACGCGACTTTGAAGACCCTCCCTACGGGCGCACTCCCACGTCCTCCGGGCGGGTGGCGGTGGCTACGAGGTTTTCGGGGGAGGGGTGGGGGCGGGGGAGGGACGGGTAGTCGGGGGCGGCGGGGGCCTGGGCGAAGGCCGTGAGGATGTTGTGGGTCATGCGTTCGAGGACGGCTCGGCTGGTGGGGTCGACGGGCATTTCGTGGCAGGCGCCGCGTAGTTGGCAGGGCCAGTAGGTGGTGCCCGCCGAGAAGACGCCGGCCCCGGAGGGGGCGGTGTAGTACGTGATGGTGCCCATCGTGGCGCGCGGGCCGATGCGGAGGGGGGCCGCGGCGATGACGGAGAGGTTGGGGGGAGTCGCCGGGTCGTCGGGGAGGGCCATGTCGTACTCGCCGCCGAGGGAGTTCGCGAGGACTTGGCCGTCGTGCACGCCGGTGCCCGCGAAGATCCACGAGCCGGCGTCCAGGACCCGGAAGGAGCCGACGACGCCGAGGCCGCCCCAGGTGGCGCCGACGAGGCTGTGTTCGCCGCGGTTGAGGGGCGCTTCGCGCCACGTGACGGTGGCCTGCGAGGGGTCTGCCGCGGCCAGCGGGTCCTCGGCGGCCTTGCGGTAGACGGCGATCCGGCGGTCGGAGCCCGCCGCCGAGGATTCGAGGCGCGTGTGCCAGTAGACGGTGTTCGCGCCGAAGAAGGCGATGTTGACGCCGCTGTCCCGGGCCGCCTCGACCCCGTCGTACATGCGGCGCGTCCAGTACTCGTTGTGCCCGCCGATGATCAGGCCCTTGTGGCGCAGCAGTTGCGAGGGCCGCCGGTCGATGTCGATGTCGGTGGCGTAATCGACGTCGATGCCGGTGCGCTCGATGGCCTGCACCATCGGCACGTCGTACCAGTACGGCACGAGGTATCCGCTGCCGGTGTACGGCCGTTCAAAGCTGGCCACCCGCGCGCGGTCCGACCGCGCGCCGGAGGTGTCGCGGGGCCCGCTGTAGAGCCCGTACCCGCCATAGGTGTTGTACGCCTGCGCGGTCAGATTCGCCGCCTGGAACAGCAGCGGCGCGCGCCCCGCCTCGTGCCGCACCGTGAGCTGCATGCCGTACGCGCTCCCCGACCGGTTGCGCAGCACCAGCGTGTAGTAGCCCGGCGGCCACTTCTCGTCCACGGTGAACTGCAACGACGCCGGCCAGTTCGCCTCCACGGTGTAGGTCGGCGCCGCGGCGGCCGGCTTCGGGCGCGCGGTGCTCGCGACCTCGCCCGACGACCACACCTCGCGGCCGCCCGTCCCGCCGTACCAGCCCATGCGGTACGCCGTCACCCGCGCCGGCCCCGGCCCCGTGAGCCGCAGCTTCACGGTCTCGCCGCACGCCACGCTGTCGGTGTCGAGGTAGCCCATCAGCTCCGCACCCCAGCGTTCCGGGACGCGCCAATCGCCCGTTCCGGCACGTTTGTTCTCCGCGGCGACCCACCCGTTCGGCCACGGTACGCGCGCACACGGCGTCGACGCGGGTTTGACGCGGTCCGCCGGCATGCTCCCGGGCGGGATGACGCGTTCCGCGGTGTTCGGGTCGGGGGACGCGGCCGAGCCGGTCGGCCGGCCACCGGACGGCCCGCCGCCCGAGTCGCAGGCCGCCACGGCGGTGAGGAGCAGGGCGATGGACAGCGCCGCGGCGCGGATGCGGGGCATGGACTCCTCGGTCGGCAGGCGTGGTCGCGGCGGCGGGGACAGGGCGCACCGCGGTGCCGAGGAGCCGGCGGCGGCGGAACCGGGCAATCGGGAGTAATCACCGAAGATCTGATGATCTTCGAAGCTACAACCGCAAAAGCCGGAATCCGTTTGCCGCGACGACTTCGGCATGTCGCCATGGATACGCGTGTGACCCGTGTTCGGTTGCGGGACGGCCGCCGAATCCTCCGGAATGGGGAACGCGTTCCCGGTGACCCGGGGGAAGCGCGCGCCACCGGCGCATTACGCTGACCTGTCATGGTCAACGTGGGGCTTACCGGCGGCATCGGCTCGGGCAAGAGCGAGGTGTCGCGGCGGCTCGCGGCGTACGGCGCCGTGGTCGTCGACTCCGATCTGATCGCGCGCGAGGTGGTCGAGCCCGGCACGCCGGGACTGGCCGCGCTGGTCGCCGAGTTCGGCGCGGACATCCTCGCCGCCGACGGCACCCTCGACCGGCCGAGACTCGGCTCGCTGGTGTTCGCCGACAAGGACCGCCTCGCGGCGCTCAACGCGATCGTGCACCCGCTCGTGGGCGCCCGCGCGGACGAGCTGCGCGCCGCGGCGGCCGAGGACGCGGTGCTGGTCAACGACGTGCCGCTGCTCGCCGAGAACCGCCTGGAGAAGCTGTACGACCTGGTCGTGGTCGTCGACGCGTCCCCCGAGACGCAGTTGGACCGCCTGGTGCGGCTGCGCGGCATGACCGAGCAGGACGCCCGCAACCGCATGGCGGCCCAGGCCTCCCGCGCCGACCGGCTGGCGATCGCCGACGTCGTCATCGACAACGACGGCCCGATCGAGGCGCTGGAACCGCAGCTCCGCGCGCTCTGGGAGCGCCTGACGGGCGCGCCCCCCGCGGACGCCGCATGAGGCACCACGACGTGACGGGACGCGACACGAGACGCCGCCTCGGAGCCCTTGTGAGACGCACCGGGAGACGCTCCGACGGGCACCCCGCGAGACGCCCCGACAGGCACCCCAGGATCTGAAGCACGCCGCAGCGGGTACCGGAGCCCCGGCACCCGCCTGCCCGTCCCAACCGTCCCCGCATCCGCGGCGGACGCCACCAGTGAGGACACGATGGCCACCCTCGGGACGAGGACGCCCGCACGATGACGGACCACAGCACCGGCGGCGGCCCCGGCGCGGAGCGCGGAGCGCGCTCCGG
>NZ_JBPKBH010000007.1:164638-171716 GCF_051388915.1 Yinghuangia sp. YIM S09857 | reverse complement strand
GGAGCGCGGAGCGCGCTCCGGCGGGGCCGACGGGACCGCGGCCGGGACCAAGGAGCCGAGCACGGCCGGACCCGCGACCGGGACAAGGCCGACGACCGCCGCAGCGGCCACCCGGACCCGCACCGGCACCCGCCTGCGCCGCCTCCTGCACACCTCACCCCGCACCTGGGACCGACGCCGGGCGGCGCGCATCGGCGTGCACGTGACCTGGCCGCTACTGCTGGCCACCTGGCTGACGTACAGCGTCGGCCGCTACGGCTTCGCGCCCATGGACCAGGGCTTCACCCAGGCGCTGACCTGGCGCATCCTCGACGGCCAGGTGCCGCACGCGGACTTCTTCTCGCCGCGTCCCGCCGGTTCGGCGCTCTTCCACGTCGTCGACTTCGCCCTTCCCGGCCCGCTCATGCTGATGCAGGCCTGGGTCGCGACGCTCCAGTTCGTCGTCTCCGCGATCGCGCTGACCGTGCTGGTGACGGGCCGCCCGTGGACGCGCTTCGGCCCGCTGCTGGTGGGCCTGACGGCCGCCGCCGCGATGATCAACCTGCACATGTGGGCCGCGATGACGTGGCACACCACCGACGGCATCTTCTTCGCCTCGCTCGGCTGGTGCCTCCTGGACCGCGGGCTGCGCCGCGACAGCGCCGCGCTGCGCCGCTGGGGCCTCTTCCTGGCCGGGTACGCGGTCATCTGCAAGCAGAGCTTCGCCCCCGTCCTGCTGGTGGCCCTCGCGATGCTGTTCCTGCACCCGCGCCGCCGCGGTGCCCTGACGCCCCGCCGCGTCGCGGGCGACCTCGCGGCCCTGGGCGCGGCCGGCTTCGGGTACGTCGTCTGGGTGGTCCTCGGCGGCGGCGCGGCCGAGCTCCCGAACCAGCTCCTCGGCGCCGACAGCATCTGGGGTGAGCGTGTCCTCACGATGATGCCGGAGATGCTGCGCGGGGCCCCGGACGAGCGGCGCTGGCTGCTGCTCTTCGCGGTCGCGCTGGCCGCCATCGTGGTCGCCCGGCTGTCCGCCCGCCGCCCCGGCGACGGTGCCGTGCAGCGCGTCGCGAGCTGGGCGGACCCGGCCGCGTGCCTGGTCGCGACCGGGGCGATCGTCGCCGAGCTGACGCAGGCGAAGCTGGCGTTCGCGGAGGTCGCGTACTCCTGCATCCTGTGGTGGATGCTGGTCGGCGCGGTCGTGGTCGACGCCGTAGTGCGCCGCCGGGTGCTGACCGGGGCACTGCCGGTGCTGGCGCTGGGCTGGATGGTGAGCCTGTCGTACGGCTACGACGTGCCCGCGCTGATCGGCGGGTCCATCGCGCTGACCACGATGGTCGTGCTGTGGCGCGGCGCGGCCACGCCCGTGCCGCTCGTGGTGGCGGCCGCGTCGCCCGCCCGCCGGGCCGCCGCCCTGCGCGCGTTCGCGCTGGCCGCGGCGGGGGCGATCGTGGTCGGGACCGGGGCGGTCAAGCTGCTGGACGTCCGCGACCACTACGGCTACATCGACGGCGGCCGCCCGTTCCTGACCCAGGACATGGGCACGGTGTCGCCCGAGATGCGCGGGATCCGCACGAGCCCGGGGGACCGCCGCTACATGACGCAGGTCCGCGACTGCGTCAAGGCGCGTCCGGCCAAGTGGGTCGCGGTGCTGCCGGACACGTCGGTGGCGTATCCGGTGTTCAAGTTGGACAACCCGTTCCCGATGGACTGGCTGTACTACATGGAGGTCACCAACCGCGAGGCCGAGAAGCTGATGCTCAAGCGCGCCAAGGAGCTGAACGCCTCGGGCGACTACCTCGTGCTGTTCCAGACCATCGACGTGCGGTTCGTGGCGGTGCCGGGGTACGTCCCCAAGACCGTGCCGCCGAACCAGCCCGTCGTGCACTGGACCGACCGCAACATCGAGGCCAAGGTCAAGCGGGAGCTCAAGGGCGAGGTCTTCTCGTGCGGCTCCTTCGTGGCCGTCTGGGCGCCGCCCAAGAAGTAGCGCCCGCGGCCCACCGAGCCGTGGGACCGCCCGAAGAAGCAGCCCGAGCGGCGGCCGCCGCCACTTGTCGCACCGAGGCCGTACGGTTGTCGCGTGCGACCCATCACGGACCTCGAACGCAAAGTGGCGCCCTTCCAGGTCGTCAGCCCCTACCAGCCCAACGGCGACCAGCCGGCGGCCATCGACGACCTCGAACGCCGCATCCGCGCCGCCGAGAAGGACGTCGTGCTGCTCGGCGCCACCGGCACGGGCAAGTCGGCGACCACCGCCTGGATGATCGAGCGGCTCCAGCGGCCGACCCTGGTCATGGCGCCCAACAAGACGCTCGCCGCGCAGCTCGCCAACGAGTTCCGCGAGCTCCTGCCGAACAACGCGGTCGAGTACTTCGTCTCGTACTACGACTACTACCAGCCCGAGGCGTACATCGCGCAGACGGACACGTACATCGAGAAGGACTCCTCGATCAACGAGGAGGTCGAGCGGCTGCGGCACTCGACCACCAACTCGCTGCTGACCCGCCGCGACGTCGTCGTGGTCGCGTCCGTGTCCTGCATCTACGGCCTCGGCACCCCGCAGGAGTACGTCGACCGCATGGTGTCGCTCAAGGTCGGCGAGGAGATCGACCGCGACGCGCTGCTGCGGCGGTTCGTCGACATCCAGTACGCGCGGAACGACGTCGCGTTCACGCGCGGCACCTTCCGGGTCCGCGGCGACACCATCGAGATCTTCCCGGTCTACGAGGAGCTCGCGGTCCGCATCGAGATGTTCGGCGACGAGATCGAGTCGCTGATGACACTGCACCCGCTCACCGGCGAGGTCGTCACCAACGACGAGCAGCTGTACGTCTTCCCGGCCACCCACTACGTGGCCGGTGCCGAGCGCATGGAGCGCGCGATCACCGGCATCGAGAAGGAACTCGCCGAGCAGCTCGCCCGGTTCGAGAAGCAGGGCAAGCTGCTGGAGGCCCAGCGGCTGCGCATGCGCACGACGTACGACATCGAGATGATGCGGCAGATCGGCACCTGCTCGGGTATCGAGAACTACTCGCGGCACATCGACGGCCGCGAGGCCGGCAGCGCGCCCAACACGCTGCTCGACTACTTCCCCGAGGATTTCCTGCTGGTCATCGACGAGTCGCACCAGACGGTGCCGCAGATCGGCGCGATGTACGAGGGCGACGCGTCGCGCAAGCGGAACCTGGTCGACCACGGCTTCCGGCTGCCGTCCGCGATCGACAACCGCCCGCTGAAGTGGGAGGAGTTCCTGGAGCGCATCGGGCAGACCGTGTACCTGTCCGCGACGCCCGGGCCGTACGAGCTGTCGCGCGGGAACGGCGTGGTCGAGCAGGTCATCCGCCCGACCGGGCTGATCGACCCCGAGGTCGTGGTCAAGCCGACCGAGGGCCAGATCGACGACCTCGTCGACGAGATCCGCAAGCGCGCCGAGCGCGACGAGCGCGTGCTGGTCACCACGCTCACCAAGAAGATGTCCGAGGACCTCACCGACTACCTCCTCGAACTGGGCATCCGGGTGCGCTACCTGCACAGCGACATCGACACGCTGCGCCGCATCGAGCTGCTGCGCGAATTGCGGCTCGGCGAGTTCGACGTGCTGGTCGGCATCAACCTGCTGCGCGAGGGCCTGGACCTGCCCGAGGTGTCGCTCGTGGCGATCCTGGACGCCGACAAGGAGGGCTTCCTGCGGTCCGGCACCTCGCTGATCCAGACCATCGGCCGCGCGGCCCGCAACGTGTCCGGCCAGGTGCACATGTACGCCGACCGCATCACTCCGTCGATGGAAAAAGCGATCGACGAGACGAACCGCCGCCGCGACAAGCAGATCGCCTACAACGAGGCCCACGGCATCGACCCGCAGCCGCTGCGCAAGAAGATCGTCGACATCCTCGACATGATCGCGCGCGAGGACGCGGACACCCAGGCGCTGATGGCGGGCGGCAAGGGCCGCGGCAAGGCCCCGGTCCCCACCGCCGGGCGCAATCTGCCGGATGCCAAGGACATGCCCGCGGCGGACCTCACGGACCTGATCGCGCAGCTCACCGAGCAGATGCACGCCGCCGCGTCCGAGCTCCAGTTCGAGCTCGCGGCCCGGCTGCGCGACGAGGTCGGCGAGCTGAAGAAGGAGCTGCGCGGCATGAAGGCCGCCGGGATGGCGTGACCCGCGGCGTGCCACGCTGCGGGCCCGTGCCGGCACTTGAGGGCACTTGCGGGTGGTCTTGGTCACCCGCGGGGAGGCGGGCGGCGGCGCGACGGGGCGCCGCCCGCGCGAACGGGCCGAGTCAGGAAGATTGCCCGCTTCGCGGGGCCGGGAACCGTCTACCAGGCGAACTGGTCCACAACAGAGGGAACGACCCGTCGAATCGAGACGTCATGAACGATAGGTTCGTCACGGATGGCCCCCCTGCCTGACTTCCCTGACGGGAGGTCCGGCGGGGGACTACGCTGCGGGCGCGAGGCCGCGTGCCGCGGAACAAGCTTTGTGAGGGGAGACATCACAGTGTCCGTCAACATGGTCAAGGGTCAGCGCCTGTCGCTCGAAAAGCAGGGTGGCGGCCAGCTCACCCTCGTCCGGATGGGCCTGGGCTGGGACGCGATCAAGAAGAAGGGTCTGTTCGGCAGCCGGGAGCGCGACATCGACCTGGACGCCTCCTGCGTCCTGTTCGCGGACCAGCAGCCGGTCGACGCCGTCTACTTCGGCCACCTGGTCAGCGACGACGGCTCGATCCGCCACACCGGCGACAACCTGACCGGTGCCGGCGACGGTGACGACGAGTCGATCATCGTCGACCTGACCCGCGTCCCGGTGCACGTGACGCAGATCATCTTCACGGTGAACTCGTTCCAGGGCCAGACCTTCCAGGAGGTCGAGAACGCGTTCTGCCGCATCGTCGACGAGACCAACGGCCAGGAGCTGGCCCGTTACACGCTCTCCGGCGGCGGCGCGCACAACGCCCAGGTCATGGCGAAGCTCTACCGCCACGGCGACGGGTGGAAGATGACCGCGATCGGTGAGCCGGCCAACGGCCGCACCTTCACCGAGCTGATGCCGGCCCTGGCCGCGCACCTGTAAGCGACAAGCCGGCAGTCCGAAACGGGCCGGGGCCACGGTCGAGACGGTGGCTCCGGCTCGTGCGGTTCCGTCCCTCGCGGGGCGGGGAGGGGAACCACCATGAGGGAGCGCAGCGAGCGCATCACCGTGAGGGCCGCGGTTCGCGACCGCGGCGCCGAGCTTCGGCGAGGTGCGGCATGAGCACCGAACTCGTCCGGGGTCAGAACCTGCCGCTCACCCAGCCGCAGGTCGCGGTGGAGGTCACCGCGCAGTGCCCCGTCGAAGTCGTCGCCGTGCTGCTGAACGCGGACCTGAAGGTGCGCGACGACGGCGACGTGCTCCAGCGCGACGGCCGTACGGTGCCCGGGGTGGCGCTGCGCCCGCAGGGCGTCGACGTGGACCTCTCGGCCCTTCCGGCGGACGTCGACCGGGTGATCGTCGCGGCGACCGTCGAGGGCGGCGGCGTCGACCGCTTCGGTGCCATCGCGGCCCCGGTCGCCCGGGTCACCGCGGGCGGGGCGCCGGTCGCCGGATACACCATCACCGACCTGGGCAGTGAGCGCGCGATCCAGACCGTCGAGCTGTACCGCCGGCAGGGCGCGTGGAAGGTGCGCGCGGTCGGCCAGGGGTACGACGGCGGCCTCGACGCGCTGTTGCGCGACCTGGGCGTCGAGCTGCGCGCCCCGATCGTGGACCGCGCGCGCATGCACCTCGCCGGTCCGGCCGCGCCCGCGCACAGCGCCGCGAACACCCCCGGCCCGGCGGCGTCGCAGTCGTCGCAGCCGCCCGCCCAACCGGTCCCGCCGGTCGCGGGCTTCCCGTCCGCGCCGTCGCCGACCCCGTCCACCGCGGGGTTGAGTGACGCGCAGCGCGAGGCGGCCGCACTGGAGGCGCGTCGCCAGGTCGAGCGGCTCTACGAGCAGGTGTGGGGCATCTTCGAGGACGCCGCACGCTCCGCCGCGTCGTACCGCTCGTCCGTCGGCTACGCCGACAACAGGCTCGACAAGGACCTGGAGGACGTGCTGAACGACCCGGCCGCGCGTACCTCGCCCGCCGGCCTCGCGCAGCAGGACGCCGCTCGGGCGAAGCACCGCGAGCTGATCGAGCGCGCGCGGGCCGGGCTGGACAAGGACTCCGCCCAACTCGCGGCCGAGGTCGCGCAGTTGGAGCCCAAGCTGCCGCCGGAGATGGCGCGCTGGGACTCCCCGGCGTGGGCCGGCTGGCGGGCGCCGGAGGACACCGCGCTGGCGATGCGCCTCGGCGACCTGCACCTGCCGGAGAATCCGCAGCTGCGGATCCCCATGGTGCTGCGGCTGCCGATGGAGCGCGGCCTGTGGATCGACAGCGGCGCGTCCGGTGTCGACGGGGACGTGGCCGGTGTCGCCGACGAGGCGGTGCGGGCGCGGGCCACCGAGCTCGCCGTGACGCTGTCGGCGCGCATGCTGTCGGCGTTCCCGGTCGGCGACCTGAAGCTGCACGTCGTGGACCCGGAGGGCAAGGGCGCGGCGGCAAGTCCGTTCGCGCCGCTGGCCGCCAGCGGGCTGCTCGTCGGCCCGGCGGCGACCACCGCCCCCGAGGTGTCCGCGACGATGTCGCGGCTGATGGACCGCGTCGAGTTGGCGCGGATGGCCATCGAGAGCGGTGCGACCGACGCGCTGCCGGAACACATCGACTTCAGCCGCCAGTTGCTGGTCGTGCACGGTTTCCCGTACGCCTTCGACGACCGGACCGTGACGCAGTTGCGGCACCTCGTCGAGGAGGGGCCGCGCGTCGGCGTGCACGTCATGGTGGTGGGCAGCCGGGCGGACGCGCAGTCGTTCGGCCCGCTGCTGGACCCGCTGTGGCGCGCGATGCTGCGGCTGACGCCGATTCCGGAGGACCACATCGCGGACCCGTGGGTCGGGCACGCGTGGACCTACTCGCCCGATCTGCCGTCGGACGGCACCGGCGTGACGCAGACGCTGCTGACGTGGGTCGCGTCGAGCGCGGCGGGAGGCCGCTGACCGGCGCGTAGTCGGAGCACGCAGTTCGGAGCACACAGGCGGC
>NZ_JBPKBH010000007.1:159687-164358 GCF_051388915.1 Yinghuangia sp. YIM S09857 | reverse complement strand
CCCCCCCCCCCCGCAGCCCTGGCTGTCGGACGAACCCCTCGGAGTGCAAAGCGTGTTCTCGTATGCCGGCGTTCCCGGACCCCGTGCCGCCGAGGGGTCCGGCGGGGTGGTCGACGTCGCGGAACTGGAGTTCGCGGTCGTGGACTTGGAGACCACCGGGTTCTCGCCGGGCCGCGGCGACCGCATCGTCGAGATCGGCGTCGTCCGGGTGGGCGGCGACGGGCGGGTGCTGCGCGAGTGGACGACGCTGCTCGACCCGGGCCGCGGGGTCGGGGCCACGCATGTGCACCGCATCACCGCGCGGGACGTCGCGGGGGCGCCGCGATTCCCGGACATCGCGGGGGAGTTGGCGGCGCTGCTGGCCGGCGCGGTGGTGGTGGCGCACAACGCCTCGTTCGAACAGCGTTTCCTGGAGGCGGAGTTCGCGTCGTCCGGGGTTGGTGTGCCGACCGTCCCGGCGCTGTGCACGATGCGCTTGGCGAAGGCGGCGGGCCTCGATCTGGCGGACCACAAGCTGGGCACGTGCTGCGCGCACTTCGGCCTGGAGTTCCCGGACGCGCACGCCGCGCTCGCGGACGCGCGCGTGACGGCCCGGCTGCTGCCGCTGCTACTGGCGAGCGCGGGGGCGCGGGGACTGGAGCTGGGCGTACGGCCGGGCGCGGCGCCCGCGTACCCGGCGTACCAGGGGCGCCTGCGGCCGCGCCGCGGCTTCGAGCCCGCGGAGGCGGGCCGGGCCTGAGCCCGTGCCGAGGCCGTACCCAAGCCCCCGGAGCAGTCCGACGAAGGGGTGACCCCCGCCACGAGTGCCACGAAAAGGTAAAGGCTTACTTGGTCTTTACTTTACCTTCTGCCATGCTGGGGCACATCGGAGGGGAGTATTCCCCCACGGCACCGTCGTCAATACGACATATCGGCCTGCGTCCGTATGGCGCAGTGGGAGCGATGTGTCCGGCGTGCCGGTCCGGCCAGGGCCCTCGGCGGCGCATCCGGGCGGAAGAGACCTCCGGCATCGACGCACCCTGCCACGTCTGCCGGAGGCATTTGTGGATGTTTCGCTGACCACCTGGATCGTGACCATCGTGGTCCTGCTCGCCCTTGTGGCCGTGGACCTCGTCGTCAACCGCAAGCCCCACGAAGTGACCCTCAAGGAGGCGTCGCTGTGGGGCGTCTTCTGGATCGCCCTCGCCGTCGTGTTCGGCATCGGCATCTGGCTCTTCTCCGACGCCCAGTACTCGGGCGAGTTCTTCGCGGGCTTCATCACCGAGAAGTCGCTCAGCGTCGACAACCTGTTCGTGTTCGTCCTGATCATGAGCAAGTTCGCGGTGCCGCCCCAGTACCAGCAGCGCGTGCTGCTGATCGGCATCCTCATCGCGCTGGTGCTGCGCGGCATCTTCATCGGCCTCGGCGCCGCCGTCGTGTCGACGTTCTCGTGGGTCTTCTTCCTCTTCGGCGCCTTCCTCGTCTGGACCGCCTGGAAGCTGATCAAGGAGGCGCGCTCCGACGAGGAGGAGGAGTTCGAGGAGAACGCCGTCCTGCGCTGGGTCGAGAAGGTCGCCCCGACGACCAAGGAGTACCGGGGCACCAGGCTCTTCGTGAAGGAGCACGGCAAGCGCTTCGTGACGCCGATGCTGATCGTCATGATCGCGGTCGGTACCACGGACGTGCTGTTCGCGCTGGACTCGATCCCGGCCATCTTCGGCCTCACGCAGGAGCCGTACATCGTCTTCACCGCCAACGCGTTCGCGCTGATGGGTCTGCGGCAGCTCTACTTCCTCATCGGCGGTCTGCTGAAGAAGCTGGTGTACCTGTCGTACGGCCTCTCGGTGATCCTCGGATTCATCGGCGTGAAGCTGGTCTTCGAGGCGCTGCACGGCCAGGGCGTGCACGTTCCGGAGATCGGGATTCCGCTCTCGCTGGGCTTCATCGTCCTGACGCTGACGGTGACCACGGTGCTGAGCCTCCGCAAGTCGAGGGCGGACGCCGAGGCGGAGGCCGCGGCCGCGGACCGAAGGGACCTGGAGTCCGCGGAACAGCAGTGACGGGTCGGTCCTGAGTTAGTACGAAAAAGGTGGCGGAATTCCGACCGTGGAATTCCGCCACCTGCTACGTTGGCGCCCGTGCCACGATCTTCGGAAAAGTCGGATACCTCAGTTTCTGCCCTGCTGCCGACCGCCCGGAATTCCCCGGAAGCGGCATTTGCGGCACAGGAAGTAAGGCCGCCCGCGCGGACCGGGCCGGTCGTCGCCGGGGTCGGGACCGCGGTCCCGGCCACCTCCTACACCCAGCGCGAACTGGTCGACCGCTTCGGCGTCACCGACGAGCGCGCCGTCGGGTTCTTCCTCAACGGCGGCATCGAGCGCCGCTACCTGACACTGCCCGAGGGCAGCGTCGACAAGGAGACCCGCCACCTCGACCTGGCGGAACGCGCCCTGCGCGCGGCGACCGACGACGCCGGCATCGCGCCCGCCGAACTCGGCTACCTCGCCGTCGCCACCAGCACCGGCTTCATGGTCCCGGGGCTGAGCGCGCGCGTCATGGCCTCGCTGCGCATGGACCCGGCGGCGAGCCGCGTCGACGTGGTCGGCATGGGCTGCAACGCGGGCCTCAACGCCCTTGGCCCGCTGGCGTCGTGGGCGCAGCAGCACCCGGGCCGCCCCGCGGCGCTGGTGTGCGTCGAGTCGTTCTCCGGCGCGTTCATCCACGACGGTTCGCTGGGCGCGGCCGTGGTCAACAGTCTTTTCGGCGACGGCGCCGCGGCGGTGGTGCTGCGCGGCGACGCCGGGCCGGAGGAGTCGGCCGCGGCGGGCCCGCGACTGCTGGACTTCGCGAGCCTGCTGGTGCCGGACGCCATCGAGGCGATGCGCGTCGAGTGGGACGCGTCCGAGGGCAAGCGCCGCTTCATCCTGGAGCGCGACGTGCCGCGCGTCGTGGCCCAGTACGCCGGGCCGCTCGTCGACCGGCTGACCGCGGCCAACGGCCTCACACGCGACGACATCGCCCACTGGTGCGTGCATTCCGGCGGCCGGAAAGTGGTCGAGGCGGTGCGTACCGGGCTTGCCCTGAGCGACGGCGATCTTCGGAACACAACGGGCATACTTCGCGATTTCGGCAATGTTTCGAGCGGTTCGTTCCTTTTCTCCCTGGAGCGCCTGCGCGCCGAGCGGATCACCAAAAAGGGAGAATTCGCAATAATGATGACGATGGGCCCCGGAACCACCATCGAAACCGCGCTGCTGCGCTTCTGACGCCGCCCGGGGCCCCGACGCGTCACCAGCCGCGGGCGCGCCACTCCGCGAGGCTCGGCCGCTCGGCCCCGAGCGTCGTGTCGTTGCCGTGGCCCGGGTAGACCCAGGTCTCGTCCGGAAGCCGCCCGAAGATCTTCTCCTCGACCCCGTCGATCAGCATGCGGAACGCCGCGTCGTCACCGAAGGTGTTGCCCACGCCGCCCGGGAACAGGCAGTCGCCGGTGAACAGGTGCGGGTGCCCCTGGGGGTCGTCGTACACCAGCGCGATGCTGCCCGGCGTGTGGCCGACCAGATGGATCGCGGACAGCTCGACCCGGCCGACGGAGACGGTGTCGCCGTCCGTGAGCAGCCGGTCGGTCGGCACCGGGATCTCCTCGGCGTCGAAGCGCCCGGCCAGCGTGGTCGCGCCGGTGGCCGCCACGACGGCGTCGAGGGCCTGCCAGTGGTCCTGGTGCCGGTGCGTGGTCAGCACCTGGCCGAGGCCGTCCGAGAACATCGGCAGCAGCGTCTCCGCGTCGTTCGCCGCGTCGATGAGCAACTGCTCGCCGGTCGCCCGGCAGCGCAGCAGATAGCAGTCGTTGTCGTACGGGCCGACCGCCACCTTCGTGATGATCAGGTGCGCCAGTTCGCGGACCGCCGGGGTGCCGCCGACCTTGACCGAGCCGTGATACGTCGTCATGGCTCCATCCTCCCGCTCGGCGCCGGTACGCTCCAGACCGCTCGCCGCCCGGCGGTCACTGCCACGCGGGGAGCGGCGGCAGCGCCCCCGCCGGGTCCATCACCAGCCCGTCCCCGCCGGTACGCCCGATCAGCCAGGCCAGCAGCGTCCGCCGCCGCCCCGAGACCACCGCGACCGGTGCGTGGTCCTCCGGCCCGATCGCCAGCCTGCGCCCCGAGTCCTCGTCGTGCAGGAGCAGCGGCACGGTGTCCGGCCGGCCCCGGAACGACGCGGCGGCGTCCAGCAGTTCGCGTGTCGCGAAGTCGCCGGGCCAGTGCGCCGGGGTCCAACCCGCGTCCAGGTCCACGTGGTGGATGTAAAGCTCGCGGATGCGCTTGTAGGGCAGCTGCACCGCGGCGAACTCGCGCCCGTCGCGCCCCGCCACCTTCGCGCCCCACGCGGCCGGGGACATCGCCTCCAGCGTGGCGTTCAGCCGGGCGGACGCGGTCCGCAGGTCCGCCAGGACCTCCTCGGGCGGCCGGTGCGCACCCGCCTCGATCGCCGCCTCGCGCGCGTTCCCCGCCCCGTACATCGGCGTCGGCACCCCCGTGCTCGCCCAGTGCGCGAGGTTGCCCAGCGCGTCGGCGTTGCGGGCGAGATGGCTCAGAACATGCGCCCGCGACCATCCGGCGAGCAGCGACGGACCGGCCATGCGCGCGGCGTCCAGCCGCTCCGCGGTGTCCAGAACCTGCGCGGTCGCGACCGCGA
>NZ_JBPKBH010000007.1:145203-159461 GCF_051388915.1 Yinghuangia sp. YIM S09857 | reverse complement strand
CGCGGTCGCCACGTCCCGACCGTATCGGCTGGGCGGGCCGACGGGCGAGCGCTTCGCGCCACCCGCGGCCCCGCGTGGCGCCTGGAACAAACCTCGCACGATCGAGTGAATCGTCCCCCGGTCGGGCCATAATCGAAAACGTGTGCGATAGCCTGGCGCACGCTGAAGGGGAACAAACGCGGGCCCCGGGCCGCTTACGATGGCCGGGGGACAAAGTCCGGGCCTGCCCGCAACCAGCCTTGAGCGCCGACCTGCGCTCCCGGCCGGAAGTCCAGTGCGCTCACATGCCGACCGCCCCGTGAGCCGTCAAAGAGCTGTCGAAGGGTTTCGAGTCTCCAGTGGCCGACCGTCTCATCGTCCGTGGCGCGCGCGAGCACAACCTCAAGGATGTCTCCCTCGACCTCCCACGCGACGCGCTCATCGTCTTCACCGGGCTCTCCGGTTCCGGCAAGTCGTCGCTGGCCTTCGACACGATCTTCGCCGAGGGGCAGCGCCGCTACGTCGAGTCGCTGTCGTCGTACGCCCGCCAGTTCCTCGGCCAGATGGACAAGCCCGACGTCGACTTCATCGAGGGCCTGTCGCCCGCGGTGTCGATCGACCAGAAGTCCACCAACCGCAACCCGCGCTCCACGGTCGGCACCATCACCGAGGTCTACGACTACCTCCGCCTGCTCTTCGCGCGCATCGGCCACCCGCACTGCCCGCAGTGCGGCCGCCCCATCGCGCGGCAGAGCCCGCAGCAGGTGGTCGACCGCGTGCTGGAGCTGGACGAGGGCACCCGCTTCCAGGTCCTCGCGCCGGTCGTGCGCGAGCGCAAGGGCGAGTTCGTCGACCTCTTCGCGCAGCTCCAGTCGCAGGGCTACAGCCGCGCCCGGGTCGACGGCCAGGTCGTCCAGCTCACCGAGCCGCCCAAGCTCAAGAAGCAGGAGAAGCACACCATCGAGGTGGTCGTCGACCGCCTCGCGGTCAAGTCGTCGGCCAAGCGCCGCCTGACCGACTCGGTGGAGACCGCGCTGCGGCTCGGCAACGGCATGGTCGTACTGGACTTCGTCGACCTGCCCGAGGACGACGAGAACCGCGAGCGGATGTACTCCGAGCACCTCTACTGCCCGTACGACGACCTGTCGTTCGAGGAGCTGGAGCCGCGCTCGTTCTCCTTCAACTCGCCCTTCGGCGCGTGCCCCGACTGCACCGGCATCGGCACCCGCATGGAGGTCGACCCGGAGCTGGTCGTCCCGGACCCGGAGAAGACCCTCGACGAAGGGGCGCTGGCGCCGTGGTCCAGCGGCCACGCGAGCGAGTACTTCGGGCGGCTGGTCGACGCGCTTGCCGACGCCCTCAACTTCCGCACCGACGTGCCGTGGAACGGCCTGCCGGTGCGCGCCCGCAACGCGCTGCTCAACGGGCACCGCACCCAGATCGAGGTGCGCTACAAGAACCGGTACGGCCGCGAGCGCGCGTACACCACCGCGTTCGAGGGCGCGATCCCGTTCATCGTGCGCCGCCACTCCGAGGCCGAGACCGACAGCAGCCGCGAGCGCTTCGAGGGCTACATGCGGCAGGTGCCGTGCCCGACCTGCGAGGGCACCCGGCTCAAGCCGATCGTGCTGGCCGTCACCGTGGCCGGGAAGTCCATCGCCGACGTCTCCGCGATGTCGATCAGCGACTGCGCCGACTTCCTCGGCGCGATCCGGCTCACCGCGCGTGAGAAGAAGATCGCCGAGCGTGTGCTGAAGGAGGTCAACGAGCGGCTGCGCTTCCTGGTCGACGTCGGCCTCGACTACCTGTCGCTCAACCGCGCCGCGGGCACCCTGTCCGGCGGCGAGGCGCAGCGTATCCGGCTCGCCACCCAGATCGGCTCCGGTCTGGTCGGAGTGCTGTACGTGCTGGACGAGCCGTCCATCGGCCTGCACCAGCGCGACAACCACCGGCTCATCGAGACCCTGGTCCGGCTGCGCGACATGGGCAACACGCTCATCGTGGTCGAGCACGACGAGGACACCATCCGGGTCGCCGACTGGGTCGTCGACATCGGCCCGGGCGCGGGCGAGCACGGCGGCCGGGTGGTGCACTCGGGGCCGTACAAGGACCTGCTGAAGAACAAGCAGTCGCAGACCGGCGCGTACCTGTCGCGGCGCAAGGAGATCGCGACGCCGACCGAGCGGCGCGTACCGGACAAGAAGCGGCGCCTCGTGGTGCACGGCGCACGCGAGCACAACCTGCGCGACGTCACCGTCGGGTTCCCGCTGGGCACCTTCACCGCGGTCACGGGCGTGTCCGGTTCCGGCAAGTCGACGCTCGTCAACGACATCCTCTACACGCACCTCGCGCGCGAACTGAACGGCGCGCGCTCGGTGCCGGGCCGGCACACCCGCATCACCGGAACGGACCTGGTGGACAAGGTCGTCCACGTCGACCAGGGGCCGATCGGCCGCACCCCGCGGTCGAACCCGGCGACGTACACGGGCGTGTTCGACCACGTGCGCAAGCTGTTCGCCGAGACGCAGGAGGCGAAGGTGCGCGGTTACCTGCCGGGCCGCTTCTCCTTCAACGTCAAGGGCGGCCGCTGCGAGAACTGCGCGGGCGACGGCACCATCAAGATCGAGATGAACTTCCTGCCGGACGTCTACGTCCCGTGCGAGGTGTGCCACGGCGCGCGCTACAACCGCGAGACACTCGAAGTGCACTTCAAGGGCCGGAACATCGCCGAGGTGCTGGACATGCCGATCGAGGAGGCCGGCGAGTTCTTCGAGGCGGTCCCGGCGATCGCCCGGCACCTCAAGACACTCAACGACGTCGGGCTCGGGTACGTCCGGCTCGGCCAGCCGGCCACCACGCTGTCCGGCGGCGAGGCTCAGCGCGTCAAGCTCGCCTCCGAACTCCAGCGCCGCTCGACCGGGCGCACCGTCTACGTGCTCGACGAGCCCACCACCGGCCTGCACTTCGAGGACATCCGCCGCCTGCTGGGCGTGCTGACCTCGCTGGTCGACAAGGGCAACACCGTCCTGGTGATCGAGCACAACCTCGACGTCATCAAGACCGCGGACTGGATCGTCGACCTCGGCCCGGAGGGCGGCAGCGGCGGGGGCATGGTCATCGCCGAGGGCAGCCCCGAGGAGGTCGCGGAGGTGCCGGAGAGCCACACCGGCAAGTTCCTCCGCGAGATCCTCGCCGACCGACTCTGACCGTCGCGGTGGTACGGGCTGTTCCGGCGGTACGCGCCGTCACGGCCGGAACGGCCCACACCGGCGGTCCTTGGGACGGCCGGTCCGCGGGCGTCGGTGTCCGCGGACCGGTCCCCGCGTCCGGGCGGGCGCGGCCGGTTCCCGCGGCGGCGAGGGGGAGGCGGGGAGGGTGAGGTGGCGTACGGCATCGGCGAAGGTGAGTTCGTCGAGGGCCGGGGTGGCCGAGGCCCTGTCCGATCCCGCTCCGCCCGATGGGATCATGGAGGCGGCCAGGGAACCCACGCAGACGGAGAGATGCATGAGCGAGCGCGGCAGGCGGACCAGCGGGGAGATGCGCGTCGCGAATGCGGCCGCCGACGCCGGGCGCGGCGTGGTGCCGGGCCGCCGGACCGTGCTGCGCGGCGTGGCCGCCGCCGGCGCGGCGGGCGCCGCGGGTGTCGCCCTCACCGCCTGCACGACGGAGAACTCGGGCGCCCAGGCGGACGGTCCGCGCGCGGGCGACCAGGGCCCGGTGACCATCGGCAAGGTCCCGGAGATCTCGGTGGGCGCCGGTAAGGTCTATCCGGACTCGCGGGTCGTCGTCACGCAGCCCGAGAAGGGCGTCTACAAGGCGTTCGACGCGCGGTGCCCGCACCAGGGGTGCCTGGTCAAGAAGGTCGAGCAGGGCGTCATCAACTGCCCCTGCCACGGCAGCCAGTTCGACGTCAACGACGGCTCGGTCGTGCGCGGCCCGGCGAACAAGGGCCTGCCGGAGCTGCCGACCAGGGTCGTCGACGGGGACGTCGTCGTCGGCTGACCCGCGCGGCCAACCGCCGCCGGACGCACGGACGAGAGGACCGAGGGAGCAGATGGCCGACCCGGCAACGTACCGCCCCAAGCCGGGCGAGATCCCCAACAGCCCGGGCGTGTACCGGTTCCGGGACACGCACGGGCGGGTCGTGTACGTCGGCAAGGCCAAGAACCTGCGGCAGCGCCTGTCGTCGTACTTCCAGGATCTCGCGGGCCTGCACCCGCGCACCCAGACGATGGTCACCACCGCGGCGGCGGTGGAGTGGACCGTCGTCGGCACCGAGGTCGAGGCGCTGCAACTGGAGTACTCCTGGATCAAGGAGTACGACCCGCGCTTCAACGTGAAGTACCGCGACGACAAGAGCTATCCGAGCCTCGCCGTCACACTGAACGAGGAGTTCCCGCGCGTCCAGGTGATGCGCGGGCCCAAGAAGAAGGGCGTGCGGTACTTCGGGCCGTACGGCCACGCCTGGGCGATCCGCGAGACCGTCGACCTGCTGCTCCGCGTGTTCCCGGTGCGCACGTGCAGCAACGGCGTGTTCAAGGCCGCCAAGCAGGCCGGACGCCCGTGCCTGCTCGGCTACATCGGCAAGTGCTCGGCCCCCTGCGTGGGCCGGGTCGACGCGGAGGAGCACCGCGAACTGGCGGACGAGTTCTGCGACTTCATGGCCGGGCAGACCGGCCCGTACATCCGCCGCCTGGAACGCGCCATGAAGCAGGCCGCGGCGGACATGGAGTACGAGAAGGCCGCGCGGCTGCGCGACGACATAGGGGCCCTCACCCGCGCGATGGAGAAGAATGCCATCGTGCTCGGCGACGGCACCGACGCCGACGTCATCGCGCTCGCCGACGACGAACTGGAGGCCGCCGTCCAGATCTTCCACGTGCGCGGCGGCCGGGTGCGCGGCCAGCGGGGCTGGGTGGTGGACAAGGTCGAGGACGTCACGCCCGCCGACCTGGTCGAGCACTTCCTCCAGCAGATCTACGGCGACCAGCGCGGCGACGCGGTGCCGCGCGAGGTCCTGGTCCCGGCGCTGCCCCCGCAGCCCGACGCGGTCGCGGAGTGGCTGTGCACGCTGCGCGGTTCGCGGGTGGAGTTGCGGGTGCCGCAGCGCGGCGACAAGAAGGCGCTCCAGGAGACCGTGCTGCGCAACGCGCAACAGGCTCTCGTGCTGCACAAGACCCGGCGCGCCGGCGACCTGACCACGCGCTCGCTGGCGCTCCAGGAGATCGCGGACGCGCTCGGCCTGGACACCGCGCCGCTGCGCATCGAGTGCTTCGACATCTCGCACCTCCAGGGCACCGAGGTCGTCGCGTCGATGGTGGTGTTCGAGGACGGCCTGCCGCGCAAGAGCGAGTACCGGCACTTCGCGATCAAGTCGTTCGAGGGACAGGACGACGTCCGGTCCATGCACGAGGTGCTGACCCGGCGGTTCAAGCACTACCTGGCCGAACGCGTGCGCACCGGTGAACCGGAGCTCGCCGGGATCGACGAGGCCGAGACGCCGAGCGGGCCCATCGATCCGGAGACGGGCAAGCCGAAACGGTTCGCGTACCCGCCGCAACTCGTCGTCGTGGACGGCGGGCAGCCGCAGGTCGCCGCCGCGAAGCGGGCGCTGGACGAACTCGGCGTGGACGACGTCGCGGTCTGCGGCCTCGCCAAGAAGCTGGAGGAGGTCTGGCTGCCCGGCGAGTCCGACCCGGTAGTGCTGCCGCGCAGCAGCGAGGCGCTGTACCTGATGCAGCGCGTGCGCGACGAGGCGCACCGCTTCGCGATCACCTTCCACCGCAAGAAGCGGTCGAAGGCCATGACGGCCAGCGTGCTCGACTCCGTGCCGGGCCTGGGGGAGACCCGGCGCAAGGCGGTCCTCGACCACTTCGGTTCGCTGCGCAAGCTGAAGGGCGCCACCGTCGAGCAGGTCATGGAGGTCCCGGGCATCGGCCGGCGGACCGCCGAGAGCATCCTCGGCGCGCTGGCCGGGACCGCCCCGAGGATCGCGGTCAACACCGCGACCGGAGAGATCATCACCGACGCCCCGGATGAGATCGTGGAGCCGGATCGTTCTGGTGAAGGAGCGCCGCCGCAGGCACCGGCCGACGCGGCTGAGTGAATCTGCGGGCGTGAAGCAGTGAACGAAGAGTGTGGGTGGGTCCGCCTCGTGCGGACATGAGGGACACTCGGCATCTGCGGGGAACGCCGAGCCTGGCATCTCCCAAGCAGGTGTGGAAGCAGGAGGAACCGTGAGTAAGCGCAGTGTCACCCGGCGGAGGACGCCGTGAGCGAGGCGGCCGAGCCGGAGGCGACCACGCCCGGCGGCGGCACCGGGCCCGCGGTGGGCCCGGGCGGCGAGCCGGAGTCCGTGCACGGCATCCCCGAACTGGTGATCATCTCCGGCATGTCCGGTGCCGGGCGCTCCACCGCCGCGAAGGGCCTGGAGGACCTGGGCTGGTTCGTGGTGGACAACCTGCCCCCGTCGCTGATCCCGGCGATGGTCGACCTCGGCGCCCGGACGCAGGGTGCGGTGGCGCGCATCGCCGTCGTCGTGGACGTGCGCGGACGCACGTTCTTCGACGATCTGCGCGAGGCGTTGGCCCAGTTGGAGAGCGCCGCCGTGGTGCGCCGCATCGTCTTCCTGGAGGCCGCCGACGACGCGCTGGTGCGCCGCTTCGAGAACGTCCGGCGCCCGCACCCGTTGCAGGGCGACGGCCGCATCGTGGACGGCATCGAGGCCGAGCGCGCGCTGCTGCGCGAGTTGCGCGGCGAGGCCGACCTGGTCATCGACACGACCAACCTCAACGTGCACGAGCTGCGCGCCAAGATGGACGCGCAGTTCGCGGGTTCGAGCGAACCGCGGCTCAAGGCGACGGTCATGTCGTTCGGCTTCAAGTACGGTCTGCCGGTCGACGCGGACCTGGTGGTCGACTGCCGGTTCCTGCCCAATCCGCACTGGATCCCCGAGCTGCGCCCGTTCACCGGCACCGACGAGCCGGTCTCGCGGTACGTCTTCGACCAGCCCGGCGCCAAGGAGTTCCTGGACGGCTACACGGAGTTGCTGCGCATCATCACGGAGGGCTACCGCCGGGAGGGCAAGCGCTACCTGACCCTCGCGGTCGGCTGCACGGGCGGCAAGCACCGCAGCGTGGCGATGGCCGAGCGGCTGGCCAAGCGCATGCAGGAGGACGGCGTCGAGGCCGTCGTGGTGCACCGCGACAAGGGACGCGAGTGATGCCCGCGTGAACAATTTGGCGAGCAACGGCTACCAGTACGCGCGGCACACCGGTCCCAAGGTCGTCGCACTCGGCGGCGGCCACGGGCTGTTCGCGTCGCTGTCCGCGCTGCGCAGGCTCACCGACGACCTCACCGCGGTTGTGACCGTCGCCGACGACGGCGGTTCGAGCGGGCGGCTGCGGCGCGACCTCGGCGTACTCCCGCCCGGCGACCTGCGCATGGCGCTTGCCGCGCTGTGCGGGGACGACGAGTGGGGCAACACGTGGAGCCGGGTCATCCAGCACCGCTTCCGGTGCGAGGGCGATCTCAACGGCCACGCGGTCGGCAACCTGCTGATGGTCGCGCTGTGGGAACTCCTGGACGACGACCCGGTGGAGGCCCTCCAGTGGATGGGCCGCCTGCTCGGCGCGCACGGGACGGTGCTGCCGATGTCGGCGGTGCCGCTGCACATTGAGGCGGACGTCCGCGGCCACGACCGCGGCGCGCCGTCCGCGGTGACGACCGTGCACGGCCAGCACGCGCTGGCCAAGACGCCCGGCGAGGTGCTGGGGATACGGCTCCAGCCGCAGGACCCGCCGGCCGTGTCGGAGGCGGTGGCGGCGGTGCGCGAGGCGGACTGGGTTGTCCTGGGCCCCGGTTCGTGGTTCACCAGCGTGCTGCCGCACCTGCTGGTGCCCGAACTGGCCGCGGCGCTGGTCGAGACGAAGGCCCGCAAGGTGCTCGCCCTCAACCTGGCCCCGCAGCCGGGCGAGACGGACGGGTTCTCGCCCGAGCGGCACTTGGAGGTGCTCGCCGAGCACGCCCCCGGCCTGACGTTCGACCTGGTGCTGGGGGACAGCGACCTGGTGGACGACGTGGACGAGTTGGCGAAGGCCGCGGCGGGCCTCGGCGGGCAGGTGCTGCTGACGCCGGTCGCCGTCGGCGACGGCACCCCGCGACACGATCCGGGGCGCCTGGCCGCCGCCTACGGCCGGATCTTCGTTGATCGTGAAAGGATCGCGCCATGGCGATGACGGCAGCAGTGAAAGACGAGCTCAGTCGGCTCCCGGTGACGCGGTCGTGCTGTCGCAAGGCGGAGGTCTCGGCCCTTCTGCGTTTCTCGGGGGGCCTGCACCTGGTGGGCGGACGGATCGTGGTCGAGGCGGAGCTGGACACCGGCGCCGCCGCGCGGCGTGTGCGCAAGGACATCCTTGAGGTGTACGGCCACCAGTCCGACCTTGTGGTCGTGGCGGCGGGCGGTCTGCGGCGTACCAGCAGGTATGTCGTGCGCGTGGCCAAGGACGGCGACCAACTGGCCCGGCAGACAGGCCTGTTGGACGGCCGCGGGCGCCCGGTGCGCGGGCTCCCGCCGCAGGTGGTCTCCGGTGCGACGTGCGACGCGGAGGCCGCGTGGCGCGGCGCGTTCCTGGCCCACGGCTCGCTGACCGAGCCCGGGCGCTCCTCGGCGTTGGAGGTGACCTGCCCCGGTTCCGAGGCGGCGCTGGCCCTGGTCGGCGCGGCGCGGCGGCTGGGCATCTCCGCGAAGGCGCGCGAAGTGCGGGGCGTGGACCGGGTCGTGGTGCGCGACGGCGACGCGATCGGGGCGCTTCTGACCCGGTTGGGCGCGCACGAGAGCGTGCTCGCGTGGGAGGAGCGCCGCATGCGTCGCGAGGTGCGGGCGACGGCGAACCGGCTGGCGAACTTCGACGACGCGAACCTGCGGCGTTCGGCCCGTGCGGCGGTGGCCGCGGGGGCGCGGGTGCAGCGGGCGCTGGAGATCCTGGGCGACGAGGTTCCCGAGCACCTCGCCGCGGCGGGCAAGCTCCGGCTGGAGCACAAGCAGGCGTCGCTGGAGGAGTTGGGCGGCCTGGCCGACCCGCCGCTGACGAAGGACGCGGTGGCCGGCCGCATCCGCCGCCTGCTGGCGATGGCCGACAAGCGCGCGGGCGACATGGGCCTGCCGGGCACGGACGCGAACCTGACCGCGGACATGCTCGTTTCCTAGTGCCCTGGCCGGCGAGGTCTGCCGTGAAGCGGTGAACCCTGCCGGTCGCGGCACCAGGCGGGGTGCGTCCCGTCGGATCCACCGGTTCCGTGTCGTGCGCCCGCTCGGGCGGGCGAGAAGCGCACCGGCCGTCGCGGGCGCGGGATAAATCAGTCGAAAAGGCCGACCGGCGGCAATACGTTGCTCCGGTCGGCTTTTTCACGTCCGTGTGCGGCACACCGCGGGCACGGCGCATGCAGTCGCGGGAGAGGACCATGGTGGAGATCCGCACGATCACCGAGGACGAGCTGAGCCCGTGGGGCGTGGCGCTGGACGTGGGCTTCCTGCGTGTTCCGGACCACACCAAGGAGGTCCGCGACCAGTGGGCGGAGCATCTCCGCGACGTCGTGGACCTGGACCGCACGCAGGCCGCGTACGACGGCGACGCGATGGTCGGCACGTTCCGGAGCTGGGGCGGCGAGATCACCGTGCCGGGTGGGGCGTATCTGCCGATGAGCGCGATCACCAACGTCACGGTGACCGCGACGCACCGCCGCCGCGGGCTGCTGACCCGCATGATGCGCGCCGACCTGGACGCGGCGGCGGCGCGCGGGGAGGCGGCGGCGATCCTGATCGCCGCCGAGTACAACATCTACGGTCGCTTCGGGTTCGGGGCGGCGACCGACATCTCCACGTACCGCGTCGACCTGTCGCGCACCCGCCTCACCGACGCCGAGCTGGCGCGGCGCGAGGACGGCGGCCGGGTCGAGATCGTCACCCCCGAGGCGATGGTCGAGCTGGGGCCGCGGATCCACGGCGCGTTCCGGGCGCACACGCCGGGGGCGATCACCCGGCAGCCGCTGTGGTGGCAGCTCTACACCGGGGTGCGCAAGCGCCCGGGCGGGCGCGGTGCCGAGAACCGCTTCTACGCGGTGTACCGGGACCCGTCGGGGGAACCGACCGGCTATCTCGCGTACCGCATCGACGAGGTCTGGGAGGACTTCCTGCCGAAGGCCACGCTGCACGCGGACCAGGTGATCGGCGCGACGCGCGCGGCTGAGGCGGCACTGTGGGACTTCGCGGCGCAGGTGGACTACGTGGTGCGGATCAGCGCGGGCGAGCGGCCCGGGGACGATCCGCTGCCGCTGCGCTTCACCGACCCGCGCGCGGTGACCTGGGACAGCGCCCGCGACTTCGTGTGGCTGCGGCTTCTCGACGTCCCGAAGGCGCTGGCGGCGCGGACCTACGAGGTGGCCGGTTCCGTGGTGCTGGAGGTCGAGGACGAACTCGGGTACGCGGCGGGCCGGTTCAAGCTGGAGGGCGGCCCGTCCGGGGCGGTCTGCGCGCCGACCGACGAGCCCGCGCAGTTGCGCCTCGGCGTGGGTGCCCTCGGCGCGCTCTACCTGGGCGGTAATTCGGCCGTCCGGCTCGCCGACGCGGGTGCGCTCGCCGAGGTGGCGCCGGGTTCGCTGGCGGTCGCCGAGGTCATGTTTCGGACCGCGCGGGCGCCTTGGTGCCCTGACTGGTTCTGACCCCCGGAGCGGGCCCCCGGCCGCTTCGCCAACTGATCGTTATGCGGACAATGATGACCGTCCAGCGGTTTTCCATTTCACCCTGTCCGGGACATGGATTCCCGTACCATGCGAAACGCGTGTAGCACGGCGGGTCTCCGGCACCACCAACAGCCCCCGGGAACAAGGGGGTTGGCGATCAAGCCCGCCGGGCTCCATCCCCACGCGCCTGCCCACTCACATCAGGGGGTTGAGTGAGACGCACAAAGGGTTCCCGCAGATCTACGCGCATCGCAGGTATCGGGCTCGCGGCCCTCTCGCTCGTCGTCGGCACCGTGTCGGCTCTGCCGGCGGCGCAGGCGGCGGAAGAGGACGCCGACCCGTCGTTCCCGGTCGTCACCCAGGTCGCGGACGTCGCGCTTCCGCAGGCCGGTGAGGCCGGGAAGAAGGCGTACCGGGTCACGTTCGCCGCCGACGACGCCGCCAAGGTCTTCGCGCTGGGCATCGACCGCACCGAGACGCCCATGAGCACGACCCCGGACGGCAAGGTCTCCGCCGAACTGGTGCTGTCCGAGGCGGAGGCGGCAAAGCTCACCAAGTCGGGCGTCACCGTCCAGGCCCGCGGCAACCAGTCCGCGGCCGGTGCCCGGTCGGCCACCGCCGCGGGCGGCGTCTACAAGCGCTACGCGGGCGAAGGCGGCCTGGCCGCCGAGCTGCTGGAGCTTTCCAAGGCCAACCCGAAGATCACCAAGCTGGTGTCCATCGGCAAGACCACCCTCGGCCAGGACATCCTGGCGATGAAGGTGACCAAGGACGCCAAGGGCAAGCGGGACGGCGACAAGCCGCCCGTCGTCTACATGGCGAACCAGCACGCCCGCGAGTGGATCACGCCGGAGATGAACCGCCGGCTGCTGCACTACTACGTCGACGGGTACAAGAACGGCGACCAGGAGATCAAGAAGATCGTCAACTCGACCGAGCTGTGGTTCGTGCTCTCCGCGAACCCGGACGGCTACGAGTGGACCTGGCAGCCCGACCAGCGCCAGTGGCGCAAGACCCTGCGCGACAACGACGGCAACGGTGTGATCACCAGCGCCGACGGTGTCGACCCCAACCGCAACTTCCCGTACAAGTGGGGCTACGACAACGAGGGTTCGTCGCCCGACCCGTTCAACGAGACGTACCGCGGCCCGGGCCCCGGTTCCGAGCCGGAGACCAAGGCGATCGACCGCCTCATGGCGAAGATCGACCCGAGGTTCGTGGTCAACTACCACTCCGCCGCGCAGCTCCTGCTGTACGGCGTGGGCTGGCAGGTCGCCACGCCGAGCCCGGACGACAACATCGCCAGGGCGCTCGCGGGCGACCACGCGCACCCCGCGATCCCGGGCTTCGAGTCGCAGCTGGGCGCAGCGCTCTACACGACCAACGGCGAGACCGACGGCTTCGTCGACGTCGTGCACGAGGGCATCGCGTTCACGCCCGAGATGTCGACCTGCGAGACGGCGTCCAACTGGGATCCGAACGACGCGTGGGAGCCGGACGCCTGCGAGAGCATCTTCACCTTCCCGGACGACGAGACGCTGATCCAGCGCGAGTTCACCAACAACATCCCGTTCGCGCTGTCCGTCGCCAAGTCGGCGCCGCAGCCCGACGAGCCGGTGTCGTCGATCGGCTGGACCGCCCCCGACCTGGCGATCCACAAGTTCGACACGTCGTACGCGGAGAAGGGCGACGAGCAGTGGGTGGCCGTCGACGCCAAGCAGAAGCTGTCCGACGTGAAGATCAACTACAGGGTCAACGGCGGCAGGACCAAGACCGACGGGGTGCAGCGCTGGGACGGCGGTGAGAGATACGGCGGCGAGGACGGCAAGAACTGGTACCGCCAGTACCGCGGATCCGTCGACAACAGCAAACCCGGCGACTCGGTCGAGGTCTGGTACACGGCCAAGAAACGCGGCTCGGGCAAGGTGGAGTCGGAGCACTTCACCTACACGGTCGCGCCCGGCATCGAGGAGGGCGCCGACGTCCTGGTGCTCGCCAACGAGGACTACAAGGGCGTCAACCCGGTGTACCCGCCGGGCACCGACGCGCCGAAGTACGCGAACGAGTACCTGGACGCGATCCGCGCGGCGGGGCACAAGCCCGTGCTGTGGGACGTCGACAAGCAGGGCGTGCCCGACTCCATCGGCGTGCTCGGCCACTTCAAGGCGGTGGTCTGGTACCTGGGCGACAACCGGCTGACCCAGGACGCGGCCGACGAGTTCGTGCCGGTCGGCGGCGCCGGGACCCTGGTGCCCGACGCGCAGGTCGCGGACCGGGCGTTCCAGCTCACCATGGAGGTGCGCGACTACCTCAACGAGGGCGGCAAGCTCCTCTACTCCGGTGAGACGGCGGCGTACTACGGTCCGCTGCGCGGGGTCAACGGCGGCGGCATCTACTACGGTCTCAAGGGCGAGCCGCAGACGCCGTGCCGCATCACCACGAGCTACCGCGACGACTGCGAGATCCTGTCCGACGACTTCACCCAGTACTACCTCGGCGCCTACGACCGCGGTTCGGTCAACGGCGTCAACGGGGTCGTCGGCGTGCGGGACCCGTACACCGGGCTGAACGTCGGCCTGCCAGGCACCGCGAGCAACCCGGTCGACGAGGCGGGCGGCTTCCTCACCACCAGCTCGATGCTGCCGCCCGCGGAGTTCCCGCAGTTCACCAGTTACTCGGCGGCGGAGTACGCGGGCGTGCCGTCCGGCCCGTTCACCCCGTACGAGGGCGTGAAGTACATCGCGGGCCCGCACCAGGACGACTCGTACAAGCGCCTGACCCGCACGATCGACCTGACCGGGGTCACGGCGGCCGACGCGGCGAAGCTCACCGCGCAGATGTCGTGGGACGTCGAGGAGGGCTACGACAACGTCATCGTCGAGGCGCACACCGTGGGCCAGGACGACTGGACCACGCTGCCGGACCTCAACGGCCGCAGCTCGCAGGCGGTTCCGGCGGAGTGCGAGGCCGGGTTCTACCTCAAGGACCACCCGTTCCTCGCGCACTACCTGACGCTCACGAACCCGTGCACGCCGTCGGGGACGACGGGCGCCTGGAACGCGTTCACCGCCAACTCGGGCGGCTGGCAGCCGGTCGCGTTCGACCTGTCCCCGTACGCGGGCAAGCAGGTCGAGGTGTCCATCAGCTACGTCACCGACCCGAGCGCGGGCGGCACCGGCGTCTTCGTGGACGACACGAAGATCACCACGGCGGGCGGCGTGCTGGAGTCCGAGGGCTTCGAATCCGGCCTGGGCGCCTGGACGCTGGCCCCGGCACCGCCCGGTGACCACTCGCCGGCTCCGTTCCTGCACACCAACTCGGTGTTCGGCAACTCGGTGGTGGCCACCGGCGACACGCTGCTCTTCGGCTTCGGCGTGGAGCAACTGCCGACGCAGGCGGAGAAGGACGCGGTGCTCGGCAGGGCGGTCGCGTACCTGCTCGACTGAGGCGCGGAGCACAGCCTGACGCAGCAGTCCGAGGCTGTGTTCCCGACGTTCTCGACGTTCTCGAAGAAAGGCGCAGCGCACAACGGCCCTGGG
>NZ_JBPKBH010000007.1:142979-145095 GCF_051388915.1 Yinghuangia sp. YIM S09857 | reverse complement strand
CCCCCCCCCCCCCCCCCCCCCCCCCCCCCCCCCCCCCCCCCCCCCCCCCCCCCCCCCCCCGCCGCGGGGTGCGGGAACTCCCTCGAAATTGCCGACAATTCGGTCATAGGCCAATTGTGGGTGCTTGCGGGCCTGCCCGGCCCGTGCGGGGGCCGCTAGCCTCGTCGTCCGGCACGCGTCCCTGGGAGACGAAACTCGTGAGTGGATACAACGGCCCCGGAAACTACGGGGCGCCGCAACAGGGCCCCTACGGCCAGCCCGACCCGTACGGTCAGCCCGGCCCCTACGGCCAGCAGCCCGGCCCGTACGGACAGCCGGGTCCCTACGGCCAGCCCGGCCCCTACGGCGGCGGCCCCGGCGGCTACGGCCCCTACGGCGGCGGACGCCCGCCACGGGTCGGCGCGGCGCTCGGCGTCGGCCTGCTGGTGGCGCTGGTCGGCGCCGGGATCTACGCCTTCATGATCTCCAGCGGCTTCGACAAATCGATGCGGTCCAAGGTCGATTTCTACGGCTGGATGGCGATCGTCATCGGCATCGCCGTCGGTGCGGCGGTCGGCAAGTTCGGCGGCCGGCACGCGGCGCTTCCGGTCCTGGCCCTGGTCCTCACCGGCGCCGGTGTCTACCTGGCCCAGTACTTCGGCATCGCCATGGGGGTCGCCGACGTCTCGGGAGCTGACCTGTCCGACGTGATCGACAAGTTCGACGTCAACGAAGCCTGGAGCGATGCCATGGAGGAGGACGGCAACGGTGCGATGTTCGGCATCGGCGTCGTGCTCTCCGGCGTGGTCGCGAAGGTCGTCGGCGACCGGTTCTGATCGCGCATACCCGAAACCCGATCGGGGCCCGGTGGCGATGCACCCGCCGCCGGGCCCCTTCGCGTGTCGGTGTCCACGCGGCGCCTGCGTCACGACCGGGACGGACCTCGCGATAGGGTCGGACTTGGTCTCGGCTTGACGATTCCAACCCGTCTGCCGGGAAAAAGACATCAGGGCATCCCTCCGGCGCATCAAGAGGAGATCGGTTCGTGACGATCCGAGTAGGCATCAACGGGTTTGGCCGCATCGGCCGCAACTTCTTCCGCGCGGTTCTGGCCTCGGGCGCCGACGTGGAGATCGTCGGCGTCAACGACCTGACCGACAACGCGACTCTGGTCCACCTGCTGAAGTACGACAGCATCCTGGGCCGCCTCGGCCAGGAGGTCACGCACACCGACGACTCGATCACCGTCGGCGGCAAGACATTCAAGACGCTGGCCGAGCGCGACCCGGCGGCGCTGCCGTGGGGCGAGCTGGGCGCCGACATCGTCATCGAGTCGACCGGCCGCTTCACCAACGCCTCGGACGCCGCCAAGCACGTCCAGGCCGGCGCCAAGAAGGTCATCATCTCCGCGCCCGCCAAGGGCGAGGACATCACCATCGTGATGGGCGTCAACCACGAGAAGTACGACGCCGCGCAGCACAACGTGATCTCCAACGCCTCCTGCACCACCAACTGCGTGGCGCCGATGGCGAAGGTGCTGCTGGAGAACTTCGGCGTCGCCAAGGGCCTGATGACCACGGTCCACGCGTACACCAACGACCAGGTCATCCTGGACTTCCCGCACAGCGACCTGCGCCGCGCGCGGGCCGCCGCGACCAACATCATCCCGACCTCGACCGGTGCCGCCAAGGCCACCGCGCTGGTCCTGCCGGAGCTGAGCGGCAAGCTCGACGGCATCGCGATGCGCGTCCCGGTCCCCACCGGTTCGGTCACCGACCTGGTCGTGGAGCTGGAGCGCGAGGTCACCCGGGACGAGGTCAACGCCGCGTTCCAGAAGGCCGCCGAGGGCCAGCTCAAGGGCATCCTCACCTACACCGAGGACGAGATCGTCTCCTCCGACATCGTGACCGACCCGTCGTCGTGCACCTTCGACTCGGGCCTGACCATGGCCCAGGGCAAGCAGGTCAAGATCGTCGGCTGGTACGACAACGAGTGGGGCTACTCGAACCGCCTCGTCGACCTGGTCAAGTACGTCGGCGCGCAGCTCTGAGAAGACTGCCCGGGCGGACTGCCCGAGCAGTCTGCACAGCGGCGCCCGGCACGGCCGCCCCGCCCGGGCGGTCCGTGGCGTGTGACC
>NZ_JBPKBH010000007.1:139737-142826 GCF_051388915.1 Yinghuangia sp. YIM S09857 | reverse complement strand
CGTACCACCCGACAGCAGGTTGGACCCGGGCCGCCTCCCTCAGCGGCCCGAACCCCCGAGGATGATCCGAACCCATGAAGACCATCGACGACCTCGACGTCGCCGGTAAGCGCGTACTCGTCCGCGCCGACCTGAACGTGCCGCTCGACGGCGCGACGATCACGGACGACGGCCGCATCCGCGCGAGCGTGCCGACCATCCGCACCCTCGCCGAGCGCGGCGCCCGCGTCGTCGTCACGGCGCACCTCGGCCGTCCCAAGGGCGAGCCGAACCCGGCGTACTCGCTCGCCCCGGTCGCCGCGCGCCTCGGCGAACTGCTGGGCCGGCCGGTGGCGTTCGCCACCGACACGGTCGGCGACAGCGCCCGAGCGACCGTCGCCTCCCTCGGCGACGGCGACGTGGCGCTGCTGGAGAACGTGCGCTTCAACGCCGCCGAGACCAGCAAGGACGACGCCGAGCGCGGGCTGTTCGCGGACGCGTTGGCCTCCCTCGCGGACCTCTACGTCGGCGACGGCTTCGGCGCGGTGCACCGCAAGCACGCGTCGGTGTACGACGTGGCGCTCAAGCTGCCGCACGCCGCGGGGCAGCTGATTGCCGCCGAGCTGGACGTGCTCAAGCGCCTCACCGAGAAGGTCGAACGGCCGTACGCGGTCGTGCTCGGCGGCTCGAAGGTCTCCGACAAGCTCGGCGTCATCGACAACCTGCTGGACAAGGCCGACCGCATCCTCATCGGCGGCGGCATGGTCTTCACCTTCCTGGCCGCGCAGGGCCGCGAGGTCGGCACGTCCCTCCTGGAGAAGGACCAGCTCGACACGGTGCGCGACTACCTGCGCCGGGCCGAGGAGAACGGCGTCGAGTTCGTGCTGCCGGTCGACATCGTGGCCGCCGCCGCGTTCGCCGCCGACGCTGAGCACTCCGTGGTCGCCGCGGACGCGATCCCGGCCGACCGCATGGGCCTGGACATCGGCCCGGACTCCGGCGAGCTGTTCGCCGCGAAGCTGTCCGACGCGCGCACGGTCTTCTGGAACGGCCCGATGGGCGTGTTCGAGATGGCTCCGTATGCGGGCGGCACGCGCGCGGTGGCCCAGGCGCTCGTCGACTCGGACGCCTTCACCGTGGTCGGCGGCGGCGATTCGGCCGCCGCGGTGCGTACGCTCGGTTTCGACGAGAACGCGTTCGGTCACATCTCCACCGGTGGCGGCGCGAGCCTCGAATACCTTGAGGGCAAGACCCTGCCCGGCCTCGACGCCCTGGAGGGCTGAACCGCATGTCGATCAAGAAGAACTCCGGCGGCACCCCGGTGACCGGCCGCATGCCGCTCATGGCCGGAAACTGGAAGATGAACCTCAACCACCTTGAGGCCATCGCCCTGGTCCAGAAGCTCGCCTTCGCCCTGGACGACAAGGACTTCGACCAGGTCGAGGTCGCGGTGCTGCCGCCGTTCACCGACCTGCGCTCGGTGCAGACGCTGGTGGACGGCGACAAGCTGCGCATCGTCTTCGGCGCGCAGGACGTGTCGCAGCACACCGGCGGCGCGTACACCGGCGAGATCGCCGGGTCGATGCTCGCGAAGCTGAAGTGCACGTACGTGACCGTGGGCCACTCGGAGCGCCGGCAGTACCACGCGGAGACGGACGAGATCGTCAATGCCAAGGCCAAGGCGGCGTTCGCGAACAACATCACGCCGATCCTGTGCGTCGGCGAGGGCCTGGAGGTCCGCAAGGCGGGCAACCACGTCGCCCACACGCTCGCCCAGGTCGACGGCGGCCTGAAGGGCATCAAGGCCGCCGAGGCCGAGCGCGTCGTGATCGCGTACGAGCCGGTGTGGGCCATCGGCACCGGTGAGGTCGCGACGCCGGAGGACGCGCAGGAGGTGTGCGGAGCCATCCGCGCGCGGCTCGCCGAGCTGTACGACGCCGAGCTGGCCGGCAAGGTCCGCGTCCTGTACGGCGGCTCGGTCAAGTCGTCGAACGTCGCGGGCCTGATGGCCAAGCCCGACATCGACGGCGGCCTGGTCGGCGGCGCGAGCCTGGAGGCCGAGGAGTTCGTCAAGCTGGTCCGCTTCCGCGACCAGGCCGTAGGTTAGGCACGCACGCAGTAGCGTCACAGGCGATTCGCCCGTTCTCCCGTCCGAGTTCCCATCCGGACGGGAGAACGGCGTACCCTGTCCGAGGCCAGGAATCCCTGGCCGCGCGTCCCGCAGAGCGTTCCGTGCCCGCACGCACGCGAACACTCTCCGAAAAGGAGTTGGGCCAGGCCGTGGAGCTCGCGTTCTCGATCGCCCTGATCATCTTCAGCGCCCTGATGGTGCTGCTTGTCCTGCTGCACAAGGGCAAGGGCGGGGGCCTGTCCGACCTTTTCGGCGGCGGTATGTCGTCCTCGCTGGGCGGCTCTTCGGTCGTGGAGAAGAACCTCGACCGGCTCACCATCATCGTGGGCGCGCTGTGGTTCGTGACCATCGTCGTGCTCGGCCTGCTGCTCAAGGAGTAGCGAGCGCCGCGCTGCGCCGCGGCGAGTGTGCCGCCCACGGTTCTTTTGGTTTCGCCCCATCCCGGCCGTTTCTCGTGGTACACACGATGTCCCAGTCCGCGTACGCTTCCTGACGCCGTGTCGGAAAGCGTTCGGGACGCGGTTCACGGTCGCGCGGAGCGCACGTACACTGTTTCGCGAGGCAGCCCTCCGGCCGTGGTCCGGGGTGCATGACGAGCCGCGCGACCGGGCGCGCGACCTTCAGATCCAAGGGGAGTTTGAACCGTGGCAAGTGGCAACGCCATCCGTGGGAGCCGAGTCGGTGCGGGCCCGATGGGTGAGGCCGAGCGCGGCGAGGCGGCCCCCCGTCTGCGTATCTCGTTCTGGTGTGCCAACAAGCACGAGACCCAGCCGAGTTTCGCGACCGACGCGCAGGTCCCCGAGACCTGGGACTGCCCGCGCTGCGGTCTGCCCGCCGGACAGGACAGCGAGAACCCGCCGGACGCGCCGCGTACCGAGCCCTACAAGACCCACCTCGCCTACGTACGCGAACGCCGCAGCGACGCCGACGGCGAAGCGATCCTCGCCGAAGCGCTCGCAAAGCTCCGCGGCGAGATCTG
>NZ_JBPKBH010000007.1:131545-139601 GCF_051388915.1 Yinghuangia sp. YIM S09857 | reverse complement strand
CCCCCCCCCCCCCCCCCCCCCCCCCCCCCCCCCCCCCCCCCCCCCCCCCCCCCCTTCGGCGTTTGCGCACCGGTTGCCGGTTGCCGGTTGCCGTCTGGCTGGACGGCCGGATCTCGCGGCTCAGCACGTTCCCAGGGCGCGCCCCTGTGGCGTCTTCGCGCGGTTGGCGGTTGGCGGTTGGCGGCTGGACGGCTGAGTGCGCGTGGGGCGCGGGGGCAGGTGCGGGCCGAGACGGCGTCAACTCCCAGTCGACCGCCGCGTCCTCGTGCGGCGCGGTCAAGGGGTCGGTGAGCCGCGCGGACCTCAGCGGCCCACTCGCCTCCGCGAAGGGTCGAGCGAGTGGGGGAGAGGGCCGGTGGCGAGGCGCCGTCACCATGCGCAGGGGCGACACCGGCCTCGACTCCCTCCCGTGCCACGTTCCCCTCGTCCTCGCCGACCGCCGCGTCTCCCGGAGCCGCGCGACGCCCGGCACCATCGGACCCAGGCGGGAGGATGCGCCGAATGGGTGGGGTCGTTCGGTGTCTGGGCGGGCTGCGGCCGCGCGTGCGGGGTTGGGGGCGGTGGGTTCCGCAGACTGAGTGGTGATCACGTCGTACGATCACCGCCGCAGGAGTGCACCGTGGCCTATCGCAGCCTTGCCGCCGTCGTCGTTCTCGCCGGTGGCCTGTCGAGCGCGGCGACCGCGCCGGTCGGTGCGGAGGGGCTGCCCACGCCGTCCCGTCCGGCGTTGTCGATCAAGGTCGACGACGGCAGCGTCAAGACGCGGCCGGGGCAGGTGCACACGTACACGATCCGGCTGCGCAACCTCGGTTCCGCCGACCTCAACGGCATGTCGGTCACCGAGACGCTGCCCGCCGGCACCACGCTCGTCGGCTCGGCGGACGGCGGTTCGACCGGTGCGGACGGGCAGATCACCTGGACCTTCGACCTGCCGGTGGGCCAGGAAGTGGTCCGCACCGTCAAGGCGCGCGTCGACAAGCTCCCGTCCGGGAACGGCATCGCGTCGACCGCGTGCGCGAAGCTGGCCGGGAGCACGGTGCCGATCGTGTGCTCCACCGACCTCGACCGCATTCCCCGTGCGGAGTTGGCGTCGGCGACGGGTGTCGGGGCCTTCACGTTGTTCGGCGGGGCCGCGGTGGCGGTCGCCGCGCTCGGGGGCGGGACCTGGTACTACCTGCGTCGGCGCCGACGGGCCGCGGCACCCGCGGCGGCCGCGGCCGACTGACCGGTGGTTGCCATCCCGCGCGGCGTGCGTACGATCGACAACGCAGCATCGCGTGCCGGTCACCGTCCGGGTGAGGCATGGAGGTGCTGGGAGTGCCTTGCGGAGGCATACCCCTCATGTCAGTCGAGTTGAATCACACCATCGTGCACGCCCGGGACAAGCGTGAGTCGGCCGAGTTCCTGGCCGGGATCCTGGGGCTGGACGTCGGAGCGGAGGCCGGGGTGTTCCTCCCGGTCGAGACCGCGAACGGGGTCACGCTGGACTTCGCGTCCGTCCCCGCCGAATCGATCACCACACAGCACTACGCCTTCCTCGTCTCGGACGAGGTGTTCGACGCGGCGTTCGCGCGCATCAGTGAACGCGGGATCACCTACTACGCGGATCCCGGGCTGGAGAGCGCGGGCGAGATCAACCACCACCACGGCGGCCGGGGCCTGTACTTCTTCGACCCGGCAGGCCACGCGATGGAGATCATCACGCGTCCGTACGCGTAACACAGGACCCGCCCGGCGTCCATGGCCCCCGACCCCCGGATTCCCGGGGCCGGGGGCCCTCGGCGTTCGGGGGGCAGCAGGATCGCCCGGTCGGCGGCGGCCGCCTAGCGTGGACACCACGACGACGCCGCGGGCCGGGCCCGAAGCGGGACGGCAGTTCCGGCGTCGCGACACCTCCCACGACGCCGATCCAGGGGACGCCCATGCCTGCTGCCGCATTTCCGACCACCGGCCATCCGCCGCCCATGCCGTCGGTGACGCCCGCGTCGCCGGTGACGTCCGCGTCGCCTTCGCCGTCCGAGCGCGCCGCCACCAGCGACTTCGCGCCGCTGCTCGCCGACCTGAAGGCCGCCGGGCTGATGGACCGGAGGCACGCGTACTACCTCCGCGTCATCACCGTGAACCTGCTGCTGTTCGCCGCCACCTGGGCCGCCGTGCTGTGGCTCGGCAACACGTGGTGGCAACTGCTGCTGGCGGTCCCCGTCGCGCTGTTCTCCACGCGGGCCACCTTCGTCGGCCACGACGCGGGCCACCGCCAGATCGGCGGCAGCCACCGCACCCACCGCGCGATGGCGCTGCTGCACGGCAACCTCATGAACGGCATGAGCGCCGGATGGTGGAACAGCAAGCACAACCGGCACCACGCCAACCCGAACCACCGCGACAAGGACCCGGACGTCGCCGTCGGCGTCCTGGTGTGGGACGCCGACCAGACCGGCGGCCGCCGGGGCCCGGCCGGTTGGCTGACCCGCCATCAGGCCAGGCTGTTCTTCCCGCTGCTGCTCCTGGAAGGCCTCAACCTCAAGGTCAACGGCATCGCCGACCTGCGCAACCGGACCCGGCGCGAACGCCTGGTCGAAGGCTCGCTGCTGGCACTGCACTTCGCGGCATACGCCACGCTGCTGCTGGTCGCGATGTCGCCGGCCAAGGCGCTGGTCTTCATGCTCGTGCACCACGCCCTGTTCGGTCTGCACCTGGGCGCGGTCTTCGCGCCGAACCACAAGGGCATGCCGATGCCGGAGCCGGGCGTCCGCTGGGACCACCTGCGCCGCCAGGTGCTCACCTCGCGCAACGTGCGCGGTGGGCCGGTCACCGACTGGATGCTCGGCGGGCTCAACTACCAGATCGAGCACCACTTGGTGCCGAGCATGCCGCGCGGCAACCTGCGCAGAGCGCAGCCGATCGTACGGGCGCACTGCGAGCGCCTGGGCGTGCCGTACGCCGAGACGGGGCTGATCGAGTCGTACCGCCAGGCGCTCCGCCACATGCACGCCGTCGGCGCCCCGCTGCGCGCCGCGCGCCGCCGCCGGGATTCGGCGGAGTTCGGGGCGGACACGAGCCGCTGAGTCTGTGGCGCCGACCGGGCGGTCGGGCAGGATGGGGAGATGGCAGCAGGTCGCGCGCACAACTACTCGGCCCACCTCGACCGCCTCACCGGCGACGAGAAGCCGGTCGTCTTCACGGCCGAGTCGGCGGCGCGGCCGGACCTGCCGCCGGTCACCGTCCTGTGGTACCCGGACCTGCCGGAAGACGGGCTGGCCACGGCGTTCACGTACGGCGTCTCGCTCGCCGAGCACCCCGAATGGGTGGGCGGATCCGCCGAGTTGTCGCTGTGCGTACGCTCGCTCGACACGGCGTGGCCGCGTGCCCTCGGGATGCTGGGCGAACAACTGCGCGGGGTATGCCCGTTCGGCTACGGCAACACCATCGACTTCGGAGAGCGGATCGCGCCGGACACCGAGATGACGGCGTTCTTCGTCTTCGCGTCGACGGTCGTGGAACGCGACGACGCGGTGGGCGTGGACATCGGCGAGCCGGGCCGCGAGGACCTGGTCACGATCCAGGCGCTGTACCCGGTGCACGATATTGAACGCCGTTTCATCGACGAACGCGGCCTCGACCCCTTCTGGCACGGCGAATGGGACACCTACGACGTCTCCCGGCCACCCGCGGTGTAGTCGCCCTCGACGTGCGGCCCGCCCCCGCCGCCCGTGTTTCCTCACCCCGAGCCGGGGCCCGCCCTTCACGCGCACCCCACCGAACCGGGCACGGGATGTCGGGTGGCCTGCCTCCGGATCTTCCTAGCCTGGGGGCGTACCGGGAAGGAGAGCAGAGTGCTGGAGCGGCTGAACCGGGCCATGGACCTCATCGAGGACAACTTGGCCGGCGATGTCGACGTGCGCGAGTTGGCGCGGGTCGCGGCGACGTCGGAGTACCACTTCCGGCGGATGTTCTCGGCCTTGGCCGGGATGCCGCTGTCGGAGTACGTCCGGCGCCGCAGGCTGACCGTAGCCGCCGCCGAAGTCCTCGCGCAGGATCGGACGTTGCTCGACGTGGCGGTGCGCTACGGGTACGGCTCGGGAGAGGCGTTCGCCCGCGCGTTCCGTGCCGTGCACGGCGTCGGCCCCGCCGAGGCCCGCCGCGCGGGCGTGGCCCTCCGCTCGCAACAGCGCCTGTCCTTCCACCTCGTCGTCGAAGGGACCGGCAACATGCGCTACCGGGTTGTGGAGAAGGACGCGTTCCGCCTCGTGGGCAGGAAGGCACGCGTGCCGCTCGTGCACGAGGGGATGAACCCCGAGATCGTCGAGTTCATGCGAGCGCTCGATCCCGACGAAGTGCGGCGCATCGAAGCGCTGTCGGACCAGGAGCCGCGCGGACTCGTCAACGTCAGCGACGACTTGGCCGACTCACGGGCCGAGGGCACCGAACTCGACTACTACCACGGGGTGGTGACGAGCGCCGAAGTCCCCGACGGACTCGACGCGTTGCCCGTGGAGGCGGGCACGTGGGCGGTGTTCGAGCACTCCGGTCCGTTCCCGGAGACGCTGCAATACCTGTGGCGGGACGTGTTCACGCAGTGGTTCCCGTCCAATCCGTACCGGAGTCGGCCCGGTCCCGAGATGGTGCAGACCCGGCTCTCCGCCGACGGAACCCACGCGGACGCGGAGCTGTGGATCCCGGTCGTGCGTACGACCTCCGAGCAGAGCGGTTAGCGCGGTGGCCACCAACGATTGCCGGTTCTCGTCGTTCATTGCGATGCATCGCTCGCCGGGCCTGGCGGCCCTCCCAAGCGCAGGGCCGAAGCTCGTACCAGTCGTACTCGCGAGGTCCTGCAACGCGGCGAGGCGGCGTGCTGGGCGGCGAGAACCGGTGGAGGTTTGTGGCCACCGCACTAGACGTCGACGTCCGAGGCAGGCCGCGCGGCGGGGGAGGGGATGGGGCGGCGCCTCGGCCGGTCCGGTGAGAGCCGGTCGGCGGTGAGCCGCCCCGACCGCCGCGGCTGCGGCGCGGCGGGAGCTGTCGGAGCGGGTGCCGACGCAGGCGTCGTCGCGGCCACCGGCGCGGCCGCTGTCGCGGGGACGGCGGCGGTACGCGTACCCGATCCCGAGATCCACGCCGGAGCGTCCTCCCCGGTCGCGGCCCGCCATCGCGAGCGCACGGCGACCGGTTCGGCCGCGTGGGCGCGTACCAGGGCGTCGGTGGCCATGTCCACGACCTGCGGGAGGTTCAGCGCGGTGCCGACGCCGAGGGCGGCGGCGAGCGGGGGCACCGCGTCCGCCGGGCGCTCGGCCGAGATCAGCACCAGCCCGTACACCGCGTAGGTGACCGCGACTTCGGGCCGCCGGGCGATCGCCGGGTCGGCCCGCACGCGCCGCGCCCGCAGCGACACCGCCTCCTCCAGCGCCTCGACCGCGTCGTCGTGGCGCGCGGCGCCGCTGAGCAGCAGGCCGAAGCTCTGCAACGCGGACGCGAGCGCGTCGTCGCCGGGCGTGGGACCGGTTTCGGTGCGCGCACGTCTCAGCCGTACCGCCGAACTCGCCCTCTCTATCGCCTCGTCGACGCGCCCGACCCGCGCCAGCAGATTCGCCTGGCGCGTCGTCACCTGGGCGAGAACGTCGGCGTCCGCGAGCGTGAGCAGATGCGCGGCCTCGTCGAACAGCGCCAACGCGTCCTCGACCAGGCCGGTCGCGGCGAGGCGTCCGGCGAATTCGTCGAGTGCGTCGGCCAGTCCGGCGCGGTGCTCCTCGGGCGAACGAGCGGCGAGCGTCCGGTACGCCTCCACGCACTCGTGCAGCACGGCGAGTGCCCGATCGGACTTGCCCGCGTCGCCGAGCCGCGCCCCGAGATCACGCAATGTCGCGGCCAGGAGCGGGCGGTGGCGGTGCACGTCCAGCGCGGCGAGCCGCCTGGCCCGCAGCGCGGCGTTGTCGGCGACCTTGACCGCGTCGGCGAACTGCCCGCCGCCCGCGAGAACCGCGGCGAGCGCGCGCAGCGCGTCGATCAGCGCGGGGGAGTGCTCCGCCGGGTCCTGTTCGGCGAGTTCGCCGAGCACCCGCACGGCGGCGCGGGCGGGTGCGGACGCCTCGATGTGCCGTCCCGCGCGGCTGAGTTGGCGGGCCCGGTCGGCGAGCATCGCGGCCCGGTCCCGCTCGTCCCGCCGCACTGCGGCGGCAACTGCCCTGGACGGCGCCGGTTCTGACGGAAGGTCACCCTCCGGTTCGGCCGAATCTCGCTGGTAGGGCACCAAATACGAGTTCCTGACGGCAAGCGCCTTGCTCGCCACCGCCGCCTCTTCCTCCAGCCGGAGCCGGTACGCGGCAAGGTGGCGCTCATGCCGGCGCCGCCATCTGAAGAGCACGCGTCCCCACCCCACCCCACAGCTCGCCCACTGTCGGAGCGACGCTACCGCGCACCCGCCACCCCCGCACCGCCCACCGAGAGGATCAAGCCAGCAACCCGACAGAGACGCCCCGAGCACACGCGGTCCGGAACGCCCCCAGGTCGTGTCTTCAAATCCCCGCCGGGCCCGCAACGCCGGGCCTCGACGGCTCCCCAAGTGGCTGCGTCACGACCTTGCCGCCCGCTCCCGACGGCCCGCCCAAGCCGAACCCGGGCCGAGCCGCGGACCGCGCGTTGCGAGCGTACGCCGGTGGAGCGCACCGGGCCCTGACGGCCCTCGCAAGTCGCGGCGTTACGTCCCTTGCCGCCTGGCCCTGACGGCCCTCCCAAGCCAAACCGAGGCCGAGCCGCGGGCCGCGCTTGCGAGCGCTCGCACCACGGCCCGCCGGCTACCCGACGGGACATCGAAGACACTCCCTGGCGCCCCACCGGGAGCCGACGAGCACCCCAAGGCCACCACCCCGTGCGTCTCGAACCGTTGGACGACAACCCCGAGTTGGTAGTTCACGCGCTCGACGGAGACCACTATCGCGAGGTTGCGAAATTCACGGGGAGCGCGGTGGTGCCCCTACCGAGAAGGCGTCGCCCACGGCGAGCGCATCCCGACTGAGACCCACCCGACCACTCGGCCTGCCCCACCCGCCATGACGGACCGCCAGGTATCGAGGGGCGGCGGCATGCGTGTGCCGACACGGCCCGATCTGCCTGCGCTCGTGACCCTGGCCCATCCCAACCTGCCCGGCCCACCCGCCGTGGCGGAGCGCGCCGCAGGTCGTCCCCGCGTCCCATCGCGCCCAGCCCATTCCTTCGAAATCGTCTGGCCATCGGCCTGCGCGGCGGCCCTGTGCCGCGCGGTGTGCGTGCGCGGCAGGGGTGCGAGCGGTGGGTGGGGCGTTTTCGGGGCGGGCGTGCCCGCGCGGTGGGACCTGCGGAGGTCGGCGATAGGTGGGGCGGGTGATTCCGCCGAGACGGTGGCGAAGTGATCGTTTATGCCGTGGGCGTAGGGCGTTGGCAGTCGTCACACCGCCAACGTAATCTCGATTACATGATTACGAGCGAGCAGCAGGAGAAGGTCAGGGGCTGGTTCGCCGGGCGGCTGCCCGAGGGGCTGTTCGTCGAGCTGGTCGAGGTGACGGTCGACCGTGAGGAGATCACCGTCGTCGGGCGCATCGCGGAGCCGGAGTTGGCCGAGGATGCGTCGGACGCGGCGCGCGAGGGGGCGGCCGAGGGGCGGATCTCGGAGTTCCGGGAGCGCACGCGCGACGACCGCGTCAAGGTCGCGCGTGAGGCCGAGCGGAAGTTCGGACGCAAGGTGTCATGGGGTGTCGTGTGCGGCGACCACCGCGCGCTCTACACCCACGTGTCGGTGCCCGTCATGACACGGCTGCGGCAGCCCGAGCGCCAGGTGCTCGACACGCTGATCGCCGGTGGTGTCGCTCGCAGCAGGAGCGAGGCCCTGGCGTGGTGTGTGCGCCTCGTCGAACGCAACGCCGACACGTGGCTCACCGAGCTGCGTGAGTCCCTTGAAAAGGTGCACAGGGTCCGCGCGGCGGGCCCCGACGCGGAGTAGGACAACACCACGCCCGCGCGCCACGCGGGTGAAAACCCGGGAGGACGAACGGGGTTGGCCGCGCGGGCCCCGCCTCTCAACCACGCG
>NZ_JBPKBH010000007.1:76273-131489 GCF_051388915.1 Yinghuangia sp. YIM S09857 | reverse complement strand
CCCCCCCCCCCCCCCCCCCCCCCCCCCCCCCCCCCCCCCCCCCCCCCCCCCCCCCCCCCCCCCCCCCCCCCCCCCCCCCGCGTCGGTGCGGCGGATGCCGCCCTCCAGCGTCCGGATCACGTGCGCCGGCACGCTGTGCGGCGGCAGCATGCCCTGCTGGGCGGCCTCCGCCCCCGTGTAGACCATCGCCCACAGCGTGTTCATGATCCACTCCGGCGGCACCGTCGGGTCGAACTCCCCTTCCGCCTGCCCGCGTTTGATGAGATCGAGTACCAGGCGCTCGGACCGGTCGTCGTACTCCGGCAGTTCCTCGACCAGGTTCATGTCCCCGAAGGCGAACAGCAGCCGGTCGCCCGTGGCCACCACCGCCGTCACCAGCCGCCGCATCGCGTCCACGACCGGGCCGTCGTCGACCGCCGCGCCCAGCACGGCCTGTTCGATCTTTTCGAGGGAGTCGAGCACCGCGGCCCGGACCAGCTCGTCGCGATCCGCGAAGTACCGGTGCAGGGTGCTGCGTCCCACTTCGGCGGCCTGCGCGATCTCGGCCAGGGTGGCCGAACGGTCGCGCGCGAGGACCGAGCCGGCGGCGCTGACGATCGCGCGGCGCGTGCGGCCGCGGGTGCCGGACTCGGATGACGTCGTGCTCACGCTCCGCAACATAGCAGCCAGAATCCGAAAAGGGACTTGCATATCCAAAAATGGGACTCTACTGTCTCAAAAAGTTGCACTGATGTATCACCGAGAGGGCGGCCGTGCCGAATCTGCGCATCCTCTGGTCCTTCGTCCGACCCCACCGGCGCACGCTGCTGCTCGGGCTGGTCCTCGGGTTCTTCGTCACCGCGACCACCCTCGCGAGCCCGATGGCCACCAAGTGGGTCCTCGACGCCCTCGCCGACTCCCGCTCGATCGCCCCCGCTGTCGCGGTGCTCGCCGTGCTGCTGGTGGTCGGCTCGGCGGTCCAGGCCTTCCAGTGGATCATGCTCGGGCGCATGGGCGAGTACGTCGTCCGCGACGCCCGCGTGTCGATGGTCCGACGCCTGCTCCGCCTGCGCCTCGGCGAACTCGGCGGCCGCTCCGGCGGCGAGCTGGTCACGCGCGTCACGTCCGACACCGTGCTGATCCGCGAGGCCGCCGCGTCCAGCCTGACCCGGCTGGTCAACGGCGCGGTCGGCCTGATCGGCGCGCTCGCGCTGATGGCCTTCCTGGACTGGGTGCTGTTCGCCGTCACCGTGGGCAGCCTGGCCGTCGTCGCCGTGATCGTCGCGGTGCTGATGCCGCGCATGGCCAAGGCCGAGGCCGCCGCCCAGGAGTCGGTCGGACGCCTCGGCGCGGCGCTCGACGGCGCGCTCCGCGCCATCCGCACCGTCAAGTCCGCCCGCGCCGAGGAACGCGAATCGCTCCGCATCGAGGCCGAGGCGGAGGACTCCGCACGGCACAGCATCCGCGCCGTCCGCATCGCAGCCGTCGTCTGGACCGTCACGATGGCCGGCGTCGAGCTCGCGATCCTGCTCATCCTGGCGATCGGCGCCTACCGCGTCGACTCCGGCGCGCTCCCGGTGTCCAGCCTGATCGCCTTTCTGCTGTACGCCTTCCAGCTCCTCGAACCGGCCACCGAACTCGCCAACGTGGTCACGCAGTTGCAGTCCGGCATCGCCGCCGCGTCACGCATCGCGCAACTCGACGAGCTCGAACTGGAAGGCCCGGACCCGCGCGCCGCGACGGCCGCCCCGACCCAGGTCTACGCGCACGCCGACACCACCGCCGCCATCGCCTTCCACGACGTGACCGCCCGTTACGCGCCCGACGCCGAACCCGCCCTCGACGGGGTCTCGTTCGACATCCCGCGTGTCGGTCACACCGCCATCGTCGGCCCCTCCGGCGCGGGCAAGACCACGGTCTTCTCCCTCATGCTCGAATTCCTGCACCCCGAGGAAGGACACCTCAGCCTCGACGGCCGCCCCGCACACCTGTGGCCGCTGCACGAGTCGCGGCGGCGCATCGCGTACGTCGAACAGGACACTCCGCTCCTCCCCGGCACGCTCGCCGACAACCTCCGCTACCTGCGCCCCACCGCCACGGAGGACGAACTCTGGGACGCACTGCGGGCGGTGCGCCTGGACGAACGCGCCAAGGCGTTCCCCGACGGCCTCGACACCGTCCTCGCCGACACCACCGTCTCCGGCGGGGAACGCCAACGCATCGCCCTCGCCCGGGCGTTCGTCGCCGACCCGGAGATCCTGCTGCTGGACGAGGCGACCGCGCAGCTCGACGGCCTGACCGAGGCGGCCGTCCAGTCCTTCGTCCGCGAACGGGCACGTCACGCCGCGGTCGTCACCATCGCGCACCGGCTGTCCACCGTGGTCGAGGCGCACCGCATCGTGGTCCTGGAGCAGGGCCGCCTGCGCGCCATCGGGACCCATCACGAACTCCTCGACACGGACACCCTCTACCGCGACATGGTCACCGCCCTCCGCGTCACCACGGCCATCGGCGACGTCTCCCGGCCGCGGTGCCATGCCGTCGCGAAGTCGACCGCGGCGGCCAGGGGTACGACCGTCGCCCGGGCCGACCCCACGTAGCCCGTCCGCGGCGGCCCGACCGAAGTCTCGGACGCGGCACAGTAGTCGGTACCGATGTCCGCGAACCGACGGTCGTCCAGCACCAGATCGCTGTGGCTCCACCAGGAGCCGCGCCGCTCTGGGCCGCCGCCCGTCACGCAGCGGTAGATCCGCCGGCGGCGGCCCGGCAGGCGGTACTCGGCCAAGTGGAAGGCCACGCACGCGGAGAACCCGGTGCCGAGCAGCACGATCTTGGCCCCCGGCGTCTCGTACAGCCGCCCGAGCGGGGAGCGTTCGCCGAAGCGACAGGTCGGGTCGTGGTGCCGGGTGATCTCCGCGGCACGGTGGCCGAGGGCAGCGAACGACCCCATCGGGTGCGCGCTGCGCCGGCTGCCGGGCGACCGGCGCACCACCTCGGCCAAAACCCCGACTTCGAGGGATGCGGGAGTCGTCGCCGCGTCGAAACCGGGCAACGTGGCACGGTACGAGGCCACCTCGTCCGCGCTCATCCCCGCGGTCGCCTTCCGGTAGGCGTCCGACGAGTCGGACGTCTCCGGGGTGAACGCCGGTACGACGACGGTCCCTTGCTCATGGCCGACCGTGGTGCGCAGCGCGTCCAGTACGCCCGCGGCTCCGTCGCGCACCGCCCCCACGCGGCGCAGCGAACTGTGCACCAGGACCGTGTCGCCTTCCACGAGCCCCAGCGCGCGCAACTGATCGGTGATCCGGGCGACTTCATGCATGGGGCAGGCCGATCGCGTCGGAGGCGGTCATGGTGCTCCCTTGTGAGGAATGCGGCCACGCACGGTTGTACGTCGGTGACGCCACGGTAGAACGGAACACGCATGACGACCCGGCACTCCGGCGAACTGCCGCGCGAAATGGCCGGCGTGCGACGTACGGGGACACAACCGACGTGCCCGAGAGCCGAGAGCCGAGACCCGCTGAACCGCGACCGACTGAACCGAGACCCGCGATCCTGGGCCCCGAGATCACCAAGACACCGAGACGCCGAGAGCCCACGGCCCCGAGAGCCCGCGACCCGGCGACCCGGTGAAAGGTCAGCGCGTCCCGGTCACCAACGTCGACGCGAACGGAATCAACACGCTCTGGTCCGCCCCCACATAGGGATTGAGCAGATCCGCCAACATGTCGGCGTACGCCGCCGGAGCGGTCGGTCCCGCGTCCGCGACGGCCCGGCCCCACGGGAGCGCCGCGAGTTGCAGCGGCGCGAAGGAGTCGAGCCGCGGCAGGCGTACCTCCGCCGTCACGTCCCGCGACTCCAGGCCGCTGAACCCGGCGCGGCGCACCGCCGACACCAGCACCCGCGCCGGGCAGGCGAACGCCGCGTCGAACGAACGCGCGGCCTCCGCACCGGCGATCGCCTCGATGGCCAGGCGCTGCGCGACGAAGAACGGTGAACCCTCAAGCGAAGCCCAGACCGTGGCGCCGAACCGCCCGCCCCGCCGGGTGACGCGCGCGGCCTCCGCGAGGGCCGCGTCCAGGTCGGCGAAGAACTGCGCGCTCTGCTGGCAGAGCACCACGTCGAACTCCCCGTCCTCGAACGGCAGAGCCTCGGCGGAGGCTTGCGACCACCCCACCTCCGGGGCCTGTTCGGCGGCGACGGCCAGCATGCCGGAGTTCAGGTCGACGCCCTCGACCCGCCCGTCCGCGCCGACCCGGCGGGCGGCCTCGCGCGCCGCGAACCCGGTGCCGCAGCCGACATCCAACACCGCCTCACCGGGCGCGAGCCGCACCGCGTCGACCAGGGCGCCGACGAACGGCGCCATGATCGGCGACACATGGCGCTCGTACCGCACCGGTGCGTCGCCGACCACCTGAAACCCGGATTCGCCGTCCATGGACCGCACCCTACGCCCGTGCGCCGCGTCAGCGGGCGACTTCGTCCGCCAGGTACTGCTCCCACGTGCGGACGCCGTCGGCGTGCCGCGGCGTGGTCAGGTACCCGGCGCGGAAGGCGGCGCCGGCCTTGCCGGGGATGCGCACCTTGAGGACGTACCGCCGCTTGCCCGCGGCCGCCAGCCACGTACGGGCGAGCTCGGGTGCGTCGTAGACCTTGGGCCCGCCGATTTCGGCCGCCTGCCCGGCCGGCGCCGCCTGGGCCAGCTCGACCAGGCGCTCCGCCACCTCGCCCGGGTCGACCGGCTGGCACGCGGTCTTCGACGGCATCAGGACCACCGGCAGCTTCGACAGCACGCGCAGCGCCTTGTTCAGCAGGTCGGGGAACTGCGTGGCCCGCAGGTTGGTCCACGGGATGCCGGACTCCCGGAGCAGGCGTTCCCCCTCCAGCTTGATCTTGTAGTAGAAGTACGGGATCCGGTCGACGCCGACGATCGAGATGTTGACGATGTGCCCGACGCCCGCCCGCTTCGCCGCGTCCAGCAGGTGGCGCCAGCCGGGGATGTCGTTCTTGGGACGCCTCGTGTCGGACGCGCAGTGGATCACCGTGCCGACGCCGTCCAGCGCCGCGTCCAGGCCCTCGCCCGTGCCGAGGTCGCCGGTCACCCACTGGACGCCCGGGTCCTCGGGGAGCGTCGTCCTGCGGGTCATCGCGCGCACCGGCAGGCCCAGGGCCCGCAGCCGGTCCAGCACCTCGCGGCCGAGCACACCCGTCGCACCGGTCACCAGGATCACGTTCGCAGTCATCGGTCTCAGTACTCCTCGCGTCGAGGCCGCCGCACCCCGCGGCCGCCCTCGTCAGCTAGGAACCGGACGGCGGCGCGTTCTGTGACAGCTCCCGGGACTGCATTTCCAGGAGTTTCAGCTTGTCCGGATTCCGCACCATGTGCAGCTCGGAGATGCCGTCCGCGCCGAACGCGAACGTCGCGGCCGTCGACAGTTCCCCGGACTCCCACGCCAGCAGCGCGATGTCCCCGTTGACCTCGACGAACGCGAACGTCATGTCCGCCCCGAAGCGCTGCATCAGCCCGAGCAGGAAGCGTGCCACCTTGTCCCGGCCGGTCACCGGGCGCATTCCCGCCGACACCTTGCCGCCGCCGTCCGACCACGCCGTCACGTCGTGCGCGAGCAGCGCCTCCAACTGGTCGAGCGCCCCCTCGGCCGCGGCGGCCAGAAACCGCGTCAGCAGGTCGGTGCGCACTGCCGCGGACGCCTCGAAGCGCGGCCGCCCGTCCGCCAGACGCTGCTTCGCACGCCGGTACGTCTGCCGCGCGTTGGCCTCCGACCAGTCCAGCACCTCGGCGATCTCGCGGTGCGAGTACTCGAACGCGTCGCGCAGTACCACGACCGCCCGCTCCGGCGGCGACAACCGCTCCAGCATCACGAGCATCGCCATCGACACCGCGTCCCGCTGCTCGGCCGTCTCCAGCGGCCCGAGCGCCCCCGCGTCGGTGCGCACCGGTTCGGGCAGCCACGGCCCGACGTACTCCTCGCGCCGCACGCGGGCCGAGGTCAGCCGGTTCAGGCACAGATTGGTGAGCACTTTGGCGAGCCACGCCCCGGGCGCCTCGACGCGCTCCCGGTCCGCGCCGTGCCAGCGCAGGTACGCGTCCTGTACCGCGTCCTCGGCCTCCGACGCCGACCCCAGCATCCGGTACGCGATCCCGAACAACCGCCCCCGCTCCGCCTCGAACGCGGACACCGGGTCCACCACGACATCACCACTCACCAGGCCACCGTACCGACCCGCCTGCCCGGGCTCGGCGCCACATGCGCCTGGAGCCACACGCACCTGAAGCCACCCGCGCTGGAGCAACGCACCACGGCGCCGTCGGCCCGCTCGCCTCGCGCCCTCGGAGCCCTCACCTCGCCCGCCCCGCCGCGCGCCCGGCTCACCCGCTCCCGAAAACGCCGAGGGCGGCACCGTCGCAAAACGGTGCCGCCCTCGAAGCCCGCGAAGTCAGAGCCAGTGCAGCCGGAGCCGCCGAAGTCAGAGCCCGCCAAGCCAGAGCCCGCGCAGTCAAAGCCGCCGAAGTCAGAGCCCGCGAAGCCAGAGCCCGCGCAGTCAAAGCCGCCGAAGTCAGAGCCCGCGAAGACAGACCCTCAGACGTTGAACCCCAGCGCCCGAAGCTGCTCGCGGCCGTCGTCGGTGATCTTGTCCGGGCCCCACGGCGGCATCCAGACCCAGTTGATGCGCAGATCGCTCACCAGATTCTCGGTCGCCGTCTTCGCCTGGTCCTCGATGACGTCCGTCAACGGGCAGGCCGCCGACGTCAGGGTCATGTCGACGGTCGCGATGTTCGCGTCGTCGACGGTGACCCCGTAGACCAGGCCGAGGTCGACGACGTTGATCCCGAGCTCGGGGTCGACCACGTCGTAGAGCGCCTCGGTGACCTCGTCGGCGCTTGCGGGGCTCATCTTGGTGTCGCTCACTTCTGACCCTCCATCACCTGAGTGGTCGCGTCGCGCCAGGCCATCCAGCCGAGCAGCGCGCATTTCACGCGCGCCGGGAACTTCGAGACGCCGGCGAACGCCACCGCGTCCTCCAGCACCTCCTCGTCCGGCTCCGCCTGGCCCTTCGACTGCATAAGGTGCAGGAACTCCTCCTGCACCTTGAGGGCGTCCGCGACCGTCCGGCCGATGACGAGGTCGGTCATGACCGACGCGCTGGCCTGGCTGATCGAACAGCCCTGGCCCTCGTATGACACGTCGACCACCTTGGCGTCCTCGCCGGTGCCCTCCAGCTTGACCCGCAGCGTCACCTCGTCGCCGCACGTCGGGTTGACGTGGTGCACCTCGGTGTCGAACGGGTCCCGCAACCCTTTGTGATGCGGGTTGCGGTAGTGGTCCAGGATGATCTCCTGGTACATCGAGTCGAGTTTCATCGCCGGGTTCGCTCCCTGCCCACGCTTCTCACGGCCACGCTTCGTACGCAGTCAGCACGTTCAGCCGAAAAACCGGCGTACGTGTTCCAGGCCCGCCACCAGGGCGTCGACCTCGGCCGGTGTCGAGTAGAGGTAGAACGACGCGCGCGTGGTCGCCGGGACCCCGTAGCGCAGGCACACCGGCCGCGCGCAGTGGTGGCCGACCCGGACCGCGATGCCCTGCTCGTCCAGCACCTGGCCCACGTCGTGCGGGTGCAGGTCGCCGAACTGGAAGGAGATCGCCGCACCGCGCATCTCCGCGGTCCTCGGGCCGATGATCTCCAGCCCCTCGACCGCGGTGAGCGCGTCGATCGCGTACGACGTCAGCGCGTGCTCGTGCGCCGCGATGTTCTCCATACCGAGCGCGTTCAGGTAGTCGATCGCAGCACCGAGCCCGACCGCCTGCGCGATCGGCGGGGTGCCGGCCTCGAACTTGTGCGGCGCGGGCGCGTACGTCGACGCGCTCATCGTCACGGTCTCGATCATCTCGCCGCCGCCCAGGAACGGCGGCAGCTCCTCCAGCAGCCCGAGCCGCCCCCACAGCACGCCGATGCCGGTCGGGGCCAGCATCTTGTGCCCGGTGAAGGCGACGAAGTCCGCCTCCAGCGCCTGCACGTCCAGCGGTACGTGCGGCGCCGCCTGCGACGCGTCCACGACCACCAGCGCGCCGACGTCGTGCGCACGGCGCACGATCGCGTCCAGCGGGTTGACCGTGCCGAGGATGTTGGACGTGTGCACCACCGAGACGACCTTGGTGTTCTCGGTGATGACGCGCTCGATGTCCGACAGGTCCAGGCGCCCGTCGTCGGTCAGGCCGAACCACTTGAGCGTCGCGCCGGTGCGTTGGCACAGGAGCTGCCACGGCACGATGTTCGAGTGGTGCTCCATCTCGGTGATGACGACCTCGGCGCCCGGGCCGACGCGGAACGGCTCGTCCGCCCAGGTCAGCATGTTCGCCACGAGGTTCAGCGCCTCGGAGGAGTTCTTGGTGAAGACGACCTCGTCGCGCGACGGCGCGTTGACGAACGCGGCGACCTTGTCGCGCGCGCCCTCGTACAGCGCCGTGGCCTCCTCGGCGAGCACGTGGACGCCGCGGTGCACGTTTGCGTTGTGCAGCTCGTAGTAGGCGTTCAGCGCGTCGAGGACCTGCTTGGGCTTCTGCGAGGTCGCCGCGTTGTCCAGGTAGACCAGCGGCTTGTCGCCGTGCAGCACGCGCGACAGGACCGGGAAGTCCTTGCGGATGGTCTCGGTGTCCAGGAGCCCCTGAAGGGTCGTTGTCATGCCGTCTCCTTGACTCCGGTGTACGCCTCGTAGCCCTCCGCCTCAAGCTTGTCGGCCAGCTCGGCCCCGCCGGACTCGACGATCCGGCCGCCCGCGAAGACGTGCACGTGGTCGGGCTTGATGTAGCGCAGGATGCGCGTGTAGTGCGTGATCAGCAGCGTGCCGATCTCCCCGGTGTCGCGCACCCGGTTGACGCCCTCCGAGACGACCCGCAGCGCGTCGACGTCCAGGCCCGAGTCGGTCTCGTCCAGCACCGCGATCTTGGGCTTGAGCAGTTCGAGCTGGAGGATCTCGTGGCGCTTCTTCTCGCCGCCTGAGAAGCCCTCGTTGACGTTGCGCTCGGCGAAGGACGGGTCCATCTGGAGGCGCTCCATGGCCTCCTTGACCTCCTTGACCCACAGCCGCAGCTTGGGGGCCTCGCCGCGGACCGCGGTCGCGGCCGTGCGCAGGAAGTTGGAGACGGACACCCCGGCCACCTCGACCGGGTACTGCATCGCGAGGAACAGCCCCGCGCGGGCCCGCTCGTCGACCGACATGGACAGCACGTCCTCGCCGTCGAGGGTCACGGTGCCGCCGGTGACGGTGTACTTCGGGTGCCCGGCGATCGAGTACGCCAGCGTCGACTTGCCGGAGCCGTTCGGGCCCATGATGGCGTGGGTCTCGCCCTGCTTCACGGTCAGGTCGACGCCGCGCAGGATCTCGCGGGGGCCGTTCTCGGCCTCCACGCTGACGTGCAGGTCGCGGATCTCAAGCGTTGCCATACGGACTCAGGACTCCTGGTTCAGGTCGACGTAGACCGCGTCGGCCTCGATCTTCACGGGGTAGACGGGCACCGGCTGGGTCGCCGGGGGGCCGGAGGGGCGGCCGGTACGCAGGTCGAAGCGCGAGCCGTGCAGCCAGCACTCGATCGCGCAGTCCTCGACCTCGCCCTCGGACAGCGACACGTTGGCGTGGCTGCACACGTCGTTGATCGCGTACACCTCGCCCTCGGTGCGCACCAGCGTCACGGGGACGTCGCCGAGCACCACGCGCAGCGGCGTGTCCTCCGTCAACTCGGCCTCGGCGCAAGCGCGTTCGTACGCCATCAGACGCTCGCCCCCAGCTCCGCCTCGATGCGCTCCATCAGCCGCTCCTGCAACTCGGGCAGGCCGATCTGGGCGATGACCTCGGCGAAGAAGCCGCGCACCACCAGCCGGCGGGCCTCGTCCGCGGGGATGCCGCGGGACTGGAGGTAGAAGAGCTGCTCGTCGTCGAAGCGGCCGGTGGCGCTGGCGTGCCCGGCCCCGGCGATCTCGCCGGTCTCGATCTCCAGGTTGGGGACCGAGTCGGCGCGTGCGCCCTCGGTGAGCAGCAGGTTGCGGTTCAGCTCGTACGTGTCGGTGCCCTCCGCCGCGGCCCGGATCAGCACGTCGCCGATCCACACCGTGCGGGCGTCGGCGCCCTGGAGCGCACCCTTGTACGTCACCAGGCTGCGGCAGCGCGGCACGTCGTGGTCGACGAACAGGCGGTGCTCCAGGTGCTGGCCCGAGTCCGCGAAGTACACGCCGTACAGCGCAGCGTCACCGCCCGGGGCGTCGTAGACGACGCGCGGGTACAGCCGCACGACGTCGCCGCCGAGCGTGACGGCCACCGACTTGAAGGCCGCGTCGCGGCCGAGGCGCGCGACGTGGTGGGCCAGGTGCACCGAGCCGGCGTCCCAGTCCTGCACCGAGATGACGGTCAGGCGGGCGCCGTCGGCGACGAGGTACTCGACGTTGTCCGCGTACGACGCCTTGCCCGCGTGGTCGAGCACCAGCACGGCCTCGGCGAACGCTTCGACCACGACGGTCAGGTGGCCGAACCCGGTAGTGCCGGTGCCGCGCGTCCGCACGACCACCGGCTCGCCCGGGGCCAGCTCGCGCGGGAACGTCACCACGGTGGCCTTCTCGAAGGCCGAGTACGCCTGCGCCGCCACGCGGTCGACGGGCGCGCCCGCCTTGCCGACGCGGGCGTCGTCGCGGCCGACGGTCTCCACGACCACGCCGCTCGGAGCCTCGACCTCGACGGACAGCTCGCCCGTGTCGCCGAAGGTGCCGTCGTGCAGCCCGCGCAGCCGGCCCAGCGGGGTGAACCGCCAGTCCTCCTCGCGCCCGGTGGGCACCGGGAAGTCGGCCACGTCGTACGACGCGACCGCGACCTGCCGCGCGTCGGCCGGCTGGCTGACCATGCGCCCCGTGCCGGGACCCGCGAGCTCGCCGGGGGCCCCGGCTTCGCGCACGGCGATGGAACCGGCCGTGGTGCTACCGGAGTTGTTAGCGCTTGCCATAGGTATTTGCGGGCTCAGCCCACAGCCCCTTCCATCTGAAGCTCGATCAGGCGGTTCAGCTCAAGGGCGTACTCCATGGGCAGCTCGCGCGCGATGGGCTCGACGAACCCGCGCACGATCATCGCCATGGCTTCGTCCTCGGTCATGCCGCGGCTCATGAGGTAGAACAACTGGTCCTCGGAGACCTTGGACACGGTCGCCTCGTGGCCCATCGACACGTCGTCCTCGCGCACGTCCACGTAGGGGTACGTGTCGGACCGCGAGACCGTGTCGACCAGCAGTGCGTCGCACTTGACCGACGAGGTCGAGCCCTTCGCGCCGTCCTCGATCTGGACCAGGCCGCGGTACGAGGTGCGCCCGCCGCCGCGCGCGACCGACTTGGACACGATGTTCGAGGACGTGTTCGGTGCGCAGTGCACCATCTTCGAGCCCGCGTCCTGGTGCTGGCCCTCGCCCGCGAAGGCGATCGACAGCGTCTCGCCCTTGGCGTGCTCGCCGAGCAGCCAGACGGCCGGGTACTTCATGGTCACCTTGGAGCCGATGTTGCCGTCGATCCACTCCATGGTGGCGCCCTCGTGGGCGACGGCGCGCTTGGTGACCAGGTTGTAGACGTTGTTCGACCAGTTCTGGATGGTCGTGTACCGCACCCGTGCGTTCTTCTTGACGACGATCTCGACGACCGCGGAGTGCAGCGAGTCGGACGAGTAGATCGGCGCGGTGCAGCCCTCGACGTAGTGCACGTACGAGTCCTCGTCCGCGATGATCAGCGTCCGCTCGAACTGGCCCATGTTCTCGGTGTTGATCCGGAAGTACGCCTGGAGCGGGATCTCCACGTGCACGCCCTTAGGCACGTAGATGAACGATCCGCCCGACCACACGGCGGTGTTCAGCGCGGCGAACTTGTTGTCGCCGACCGGGATCACCGAGCCGAAGTACTCCTGGAAGATCTCCGGGTGCTCGCGCAGCCCGGTGTCGGTGTCCAGGAAGATGACGCCCTGCTCCTCCAGGTCCTCGCGGATCTGGTGGTAGACGACCTCGGACTCGTACTGCGCGGCGACACCGGCGACGAGGCGCTGCTTCTCCGCCTCGGGGATGCCGAGCTTGTCGTACGTGTTCTTGATGTCCTCGGGCAGGTCCTCCCAGGAGGCGGCCTGCTTCTCCGTGGAGCGCACGAAGTACTTGATGTTGTCGAAGTCGATTCCGGACAGGTCCGAGCCCCAGGTCGGCATCGGCTTCTTGTCGAAGAGCCGCAGGCCCTTGAGGCGGAGCTTGAGCATCCACTCGGGCTCGTTCTTCTTCGCCGAGATGTCCCGGACGACCTCTTCGGACAGGCCGCGGCGCGCGTTGGCACCGGCCACGTCCGTGTCGGCCCAGCCGTACTCGTACGTGCCCAGTCCCTCAAGCTCGGGGCGAGCTTCGGTGGTCATGCGGGGTTCCTCCCGGTGACGTTCTTCGGTACGTGCGTGGTGCAGACGCCGTCGCCGTGGGCGAGCGTCGCCAACCGCTGGACGTGGGTCCCGAGGAGGCGCGCGAACACCTCGGCCTCGGCCTCGCACAGCTGCGGGAACCGCTCGGCGACATGCGCCACCGGGCAGTGGTGCTGGCAAAGCTGCTCTCCGCCGGGAGTCTGCCGCGCGTTCGCGGCGTATCCGTCGGCGGACAGCGCCTCTGCCAGCGCCTCGGCCCGTTTGCCCTCCGGCGCGCTCTCGACGACCGGAAGGTACTTGATCTCCAGGGCCGCTACCCGGGTGCGGGCGAACTCCATGACCGCGTCCTCGCCCGCGACTTCCGCGAGGAAGTGCAGGGCGTCGGCGGCCAGGACGTCGTACTCCTGGTGGAACGCTCCGCGGCCGGTGTCCGTGAGCGCGAACACCTTCGCGGGGCGCCCTCGCCCGCGGTGACCGTACACCCGCTGCTGCCGCGCCTCGACGACCCCTTCGCCGAGCAGGGCGTCAAGGTGCCGACGCACGGCCGCGGCGGTCAGGTCCAGCCGCTCCGCAAGATCCGCCGCGGTGGACGGACCATGTTCCAGAATCGACCGCGCGACCTTGTTGCGAGTGCCGGCATGCGCATCGCTCTCGGGCGCGCTCGACCCCTGGACGGCGGACCGCCCCGGACCTCCCGCATCCTCGCGCATGTATTTCACAACGCCATTGTTGCGTTAATGGTTCCCGAAGGCGAATCCACCCCGCGTGCGGTCGATCACTTAGGGCTGCCTAATGCGCCCCTGGCCTCTGCGGATAACGCAAAGTATGTGCACCGTCACCCTTGCGGGCGCAGCATCGGCAGCAGCACGTCATCGACGACCTCGACGACGAATTCGTCCGTCAGCTCCATCGGTGCCGTGAGGTTCCGGTACGTCACCACCGCAGGGCCCACGTGCGCGAGCAGAGGTGTGGCGGCCCCCTGGCGGATCTCGCCGCGTGCCTCGGCGTCCCGCAGGATCTCCAGCAGCATGCGGCGCGTCGGTACCGAGACGCGCTCGCGCATCATCGCGTGGGTCTCCTGGGACTCGCTCTTGGCGACCTGGAGCGCCGGGTCCTTGGTCAGCGCGCAGGCGGCGGACAGAAAGCGCAGCACGGCGAGCAGGTCGGCGCGCAGCTCGCCGACGAGCTCGATGTCGTCGGCGGCGGGGAGTCGGTCCATGAGGGCGTCGCGGAGCAGCGCGTCCTTGTCGGGCCATCGGCGGTAGAGGGGGGCTTTGCCGGTGCGTGCGGCGGCGGCGACGCCGTCCATGGTGAGTCCCGCGTAACCGACGCGCCGGAGCTCGTCGAACACCGCCTGGTAGATGGCCTGTTCGAGGGCGCGGCCGCGCCTGCGGGTGGCGGTGCCGCCGCTGGGGGGCGGTGCGTCGGCGCGGGCTGACACCTCGGGTCACCTCTCTCGCGTGCCTCAAGTCCCCGGGGGTCCTCGGGCGAATCCCTCGCGGTCCGCCCCCAAGTATTGCCGGTCGCTTGTAAGAGACCCGGAAGTCTCCTGAGGTGGACGTGATAAGAGACTTGAAAGTCTCCTATTTTCACGCCTTCCTTCCGCCTGCCCGCACTTCGGGGGTACACCCATGCCCGCATCCGCGTCAGCCTCCGCACGTCCCGCATCCGCCGTGCCCACGGCCAAGTCCCCGGCGCACCGGCCGGGGCTCGCCCTCGCCGTCATCACCGGGTCGATGCTGCTCATCGGCATCGACGTCACCGTCGTCAACCTCGCGCTCCCGGACATGCGGGCGGCCCTCGACCTGTCCCCGGCCGCGTCGTCGTGGGTCCTCAACGCGTACACGCTGGCCTTCGGCGGACTGCTGCTGCTCGGCGGCCGCCTCGGCGACGTGTTCGGCCGCCTGCGCATGTTCGTCGGGGGAGTCGGGCTGTTCACCACCGCCTCGCTCCTCGCCGGACTCGCGCCATGGGCGTGGTGGCTGATCGCCGCGCGCGTCCTCCAGGGCGTCGGCGGTGCGCTGGTCGGACCCAGCACCATGGCTCTCATCGTCAGCACCTTCGACGGCCACGCCCGGGCGCGCGCCATCTCCTGGTACTCGGCGGTACTCGGTGGCGGCGCCACCGTGGGCCTCGTGCTGGGCGGCGTGCTCACCGAACTGGCCTCGTGGCGCTGGGTCTTCCTCGTCAACGTGCCGCTCGGCGCGGCTCTGATGGTGCTCGCCCGGAGGGTGGTGCGCGAACCGGTGCGCCCCGCGTCCGCCGCCCCACGTCCGAAGTTCGACATCGCGGGCGCGCTCACCGGGACGACCGGCGTGGCCGCGCTGGTCTACGCCTGCATCAGGGCGGGCGACACCGCCTGGAGCGACACGCGTACCGTCGCCGCTCTGGTCGCCGCCGCCGTCCTCCTCCCCGCGTTCCTCATCGTCGAGCGCCGGGCGGCCCAGCCGATCACGCCGCTGCGGCTCGCGGCACGCGGCACCCTCGCGCGTGTCCTGCCGCCCGTCGGGTTGTACGCCGCCGCCATGTTCAGCGTGCTGTTCTTCCTCGGCCAGTACTTCCAGGAGGCCCGCGGCTACAGCCCGGTCAAGGCCGGTCTCGCCTTCCTGCCGCTGATGGTCTGCCAGTTCACCCTGGCCCGACTGTCCCCCTGGCTGGTCCGCCGGGTCGGGACCGCATGGCCCGCCGCGGTCGGCGCGGTTCTCGCCGCGGCCGGGCTGACCGTCCTGTCCCGGCTCGACGCCTCGGACCCGTACACGACCGCCGTCCTCCCGGCCCTGCTGCTCATCGGCATCGGAGCCGGATCGGCGATGTCGCCGCTGACCGCGTACGGCATGTCCGGCATCGCGCTGGACGAGTCGGGTGCGGCGTCCGGACTGTTGCAGACCACCCAATGGCTGGCCGGCACGATCGGCCTCGCCCTGTGGGTGACGGTGTTCGGCCACGCCACCCGCGACATGGCACCAGACGCCACACCCGAACACGTCCTGACCCACGGCGTCGCCACCGCATTTGCGGGCGCCGCCATCTGCGCGGCCCTCGCGGCCGTCGCCGCCGTCCCGCTGTTCCGCCGCACCCGATAGCGCCGCCGGCGGCGTCCCGGGATCGGAGGTGCCCTCGTTGCTTTCTAGACTGTTCCGTCATGGACTCCCCGCTGCCCGCCGTCGAGATCTCCGGGCTCGTCAAGAGGTACGGCGACAAGACCGCCGTCGACGGGCTCGACCTCGTCGTCGAGGCCGGGACGGTGACGGCCGTGCTGGGGCCCAACGGGGCCGGCAAGACGTCGACCGTCGAGATCTGCGAGGGCTACCGGCGCGCGGACGCCGGGACGGTGCGGGTCCTCGGGCTCGACCCCGCTGCCGACGGGGAGCGGTTGCGGCCGCGCGTCGGTGTGATGCTCCAGTCCGGCGGGGTCTACGCGGGCGCGCGCGCCGAGGAGATGCTGCGGCACGTGGCCAAATTGCACGCGCATCCGCTCGACGTCCCGATGCTGGTCGAACGCCTCGGCCTGGAGTCCTGCGGCCGCACCACCTACCGCCGCCTGTCCGGCGGCCAGCAGCAGCGCCTCGCCCTCGCGCTCGCCGTCGTCGGGCGCCCTGAACTCGTCTTCCTCGACGAGCCCACCGCCGGCCTCGACCCGCAGGCGCGCCGGGCCACCTGGGACCTCGTACGCGACCTGCGCGACGACGGGGCGACCGTCGTCCTCACGACCCACTTCATGGACGAGGCCGAGCAACTGGCCGACGACGTGCACATCATCGACCGCGGCCGGGTCATCGCGTCCGGCTCGCCGGAGGCGCTGTGCCGGGACGGCGCGGAGAACTCGCTGCGGTTCTCCGGTCCGCCCGGGCTCGACCTGGCGAACATGATCGCCGCGCTGCCCGAGGGGGCGAAGGCGTTCGAGGTCGCGCGCGGCACGTACCGTGTCGAGGGCGACATCGACCCGCAGTTGCTCGCGACCGTCACCTCGTGGTGCGCGCAACACGGCGTCATGCCGGAGAAGTTGACCGTCGAGCGGCGTTCGCTCGAAGACGTGTTCCTGGAACTGACCGGGCGGGAGCTGCGGCCGTGACCACGACGGGGACGTTCACCCCCAAGCCCGGAGCCGCCCCGCTCGGCCGCATGATCGCCGCGCAGACCGCGCTCGAAACAAAGATGCTGCTGCGCAACGGCGAGCAACTGCTGCTCACCATCGTCATCCCCACCCTCCTCCTGGTGCTGTTCAGCGCCGTCGACGTGGTCGACGTCGGCGACCTGGCACCGGGCGAGGAACGCGTCGACTTCCTCGCCCCCGGCCTGCTGGCCCTCGCGGTTCTGTCCACCGCCTTCACCGGCCAGGCCATCGCGACCGGCTTCGAGCGGCGGTACGGAGTCCTCAAGCGCCTCGGCGCGACGCCGCTCCCGCGCTGGGGCCTCATGGTCGCCAAGACCGGCTGCGTCCTGGCCGTCGAGCTCCTCCAGATCGCCCTACTCACCGCGATCGCCTTCGCCCTCGGCTGGGACCCGCACGGCAACCCGCTCGGCGTCGTGGTCCTCCTGGTCCTCGGCACCGCCGCGTTCTCCGGCCTCGGCCTGCTCATGGCCGGCACCCTCCGGGCCGAAGCCACCCTCGCCGCCGCCAACCTCGTCTTCATCCTCCTGCTGGTCTGCGGCGGCGTGATCATCCCCCTCGACAAGTTCCCCGGCGGCGTCGAGGCGGTCCTGCAAGTCACCCCCATCGCCGCCCTCTCCGACGGCCTGCGCGACGTACTGCGCGACGGCGCATCCATGCCCTGGGCCGACGCGGGCATCCTCGCCGTCTGGTCCCTGCTGGCCCTCACCGCCGCCGCCCGGTACTTCCGCTGGGAGTGACACGAGCCCCGGGTACTTCGTGAATGTGTTCACAACGTAGGCTGTGCGCATGAATTCGCCGTCCGCCGTGTCCCCTTTTGCGCGCCGGGTCTTTCTGGCCAACCTGTGCGCCCAGATCGGCATCGTCATCACAGGTGGGCTGGTGCGGCTCACCGGGTCCGGGCTCGGGTGCGACACCTGGCCGCGGTGCAACGACGAGCAGTGGACGCCGCACGGTGAGAGCGACATCTACACGTTCATCGAGTTCGGCAACCGCATGCTGGCGTATGTCGTCGGGGCCATCGCGGTCGCGGCGATCGTGGTGGCGTGGAAGCACCGCCCGGTGCGGAAGGAGATCCGCTACCTGGCGGCCTTCCAACTGTTCGCGGTGGTCGGGCAGGCCATCCTCGGCGGCATCACGGTGCTGACGGACCTTCACCCGGCGGCGGTGGCCAGTCACTTGCTGCTGTCGATGTTCATGATCGGCTCGGCCGTGGTGCTCTACGAGCGGTCGAGGGAGGGCGACGGCCCCGTGCGACCGTTGGCGCGTCCGGAGATCCGGACGTTCGCGCTCGTCGGCGTCGGGGTGCTGTCGGCCCTGCTGGTGGTCGGCACGATCGTCACGGGCTCGGGGCCGCACGCGGGCGACGAGGAGGCGCGGCGCTTCGACGTCAACGTGGACCAGATGGCGTGGCTGCACGCCGACTTGGCGTTCCTGCTGCTGGGCGCGGCTCTCGCGCTCGCCCTCGCGCTGCGCGTGACGGACGCGCCCGCGGCGGCGCAGCGGCGGGTGTGGTGGCTGCTCGGCGTACTCGTCCCGCAGGGCCTCATCGGGTACACGCAGTACTTCAACGGTCTGCCCGAGTGGCAGGTCTCGCTGCACATGTTCGGGGCCTGCCTGGTTGTCGTCACCACCACGCGCATCCTGTTCGGGCTGCGGGAGCGGGGCGAGGTCGGGGAGGCGGAAAACGAGGCGGGGGACGGGCTGCCGGCCGCCGCCGCGGTTCCCGGGCCGTCGGAGGAGGCGGTTGCGGCGACGCGTTACTGACGCGCGCCGGGCCCCGGGCGGGCGTACCGCCAAGATCTCGGTTTGCCACCCCGGCAAACTGCCGTTCACTGCCACGGTCTAATGTGCGGCCATGACCGACGCCCTGCCGGACGCTCCGACAGGCCGGGGGACCGGCCGCCTGGAGCGGATCATCGCCCTTCGAGTCCGTGAGTACCGCCGCGCCGCCGGGCTCTCGATCGCCGAGATGGCGAACCGGGTCGGCGTGTCCAAGGCGATGCTGTCGAAGATCGAGAACGCGCAGACGTCGTGCAGCCTGTCCACGCTCGAACGCATCGCCGACGGTCTCAAGGTGCCGGTGACCGCGCTGTTCCGCGGCATCGACTCGGACCGCGAGGCGGTGTACGTCCCGGCCGGTCACGGCGCGCAGATCGTCCGCCGCGGCACGCGCGTCGGGCACCACTACCAGTTGCTCGGCGAACTGCGCGGCCCGCGCAAGCGCCTGGAGGCCGTACTGGTGACGCTGACGGAGTCCAGCGAGATCTTCCCGCTCTTCCAGCACCCCGGTGTCGAGGTGCTCTACATGCTGGAGGGGGAGATGGTGTACGGCCACGGGGACGCCCGCTACGAGATGCGCCCCGGCGACACCCTCCAGTTCGACGGCGAGGGCCCGCACGGCCCGGGCGAACTCGTGGAACTGCCCATCAGGTTCCTGTCGGTCACCGTCCTGGACGCGCCGCCGGAGGGCTGACGGCCACTACGCGTTCGCCGGGCCGCCGATCTGGATGCCGGCCATGCGGGTCCACTCGTACTGCCCGGTCTTGACGCGCAGTGCGACCTCGTTGGGGAACTCGTCGTGCAGCCGCAGGCCCGCCGCCTCGATGGCCTTGCGGGCGGTCTCCGGGTCGCGCGCGACCTGGTCGCCCCACTGGCCGTCGGCGCCGACGATCACGATGCGGGTCGAGTCGCGCCCGATGTACTCCACGACGGCGTCGGCCGAGGTGTCGCCGCCCGCGGCGTGGCGGCCCGCGAAGCGGGTGAGGTTGCGCGCGAGGCGGCGCACCTGGCGGTCGGTCTTCGGGGCGGCGTCCGCCGACGGGGCCGGGGAGGTCGCCGCGGTCTCTGTCTCGCTCATGCGCAGGATGCTACCGACGGGTCGTCGGACCGGCGCCGTGGGGATCGTCACAGCGCGTCGCGCCGTACCGGACGGCGTCGCGGCTCAGCCGAAGATGAGCGGGTCGACCGCGACGGCCACGAACAGCAGCGTCAGGTACGTGATCGACCAGTGGAACAGGCGCATTTCCCGCAGCTTCGTGCCCGTCGCCTCGGCCTTCGCCCGGCGGTGCAGCGCGTGCGCCTCGTACAGCCACGCCGCGCCCAGCACCAGCGCGGCGGCCGGGTACAGCCAGCCGGTGTCGGCGGCCGGCCACAGCAGCAGCGAGGTGGCGACCATGACCCAGCTGTAGAGCACGATCTGCTTGGCCACGACCTTGTTGCCGACCAGCACGGGCAGCATCGGCACGCCCGCGTTCGCGTAGTCGTCGGCGCACTTCATCGACAGCGGCCAGTAGTGCGGCGGCGTCCAGAAGAAGATGACCATGAAGAGCACGAACGGCGCCCAGGCAAGGGAGTTCGTGACCGCGGTCCAGCCGATGAGCACCTGCATGCAGCCCGCGATACCGCCCCAGACGATGTTCTGCGGGGTCCGGCGCTTGAGCATCATCGTGTAGACGACGACGTAGTAGAAGATCGCGAGCACCGACAGGCCCGCCGACAGCGGGTTCACCAGCACCCAGAACCACACGGTCGAGACCACCCCGAGGGTGGCGGCGAACGCCAGGCACTCGCGCGGCGACACCATGCCGGTCACCAGCGGGCGGCGCTCGGTGCGGTGCATCAGCCGGTCGATGTCCCGGTCGAGGTACATGTTGAAGGCGTTGGCGCTGCCCGCCGACAAGTACCCGCCGAAGCAGACGACCAGCACGAGGCTCAGGTCCGGCAGCCCCTTGGCGGCCAGGAACATCACCGGAATCGTGCTGATCAGCAGCAGTTCGATGATGCGCGGTTTCGTGAGGGCCACGAACGCGAGGACCCGGGCCGCCGGCGGACGACTGCCGCGGGTAGGCCCCGCGAGCCCGGCCGGTCGGGATTCGACGGCTGTCACGAACACCCCATCAGCAGCGGATTAGAACTAACGGGAAACTGTAGTCCCTCGCCCGCTTGTGAATTGTGCGGGGGGCACGTCCGCGCGGCGTCGGCCACCCGCGCGGACTCCTCCACCGCGTGACGTCCCCACTGCCCCGGTAGGCTCGGCCATGTGCCGTATACGCCGCGCGGGCGGTAGACCCGCGATTTCGGCGATCAACCGGAGAAACCGGAAGGAGCCCTGACAAGGGTGAGCACCATGCCGACCAACGACAGCAGCGCGCTGGAGTGGACCGACCTCGACAAGCGCGCGGTGGACACGGCTCGTGTCCTCGCGATGGACGCCGTGCAGAAGGTCGGCAACGGCCACCCGGGTACGGCCATGAGCCTCGCACCCGCGGCCTACCTCATCTGGCAGAAGCTCCTCCGGCACGACCCGGTGGACCCCGACTGGGCCGGCCGCGACCGCTTCGTGCTGTCCCCGGGGCACACCAGCCTGACCCTCTACACGCAGCTCTACCTGTCCGGCTACGGCCTGACGCTGGACGACCTGAAGGCGTTCCGCACCTGGGGCAGCCGCACCCCCGGCCACCCCGAGCACGGCCACACCTCGGGCGTCGAGACCACCACCGGCCCGCTCGGCCAGGGCCTCGCCAACGCGGTCGGCATGGCGATGGCGGCCCGCTACGAGCGCGGCCTGTTCGACCCCGAAGCGCCCGCCGGCGCCTCGCCGTTCGACCACACCATCTGGGCGATCGTCTCCGACGGCGACCTGGAGGAGGGCATCTCCGCCGAGGCCAGCTCGCTCGCCGGGCACCAGAAGCTCGGCAACCTCGTCGCGCTCTACGACGACAACCACATCTCGATCGAGGGCGACACCGAGACCGCGTTCAGCGAGGACGTCCTCAAGCGCTACGAGGCGTACGGCTGGCACACCCTGCGCATCGAGCCGCTGCCCAACGGCGACATCGACGTCGACGCGCTGCACGCCGCGCTGCTCGCCGGCCGCGCCGAGACCGAGCGTCCGACGATGATCGCGATGCGCACCACCATCGCGTGGCCCGCGCCCAACGCGCAGAACACCGCCAAGGCGCACGGCTCCGCCCTCGGCGCCGACGAGGTCGCCGCGACGAAGAAGATCCTCGGCTTCGACCCCGAGCAGAGCTTCGAGGTCGCCGACGAGGTCCTGGCGCACGCCCGCAAGGTCGTCGACCGCGGCCGCGCCACCCGCGCCGCGTGGGACAAGGCGCTCGACACGTGGCGCACCGCCAACCCCGAGCGCGCCGCGACCCTCGCGCGCGTGGCGAAGCGGCAGCTCCCCGACGGCTGGGAGAAGGCGATCCCGGCGTTCGACGGCGGCAAGGCGATGGCCACCCGCAAGGCGTCCGGCAAGGTGCTGGAGGCGCTGGGCGGCGTCGTCCCCGAGCTGTGGGGCGGCAGCGCCGACCTCGCCGAGTCGAACAACACCACGATCGACGAGTCCAGCTCGTTCCTGCCGGCCGGCAACCCGCTGAAGTCCGCGGACCCGTACGGCCGCACGATCCACTTCGGCATCCGCGAGCACGCCATGGGCTCGACCATGAACGGCATCGCGCTGCACGGCGGCACCCGCGTCTACGGCGGCACCTTCCTGGTGTTCTCCGACTACATGCGTCCGGCCGTGCGCCTGGCCGCGCTCATGAAGCTGCCGGTCACCTACGTCTGGACGCACGACTCGATCGGCCTGGGCGAGGACGGCCCGACCCACCAGCCGATCGAGCACATCGCCGCCCTGCGCGCGATCCCCGGCCTCGACGTCGTCCGCCCGGCGGACGCCAACGAGGTGGCGGTCGCGTGGCGCACGATCCTGTCGCACACCGACCGTCCGGCCGGCATCCTGCTCACCCGCCAGGACGTCCCGACCTTCGAGCGCGACGACCACAACTCCGCCGAGGGCACCGCCAAGGGCGGCTACATCCTCGCCGAGGCGTCGAAGGGCCTGCCGCAGGTCGTCCTGATCGGCACCGGCTCCGAGGTGCAGCTCGCGATGCAGGCGCGCGAGACACTGGAGGCCGAGGGCATCGCGACGCGCGTCGTGTCGATGCCGTCCGTCGAGTGGTTCAACGCGCAGGACCAGTCCTACCGCGAGCACGTCATCCCGCCGAACGTGAAGGCGCGCGTCTCGGTCGAGGCCGGCATCGCGCTGGGCTGGCGCGAGATCGTCGGCGACGCCGGAAAGATCGTGTCGTTGGAGCACTTCGGGGCATCCGCAGACTTCAAGACCCTGTTCGCGGAGTTCGGCATCACCGCCGCGGCGGTCGTGACGGCCGCGCGGGAATCCCTGCGCGCCGCGGGCGCTTGAGCCGAACGAGACCGGCCCAAGAGATTCAGCGACCACTCGATCGGTCACTCACCGACCACTGAGGAGCGAAAGTCATGACGGACAACCTCCGTCGCCTCTCCGCCGAGGGTGTGGCGATCTGGCTCGACGACCTGAGCCGCGCGCGCCTGGACTCCGGCAACCTCGCCGAACTCGTGCGCGACAAGGAGATCGTCGGCGTCACCACGAACCCGGCGATCTTCCAGAAGGCCATCTCCGGCAAGGACGACTACAACGCCCAGCTCCGTGACCTCGCGGTGCGCGAGGTCACGGTCGAAGAGGCCGTGCGCATGATCACCGTGGCGGACGTGCGCCGCGCGTGCGACGTGCTCAAGCCGGTGTACGTGGCGAGCAACCACGTGGACGGCCGCGTGTCGATCGAGGTCGACCCGCGCCTCGCGCACAAGACCGAGCCGACGGTCGCCGAGGCCCGCCAGCTCTGGTGGCTCGTCGACCGCCGCAACCTGTTCATCAAGATCCCGGCGACGAAGGCGGGCCTGCCCGCCATCTCGCAGGCGATCTCCGAGGGCATCAGCGTCAACGTCACGCTGATCTTCTCGCTGGAGCGCTACAAGGCCGTCATGGACGCGTACCTGACCGGTCTGGAGCGCGCCAAGGAGGCCGGCCGCAACCTCGCCGAGATCGAGTCGGTGGCGTCCTTCTTCGTGTCCCGCGTGGACACCGAGATCGACGGGCGCCTCGACAAGCTCGGCACGGACGAGGCGAAGGCGCTGCGCGGCAAGGCCGGACTGGCCAACGCGCGCCTGGCGTTCGAGGCGTACGAGGAGGTCGTCGCCTCCGACCGCTGGAAGGCGCTGGCCGACGCGGGCGCCAACCCGCAGCGGCCGCTGTGGGCGTCGACCGGGGTCAAGGACCCGGCGTACAAGGACACGCTGTACGTGGACGAGCTCGTCGTGCGCGGCACCGTGAACACCATGCCGGAGGCCACGCTCGAGGCCGTCGCCGACCACGGCGACATCCACGGCGACGCGGTGCGCGGGACGTACGACGCGTCCCGTGCCGAGCTGGCGGCGCTGGAGGGGCTGGGCGTCTCGTACGACGAGGTCGTGCAGCTGCTGGAGGACGAGGGCGTCGAGAAGTTCGAGACCTCGTGGAACGAACTCCTGGACTCCGTGCAGAAGGAGCTCGACCGCCTGCGCCCGTGAACCGGCGCACCCCGGGGCGCCGATCCCTCGTCGGAGCCCCATAGCAGCATCCTCCGGTTGTCACGGCCGAACGTCACCCGTTCGGCCGTGACAACCGGGGAAATCCACGCAATCAGGGCATGATTTCAGCAGACTCCACAACACAGGAGGGCTGACCGCCCGTGCAACACGCATTCGACGAACGCGTGGCCGCCGGCGGCGTGGACGTCACCGTCACCGGTGGCCTGGTCCGTGCCGCGGCTGTCCACGACGCCGTCGCGACGTCGATCACCGACAAGGTCCCCGCGCGGCTCGCCGCCTCGGACCCGACCCTGTGGGGACCGGACGCCGAATCCGAGGCCGCGGTCCGGCTCGGCTGGGTCGACCTCCCCGCCTCCTCCCGGGCGCTGCTGCCGCAGCTCGCCGAACTCCGCGAACAGGTCCGCGCCGAAGGGCTCGACCACGTCGTCCTGGCCGGAATGGGCGGCTCCTCGCTCGCCCCCGAGGTCATCGCCGCGGTCCACGGAGTCCCCCTGACCGTCGTCGACACCACCGACGCCGACCAGGTGCGCCGCGCCCTCCGCGACCGCACCGAGCGCACCGTCGTGGTCGTCGCCAGCAAGTCCGGCGGCACCATCGAGACCGACAGCCACCGCCGCGCCTTCGAGGGCGCCTTCCGCGACGCGGGCCTGACGCCGAGTCAGGTCGCGGCGCGCATCGTGGTCGTCACCGATCCCGGAACGCCGCTGGAGAAGTCCGCGCGCGAGGCCGGTTACACCGTCGTCCTGGCCGACCCCAATGTGGGCGGACGCTACTCCGCGCTCACCGCGTTCGGCCTCGTGCCCAGCGCGCTCGCCGGGGCCGACGTCGCCCGGCTGCTCGACGAGGCGGCGGCCCTCGCCCCCGCGCTCGGCACCGCGACCGACAACCCGGGGCTGCTGCTCGGCGCCGCGCTCGGCGCGGCGGCGGCGTCCGGACGCGACAAGCTGGTTCTCTTCGACGGGGCCGGTGGCGTTCCCGGCGGTCCCGTCGGCGCCGGCCTGTCCGGATTCGGGGACTGGGCCGAGCAGTTGATCGCCGAGTCCACCGGGAAGCAGGGGCGGGGGATCCTGCCGGTTGTGGTTGAGGGGTTCGACGCACCGGGCATCACCGGGCGGGGGGCGGACGCGGTGGTCGCGTTCGTCGGCGCGGCGGGCGGCGGCGTGCAAGGCGCGGACGCGGGGGACACCTCGGGTACCTCGAACACAGCAGACGCAGCAGACGCAGCAGACGCAGCAGACACAGCAGACACAGCGGACGCGGTGGACACCGCGGGCGCCCCGGCGGGTGACGGCACATCCGCCGCACCCTTCGACATCGCCGTCACCGGCCCCCTCGGCGCGCAGTTCCTGCTCTGGGAGTACGCCACCGCCGTCGCCGGCCGCGTGCTCGGCATCGATCCCTTCGACCAGCCCAACGTCCAGGAGTCGAAGGACAACACCGCGAAGCTGCTCGGCACGCTCGCCGACGAGGGGACGCTGCCCGAGGGTACCGCCGCGTTCGTCGACGGCGGGACCGCGGTCCACGCCGACGCCGACCTGCTCGGCGGGGCCGCGACCGTGCAGGACGCCCTGCGGGCGCTGCTCGCGGCAGTACCGGAACGCGGGTACCTCGCGGTCATGGCGTACCTCGACCGCGGCGGCGACACCGAGGCGCCGGACCTGCGCCCGCTGCTCGCGCGGGCGCTCGGCGACCGGCAGGCCACCTTCGGCTGGGCGCCGCGGTTCCTGCACTCGACCGGGCAGTTCCACAAGGGCGGGCCGCAGGTCGGGGCGTTCCTTCAGATCACCAGCGAGGTCACCGAGGACCTGCCGGTGCCCGGCCGCCCGTACACCTTCGCGCAGCTCCAAAAGGCGCAGGCGCTCGGCGACCTCGGCGCGCTCGCCGCGCGCGGCCGCCCGGTGCTGCGCCTGCACCTCCTGGACCCCGCCGAAGCCCTGGCAGGTCTGCTGTCCGACGCACGCGCACTGGAGGGTGCCGCATGACACGCTCGCCGGCTGTTTGGCCCGCGAACCCGCTTCGTGACCCGCAGGACCGCCGCCTGCCGCGTATCGCGGGGCCGTCCGGCCTGGTGATCTTCGGGGTTACCGGCGACCTGAGTCGCAAGAAGCTGATGCCCGCGATCTACGACCTGGCCAACCGCGGCCTGCTGCCGCCGGGCTTCGCGCTCACCGGGTTCGCCCGCCGCGACTGGGCCGACGAGGACTTCGGCCAGGTGGTGTACGACGCGGTCAAGGCACACGCCCGCACCCCCTTCCGCGAGGAGGTGTGGCGCCAGCTCTCCGAGGGATTCCGCTTCGTGCAGGGCGACTTCGACGACGACGAGGCGTTCGACCACCTGCGGCAGACCATCACCGAGCTGGACCGGAAGCAGGGCACGCACGGCAACCACGCCTTCTACCTGTCCGTGCCGCCGAAGTTCTTCCCGCTCGTCGTCGCGCAGCTCAAGAAGCACGGCCTCGCCGACCCGCCGCACGACGACTCGTGGCGGCGCGCGGTGATCGAGAAGCCGTTCGGGCGCGACCTGGAGACGGCGATCGAGCTCAACAACGTCGTCGACGACGTCTTCCCGCCCGAGTCGGTGTTCCGCATCGACCACTACCTGGGCAAGGAGACCGTCCAGAACATCCTGGCGCTGCGCTTCGCCAACACGATGTTCGAGCCGCTGTGGAACCGGTCGTACGTCGACCACGTGCAGATCACCATGGCCGAGGACATCGGCATCGGCGGCCGGGCCGGCTACTACGACGGCATCGGCGCGGCGCGCGACGTCATCCAGAACCACCTGCTGCAACTCCTCGCGCTGACCGCGATGGAGGAGCCGCAGTCGTTCGAGGCGGACGCCCTGGTCGCCGAGAAGCTCAAAGTGCTCAACTCCATCAAGCTGCCGGACGACCTGGGCAAGCACACCGTGCGCGCGCAGTACACCGCGGGCTGGCAGGGCGGCGAGCAGGTCTGCGGCTACCTGGAGGAGGACGGCATCTCGGCGTCCTCGCGCACCGACACCTACGCGGCCATAAAGCTGGAGATCGAGAACCGCCGCTGGGCGGGCGTGCCGTTCTACCTGCGCACCGGCAAGCGCCTCGGCCGCCGCGTCACCGAGATCGCCGTCGTGTTCCAGCGCGCCCCGCACCTGCCGTTCGACGAGACCGCCACCGAGGAGCTGGGGCAGAACGCCCTGGTGATCCGGGTGCAGCCGGACGAGGGCATGACGCTGCGGTTCGGCTCGAAGGTGCCCGGGACGGCGATGGAGGTCCGGGACGTCAACATGGACTTCGCGTACGGCGAGTCCTTCACCGAGTCCAGCCCGGAGGCGTACGAGCGCCTGCTGCTCGACGTGCTGTTGGGCGACGCCCCGCTGTTCCCGCGTTGGGAGGAGGTCGAGGCGTCCTGGAAGATCCTCGACCCGATCGAGAAGTACTGGGACAAGCACGGCAAGCCCGATACCTACGTCTCCGGGACGTGGGGCCCCGAGGCCGCCGACCAAATGCTCGCACGTGACGGACGGAGCTGGCGCCGCCCATGATGATCGACCTGACCGACACGAAGTCCAGTGCCGTCAACGCCGCACTGGTCGACGCGCGGCACGCCATCGGCTCGCCCGCGCTGGGCATGGTGCTCACGCTGGTCATCGTCACCGACGAGAGCAACCAGTACGACGCCATGAAGGCCGCGGTCGAGGCCGCGCGCGAGCACCCCTCGCGCATCCTCGTGGTGATCGGCCGCCCCGGGCCGGACATCCCGCCGCGCCTGGACGCCGAGGTGCGCGTCGGCGACGCCGGGGCGGGCGAGACGGTCGTCCTGCGGCTGCACGGCGAACTGGCCGAGCACGCCGAGTCGGTGTGCCTGCCGCTGCTGCTGCCGGACGCCCCGGTGGTGGTGTGGTGGCCGGGCAAGGCGCCCGAGACGGCCAGCAAGGACCCGCTCGGCGTCCTCGCGCAGCGCAGGATCACGGACGCGGTGGCCGCGCCCCGGCGCCAGGACTGGCTGGAGATCCGCGCGTCCGGCTACGTGCCGGGCGACACGGACCTGGCCTGGACGCGTACGACGACCTGGCGCAGCCTGCTGGCCGCGGCGCTCGACCAGCGCTACGACCGCATCACCGGGGCCGCGGTCGAGGCCAAGGCGGGCAACCCGAGTGCGGAACTGATGGCGCTGTGGCTCTCCGACCGCCTCAAGGTCCCGGTCGAACGGGTGATCTCGGCGGGCCCGGGCATCACCGCGGTCCGGCTGAACACCGTCAAGGGCGACATCGCGATCACGCGTCCGGACGGCGTCCTGGCGACGCTCTCGACGCCCGGCCAGCCGGACCGCCACGTCGCCCTCAAGCGGCGTGACGCGGCCGAGCTGATCGCGGAGGAGCTGCGGCGCCTCGACCCGGACGACGTCTACGCCACGACCCTCGCGCACGCGGCGCAGGAGGCCAAGGCGTCCGGCGCGGCGTCGGCCGGTGCTTCGGACGAGGCGGTGGAGGCGGCCGAGAACGAGGCGTCCTCGGTGGCGCTCGCGGCGCTGCCCGGGGGGCCGACGATGGCGGACACCGCCGATGTCGCCAAGCCGGCGGCGAAGCGGGCGGCGTCGCGTACGTCCGGGGGCGGCTCGAACGCGCCGAACGCGTCGGGGACTTCGCGGGCTTCCGGGTCGTCCGGGTCGTCCGGGGCGTCGGGGTCGTCGGGGTCGTCGGGTGCGGCGAAGAAGTCGGCGAAGCCTTCTGGATCGTCCTCGTCGTCCTCCGGTTCGCGGTCGGCGCGCAAGCGCACGGGCGGGGGGTCGTCGTGACCGCGACTCCCGCGGTCCGGATCCACGCGGATGCGACCCTCCTGGCCCGTGCGGCGGCGGCCCGGCTCATCACCCGGCTCGTCGACGCGCAGGCCGCCCGCGGGGTGGCGCACATCGTGCTCACCGGCGGCCGCAACGGCAACGCGCTGATGCGCGAACTGGCCGCGTCCCCGGCGCGGGACGCGGTCGACTGGGCGCACGTCCATGTGTGGTGGGGCGACGAGCGGTTCCTGCCGAGCGGGGACCCGGAGCGCAACGAGACGCAGGCGCGCGCCGAACTTCTCGACAAGCTGCCGCTGGCCCCCGGGTTCGTGCATCCTATGCCGGCCTCGGACGGGCCGGACGGCGGCGACCCGGAGGCCGCGGCGGTCCGCTACGCGGCCGAACTGGCGGTCGCGGCACGGGCGGAGACGGCGGGGGAGCGGGGCGGGGTGGACGTCCCGTCCTTCGACATCGCGATGTTCGGCGTCGGCCCGGACACCCATGTCGCCTCGCTGTTCCCGGAGTTGCCCGCGGTCCTGGAGATCGAGCGCACGGTGGTCGCGGTACGTGGCGCTCCGAAGCCCCCGCCGACTCGGATCACCTTGACGTTCCCGGCGATCCGTACCGCCAAGGACGTGTGGCTGCTGGCGGCCGGCGAGGACAAGGCGGCCGCCGTCCGCATCGCCCTCGCGGGCGGCGGCGACAAGCAGGTACCCGCAGCGGGAGCGTACGGCCGCCGCAACACCCTGTGGCTGCTGGACCGTTCGGCCGCGGCACAGCTCCCACCCGGCCTGAACCGCATCGCGTCTCCGTAGCCGAAGCAGACGAACAGACGGGGCGGCTCCCGAAGTCCCGGGGGCCGCCCCATCCACGTCACGTCAGCGCCTTATGCAGGACGGAAGTTCGGACGTATCGAGATCGAACGCACTGTCTCTGTCCCTGTCTCTGTCCCTGTCTCTGTCCTTTGGTTCTCGGGGGCGTCATGGGAGGTGTCGGCGGGGGCGGTGGGGCTTGGCGGGGAACTGGTCGGTCTCCAGGCGCAGGGCGAAGGGGGCCGGGATGGTGATCGGATCGCCGAAGGCGACGGTGTGGTGGGCCAGGTAGTCGCCGTGCTGGGGGTCGGTGTAGAGGGTGACGAGGGCCAGCAGGGGGTCGACGAGTAGGTAGAGCGGGATGCCTTGGCTCGCGTACAGGAGGCGTTTGGGCTCGCGGTCGTTCCTGATGCTGGATTCGGAGCCGACCTCGACGACGAGTTCGACGATGTCGAGGGCGTGGAAGCGCAGGTCCTCGTCCAGGGCCTGGTCGGGGACGACGGTCAGGTCCGGGATCGGTTCGTCGCCGGTCGCGGGGCAGCGGTAGCGGATGCCGCCGATGGGGCGGTGGCCGGGCGGGCAAGCGCGCTGGAGCTGGCAGCGCACCAGGTCGACGGTGAGCGCGTGTCGTCCGCGCGTGAGTGGTGACATGACGATGAGTCCCCCGAGGATCTCCGCCCGGAGCGAGTCCGGGACATCGAATGCATGCAGCAGCTCCGAAAGGGATCTGCTGGAAGCGCGGACAGCGATCATCGAAACCTCCGGTCGAGTGATCGGAATGTGATCGTCCGACGACAGAAGGTAGTGGCGAAAGGGTGGCGCGTCCGCATGTTCGAGTGACGTCACCCGTTTGGCCTAATAGGGGTGACGGAGTGGGGGCATCTACCGGTGGTGACGGTCAGGCTCGGGGGGATGGGCCGGTGTCAGTCCAGGTTGCGGAGGACGGCCAGGGTGGGGATCGGGTACGGGCCGTGGTTGAGGTCCACGCCCGCCCGCACCTTGGTCTCCGCGACGCCGCCCTCGGACCAGATGTGGCATGTGCCGCGGATCGGGGCGACCACGCGGTCGACGACGTCGGAGGGAAGCGGGTGGAGCCCCGGGCGGGGCTCGGGGTTCGCCTCAAGGCGGGCCCGGGCGTGGCAGGACATGACGCTCTGGAACACCGCCGACCCGAGCGCACGGGACAGCTCGAACAGGTGCGAGCAGCCCGAGACGCCGCGGAAGCCCTCCTGGAGCCGGGCGTTGAAACCGGAGCCCACGCGCATGCCGACCAACTCGCCGAACTTCGGCGCGATCAGCGGGCATTCCGCGTGCGGAAAACTGTGCATGGCGGCATCGGCCGCGGTGATGACCATGTCGGACTTGCGTACGCGTACGTCCAACTGCATGTGGTGCAGCACCGCCCGTGCGTCGGTCTGCCACGGCCGCTCGTCGCGCAGGTACGCGGTGACGAGCAGGTCGCCGCCCTCCTCGAACGCGTCGAAGTTCAGCGTGCGGCGGTGGACCGGCAGCGGTACGCGCTCCACGTCGTGGCCGTCGTGCGTCCCGTGTGCGTTCGCGCCCGTGGTCCCGCTCATGCCCGTCCCCTCCTGCGCCCCGACAATCCGGTGGCGCGGCTCCGGCTCCTCACCGCAGTTTGCCTGACTCATACAACTATCCGCGCACCGGGGTGTCGGGCACGCACCCGCGGGGCCGGAGTCAGCGGCTGGGAGCGACTCCCAGGAGCTCCAGGACGTCGGTGTCGCCGCGGTCCTGGAGGCGCTTGAGGACGGCCTTCAGGTCGCAGTTCTCGTCGAGCCCGAGCCGGGCGCCCAGCAGGGCCGGCAGGTTGACCTGGTCCGGGACCGGGTCGACGCCGGTGTGGCGCAGGGCGCGGGCCCAGCGCGGAAGGCGGAGTTTGCCGTCCCCGGCCAGCAGGCGCGTCTCCAGGCGTCCGGGGCGCACCGAGCCGATGAACACCATGTCGCCGTCCTCGGCGCCGAGTCCGGCCAGGACGGCCCGCAGGGAGACGCAGTACGGCTCGTGCTCCCACCGCAGCGCAGCCGGTCCCGCCGCGTGGTGCAGGCGCAGGCTCCGGTCCGGGCGCAGGCCGAGGGAGAGCACGAACTGCGGGGGCAGCGGCAGGCGTTCGCCGTCGATCAGCGGCATGTCGACGTCCACCCGGTACCACCACACGCCCTGGTCGTCGCGGAAGCAGCGGGCCGCCTCGCCGGGGTCGGCCGGGGTCTCCGGGGACGCGGCGACCGCACCGGGCGGGGGCCAGGACGGCATCGCGGCCTCCGGACCGGGCGCGGGCTCCTCCGGGGCGTCGGGAGCGGCCGCCGGAGCCATCGGGGCCGACGCGGCGAACGCGGCCGGGCGTTCGGCCTCCATCGTCGCCGCCATCGCCGGGTTCCCGCCGGTCTCCGGTACGGCCGAGGCCTCGCCCGACTCGTCGCGCGGCCACGGGCGTACGACGCCGTCCGCAACCTCGAAGCCGTCGAGCCGGGCGATCCACGCCTCGCGCACCTTGGGGCGGATGCCCAGTGCGGACAGCGGCGGTTCGAGCGCGGAGAGCGGGACGGCGCCCTCGCGTTCGCACACCGCGCCGACGATCTCCGAGGTGCGCGACTCCAGTTCGCCCGGCGCACCGGCCGTGAGCCAGCCGTCGGCGGAGGTGTTGAGGTCGAGGAGGCCGCGTACGACCTGCCACAACTGCACGCCGAGGCCCGGCACCGAGGCGCTGTGCCGGTCGTCCAGGGCCCGGAGTTCGGTGACGGTCGCGACCGGGCCGAGGCTGTCGCGCACGTACGCGAGGTGCTCGCGCACCTGGGTGCCGCCCGGTTGGTCCACCTGCTCGTGCAGGTGTCGGCGCAACGTCCGTTCCAGCGCGGCGACCTCGGCCGAGTCCTTGTCGAACTCGGCGGCGATGGACGAGAGTTCGCGCGGGCTGTCGGTGAACAGCCGGTCCCGGGCGAGGGTCCGCCAGCGCGGTTCGCGACCGGTGAACCACGCGGCCAGCACCATCACGATGTTGGCGGACGCGGGAGCGGGGGTCCGGTCAGGGTCGAAGTCGTCGTCGCCGACGGAGTCCGAGGCCGGTCCGGAGTCGAAGTCCGTTGCGGCCCCGGGGGCTTCGGCCGCGTGCGCGGCGTCGGCGCCCGGCGGCGCGCTCGTCGGCCGCGGCGGGATGGGCGGCGGCTGCGTCGGCCTCGGCGGAATCACGATGTCCGGTACGGCGCCCGCCGGTTGCTGGGTCTCCGGCAGCGCGGACGACGAGCCGGGGCCCGACGCGTCCGAGCCGCACGCCGACTCCGACCGCGACGCCGCCTCGGCACGCGCGGCCTCGGCCCGGGCAGCCGCGGCGGCCTTGGTGGCGGCGGCTTCGGCACGGGGATCGCGGGGGGCGGGCGTGTCCTCGGCGGATTCGGGCGCGGCGGAGGAACGGAGGGAGTCGGAGGCGTCGGACACGTGGTCGGGCGCCGCGGACCGGGCGTCGACCTCGACCGTCACCTCGTCGTCCGGGTCCTCATCCTGGCCCTCGTGCGGGCCCTCGTCCTGGCCCGGCAGGGCCTTGGCGCCGCCGCCGCGGATCCACGACGGGCCGACGCCGAGCGAGGTCGGGTCGAGCACTTCGTCCGAGTCCCACTCGGCCTGCGTCTGCGGCGCCGCGGACGCGAACGCCGCGGGCTCGCGGGACTGCGCGGCGGCGGGCGGCACCGGGAGGTCGTCGCGCGTCGAGGGCGGAATCTCGCCGAACGCGTCGACCGACTCGTCCGCGGCGTCGCGCTCGTGGTCCCGGGGCGCGGGCTGCGCCGGCAGGTCCTCGCGGGTGGCCGGCGGGATCTCGCCGAAGGCGTCCACCGAGTCCACCGAATTCGCCGCGTCCATCGCGTCCGCCGCGGAGTGCTCCGGCGCGTCCGTGCGTACGGCCCGGTCCTCGCGTGTCGCCGGCGGCACCTCGCCGAAGGCGTCGAACGCGTCGTCGGCATGCCGCGCGTCCGCCGCGTCTGCGTCGGTGTCGTCCGGGGCGACGGCCGGCATGGCGAGCATCGTCAGGTCGTCCGCTCCGACCGGCGGTACCCCCGGAGGCGCGGGTGCGGCCGCGGGCATGGCCAGCACGGTCAGATCGTCGGCACCGAACGGCGGCCGCGCGTCGGCCCCGGGCTGGACCAGGCCCTCGGCCCAGGAATCCGACCGCGCGTCGGACGCCGTGCCCGACTCCGCCGCAGACCGGTCGTCGCCCCCGTCGCCGGTGTCGACCCAGGCGTCCCCGTCGTCCGGTTCGGCCGCGAACGCCGCGTCGTCCGGTCGGACCGCCCCCAGCATCGCGGTCATCTCGGGCGCGTCGTACGGGTCCTCCAACTCGGCTCCGGGCACCGCCAACGCGTCCTCCGACACGTCCAGCCCCTCGGGCAGCAGCGTCTCGGGGACCAGCGACGTCAGCCGCAGCAGGGCCGTGCGCACCTCGGGTGGCGCGCCCTCGATGCCCACGACGGCCACGGTCTCCAGCGTCACGCGCGCGAGTTCGGACATCAGCGGGACGTCCGGTGCCTCCTCGGCGAGCCAGCGGACGACGTCGCCGAGGTCGCCGGTGGGCGGCGCGGGCATGCTGACCGGGCGCAGTTCGTCCTCGATCGCGTCGAGGAGGTCGCTGACCGGTTCGAGACCTTCGACTTCCCGGTCCGGGGGGCCGATTTCCACGACCGGCTCCGGGACGGGTGTGACAGGAGGCCGCTTGCTGATGCGGATGCCGCGCGGCGACGGCGCCGGAACAGGCGGGGCGGCCGGAGTCGATTCCTCGGTCCGATCCTCGGCGGTGTCCTCCTCCGGCCCATCCACGTCCGTGTCCGCAGCGGACGCCTCGACGTCGCCGTCCTCGCCCGGCACGGCCGGTGTGTCCATCGTGCGCGCCTCGTCCGGCAGCAGCCCCAGGACCTCCGCGAACAACTGCGAGATGACCGGACGCACGGTCGACGTCCCGATCTGGGTCCAGTCGCCGATCTCCTGCACGGTGGCGGTCAGCAGGTCCGCCCAATCGGGTGTCCGGACCAGGACGTTCGTACGCGCCGCGTCGGGCCACTGGGACAGCCGGAAGTCGTTGCGGGCGAGCCACGCGGCCGGGAGCAGGTCGCCGAGCCGAAGGTGGCGGAGTTCGCCGTACGCCAGGTCCGCGAGCCGGTTCGGCAGCTCCGTCGCGCCGATGGCCTCGACGGCGCGCGAGATGGGCACGCTCGTCCACCACGCGGGCGGCAGGTCGGGGTGGCCCAGGTGCCGGTCGACGCGGTCGGGGGACAGGAAGCGCAGGGCCGGGACGAAGTCGGCCAAGGTGGCCTCAAGCCGTGGCTGCATGCGGATCCTCCGTGACGCGGACGCTTCAGTTGCCGCTGTTCGTGCCGACGGTAGCGCCCGCGCGGTGTGTCGGCACAGGGCGGTCGCACCGTACGCACCACCCGGCAAACGGGACGTCTCAGCGCGCCGGTTGGTTCCCGGCGCCGACCGGACCGGGGCAGGTCAGAGCGGACGCGGCAGGCCCCCGGCGACCGGAAGCGGCGGCCTCAGGAACCATCCGCGGACGGCGCCAACCCGCCCGCGGACCGACCCGAAGACCCACCGGAAGACGCAGTGGAAGTCCCACCGGACGAACTACCCGGAGCACCGCCCCCAACCCCGTCGTCGGCGACCGCCTCCGCGGCCGCGTCCTCCGAACCGCCCTCGTCCGCCGCCGGATCCGTCCCCGTGGCCGAGTCCGACGCCGCAGCCGCCGGGACCGTGCGCCGGATCACCACGACCCCCTTGTCCAGGTCGATCGGCCCGGGCCCGCCCTGCTCGTGGTCGTCGTCGCGCGCGAGCGCGAGCCGGTTGTGCTCGTCGTTGGTGTGCTTGCGCCCCGGGCTGAACAACTCCTCGAAGATGCCGCCTATCACGTGGCGCCCTCCCGCCGGTAGAGCGCCACGACGTGGCGCGGTGTCTCTCTCCCTGCCACGGTACGCGCCGTCGCCACCCCCGTGCGCCGGGCGTGCGCCCCCGGTCGCCGACCACCACCTGTGCACCTGCCGACCGTGCCTCGTCCGTGTCTGATACCGCCAACCAGGTTTCGCGCGCGGCGCACAAGTCGATCTCACATACAGGGGAACCGAGGAAACCGCCCGCGGGCACAAGGGCACGGCGAGCAGCACGATCCGGCGATCAGGGGGAGCTGTGGGCGAGACCGCACCGTTGCGGCAGCACGGGGAGTCCAGTTCCGACACACCGAAACCGGTCCACACCCAGGTCCCGTCGCCGACCTCACCACCCGCCGGCGCACCACCGATCCCCGCACCGGCCATCCCGGTCTCGCCCATACCCGCCCAGGCGACGTCCCCCGGGGACGCTTCGGGACGGCATCCGGGGCGGGCGCAGCACCCCGGCCCGCCGATGCCGCAGGGCTTCGCGGCCGTGGTCCTCTCGCTGTGCCTGCCCGCCACGGTCGAGGCGGTCCCGCGTGCGCGGCACGCCCTGCGCGGTTCGATGCGGGAGGCGATACCGGGCGAACCCCTGGACGTCCTCGAACTCCTGGTGTCCGAACTCGTCACCAACGCCGTGCAGCACTCGCCGCAGTCGACCACCGTCACCGTGGAAGTACTGCGCGGCGAGCGTACGATCCGGATCTCGGTGACCGACGCGGGGGTGCCGCTGCCGCGTCAGAGACGGGCGAAGTCGGCTGCCGAGTCCTCCGCCGACGAACACGGGCGCGGGCTTCTGCTGGTCGAGGCCCTCGCCGAGTCGTGGGGCAGCCGCTCGGTCCCGGGCGGCAAGGTCGTGTGGTGCGACGTGGACGCGCTCGGCGTCTGAACGTCGGTTGGGTGCTCCACCGGGTCCGCGTCCGGCCGGGTCCGCGTCCGGCCGGGTCCGCCGCGGTCAGATCTGCCCGAATCGGGACCGTGCTCAGATCCGCCCGCTGAACGTGTCGCACGACCCCATGTCACCCGCGCGATACCCCTGCGTGAACCACTGCTGCCGCTGCGCCGCCGAGCCGTGCGTCCAACTCTCCGGGTTCACGCGCCCCTGGAACTCCTGCTGGATCCGGTCGTCCCCGACCGCCGCGGCGGCGTCCAGGCCGTCCGCGATGTCCTGGTCGGTGAGTTGGGTGATGAGCGGCGGCGCGCCGTTCGGCTGCGGCCGGGTGGCGTTCTTCGCCCAGACGCCGGCGTAACAGTCGGCCTGGAGTTCGAGGCGTACGGCCCCGCTCTGCGGTCCCTGCCGGTCGTTGCCGACCTTGGCCATCTGGCCCGTCAGGTTCTGGATGTGGTGGCCGTACTCGTGCGCGATGACGTACGCCTCGGCGAACGGGCCGCCCCGGGCGCCGAATTCGGTGCGCAGTTCGTTGAAGAAGCCGAGGTCGATGTAGACCTTCCGGTCCGCCGGGCAGTAGAACGGCCCGACCGCCGACGTCGCGCCGCCGCACGCGGTGCCCACCGAGCCGCTGAAGAACCGGGTGGGCGCGGCCGAGTAGCGTCCGCCGCGCGCGGTGAACTCGCCGTCCCAGTAGCTCTGCGCGCTGTTGACGACGCCGACGATGCGGCAGTCGTCGCGCGCGTTGGCGTCGCGTCCGGAGCGGCAGGAGTCGGCGAGCGCCTGGTTGTCGGCCGGGAGGTCGCTGCCTCCGCCGCCGTCGCCGAGGCCCAGGTTGTCGGGGCTGATGCCGAAGATCAGCGCGACGACGGCGATGAGGATCCCGGCGCCCCCGCCGATCTTGAGGCCCGGACCGCCGCGCAGTCCGCCGCCGCCCCGGGACCCCCGCGCGTCCTCGATCTGCGACGTGTCGAGGTCGGCGTCGTCGTTGAACTGCATGGGACCACCCGTCGTCCGGCGGAGATCAATATCCCTTTTGTCGGAATTTAGGGGCGATCCCCGCGGGTGGCATGCGCAGCATCGGCGGCGGCCTGGCGACGGGCGTACGGCGGTGTCCGGCTAGACTGCCACGCATGGTCGTGAGGGTTTTCAATCCGCTGCGTGACCGCGGGGTGCATTAGGGCGAGGCGGTGCGCGCCGCCCTCTGAGGTCCCCATGCCCCTGTCCGCCGGAGCCGGCATCCGGCCCTATTTGGAGCCACGTTCCCGACATGATCACTGCCACCGCCGTCGAACTGCGCGCGGGCGCCCGCATTCTGCTCGAATCCGCCACCTTCCGAGTGGCCCCCGGCGACCGCATCGGCCTCGTCGGCCGCAACGGCGCGGGCAAGACAACGCTGACCAAGACCCTCGCGGGCGAGACGCAGCCCGCCGCCGGCGCCATCGCCCGCTCGGGCGAGGTCGGCTACCTGCCGCAGGACCCGCGGACCGGCGACCTCGACGTGCTCGCCACCGACCGCATCCTCTCCGCGCGCGGCCTCGACACGGCCATCTCGGGCATGCGGGCCGCCGAGGAGACGATGTCCAACTCGGTCGGCGAGCCCCGCGAGAAGGCGATGCGCCGGTACGCGCGCCTGGAGACCGAGTTCCTCACCAAAGGCGGGTACGCCGCCGAGGCCGAGGCCGCCACCATCGCCGCGAGCCTCGGGCTGCCGGACCGCATCCTGTCGCAGCCGCTGCACACGCTCTCCGGCGGCCAGCGCCGCCGCGTCGAGCTGGCCCGCATCCTCTTCTCGGACGCCGACACGCTGCTGCTCGACGAGCCGACGAACCACCTCGACGCCGACTCGATCGTCTGGCTACGCGACTTCCTCAAGACGTACAAGGGCGGGTTCATCGTCATCAGCCACGACGTGAACCTGGTCGAGTCGTGCGTCAACAAGGTGTTCCACCTGGACGCCAACCGCACCGCGCTGGACGTCTACAACGTGGGCTGGAAGGCGTACCTGACGCAGCGTGAGACGGACGAGCGCCGCCGCAAGCGCGAGCGCGACAACGCCGAGAAGAAGGCCGCCGCGCTCATGTCGCAGGCCGACAAGATGCGCGCGAAGGCGACCAAGACCGTGGCCGCGCAGAACATGGCCCGGCGCGCCGAGCGGCTGCTGTCCGGGCTGGAAGGCGTACGCCAGTCCGACAAGGTCGCCAAGCTGCGGTTCCCGGACCCGGCGCCGTGCGGCAAGACGCCGCTGATGGCGTCGGAGCTGTCCAAGTCGTACGGCTCGCTGGAGATCTTCACCGACGTCGACCTCGCGATCGACAAGGGCTCGCGCGTGGTCATCCTCGGCCTCAACGGCGCGGGCAAGACCACGCTGCTGCGGCTGCTGGCCGGGGTCGAGCAACCGGACACCGGGCGCGTCGAGCCGGGCCACGGCCTCAAGCTCGGCTACTACGCGCAGGAGCACGAGACGCTCGACCCGGAGCGCACCGTCCTGGAGAACATGCGTTCGGCCGCGCCCGACATGGACCTGGTCGAAGTACGCAAGGTCCTGGGCTCGTTCCTGTTCTCCGGCGACGACGTCGACAAACCGGCCGCGGTGCTGTCCGGCGGTGAGAAGACCCGTCTCGCGCTCGCGACGCTGGTGGTGTCGGCGGCCAATGTGCTGCTGCTCGACGAGCCGACCAACAACCTGGACCCGGCGAGCCGCGAGGAAGTGCTGTCCGCGCTGCGCTCGTACGCCGGTGCGGTCGTGCTGGTGACGCACGACGAGGGCGCGGTCGAGGCGTTGCAGCCCGAGCGCATCATCCTGCTGCCGGACGGCGTCGAGGACCTGTGGAGCGCGGACTACGCCGACCTCGTCGCCCTCGCCTGAGCGCGCGTCCGGGCCTGTCCGAGCCGGGTGTTCGTCACCCTGGGGGCGTTGCGGTGGGTTTTCCCGTGCCGCCCGCCGAGCCCGGGTGCGCTGCCGCGACGGCCCGTAGGACCTGCTGACGCCGGGGTTTCCCGGTCCGTGCGGGATTCCCACACGAAATCCTCACAAGAGGAATCCCAAATTCCGGATCTTCCGGTTGCGGGCCCAACCAGGTGATCAATGACGCTCAGCAAGGTCGCAGACCTTGTGGGTGACCAGCGGCTTTATGGACCAACAGCGGACACGGTCAAGGAATTCCCTCCGGAACCGCGGGTTCCGGACGGTGGATCTTGCCCGCCGAGCGGCCGATCAAGGCCTGTCGGCGGGCCGACGGGCTCCGCGGAATCACTGGCCTTGCCGCCCGCGAGGGGTGATCATGGGAACCCAGAGCGCACTTCCCATGAGGAGGCACGTGTGGCCGAGACTCTGAAGAAGGGCAGCCGGGTGACCGGTGCCGCGCGCGAAAAGCTCGCGGCGGACCTCAAGAAACAGTACGACTCCGGCGCCAGCATCCGCGCACTCGCGGAGGCGACGGGCCGTTCCTACGGCTTCGTGCACCGGATGCTGAGCGAATCGGGTGTGACCCTGCGCGGAAGGGGCGGGGCCACGCGCGGCAAGACCAGGGCTACATCTTCCTGAGCCCTCCCGAGCTCCACCTTGTACTGCCTGCACAACTCTTGCACTGACATCGCACCAGCCGACGGCTCGTGAAGTTACCAGCCGGTATCATCTCTCGCGTGCGGCCACCCGTCTCCTGCCGGAACGGGTGGCCGATCTCGGCGCACCCGGTCCGCCGTCCGGCCCGGGCCCCGCACCTCACGTGGAGGCAGAGCATGTCGGAGTACGTCCGTCTGGAACAGACGGGTCCGCTCGCCGTGGTGACCCTGGCCAATCCGGACCGGCGCAACGCGCAGACGCCCGCCATGTGGCGGGAGCTTGCCGGGATCGGGCGCTCGCTGCCCGGAGACGTCCGCGCGGTTGTGCTCCGGGGAGAGGGCACCTCCTTCTCGGCGGGCCTCGACCGCCGTCTGTTCCCGGGCGGAGGGGGAGTCCCCGGCGAGGCCGCGCTCGCCGACCTGGCGGACCAGGACGACGCCGGTCTCGACGCGGCCATCTCCGGTTTCCAGGAGGCGTTCACCTGGTGGCGGCGCCCGGACCTGGTCTCCATCGCGGCGGTGCAGGGCCACGCGGTGGGGGCCGGGTTCCAGCTCGCGCTGGCCTGCGACGTCCGGGTGTGCGCCGAGGACGTGCAGTTCTCGATGGCGGAGACCTCGCTCGGCCTGGTCCCCGACCTGGCCGGCACCAAGCCGCTGGTCGACCTGGTCGGCTATTCGCGCGCCCTGGAGATCTGCGTGACCGGCCGCCGCATCGGCGCCGACGAGGCCGCCGCGCTCGGCATCGCCACCAACGTCGTCCCCCGTGACGCCCTCGACGACGCGGCCCTGGACCTCGCCAAGGCCCTCACCCGGGCCCCCCGCAACGCCGTCGTCGAGACCAAGGCCCTCCTCCGAGGCGCCGCCGCCCGCTCCTACGACGAACAGCGCGCCGCCGAACGAGGGGCCCAGGCCCGCCGCCTCCGCGACCTCCTCGGCAAGGGCGAGTAGTCGCAAGGGAGTTGGTCCCACCTCGGAGGTGATCGGTCGCGGGTCGGGTAGCGTCACCCCGTGACCGACCAAGGCATAGCGCTGCCCGCCTACCGACTTCACGTCGTGGCGGCGGTCGAAGCCCTGCCGAGCACGCGGCGGCAGCGCGAGGTGTGGCTCGACCCGGATCAGTTCGAGGACCTCGACCACGTCGTGCACGTCCTCTTCGACGACTTCGACGACTTCGACGACTTCGACGACTTCGACGACTTCGGCGATGCGGACGATCCCCGCCCCTGGGCGGGGCGGTCCTTGCGCACCGAGGAGGAGGCCGAGCTGATGGGGCGCCTCGGCGCCGCCTACAGTGCCGTGCAGGATGCGGTCGGCGCCGACGCCGCCGACGAGGTCTATCTGGACGCGCCGGGACGGCCCGGCGTGGTTGCCGCGGCGGCTCGGACGGCCCGCGTGCTCGCGGTCGACGACCGGAACACCGCGGTGCGGGGTGAGGGGCTGGAAGGATTTTTCCCGGGCGGGCGTTGAGTGGGGCGACTTGGTGGGGGAGATGCTCTCGCCGTGGACCCGCTAGGGGGAATGACAACGCATGATGCCCGGCGGCTCTCTGGGGGTTTCCCCGCGTTCGTGGTCCCGTGACGGTTCGGTGGTCAAGCAGAAGCTGGCGCCCGGGACCGTGCGGCGGGTGGGGGCCTTCGCGCGGCCGTTCGGCGGGCAGATCGCGGCGTACCTGGTGCTCGTCGTCGTCGACGCGGTGCTGATGATCGTGCCGCCGCTGCTCGCGCAGCGGATCGTCGACGACGGGGTGCTCGGGCATGACGCGGGGCTGGTGACGACGCTCGCGCTGGTGGTGGCGGGGATCGCCGTCGTGGCCGCGGGGGTCGGCCTGGTGGAGCGCTGGTACTCCGCGCGGATCGGCGAGGGCTCGATCTACGCACTGCGGACCCAGGTGTTCGCCCACGTGCAGCGCATGCCCGTCGCGTTCTTCACCCGTACGCAGACCGGCGCGCTCATCTCGCGCCTCAACAACGACGTGCTCGCCGCGCAGCGCGCCTTCACCTCGACCCTCGCCGGCACCGTCTCCAACGTGGTCAGCCTGGTCCTGGTCGCCGGCACGATGTTCTACCTGGCCTGGGAGATCACGCTGATCTCGCTGGTGCTGCTGCCGCTGTTCGTCATCCCGGCGAAGTGGATAGGACGCCGCCTCCAGGCACTCACGCGCGAGCAGATGCAGCTCAACGCCGAGATGTCCACGGTGATGACCGAGCGCTTCAACGTCTCCGGCGCGATGCTCGCCAAGATCTTCGGGCGTCCCGAGGAGGAGGACCGCGTCTTCGCCGCCCGCGCGGGCCGGGTGCGGGACATCGGCATCCGCATCGCCCTGGTCAACCGCGTCTTCGCCACCGCCCTCACGCTGGTGGCGGCGCTCGCCACCGCGCTGGTGTACCTCGTCGGCGGGCACCTCGCCGTCGACGGCAAGCTCAGCGTCGGAACGCTCGTCGCGCTCACCGTCCTGCTCGGCCGCCTGTACGGACCGCTCACCGCACTGGCCAACGTCCGCGTCGACATCATGACCGCGCTCGTCAGCTTCGAGCGCGTCTTCGAGGTGCTCGACCTCGACCCGATGGTCGCGGACAAGGACGGCGCGGCCCCGCTGCCCGCCGACGCCGCCCGCGTCGAGTTCGACCACGTCGGCTTCCGCTACCCGGCGGCCGACGAAGTCTCCCTCGCCTCCCTCGAATCCGTGGCCGTCCTCGACCGCGCCCGCGGCGGACAGGTGCTGCACGACGTTTCCTTCACCGCCGAGCCAGGCCAGATGATCGCGCTCGTCGGGCCGTCCGGGGCCGGCAAGACGACCATCACCAGCCTGGTCGGACGGCTGTACGACACGACCGAGGGCGCCGTGCGCATCGGCGGCCACGACGTCCGCGACGTGACCCTGGAGTCGCTGCGTGACGCGGTCGGGGTCGTGACGCAGGACTCGCACATGTTCCACGACACGATCCGCGGCAACCTGCTCTACGCGCGGCCCGACGCCGAGGAGCACGAGCTGTGGCAGGCGCTGCGCGACGCGAACATCCTCGAACTCGTGGCCAATCTGCCGGACGGCCTGGACACCGTCGTCGGCGAGCGCGGACACCGCCTTTCCGGCGGCGAGAAGCAGCGGCTCGCCATCGCACGGCTGCTGCTCAAGGCACCGCGCGTGGTGGTGCTGGACGAGGCGACCGCGCACCTGGACTCCGAGTCGGAGGCGGCCGTGCAGCGCGCGCTCGGCAACGCGCTGCGGGGGCGTACCGCGCTGGTCATCGCGCACCGGTTGTCGACGGTCCGGGACGCCGACGAGATCCTGGTGATCGACGACGGGCGCGTGGCCGAGCGCGGGCGGCACGAGGAGTTGCTGGCGCGCGGTGGGACGTACGCCGACCTGTACCACCGGCAGTTCCGCGACGGCGACGTCCGCGCGGATGGCGAGGGGAGCGGGGTCGGTACGGACGGGCCCGCCGACGGGCGACCTGTGCGTGGTCAGGACGACGAGGAACCGGCGGCGCTGGCGGGGTGATTCGGGTGGGCCCCCGTCGCGCGGCGTGCCGCGCGCTGTCGCTCGGAAGTGTGACGGGAGTCAGCCGTTCGGGTCGGGTTCGTCGAGCCAGACGACCTTGACGTCGACGCGCAGGGTGCCGCCGCGCTTCGCGGTCGTCTTCTTTGCGCCGGCGGCCTGGGACTTCGCCGCGGCCGCGGTCTTCTTCGTCGCCTTGGCGCCGGTGCGCTTCGTGGCGGGGGGTGCGACGCCGAGCACGTCGACCGCGGCGGCGGCGACGCGTTCGCGCACCCGTTCGGCGACCGCGTGCAGGGCGAGGCCGTACGCGATCGCCACCGAAATCGTCACCGTGGTCTCGCCGGTGGCGTCGTCGGTGCGGATCAGGCAGCTGCGGGAGCGTACGCCCGGCTCCGCGTCGGCGGCCTCGCGCAGGGCGCGTGCGTCGGGTGCCTCGGTCAGGCCGACCGCGGCGCCGAGGGCCGCGAGTCCGCCGCCCTGCGCCTGGTCGTCGTGGCCGCCCTGCCCCCGGCCGCTCCGGCCGCCCCGCGCCCGAGCTGCGGCGCCGTTCGCCGCCGGGTGTACGGCCGTCGGCGCGTCGCCGCCCGTCGCCGCCAGGAGTTCCGCCGCGGTCGGCATCCGGGCCGCCGCCGCGCTGTCTTCTCGCTTGTTCATTCGCCCGCCGCTTCGTCCACACCGCATGGCCGGTCGCCTGTCCACGCCGCGCGGGACAGTCGTCTGAATCCCCGTGTCAGGGGCCTTGTGCTCATACCCTGTTACAGGTGTGGCGATCCCGAGACAGGGCATGTGCAGGATCGAACACCGGGGGAGAATCCTATGGCGAAGGGAAGTGCGTCTATGCCGGACACGACGGCCCAGCGGAGTGGTTCGCAGGCGGTGGAGAAGGAGGGGGCAGAGCGCGTGCCGGGACAGCAGCGCTCCAGCGGCACCGAAGTGGCACGTCTGAGTTCGGACCGGGGGCGCACCTCGATCGCGGACGGCGTGGTCGCCAAGATCGCCGGCATTGCCGCACGTGACATTTCCGGTGTGTACGCGCTCGGCAGCGGTGCGGCGCGCGCGTTCGCGGCCGTACGCCAGCGCGTTCCCGGCGGCAAGCCGAACGTCGCGCAGGGCGTCAGCGTCGAGGTCGGCGAGAAGCAGTGCGCCGTGGATCTCGCGATCGTCGTCGAATACGGTGTCCCGATCGCCGAACTCGCCGCGGCGGTGCGCGAGAACGTCATCTCGTCGGTCGAACGCATGACCGCGCTGGAGGTCGTCGAGGTGAACATCGCCGTCGACGACATCCACATCGAGCACGAAGACGACAGGGAGCGCCAGCTTCAGTGAATCGGGCGGCCCGGCGATGAACACGGATCCGAGTGACCTGGAGCGACGCGAACTGCTGCGCGAATACCGGGAGTTCGTCAAGACTCGGCATCCGGACCGGGGCGGCGACCCCGCGGAGTTCGCCGCCGGGCTGGTGCGCTACCGGGCCCTGCTCTCCCCCGGGGGAGCAGGGCCTGACGGCGGCAAACAGCCGCCGCGCGCATCCGAGACGACCGTCTACCGGCGTGGGTCCCTGCCCGCGCAGATGTGGCGGGCCATCATGGACCGGCACCGGCGGAAGCAGAATCCGCGGGTGCAGTGACGCGGCGACCGACGTGACCGAAGGTGAACCGAAGGCGAACCGAGGACGACCGAACGCGGTCCCTTCACCTGCGAGGAGTAGGTAGTCATGAGCACACCCATCGTGGGCCTGCTGGTCGGCATGGCCCTCGGCCTCGCCGCCGCCATCGGCGGCTTCGGGGCGTTCCTGCTCGTCGCCGCCCTGGGCGCGGTCGGCTTCCTGGCCGGGCGCTACTTCGACGGCGACCTCGACCTGAGCGAGCTGTTCTCGTCGCGCGGCCGGCGCCGCTGATGGGGCATTCGCGCATCGACGGCCCCTCGCACCTGGAGCCGCCCGCACCGCCCGCCGAACGCGGCTCGCTGCGCATCGGCGAGCGCGTGGTCGAGAAGATCGCCGCCCGCGCCGCGCGCGAGGCGACCGGCGTCGCCGCGCCGGAGACCAAGCTCCGCGATCCCAAGGCGGGCGTGAAGCTGCGCAACGACCACGCGACGGTACGCCTCGACCTGGACGTGCCGTACCCCGGACAGGTGAAGGAGATGGCGGGCACCGTGCGGCAGCGCGTACGGTCCGACGTCGAACGCCTCACCGGGATGCCCGTGGTGCGCATCGACGTCGTGGTGGCCCGCATGACCCGGATCGGCAAGGGCAGGAGGCGCGTGCAGTGAGCGTGCTCGACGCACCGCCGGAGAAGCCGGGCGAGCCGGGCGAGCCGGGCGGACCGGCCGAGCCGTCCGGGCCGGACACCGGTCCCGGCGGGTTCGGGCCCGACTCCGAGGACTACCGCAAGCCGCGCCGCGCGTGGTCGCCGCGCGGGTTCGTGGCGGCGCTGACCGCGCTCGGCATCGGCGGCGTCGCCGGGGTGCTGCTGTTCTTCGGCATCGCGGCGCGCCTTGAGCGCACGCCGCAGTGGGCGTACGACGTCCTGAAGTGGGTGCAGACCCACGACTGGACCGAGCAGTGGGTGTGGGTCGGCGGCGTCGTGGCCGCGGTGGTCGGGTTGTGGCTGCTGCTCCTGGCCTGGACGCCGGGCCGCCGCCACCTGCTGCCGCTGGAACCGGTCGGGCCGGACATCACCGCGTACATGACCCGACGTACGGCGTCCAATCTGCTGCGGCACACGGCCCTGCTGTCCACCGGGGTGCTGGACGCGCGCGTGCGCGTCACCCGGCGCAAGGCCGTGCTGCGGGTGGACTACCACTTCCGCGACCCCGACGAACTGCACGACGAGCTGGAGACGGCGCTGCGCGAGCGCTCCGAGGCGCTGCTGCTCGCGCGCGTCCCGCGTGTCGACGTCAGACTCCAGCCCGCCAGTGGGAGGTGACGGACGCTCATGCGCCGTGTCGCGAACCGGTCCCTGCTGACCGTCGTGGGCCTCGGCCTGCTGGTCGGCGGCCTGGCGGTCACCGCGCGCTCGCGCGGGTGGTTCCAGGACTCGCTGGGCGATGTGCTGCACACCCCGCACAAGCCGCTGATCACCGAGAGCCAGACCGCGCGCCTGGTCGACCACGACTGGTGGTGGTGGGTGGCCTTCGGAGTGCCGGGCGTGGTGCTGGCGATCTGTCTGTGGTGGTTCTTCGCGCAGTTCCGGCGGCGCCCGGTCAAGGTGATCCGGGTGACGGACTCGTCCGAGGACGCGGGCGGGGGCCCGTCCGGGCTCGGCACCGGCTTCGGTCTGGTCGGCGACGACGCGGACACCATCACGGTGAACGGGTACGCGCTCGCCGACGCGATGGCCGACGACCTCGCGCGCGAGCGGGACATCGAGGGCGTGCACGCCCGGCTGGTACGCCGCCGCCACGGTCCGGTGCTGAAGCTCGCGGTGCGCACCGAGGCGGGCGCCGAACCGCGCGCCGTGCTCGACGCCGTCCACGAGGACGTCATCGAACACGGCCGCGACGCGGTCGAGTTGCACCGGCTGCCGGTTGTGGTGGAGCTGCGCAGTGCGAAGGGTCTGCCCAAGCGCCGCCTGGACTGAGTGTGCGGTCCTGTGTGGATGCGGGGCCGGCTTGGGTGCCGCCCTGCGCGCGGTTGCCCTTGACCGACGGCCGCCCTGGCCGAACGAGCTGCCGGGCGAGTGCTGTTCCCCAGGTCGTGTCTTCAGGTCGTGTCTTCTGGTCGTGTGTTCAGGTCGTGTTTTCCTAGAGGCCGCGCAGCGCGCCGCCGTCCAGGGGGACCATCGTGCCGGTGACGTACGACGCCGCCGGTGACAGCAGGAACGCGGCGACGCGGCCGAACTCCTCGGGCGTGCCGTAGCGGCCGAGCGGGATGGACTCCTCGTGCCGGGCGCGGGCGCCCGCGGCGTCACCGGACAGGGCGTCCAGCTCGCGCACCCGGTCGGTGTCGATGCGGGCCGGGAGCAGGCCGACGACGCGGATTCCGCGCGGGCCGAGCTCGTCGGCGAGGGTTTTTGCGGTCATCGCGAGCCCGGGGCGCAGGCCGTTGGACACCGCGAGTCCGCCGATCGGCTGGTGGACGGACGTCGACAGCACGAACCCGATGACGCCCTCGCCGTCCGGGCCCCGGCCGCCGCGGTCGCCCATCGCGTTGGCCGCGGCACGGGCGAGGCGTACCGCGCCGAGGAAGACCGACTCGAACCCGTCGCGCCACTGGTCGTCGTCGGTGTCCATGACGGTGCCGGCGGGCGGGCCTCCGACGCTCACCAGGACACCGTCGATCCGCCCGAAGCGGCTGACGGTGGCGGCGACCAGGCGCTCGGCGGTGCCCGAGTCGGCGTTGTCGGCCGCGACGCCGATGGCGTTCGGGGCGCCGCCGAGCTCGGCGGCGGTCTTCGCCACGCTCTCCTCGCCGCGGCCGGTGACGACCACCCGGGCACCGTCGCCGACGAGGGCCCGGGCGGTGGCGAGGCCGAGGCCGCGGGTGGCGCCGGTGACGAGGTACACGCGATCACGAAGTCCAAGATCCATGCGGCCATCCTCCCGCCCCGGGCCGGGGCGCGTCACTGCCCCGAGCCGGTGAGGCCGAGGCGTGCCGATCCGATGATCCGACCGGATGTGCGGCCCCCCTGCCTGGGGGTTTAACGGAACGGGTCCGGTCGGCGTGCCCGGTCGTCCACAGGCGTGCGCAAAAGTCGTACGGGCAAGGGCGCAGGTCGGCCGCGCGTCTTCGCCCCCACGTCGCCCCTCACGTCAGCCCGGGATCACCAGCGCCCTCGCCCCGCGTCCCGCGCGCATCGCGGCGAACGCGTCGTTGATGCCGTCGAGTCCGATGCGGTCCGTGACCAACGCCCCCAGGTCGACCCGTCCGGCCGCCACGTGTTCGACGAGCCTGGGGACGTCCCGGACCGGGTCGGTCGACCCGTACACGCAACCCGTCATCGTCCGGGCGAAGTGGAACAGTTCGAGCGCGCTGAACTCGACCGTCTCGTCCTTCGACCCGACGCCGACGATCGTCGTCATGCCGCCGCGCCGCGTCAGCCCCCAGGCGCTGCGGATCGTCGCCGCGCGGCCGACGCACTCGAACGCGTGGTCCACGCCCCGCCCGCCGGTCAGCGCGCGCACCCGCTTGGCGAGGTCCGGCGCGGGCTCCAGGGCCTCGGTCGCGCCCATCGACAGCGCGAGCTTGCGCTTGCCCTCGTCCGGGTCGACCGCGATCACCGCCGACGCCCCGGCCACGCGCGCCCCCTGCACCGCGGACAAGCCCACGCCGCCGAGGCCGATCACCGCGACCGTGCTGCCGTCCGCGACCCGCGCGGTGTTCCACACCGCCCCGGTTCCGGTGGTGACCGCGCAGCCGAGCAGCGCCGCCTCCTCAAGCCCCGCGCCGGGACGCGTGCCCTCCGGCAGCCTCACCACACCCGCCGCCGGGACGACCGTCTCCTCGGCGAACGTCGCCGTCCCCAGCCCCGGCAGCACGTCGCGGCCGTCGGAGGAGAGCGTCGCGTACGGCACGCGCGCGGCGTCCAGCGCCTTCGCGCACAGGTGCGGCTCGGCGTGCTCGCACCACCAGCACTCGCCGCACGCGGGCGCCCAGATCAGCAGCACCGGATCGCCCTCGGCGACGTGCGTCACGCCCTCGCCGACCGCGAGCACCGTGCCCGCCCCCTCGTGTCCGAGGACGACCGGGAACGCCTGGTCGAGCGTGCCGTCCGCGAGGGACAGGTCGGAGTGGCAGACCCCCGACGCGGCCACCCGCACCCGAACCTGGCCCGGCCCGGGGGCGGGCAGGTCGATCTCCTCGACGCGGACCGGTTCCCCGACCCCGTGCAGTACCGCTGCCAGCACCATGGCCCCTCCGTTAATGACGTGTCGTCAGATCCGCGCGGTGGCTACGCTCGATGCCATGAACGCCGCCGTCCGGGACTGGATCCGGGCCTCCGATTCCATCACGGTGCTGACCGGTGCCGGTATCTCCACCGAGTCGGGGATTCCCGACTACCGCGGTCCGCAGGGCGTGTGGACCAAGGACCCCGATGCCGAGAAGCTGGTGCAGTACGACACGTACATGGCCGATCCGGACATCCGGCGCCGCTCATGGCAGCTCCGCCGGGACAACCCGGCCAGGCACGCCAGGCCCAACGCGGGCCACCAGGCGCTCGTGGCCATCGAACGCGCCGGACGGCTGCGCGGCCTGATCACGCAGAACGTGGACGGCCTGCACGTACGGGCGGGCAACAGCGAGGACAAGGTCATCGAGCTGCACGGCTCGATGTTCTCGGTGCTGTGCACCCGGTGCAACGCGCGGACGACGCTGGAGGAGAACCTGGCCCGGATCGAGGCCGGCGAGTCGGACCCGGCCTGCGACGTCTGCGGCGGCATCCAGAAGACCGCGACGATCATGTTCGGCCAGGCGCTGGAGCGGCGGGTCCTGGAGCGTGCGGCGATCGCCGCCCAGGTCTGCGACGTGTTCCTGGCGGTCGGGACGTCGCTCCAGGTCGAGCCCGCGGCCTCGCTGTGCCGGGTCGCGGTCGAGGCGGGGGCGAAGCTGGTCGTGGTGAACGCGGAGGAGACGCCGTACGACGCGGTCGCGGACGCGGTGCTGCGCGAGCCGATCGGGGAGGTCCTGCCGGAGTTGGTGGCGGGGCTCGGGTAGCTCGGGCGGGCGGCGGGCGCCGCGTCGCGGGGCAGGGGCGCAGCGCTCGAACCCGGCTTGGGGACGCTCGCGTCTGTGTGCGTGCGTGCGTGTGCGCGGGAGCTGCGGATCAGTGGGCCTTCGGGCCGACGTGCAGGTCTCGGGTCGCTTCCGCTGCCCGGGCCTCGGAGTCGGCGCCAGGGTCTGCGTCCGGCCCGCCGTCGGCCTCCGCGGCCGGTTCGGCTTCGGGTTCGGCTTGGAGTTCGGCTTCGAGTTCCGCGGCCTCGCGGCGGATGATCTTGATCCACATGGCGACCAGCGCCACCACGAAGATCCACCACTGCACGGCGTACGCGAGGTTCAGCCCGGTGTCCTCGGCGTCCGGCAGCGGCAGCACCGTCGGAGCCTCGGCGGGCGCCGGGGTCTGCTCGGCGAGCTGGCCGTACCCGCCGTAGACCGGGTACCCGAGCTGCTTCGCCAGCGCCTCCGAGTCGATCCGCATGATCTGCCCCTCGGGCAGCCCGTCGCGGTCGCGGATGCCCGAGCGGTCGCGCGTCTCGGACGGCCGGGCGCGTACCGTCACCGTCACCTGCCCGCCCGGCGCGGGCGGGACGTCGGGGCGCGCGGTCGCGCTGTCGGGGTTTTCCACCCAGCCGCGGTTGACCAGCAGCGCCGTGCCGTCCGCGGTGATCAGCGGGGTCACCACGAAGAAGCCCAGCTCCTTGTCGAGCTGCCGGTGCCGGACCAGGAACTCGTGCGCCTGGTCGTAGCGCCCGGTCGCGGTCGCGCGGCGCCACTGGTCCTCGCCGGTGAGGTCGCGGTCGACGGCGAACAGGTCACCGACCGGCACCGTTTCGCGCCCCTTGTTGGCGCTGACTCTGTCGTTGCGGTCGGCCTTCGCCTCGTACCGGTGCAACTGCCAGAACCCCAGCTTGACCATGACCGGGATGAGCAGCACGACCAGCAGGTTGAGGGCCAGCCAGCGAGGCGTCAGCAGGAAGCGGTACACGGTACAAGACGGTACTCCGCGCTGCGGGGTGCCTCGGCCCCGGACCCCCGTCGGTCGCAAAGTCGGGTCTGGCCGCTGCCGCGGCTGCGGGACCTGGCTCGGCGCCGCTCGAACTACACCGGCTCGCCGTCCGCGGTCCGGACGCCGTCGAGGGCCAGGTTCGCGACGGTCGGGCCGTCCGCCCTCATCGTCACCAGCGTGACGTGGTGGACGTTGCCGGGCGTGCCGTCGGGGAACACCCACACGCCGCCGGTCGGACCGAGGCGGATGTACTGGTTCCCGTCCTGTTCCGTCGCCCGGTAGTTGTGCACGTGCCCGGCGAACATGGTGTGCGGGCGCGTGCCGAGCGCCGCGCGGATGCGGTGGTACGTCGGATGCCCCGCGCCCTGCCAGAGCGGCATGTGCATGAGGACGAACGTCCAGCGCACGTCCGCGTTCGCGCGCAGCACCTGCTCGGCGTAGTCGAGTTGCCCGTCCGAGACCCCGGCTCCGGCCGGCACGCCGTTCCAGTCGAAGGCCTCTTCGTACGCCTGGCGCGTCAGCTCCGCGTCACCGCCCGCGGCGTCGAGGCGGGTTCGCAGGCGGGCCTCGTCGTCCGGCGGCATCGGCTGCTCGGGGTCCTGCGTGTTGAGGACCAGGAAGAGCACGTCCCGGAAGGTGAAGTGGTAGTGGAGTGCGCCGTACCGCCGCAGCCAGCGGGCCCGCATCGCCTCGTTGGCCACGTCGTGGTTGCCCGGTACGTGGAACAGCGGCACGCGCAGCTGCGCCAGCATCGCGTCGATCTCGGCCCACTCGGCATCGAGGACCGCCTCGTCGCGTGTGTAGCCCTCGACCAGGTCCCCGAGCTGGATCGCGAAGTCGGGCGCGAGCGCGTTGACCGCCGCGATGCCGCGTTCGAACACGCCCGGTTGCGCGTCGCCGGTCCGGTCCGAGACGAGGGCGAAGGTGAACCTGCCGGGGTCGGGCACCGCCGCCGGACCCGAGAACGGCGCGGGCGCGCCGACGTCGATCGCCAGGCCGTCGGGCAGGAGGTGTGGCTCGCGCTCGTGCACGGTGTCTCCGAGTGTCTCCGAGTGCACCCCGGGCGCGACCGCCCGGTGGCGGGGTAGGGATGCGCCGAGGGGGAAGGCTTTCGGCGAAGTGGGGATTTCCGCTCATCCTCACGATAAATGCCCGGTACGCTGCCCTGCCCGCATGTATCCGTCGTACGCAAGTTCCGTGGCACCCACGATCCATCGCATCTCGACTCCGCTGCACCCCAAGTCCGCTGTACCCAGTCCCGCGGTACCCCGGTTCCGCTGTACTCCAGTTCTGCTGTACTCCAGTTCCGTCGCACGCAAATCCCCTCGCGCCAAGATCCGTCGCACGCAAGGCCGCCCGGCCCGGAGCCGTCCCCTCCGCCGCGCCCCGGTCCGCCCGTGCGCGGAACCGCACGCCCGTCTCCCGCCCAGGAGCAGCACCCATGTCAGGCACAACGCCCCCGCCGGGCTACGCCCAGGCGCCGCCCGGCGCGGCCTACCTCGTCGCGCACCCGGGCCCGTTCCCCGGCGCGAACAGCGGCCGGGGCAAGGCCGTGGCCATCCGCATCGCGTGGTCCCTGGTGCCGATCCTGTCGGTGGGCTTCCTGGCGTGGGTCCCGCTGCTGGTCCTGGGGCTGCACCGGCGGACCCGGCAGGCATGGACGGTGTTCACGGCGTCCGTGGTGCTCGCCGTCACCGCCGTGGTGCTGCTCATGGTCAACGGTTCGGAGGGGGAGAAGGCCGAGCGCGCCCGGGGCGAGGGCGCCGAGGTCGAGGGCATCGCGTCGGTGCCGGGCAACATCGGCGCCGGCGTGATGATCGCGCTGTGGGTGGGCGGGCCCGTCTACTGGTTCGTCACGACGCGGCGCGGTTCGCGCGCCGAGATCCGCGGCATTCCGGTGCAGCCCGTCCCGATGACCGGGCCCGGTATGCCGATTGCGGCGTACGGGTGGCACGGCGCGCCCGGCGTACCGCATGGGGGTGGGGTGCCCTCGGGGCATGCGGTGCCGGGGATGCCCGGGGTGCCCGCGCAGTCGGTACCGCCCGCGTACCGTGGCGACGCGTCCGTTCCTGCGCCCGGTCCGGCTCCCGTTCCGCCTGCCGCGCCGCCGCCGGTTGCCGCGCGGCCGGACGCCGTCCGGGTCGAGCGCGCCCGCGCACGGCTCGAAGGTCTGAGCGAGCGGCTGCGCGAACGCGAGGGCGGCGCCGACCCGGGAGCGGCGAGGCCCGGGGCACCGGACTGAGCCGAACACCCGGGCAAAAAGACTGGGGCAGACGGGTACACGGTTGGCGACAGCGTCCCTTGCTCTCGATACGGTACCGACGTGACGGCACCAGGGCGCATCATCGCCGACCGATACGAGCTGTCCGTGGCCGTCGGCCGGGGCGGCATGGGCCAGGTCTGGAAGGCGTACGACCGCACGCTGCAACGCCGGGTCGCGGTCAAGCTGCTGCGCTCCGACCTGGTGGGCGGCAGCACCGACCGGGCCACGCTCGAACGCCGGTTCCTGCGCGAGTGCCGGGTCACCGCGGGTATCGACCACCCCGGGCTGGTCACCGTGTACGACGCGGGCATGGACGACGGCGACCTCTACCTCGTCATGCAACTGCTGGACGGCATGGACCTCGCCGACCTGATCGCCGAGCAGGACCCGGTGCCGTGGGAGTGGGCGGTCGCCGTCGCGGCGCAGATCTGCTCCGTTCTGGCCGCCATCCACGCGGCGCCCGTGGTGCACCGCGATCTCAAGCCGCGCAACGTGATGGTGCGGCGGGACGGCACGGTCAAGGTCCTCGACCTGGGCGTCGCGGCGGTGCTGGACCCGGACTCGACCAAGCTGACGAGCACCGGCGCGCTGCCGGGGTCGCCCGCGTACATGGCGCCCGAACAGGCGCTCACCGGCCTCGCCGAACCGCGCAGCGACCTCTACGCGCTCGGCTGCCTGATGTACGAAATGCTGGCCGGACGCGCGCCGTTCACCGCACCGACCGCCCTCGCGGTCCTCCAGCGGCACCTGACGGACCGTCCGGAGCCGATCGGCGCGCACCGCCCGGACGTCCCCGCGGGGCTCGACCGACTGGTGGCCGATCTGCTGGAGAAGCAGCCGGAGGACCGGCCCGCGACGGCACAGGACGTGTACCGGCGGCTCGTACCGCTGCTGCCGCTTGCCGAGCGTGACGCCGACGCCGCCCTCGCGCCGAACTCCGCGATGGACCCGACCCGTCCGCTCCGCCACCCGGCCGCGCCGCAGCCGTTCCCGCACACGGTGCCGGCCCAGGGGGCGGCGCCGGACGCGGACCGGCACGCCGCGGTGGAGCGCACCGAGGCCGGGGGATTGGCGGCGGTGATGACGGGCTCTGTCGGCCCTGCACCTGTCGGCACCGGTCCCGGCACGGGCTCGGCGGGTCCCGGAGTTGCCGCCCCCATGGGCTGGGCCGTCTCCGCGGGCCCCTCCGCAGCCGTCGCCCCGGCCCGCAACTCCACTCCGGTCCCCAATGCCTCTTTCACCGCCGGGAGTTCGCCTCTGGACGCCAGCGGTACCGACTGGTCCGCCGTGCCGTCGGCCGGTCCCGACCCCGGCGGCCTCGACGTGGCCGCGGCCCTGGATGCCGCCGCTCGGCTGCTCGGTGAGAGCCAACTCGCCCAGGCGGTGGACGTCCTCGGCGCGGCCCTCCCCGCCGCGGTCGCCCGCCACGGTGAACACGACCCCGTCGTCCTGGAACTGCGGCAGGCACTCGCGGACACGCTCCTCGCGGACCGCCAGTTCCGCCGGGCGCTCCCCGAACTCCGCTACCTGGCAGCTACGTTCGCCGCGAAGGCCGGCCCGCTGGACCCCGAGGCCATGGAGTACGCCCGACAGGTCGCGTCCTGCCTCGAAGAACTCGGGGAGACCCACCTGGCGCTCCAGGAGTACCGCGCCCTCCACGCCGCGTTCCAGCGCATCCCGGCCGACCGTGCGGACCTGCACTTCGGCTTCGAACTGCGGGAGCGCACCGCGCTGTTGCTGGCCGCGGTCGGTGACCCGTACCAGGCCGAATCGCTCCTCGGCCCCCTCCTCGCCGAAGAACAGCGGGCGCTGGGTCTCCACCACCCCCAGGTCATCGCTCTGGGTCAACACCTGCTCCGCATCCAGGGCATGCGAGCGGCGTGGCGCCCCTGACACACCGTCAA
>NZ_JBPKBH010000007.1:69824-76160 GCF_051388915.1 Yinghuangia sp. YIM S09857 | reverse complement strand
CCCCCCCCCCCCCCCCCCCCCCGCCCCGGCGGGTTCACAAGCGCGGACGTCACATGCCGGCGCCCACCGACACGTTGTCCCTGATTCCCTGCGCCCCCTCCGCCTTGGCGCAGTGCGCACAGCAGAAATACCGCCCGTCCGACTCCACCCCGTGCCCGATGATCCGGCACCGGCAGTGCTCACAGATCGGCGCCATCCGGGTGATCGCGCACTCGAAGCTGTCGAACACATGCACGGCGTCCCCCGCGTGCACCTCGAACGAGGCGTAATAGTCGTTCCCGCAGACCTCGCAACGCGCCACAACAAGCTCCTAGCCGATATCGGAGGCCCCAAAAGCCCCATACGCCACAACCCTCAGTCCCGCCAACCCCCACAGCAACTCCAACTGACCCATCGGCGTGAGTCCCAGCCGCAGATCCAGCGGCAGGTGCGAATCCCGTGGGTCCTCCGCGTCACCCGCGAAGCCATCGCGTGATCCGCCAGACGGAGTCGTTGCCGTCCAGTCGATGACGCCCGACGTTTGGATATGTCGAGTACGACATATGGCCTTGTTCTCGTGGACCCGTTGTTCGGCATTGAGCTTGAGCCCGACGTTCACCCAGCACCGCGAAGACGCGGCCTGACCCATTCGGCGGCGCGGCCTGCTTCCGAGCCTGACGCCGGCGGAACAGGTGGCGGACGACACGGGCGCGGTCTGTGAGCGGGTGGATCTCGGCGCGGCGCCGGCACAGCTTCCGGCGCGGCAGCGGGCCTGCGTGGTCCGTTGAGCGAGGCGGTGCGGTAGGGGTTTCCGGAGGCGTCGGCGCGGCTGCGGTCAGGCTTCCCCGAGCAACGACTCGACGATGGAGCGTACGGCGACGTCGAACAGGGTGTCGGTGTCGGCGGGGTCGTACATGGACCGGGCCAACTCGGGGTCGCCCTCGGCTACTTCGTCGAGCCATGCCTGAACGAGGGGTGGTTCGACGGGGAGGCCGGTCAGGACGCGTTCGAGCATGACGAACCCGGCGACCTGGTACTGGACGGACTGCACGGCGAGGGCGGCGCGGGTGCCGTGCAGGCCGGCGGCGGCGAACTCGCGGACGAGGGCGCGGCGGGTCGGGAGCATCATCAGCGAGTCGAGGCCGCGTTCGCGCACGAGGCTGATGAGGTGCGGGCGGTCGAGGATCGCGCGGCGGCTGGCCTGGGCGATCGAGACGATCCGGGCGACGGGAGTGCTGCCGGTGACCCTGATCGTGCCCATGTCGCGGAGGACGCGTTCGACCAGTTCGTCGAGCAGTGCCTCGCGGTTGCCGACGTGCCAGTAGATGGACGTCACGGCGACGCCGAGCTCGGCCGCCAGCTTGCGCATGCTCAGGCCCTCGGTGCCCGATTCCATGACCAGGCGCATGGCCGTGGACAGCACGGCGTCGCGCGTGACGCGGGGCGCGCCGGCCGCGGGCGTCGGCTTCGGGGTGGCTCTCGTTCCGTCCATCGCTTCCTATTCTCGCGTCCGTCGCCGGTCCGCGGGACCGGCAGGGCCCGGCGATGCCCCCGTCGGGGCAACCTCGTGCTGCCTCTTTACCTCGTCGGCATGTGCATGTAACAGTGTTACAGAGACGGAGGTCACTGTCCTGGACATCGGCAGAGTGCCGCCCGGGGTGGATCGGGTGGCCTGGCCTCTGTCCGGAACGCCGTGAGGCTGCACCGCACCACCGCACCACCGCACTGCCGCACCATCCGCGCTACCGCAGCGCCCCGCACTGCCGTACCACCGCACCGCCGTACCACCCGCACTGCTGCACCGCCGCACCACCCGCACCACCCGCCCTGCCGCACGAAGCCGGCGCACGACGGCGTGTCCCGGCCAGGAGACGTGGAGAAGAGGTGTGTTTTCCGTGGCACGAGTCCGCTATGGCGCGCGCTCCCTGGAGACCCTGAGCAAGTCCGCGAAGGACCGCAGCGTTCTGCCCGAGATCTGGTCCACCGGCGTCGTCGCGCTGTGGGAGACCGATCCGGAGGTCGTCGCGGCCGTCCTGCCGCCGCCGCTGGTACCCGCCGACCGGCCGCTCGTACGCGCCAACATCTCCGCGGTCGACATCAACGGCTACCCGCTCGGCGCCGGCGCCATCGCGGTGCGCTGCAAGCACGGCGACGTCGAGGGCGATTACACCCTCACCATGCCGATGACGACCGAGCGCTCGGTCATCGGCGGGCGCGAAGTGTTCGGCGAGCCCAAGAAGCTGGCCGAGGTCACCGTGGACCGGGACGGCGACGAGGTGGTCGCGAAGGTGACGCGGCTCGGCGTGACGTACGTCGAGATCCGCGGTCGCGTCGCAGAGGAGCTTCCGCTGCCCGACCCGCGTACCACCACCAGCTTCTACTACAAGTTCCTGCCCGCGATCGACGGCGACGGCTTTGACGCCGACCCGATGCTCGTGCACGTCACGCGCAACGAGAAGCACCGTTCGTCGTCCCGCGTCGAGGGCGAAGTCATCCTGCGCGACTCGGACTTCGACCCGGTGGCCGACCTCCCGGTGCGCAAGCTGGTGTCCATCACGCTCGGCGAACGCACCAGCGACCAGCAGGGGTTCGTCGCCGAGCACGTGAAGGCCGACCTGGTGCTGCCGTACATCCACCAGCGGTACGACGACGTCGCGCAGATCTCGGACGCGCCGCCCGCGCCCGGCGACCCCGTCTGAGCCGTGCCCGCCGCCCCGTACCAGCCGCCGCGAACCCGAGGGAACACACGTACATGCTGAACGACTTCACCGGCAAGGTCGCCGTCGTCACCGGCGCCGCCAGCGGCATCGGCTATGCGATGGCCGAGCGCTTCGTCGCCGAGGGCATGAAGGTCGTCCTGTCCGACATCGAACAGGGCGCGCTGGACAAGGCCGTGGCCCGGCTCCAGGAGGACGGCGGCGACGTTCTCGGCCACGTCACCGACGTGTCCGAGCGCGACTCCGTACTCGCCCTCGCCGACGCCGCGTTCGACCGGTTCGGCGAGGTGCACGTGCTGTGCAACAACGCCGGGATCGGCTCCGGCTCCGAAGGCAAGATGTGGGAGCACGACCCGAAGGACTGGGACTGGTGCTTCGCCGTCAACGTCTTCGGCGTCTTCAACGGCATCCAGGCGTTCGTGCCGCGCATGCTCGAACAGGGCACCGAGGGCCACATCGTCAACACCTCGTCCGGTGACGGCGGCATCGCGCCGCTGCCCAACGCGTCGGTGTACGCCTCGACCAAGGCCGCCGTGGTCACCATGACCGAGGCCTTGTACGCGCAACTCCACCAGGTACAGGCCAAGTTGGGCGCCTCGGTGTTGTTCCCCGGGCCGAAGATGCTGCGCACCGGGCTGTGGGAGTCGTACCGCAACCGCCCCGAGCGGTACGCGAAGTCCCGTCCCCGCAAGACGCCCTACAACACCCTCGACGCGTGGGAGAAGGCCATGCGCGACGCGGGACAGGAGATCGAGTTCACCCCGGTCGAATCGGTCGCCGCCAACGTCGTCGACGGCATCCGCGACAACCGCTTCTGGATCATGCCGCCGAGCGAGCACAGCGACAGCCAGATCACCGCCCGCTCGCAGAGCATGCTCGCGCGCTCGAACCCGACGTACCTCGAAACGTTCATCCTGGACAAGTGAGAGCCGCCGCCATGAGCCAGCAGAATCCCACGGAAGCCCCGTACACGATCATCTCGTCCGACACCCACGCCGGGCTGCCGACCGAGCTGTACCGCGACTACCTCGCGACCCGGCACCATGCCGCGTTCGACGGGTTCCTCGCCGAACGCGAGGCGCAGCTCAAGGCGATCACCGACCTCGGCGTGCGCAACGAGGACTTCGCCGCGAACTGGTTCGAGACCAACGAGGAGGTGCTGCGCAGCGGTTGGGAGGTCGACCGGCGCGACCTCGAACTCGACAAGGACGGCGTCACGGGCGAGATCATCTTCCCGGACGCGGACGCCGTCGAGTCCCGCACCTGCGTCCCGTTCGGCGCCGGGCTCGGGTTGTCCGGCGACATGGATCCCGAACTCGGCCTGGCCGGCGCGCAGGCGCACAACCGCTGGCTGGCCGAGCTGTGCAAGACCTCGCCGGAGCGCCGCCGCGGCGTCGCGCTGATCCCCATCACCGCCGAACTCCCGGACGTCCTCGCGGAGATCCGTCGCATCAAGGACGACGGCCTGGGGGCGGTGATGATCCCGGCGATGTGGATGAACCAATCCCCGTACCACGACCGGAAGTACGACCCGGTATGGGCGCTGTGCGAGGAGTTGGAGCTGCCGGTCGTCACGCACTCGGGCCCCGCGGACCGCGAGTCGTACGGCAATCACCTCGGCATCTACGTGCAGGAAGTCACGTGGTGGCCCGCGCGGCCGTTGTGGTTCCTGCTGTGGTCCGGCGTCTTCGAGCGCTTCCCGCGCCTGAAGTTCGGTGTCACGGAGGCCGGTTGCTGGTGGGTCGGCAACATGCTGTGGTTCATGGACCGGCTGCTGCTCGGCTCGCGCGGAGCGCAGAAGCTCGCCGGGTTCGAGGAGATCAAGCTGCTGCCGAGCGAGTACTTCGACCGCAACTGCTTCATCGGAGCGTCCAACACCAAGCGCCGTGAGATCGGCATGCGCTACGAGATCGGCATCGGGAACATCTGCTGGGGCAACGACTTCCCGCATCCCGAGGGGACTTGGCCGGACACGCTCAACATCCTGCGCAAGACGTTCGGCGACGTCCCGGTCGACGAGACGCGCGTCATGCTCGGCGAAGCGGTGGCCGGCGTCTACGGGTTCGACCTGGAAGTCCTCAAGCCGCACGCCGCCCGCATCGGCGTCACGCCCGCGACACTTGGGCAGACCGGACCCGATGGCGAGGTGCGCGACCTGGAGTCCAAGTGGGCGGCGGCGAAGGAGATCGGCCGCCACTGGATCACCGGTCACGACGTCGCCGCCGTGGTCGACCCGAACGTGCAAGCCCTGGAGGTCTGAGGTTCATGAGTGACGACGGCATGACACCGTCCGGCATGCCTGATTGGGAGGGGCCCGAGCGCTACACCGTGATCTCGGCCGACTGCCACGGCGGCGGTGAGATCCACGAGTACCGCGAGTACCTGCCCGCCCGGCTGCACGGCGAGTTCGACCGGTGGGTGCAGGGGTACAAGGTGCCGTACCCGGACCTCCTGGGGGACAACGGGAAGCGCAACTGGGACTCCGACCGGCGGCTGCGCGACCTGGAGGACGACGGGGTGGTGGCGGAGGTCATCTACCCCAACACCGTCCCGCCGTTCTTCCCGAAGGCGTCGCTCACCGACCAGCCCCCCGCCGCGAACGCCGGTGACCTGCAACTGCGTTGGGAGGGCTTGAAGGCGCACAACCGCTGGATGGTGGACTTCTGCGCGGCCACCCCGGGGCGGCGGGCCGGCATCGTCCAGATCATGCTGCACGACCTGGACGCGGCGGTCGAGGAGGTCAAGTGGGCCGCGGAGGCGGGGCTGACCGGCGGTGTGCTGCTGCCGGGCACACCGCCGGGGTCGGGGCTGGTGCCGCTGTGGGAGTACGACCACTATGCGCCGCTGTGGCGTACGTGCGAGGAGTTGGGCGTACCCGTCAACCACCACACAGGCTCGGCGGCGCCGCCGATGGGCGACTCGCTCATCGACAAGGTGGTGTTCCTGACCGAGGTGTCGTGGTGGGCGCACCGGGCGTTCACGCACCTGATCGTGTCGGGGACGATGGACCGCCACCCGGACCTCCAGTTCGTGTTCACCGAGCAGGGCACGGCGTGGATTCCGGAGGAGTGCCGCCGCCTCGACTACTACTGGGCGCGCATGGGCAAGGCGGTGGGCTCTCAGGAGCACGAGTGGGGGCACGCTCTGGTCGAGTCGATGTCGCTCAAGCCGAGTGAGTACTGGGCGCGGCAGTGCCACGTGGGCGCGAGCTTCCAGCGTCCCGCGGAGGCGGCGCTGCGGTACGAGGTGGGTGTGGACCGCATCATGTGGGGGAGCGACTACCCGCACAAGGAGGCGAGCCACCCGTTCAGCCGCGAGGCGTTGCAGCTGACGTACAACTCGATCGACCCGCACGAGGTCGCGGCGATGGTCGGCGGCAACGCGGCGAAGCTGTACGGCTTCGACCTCGACGCGCTGGCGCCGGTCGCGGCACGGGTGGGGCCGCTGGTCGAGCAGGTGTACCGGCCGCTGGCGATCGAGGACATCCCGAAGGGCGCGGACAAGTGCCCGGCGTTCGTGGGGCTGCCGGGGGCAGGACAGGTGAAGCCGTAGGGGTGTGCCTCGGCGTGGGCGCGCGGCTGTCCGAGCGCGCTCGTCCGGAGGTCCCTTGGTCCTGCGGGTGCGGCCCGCCCCCGGAATG
>NZ_JBPKBH010000007.1:69384-69691 GCF_051388915.1 Yinghuangia sp. YIM S09857 | reverse complement strand
CCCCCGGAATGGGGGCGGGCCGCACCTGTACGAATTGCTTCTTGTGCGGCCGTCGAATTACTCGGTCGCGGGGGCGGGCCTTGAGGGTGGCGGTTTACATCGGGATTGCCGATCGGGACGACTTGTCTGTGTTGCTCTGCGGGATTTACGAGGGCCGCCCGACTGGTCGAAATCGGTCGAGATCGGAATTCAGTACATATCATTCTGTCGGCGTGTGCAGGATTTTTCACTTGAATTCGTGCATCATCGCGTGGGTGGACGTCGGCGCCGGCGCCAAAGGGGCAGCGACTCCGGGCGTGGTCGTTCC
>NZ_JBPKBH010000007.1:36888-69295 GCF_051388915.1 Yinghuangia sp. YIM S09857 | reverse complement strand
CCCCCCCCCCCCCCCCCCCCGGGGCAGCGACTCCGGGCGCGGTCGTTCCGAAAGATCACGTCAGAGCCCGAAGGCCTTCGTGACCTCGAATTCCGCATCGTTCCGTGGTGTTCCATGTCGTTCCGGCTTGTTCCGAGCTGTTCCGAGGTGTTCCGTCGCGTTCCCATCGGTTCCATTTCGCGACCACTTTCCACATCCCGAGCAATTCAGGGTAAGGTGGGGTTGTGTGTTTGGTGGAGTGTGTTGCACACTCTAAGTCATAAGGTCCCGTAGTCACGGGAATGGTGGACGAATCTTGCCCTGACGGGGGTCGCATATGCGCGCCGTCGGGGAGCGGTCCGTAGTGCTCAGGCGCTCGGGCGATGCATGCTCATACGGACGCGGCCGGGGTGCGCCGCGGCTTTCGTGGAGAGGGGGTCGTCTTGGCGCAGGCAAGCACGGCCCTGGTGGGGCGTCGTCGCGTTTCCCTGCGATCGGAACGGCCCGATGGCGCCGCGGCCCGGTCGGCCGACACGCGCCGGGGTCCATCGCGTACGTTGACGCACGCCGCCGCCATGTGGGGCCCGTAGGCCCCGGAGCCGCCCGTTCCCGCGCTCGGGGGATCGTGCGCAGGAACCCGTGGTTTTGGACGGCGGGTGTTCCCGAAGGCCTTGTTTCTCTTGACCGGGGCGGGCGTCGGGGCAAAAGAAGGGGCCCTCTGTTTAGCGGCAGAGGGCCCCTTTGTCATGCCCGCGAGGCGTTCGGTACCTGATTTTTGAGTGCCTGGGCAGGGATGCCCTCCTCTGATTCCTTGGCAATGCCGCCGAGGCGTCCGCCGCTCGCGAATCCCGGGCATTCTGTGCTGTGCCGTAAATGCCCCGGGTGCTTTCTCGAAATTTTCCCGGTTTTCGCGATGGCGAGCCGCCGAAGATCATTTTCCGACCCGTCCGAGCGCGTCTGGAAGATCATCTGCGGTCGCTCCCCTGTGGCCGACGGGAAAGAGCCCCACGTCCGGGGGGCGAGGTGTCCTTGCGCGAAGCGGACATCGAGTGCAATCCTAAAAGTTGCCTGCATCCCGCTGCGCATCCTGGGATGTGGGCCCAGCAGTATCCCGGACAAATCGTCCGCCCCGGTCAAGGGGAATTCCGCAAGGCCGTTCCGACCCGCCCCACCCCGCCCCGCCGTCCGAGCCCGCTAACTCGGACGGCGGGGCCGGGGCGGAAAAGGCGAGTCGGGGAAGGAGCATTAAGTGGCCCACCAAGTCACGCGTCCGCCCGAACCGTCCGAGCCGCCGAAACCGGGTGCGGTCGCGATTCGGCAGGCGTTCGCGTACGAGTTGAAACGGGTGCGCCGGGCCGCCGGTGAACCCTCGTTCGGCGTGCTGGTCGAGCGGTCGAGGATCGCCGACCGGTCCGGCAAGGGCGCGCGGCTGTCGAACGGGACCCTCTCACGGGTGCTGAACGGCAGCGTGGAGGCGTCCTGGCCGTTCACCGAGGCCTTCCTGGACGCGCTCGGGATGGACCCGCACACCATCCAGGCGGTCTGGCTGCCGCGCTGGATCGCGATGCGGGACGCCCTCGACCCGCTCGGCGAACCCCTCGGCGGGCCGCCCCACGGCACCACCGCACCGAGCCTGCCGAACCCCGCCTCCGCGGCGCCCGTCAACGGCGCCCCCGTACCCACTCCCGCACACGCCGCGCAGGTCGGCTGCCCCGCATGCGGGCTCCTGGTAGCGGACGCGGAGCAGCACCTGAAGTGGCACCGCGAGTGGCAACACGTCCCGGCTGCCACCGCCCCGGACGAACACCCGGACGCAGCAGGGGAGTCGACCGTCCTACGCCTACTTCCCGGCGGCACCCCCACCGACCGCGGCCCCCTCCGCGACGTCCTCTGACCCCAACGCACAGTGCAGAAGGAGCCGCCGAGATCCCGTCCCGGCGGCTCCGCCGCACTCCGGCGTCCCGGGTGCTGGGTCAGGCGTCCGGGGTGAGGGCTTCGGTGGCGGCGTTGGGGTTGTAGAACTCCTTTTGGTGGGCGATGAGGCCGTCGCGGAAGTGGACCACGGAGATGTAGGTGTTCGTGTACGTCTTGCCGGTCGTCGTCACCTTGCCCTCGCTGGTGAACTCGGCGATGAGGGTGTCCGGGTCGGCGGTCTCGTGGATCTTCGTCACGGTGACGCGGATCTCGAAGATGCCGAGGGCGCCCCGGAGATAGTCGGCGACGGTCTGGCGGCCTTCGATGCGCGCCGGAGGGGCGGCGTACGGGAACTCGAAGACGGTGTCGTCGGTGTAGTGCGCCATCTGGGCGTCGACGTCGCCGACGGACGTCAGGGCCGCGCGCAGGGTGGCGGCGTTGCGGGTGCGGATCTCCGGGGTGTCGTTCATGTCGTGATCGTGGAGATCCGAGCCGCAGAAGGCAAGGGCTGTCAGGGGGCGGCTACGCGGCCACGGGGACGGGATCCGGGTGGTCGGGTGCCAGGACGGGCCGGGTCTCGGGCAGGGCCAGGAAGCAGAGCAGGCTGACGCACGCGATCGCGGCCAGGTACGCGGCGACGCCCCACGGTGTGCCGCTCCCGCGCGACAGCTCGGTGGCGATGATGGGGGTGAGCGCGCCGCCGAGGACTCCGCCGAGGTTGTACGCGGTCGAGGCGCCGGTGCAGCGTACGCGCGGCTCATACAGCTCCGGGAGGTACGCGCCGAGCACCGCGAACATGGTGATGAAGCCGAGCATCGCGACCACGAAGCCGGGGATCATCAGCATGGGCTCGCCGGTCTGGAGCAGCGCGACGAGCGGGAAGGACCACAGGAGTACGACCACGGTGCCGACGAGGCAGAGCGGTTTGCGGCCGTAGCGGTCGCCGAGCATCGCGACGAGGGGTGTGCAGACGCCTTTGACGGCGACGGCGGCCATGATGCAGGCGAGCATCGTCGTACGGCTGACTCCGAGGTCGTGGGTGCCGTGGTGCAGGGACCACGTGGTGGTCATGTAGAAGACCGCGTAGCCGACGGACAATCCGCCCGCGGTCAGGAGTACGAGGCGCCAGTGGTCGCGGAAGACTTCGACGAGCGGTACGCGGGAGGTCTTCTGCTGGGCCGTCAGTTCCCGGAAGGCCGGGGTCTCTTCCATGGACGTGCGCAGCAACAGCCCCACGGCGACCAGCACTCCGGCCGCCCAGAAGGGGATGCGCCAGCCCCAGGAACGGAACTGAGCGTCCGTCAGCGTCGCGGACAGTACGAGCATCACGCCGTTCGCGAGGAGGAATCCGACGGACGGCCCGGTCTGCGGGAAGCTCGCCCACAGTCCGCGCCGCCGCGCGGGGGCGTGCTCGGTGGCGAGGAGGACGGCGCCGCCCCACTCGCCGCCCAGGCCGAGGCCTTGCAGGAAGCGCAGCGCGACCAGGAGGAGCGGCGCGGCGATGCCGATTTGGGCGTACGTGGGCAACAGCCCTACCAGGACTGTCGCCAGACCTGTCATCAGGAGGGAGGTGATCAGAACCGGGCGTCGGCCGAGCCGGTCGCCGACGTGGCCGAAGAGCAGGGAGCCGAGCGGGCGGGCGACGAAGCCGACGGCATAGGTCGCGAAGGCCGCGAGGGTGCCGGCGACGGGCGAGAAGGAGGGGAAGAAGAGGGGGCCGAGGACCAGTGCGGCGGCCGTGCCGTAGACGAAGAAGTCGTAGAACTCGATTGCGGTGCCGGAGAAGGAGGCGAGGGCGATGCGGAGCATCGAGACGGCGGGAGGGGGATCAGTGACCTGGGGGCGTCGGTCTGAAGTGTCTTTGAGGACTTGCGAGTTGGCTGCGGTACGGGCGGTGGGGACTCCGCCGGCTCTGGCGGAATCGGCTTGGGACATCGCGTTGTTCTGGGTCTGCTGCGGGGGACTGGACTCGGGATCGTGAATATTTGTCGATTCAGTCACATGCGAAGCAACGATCCGGTCGCGTGGTGGTCACCCGTCCGCCACCCGGATTAGTGCAAACGGGTTCCGGGGAGCGGGAGATCGTGTGCGGTGTCGAACACCACGATGGTGCGCGCACCGTCCTCGGCCGCATCAGCGGCGGACAGCGGTGGTTCGGTCGCACGCCACCACCGGCTCCTTTCGGGAAGCGTGGCGCCGTGCGCGTACCCGACCGCCTCGCGGCCGTCCCAACCCACCACGCACTCCCATCCCGAGAGCGAGGTCTGCGAGGCTAGCCGCTTGCTCGATCACCTGTCCGTCCGGGGTTTGGACTCAGTCAGCCTGACGCCGCATCATGACGTACAACGGTGCAGCGTCCCAGGGCCTCGACGGGCCCAGGGGCTTGTATCCCTCGGCCTGCCAGAACGCCATCGCCGCGTCCGCCTCGGGCCGTGCCGTAAGCGTCGTCCGCTCTCCGCGCCACGGTCCGATCAACGCGGCGTGCATCGCCCGCCCGAGGCCGCGCCGTCGGTACGGAGCCCGGATGGCGAACTCGATCACCGCGAACGTGCGCCGTCCGTCCTCGGCCATCTCCTCGGCGGGCAAGGGCTCGTGCATCCCCGACCACCACCGCGACCCGGCGGGCAGTGCGATCCCGTACGCCATGCCGACCGTGCCGACGTTCGGCACCCGGGCGATGACCAGGGCAAACCCGTCGGCCTCCATGTGGCGTGGCCACGTGCCCGCAAGCCACTCGGCGACGTCTTGGGGCCCTTCGTTGTACGGCTCGTCGGCGTACACCTCGGCATAGGTGCCTCGAACGTCTTCCGTGTGCGGCTCGGCCTCGGCCCTGCCCACGTAGCGGCTCAACGTCCAAGCGGGCACGGTGGTTTCGGATGTGCTCATGCGGTGGTCGCCTCTCTCGCAGCGGTACGGATCATGTCGGCCGTGGCGCGGGCCTCGGCCGCGTCGACAGCGTCCAGGCGGTACGCGATGCCGCGAAGGCCCTCACGCACCCGTTCTGACGCCACCTCGGGAAGCTCGGCGGCCAACAACCGCGCGTGCTCGCACGCTTCGTCCGCCTCACCGGCGCTGATCAGTCGTGTGGCCAGCTCGACCCGGTACAGCGTCGAGTTCCGCGCGAAGCCGTGGGCGCACTGGTCGAGCGCGTGGCGCGCCGATGCCGCGGCGGCCTGTGCGCGTCCTGCCTCGGCGTGGCTCCTGCCTTGTGCGAACGCGATTTCGGCGCGGCCGTGGAAGGCGAGCCATCCGGGTTCCGGTTCTCGGGGTGCATCGTCCAACACCCGCAGCGACCCCGCCATCGCCGCCGCCGCGCCCGACGGGTCACCGAGACGGAACAACGCACGCGACTCGCGGACCGCGAGCAACGACCGCAGTGACGGCGACGCGTCGCGGCCGGCCACCCGCTGCGCCGCGCGCAACAGGTTGAGCGCGTCGCGGGGCCTGCCATACGCGATGTGGTGCAGAGCCATGGACGCCAGCACTTTGACCTTGAGTTCCGCGTCGGCGATAACGTCGGCCGTAGTCAGCGCCTCGCCCCAGAAGGCCAGTGCGTCACCCAGGAGCGAGGAGTCGAAGGACAGCCAGGCGCAGCGCTCCGCGAGCTCCCCGGCCATCCATTGGAGTTCGTGGCCCACCGGATCGTCGTAGCTGCCGGTGTTGATGAGCCTGCGCACCCGCGCCAGGTGTCGCACGGCGATGGTCCGCACCTCGCTTCCGCCGTGCGCGTCGTCGATGGCGTCCAGCCCGGCAAGCGACGTGTGCAACTGCGCGATGTGCTCGGGCCCCACGCGCGGCCCCAGTTTCGTGTCGACGGAGGAAGGCAAGGGCGCGAACACCCCTGGCGCGGTTGCGGCAAGGGTGCCGGTGACGAAGGTTCGGCGATTCACGTCGTCTGTCTCCGGTTCGGACTCTGCGGCCGTCGTGGGCGCCGGGGCCAGATAGGGCGGCGGAGCGAATCCGAGAGCGTCGACCGGTGCACTGAACATGGCGTTCAGTACGCGGCGCGTGTCGTCGCCCGGCCACGGCGGCGACGCCGACTCCCACCGGCGAACCTGCCGTACGGACACCGACAACCGCATGCCGAGGTCCAGCGCCTTCCGCCCGAACGCGGCGCAAAAGACTTCCTGTGTCCGCCATCCGTGCGCGGTACGTGCGTTGACGAAAATCGGATTCGCCGGCGGAGACGTCCGTCCCATAGCTGTGCATCCCCCGATACGGCCAGTAGTTGCCCTCCACGGTACGGCCGCAATGAGGTGTCGAGTACTGGGACGTCCGGCTCGTGTCCGCGTGATGTCCGGCAGCGTCCGGTCCGGTGGCCTGTACCTCCTGGCCGCTTGCTCGTTGACTGAAACCAGGACGCCCGGGGCCCCGTCGCCGACACCCGACCGCGTCACCCCTGGGCGTCCACCGAGCCGCAGCGCCGCGCGCATGAGCAACCCCCGTCGCAGGTAGGGGGCGCTGCACCTGAAGTCGAAGGGCAACGCGATGAGTGAGGCAACACCCGCCATTCAGGCGGCGCGTAACACACCCGCTGTCGGGGCGGTGCTCGACACCGTGTACGGGCGGCAGCAGGTCATGGATGTGCTCGGCCACCCGCACGACCGGCCCACCGTCTACCTGCGGCCTGAGCGCAGCGGATCCGAATGGACCGTTGCCGTGGCCGAGTTGCCCGGCGTCCTGCGCAAGGAGGCCGGGTGACCCCGGCGCCCCCGGACCGCAGCACACCACCCCGCCCCGTCAGGGCGGAACCAAGGAACACAGCCCGTACGAACCGGAAGGGGAGCACGATGGGCACACGAGGGAAGCCGAACGACTCGCAGCCGTCCGGGCCGCCGAACGACGCCGACGGCCAGAGCACCACTGTCGGTGGCGGTAACACCGGCACCCGACGCAGGCCGAAGGACGACAAGTAGTGACACCTACCGACAACGCGTCGGTGCGACTGCTGGGGAGGGACCGCACGCCGTTCCTCCCCGGCGTCGTATGGGCGTGGGAAAGTAGCGGCCTTGTCAGGCTCGACCGGCGCGAGGATCCCATCGAGTGGCAGTCCGCCGCTGCCGGCGACCGCTTTCTGATCACCCAATGGGACGATGGCGCGTCCGAGGACACGGGCGGGGTGGCGTCGTGTTCGGCGTCCATGCCAACGGTGGTCGTCAGCATGCTCGATGCCTGCGACGTGCGTTCGGGAATGCGCGTTCTGGAGATCGGCACAGGGACCGGGTACACGGCCGCGCTTCTCAAGGACCGTGTCGGTGACGGCGGTTCGGTGGTGTCGGTCGAGGTCGACCCGGTCTTGGCCGTCGAGGCGCGCGCCCGGCTCGACGGTGTCGGCGTCGACGTGGAGGTGATCTGCGGGGACGGTGCCGAGGGTTGGGCGATCGGTGCCCCGTACGACCGCGTCCACGTCACGTGTGCGGTGCGGCGCATCCCGACGGCGTGGCTCGACCAGTGCCCGCAGGGCCGGATCATGCTGCCTTGGGGTGCGCCGTTCAGTCAGACTGAGCACGTCGTCGGCCTGGACGTTGCCGATGGTCGGGCCGTGGGACGCTTCGGCGACGGCGTGTCGTTCATGTACCTGCGTTCCCAGCGCCCCGACCGGTGGCCGGACGACTGGCCCGAGGTCGGCGAGCCCCTCCCGGCCGGCGCGCCTGGCGACGAGGTTGGCGAACCACTCGGCGGATTCGGGGAGTTCGTCGTCGGTGCAATGATGCCCGGGGTGCGCCATCTGGTGGCTGACGACGACACACCCGGAGTGCGGGATCTGTGGCTCGCCCGCGACGACACCTACGCCGTCATTGCGTTCGGGGACGGTCACCCGACCACTCTCGCGGGCGACTCTGCGCTCGGGCGTACGTACCTCGACGCCGTCCGCTGGTGGCACGACCACGGCCGCCCGGAAGCGTCCGGGTTCGGCCTTGCCGTGGTCGCCGCCGGCGAACGGGCCGGGCAATCCGTTTGGTTCGGAACGCCTGACGGCCCGACGTGGCCTCACCAGTAGAGCGCAGGTTGCAGGGGAGTGGCATGGACGACGAACCTCTGGAGCAACGGGCGCGGCGGCGCGAGAAGAACCGCCGGCCGGTCGGCCGGCGTCGTGCTGTTGTCATCGGCGACACAGACTATGCCGCATCCCACGTCCACCCCGACCGGCCCCGCGCGATCGAGGAGTGGGACGGGTACCAGTGGGTTCCCGTGACCATCGTGGACGACTACGCGGCGGCACAGCGGTTCCTCGCCGCCACGTCGCCGCCCGCCACGGAGGGGACGGGCCGACACCGCGACGTCGCCCGAGGGCGGCACCGCAGGACCTGACCGTCGTCCGTACGCGCACCGGCCCCGATCGGCTGGAGTGGGACCCGCGCGTATGTGTCAGCCCGGCATCGGGCGGAGTCGCTGATTCGTCCAACTCGCGGCCTGTGAAGCCGATTTCCTTCCGCATTCGCTTGCGGACGACTGCCTCGCCGCAATGCTGTGGCGGCTCGACCATGGGTGTCCTGACGCCGACGCGGCAGGCAAGCGGGTTTGGTTCGGTACAGCGCACCCATCTGACAGCGCGTCACACCGGCGGTGCGCCCGCGCGGATTTGGTGCCAGGTGTGGGTGGTGAGCGTGTTGCGGTCCGCGTTGCGGAGGGCTCGGCGGAGGGTCCAGGCGGGGGCGGCGAGGAGGCCGGTGGTGAGTGCGAGGAGGATCGGGATGGTCCTCGGTTCGCGGCGGGGGGACAGGAGTTCTTCGGTGCTGTCGCGGTACGCGCCGCGGCGTACCGTCGCGTTCCACAACTCGCGCAGCACGGCGACGCGCCCCCGCTCGCCCGCACCGAGGAGGCCTTGCAGGAACTGGTGGGTGGACGCCCCGGATTCGGCGGACGGCAGCGAGGCGGGCGACTGGCCCAGCGAGACGCCGATCAGTGCGCCCAACAGGTCGACGCCGGACAGTGCGGCGTTCGTCGGCTCGACCAGGCGGGGGTTCACGTCGATCCAGACCGGACCGTCGTCGGTGAGGATGCCGTCCATCGACAGTGCCCCGTGCCAGCCGATGTGCGCGCCGAGCATGGTGATGTGTTCGCGCAGGACCGCGAGGACGAGACCGCGCTTCGCTGACGCGCCGCCGCGGCTGCCGGGGGCGGCGTGGACGTACGCGTGCATCGCCACCAGGCGCCCGCTGTCGAACACCGACTGGACACTGACCACCGGCCCCCGCACCGGCTCCTGGACGAGGACGCGCCCGCCGCCCGCGAACACCCCCTGTACCTCAAGCCGGTCGGCCAGGCGCAGCAGCTCCTCGCGGCGGGTGATGGGGAACACGCCGTTGGATGCCGTGCCGATCGGCAGCTTGACGTACATCGGCGGGTCGGACACCTGACGAAGGGCCTCCGCGGAGCTCACGACCGACGCCTCCGGCTGTGGCAGGCCGATCTCGGTGAGCGTGACGCCCGCGGATATCTTGTCCTGCACCCGTTCGAGTGAAGCGAAGCGCGGTACGGCCACGCGCGCCGCGAGGGCCGAGGCACCCGCGTCCGCACGTGCCAGCACCGCCACCTGCTCACCCGTCGGGAGCAGGACGTCGTGTCCCTCGGCGTGCAGCACCTTCGAGGCGGCGTCCAGCCACCCCCACGGGTCCGCGCCGTAGGCCGGGACCGGGTACACCCGCGTCACCGCTGGCGGCAGCCGCAGAGGTGGACGGCCCGGAGGCGCCAGGACCTCGACCTCGTGTCCCGCCTGCCGCAGGAGCACAGCGGCTTGGCGTGAGGTCATACCGAAACCGTCGGAGAGCAGTACGCGCACGCGCACATCCTGGCACTGCGGGCGCCGCGCCGTGGAGGGGCCTCGGCGGGGAAGCGCGTGCCGTACCCTCCGACGTCGTTGGCAGCGCGTAGCGTGGTGATGATCGTGACGCATGGTGAACCGACGTACCGAGCGAGGTAACCAGCCTGTGGCCACCAACCGATATGGCGCTGCCTGTGCCACCTGTTCGACGTATGTCCCGCCCGGGGAAGGGGTGTTGACGCGCGTCGGCGGAGCGTGGACGACGTACTGCCGCAACTGCGAGCCCAAGCCCGCGGCCCCGGCCCGCGGGACTCACGAGGGTTGGCATCAAAGGCAGTTGGCGGCGTTCGACCTGGAGACGTCCGGCGTGGACGTCTCGTCGGACTTCATTGTCACCGCGGCGGTGTGCGACACGTCGGGCGTACGTCGGAGGTGGCTCGTCCATCCGGGGGAGCGTGAGATCCCCGAAGAGGCCACGGCGGTGCACGGGATCACGACCGCCCACGCGCGTGAGCACGGGCGGCCCGCCGTCGACTGCCTGGACGAACTGGCCGACGTGCTCGCGGGGTACCTCGACGCGGGTACGCCGGTGGCGGTCTACAACGCGGTGTTCGATCTGTCGCTGCTGGAGGCGGAGTTGCGGCGCCACGGCCGCAAGACGCTGGCCGAACGCACCGCGGTGATCGGCCCGATCATCGACCCGCTGCTCATCGACAAGCACGTCGACCGCTTCCGGCGCGGCAAGCGCACTCTGGAGGCGACGAGCGCCTTCTACGGCGTCACGCTCGCGGACGCGCACACAGCGGACGGGGACGCCGAGGCGTGCCTGCGGCTCGCGGTCGAGTTGGGCGCGCGCTACCCGAAGGTCGCGGCGCTCGACGTGCGGACGCTGCACAACGAGCAGCGGGCGTGGGCCGCGGAACAGGCGGCGTCGTTCCAGGCGTACCTGGACCGCACGAAGCCTGGGCACGGCGAACGCATCGCAGGGGAATGGCCGGTGACGCCCGCGGCCCACTCGGCCAAAGGAGTTCCGGTGGCGGATCCGTTGGCGGGTGTGGCGCCTGATGGCGCGGCTGAGACCGGGGATCGCACCGTAAGTGGCAGCGCGGAAACGGGAATTGGATCGTTCCCGGGAGCCCGCGCCGACGCCGACACCGCCCTGACGGACGGTCGGATCGGGGAACAATCCGGCCGGGAAGGAGTGTCGTGAGCGACAACGAGAGCCGGAGAGCGGACGCGCGAGGGGCGGAGCCCCTGCACGTCCTGGGCCCGATCCTCGTGGGCCCCGACGAAGTCCGGGACGAGCTCTGGGTGTTGGACGGTCGCATCACGTTCGAGCGGCCTCGGTTCACCGCCGGCGAGGCGGCGACCGTACGCGGCTGGGTGCTGCCGGGCCTCGTGGACGCGCACTGCCACGTCGGCCTCGACGCGCACGGCGCCGTCGACCACGACACGAGCGAACGCCAGGCGCTGACCGACCGCGACGCGGGGGCGCTGCTGCTGCGCGACGCCGGTTCGCCCGCCGACACCCGCTGGATCGACGGCCGCGAGGACCTGCCGAGGCTCATCCGCGCGGGCCGCCACCTCGCGCGTCCGCGCCGCTACATCCGCAACTACGCGCACGAGATCGAACCGGGGGACCTGACCGCGTACGTCGTCCAGGAGGCCCGGCGCGGCGACGGCTGGGTCAAGCTGGTCGGCGACTGGATCGACCGCGACCGCGGCGACCTGGCACCGTGTTGGCCGTACGACGCCCTCAAAGAGGCCATCGACGCCGCGCACGCCGCGGGTGCCCGGGTCACCGCGCACTGCTTCTCGGAGGAGTCCCTGCCGGACCTCGTCGCCGCCGGGATCGACTGCGTCGAGCACGCCACCGGCCTCACCGAGGACATGATCCCCGAGTTCGCCGCCCGTGGAACGGCGATCGTCCCGACGCTCGTCAACATCGACACCTTCCCCGGCATCGCCGACGCCGCGGCCGCCAAGTTCCCCGAATACGCCGCCCACATGCGGGCGTTGCACGCGCGCCGCTACGCCACCGTGCGGGCGGCGTACGACGCCGGAATCCCCATCTATGTGGGCACCGACGCGGGGGGCTCCCTGGCCCACGGCCTCGTGGGCCACGAGGTGGGGGAACTGGTGCGCGCCGGACTCCCCACGGCCGCGGCCCTCTCCGCCGCCGTCTGGTCCGCGCGAACCTGGCTCGGCCACCCAGGCATCGAGGAGGGCGCCCCCGCCGACTTCGTGGTCTACGACGCGGACCCCCGCGCCGACGTGACAGCCCTGCTCTCTCCGGCGAAGGTCGTGCTGAGGGGACTTGCCCGCTGACCGCACAAGGCGCAACTGCCCTGGAGCGACAACGAATGACCCAGCCCCCGACACGATGCAGCGAATCGAGGTCTGCTCCGGGCTCCGACGGTCAGGACCGTTCGTGTCGCTCACAGGGCAGGACCGCACGTGCGTCGACGTTCAGGTTCTTGTCGAATTGAACGCGTCGGTATTCTCCGTGTCGGTCGCGGAGTTCCAGGGTGCGGTTGCCGGTGAAGCGCACGTCCGCCGACACGTTGCCCAGGCAGCCGGTCGCGACCAGGACCTCGCGGTCCAGGCCCCTGGTGGTCCGCAGGTAGATCCGGTGCACCACGGCCAGGTCGAGGGGACCGCCTTCTGTCACGACCACGTGCACATGGCCGTCCGGTGACGCCGCAACTGTCCTGCCGACCTTGTGGGGCGCAGTCTGGAACATCGACAGCAGCAGGGCCAGGCACAGCATGACGAACGCGCAGCAGGCGAGTCCGCCGGCCAGTGTCCACACCAGGAAACTCCGGAATGACAGGGCGAGTTCGGCCCCCAGGACCGTCACGGCAAGGGGTGCGATGACGATGGGGGAGCCCGCCGCTGTCTCGAACACCCGGAAGTTCCACGGATTTTGCTCTGCGGCCACCGCGACGGCGGCGAGCAGGAGGCCCGGGGCGACGAGCAGTGTGCGCCGTGCGGAAACCAGGTAGACCGTTCGGCTCCGCCGCTGCGGTCTCGCCTGGGCGTTCGGCGCCGCGCGGACGTGCGTTGTCATGACGCTCCCTGATCTCCGGATCCGGTGCCTTGGGCGGAGTTGGACCCTACTCAGAGCGCGGCGGCGGTGGTGTTCGGGTCAGTCGAAGAGGGACAGGTGGCCGTTGGTGAGGAGTTCGTCGGGTTCGCCTTTGAAGGCTACTTGGCCTCGGCGGAGGACGTAGACGACGTCGGCGCGGCGGAGGGCTTCGCCGGCGTACTGCTCCACGAGGACCACGGTCCTTTGTCCGGCGGCCAGTTCGGAGACCACGTCGTAGAGTTGGGCGACGACGCGGGGGGCCAGGCCCTGGCTCAGTTCGTCCAGGAGGAGGACGCGGGACGGGCGGAGAAGGGCGCGGGAGACGGCGAGCATTTGTTGTTCGCCGCCGGAGAGGGTGCCCGCGCGTTGGCCGAGTCGCTTGCGGAGGACGGGGAACGCGTCGAGCGCCGGGTCGATGGTGTCCGTGTCGGCGAAGACGCGGAGGTTGTCGCGGACGGAGAGGCCCGCGAAGACGCCGTGGCCGTCCGGGATGAGGGCGAGCCCGTCGCGGGCGCGTTCGGCGGCGGTACGGCGGGTGATGTCGCGGCCGTTCCATTCGATGCGGCCGGAGGACGGGGTGAGGAGGCCCGCGAGGGTGCGCAGGAGGGTCGAGCGGCCGGCGCCGTTGCGGCCCAGGAGGGCGGTGACGGCGCCCTCGGGGAAGGCGAGGTCGATGCCGTGCAGGGCCTCCACGGGGCCATAGCGGACGCGCACGTCGTGGAGGGAGAGGGAGACGGGCATCAGCGGTCACCCCGGCGGCGAGCGGGCGGCGGCGCGGTGGGGAGCGGGGCGTCGGGTCGGTCGGCGGGGCCGGGGGTGTCGCCGGTTACCGGGTCGAGGTACGCGGCGCGGGCCGCGGTGTCCTCGCGTACTTGCTCCGGTGGTCCCGACGCGACGATGCGTCCGGCCGCCATGACGTGGACGGAGTCGGCCACGCCGAACACAAGTTCCATGTCGTGCTCCACAAGGAGCACCGCGAGCCCGTCGTCCGCGAGACCCCGCAGCAGCTCCCGGAGTCGCCCGGTCTCCGTGTCGTCCAGCCCGCTCGCGGGCTCGTCGAGCAGGAGGACCGACGGGCGGGAGGCGAGGGCCCGGCCCAGTTCGACCAGGCGCAACGTTCCGGTGGGGAGCTCACCGCAGCGTACGTCCCGGACTTCGGTCAGCCCGACCAGGTCCAACGCCGCCTCCACCGCCGTCCGCGTGCGCCCCCGCGCCGCGTCCGGTAGCCCCAGCAGCCGCGCCGTCGCGCTCGCGCCCGTGCGGTTCTCCGCGCCGACCCGCAAGTTGTCGACCACCGTGAGGCTCGGGAACACCGATACGACCTGGAAGGTCCGGGCGATGCCCAGCCGTGCGCGGCGGTGGTCCGCAAGGCGCGTGATGTCGCGATCGCCGAGCCGGATGCGCCCCTCGTCCGGACGCTGCGCTCCCGCGAGGCAGTGGAACAGAGTGCTCTTGCCCGCACCGTTCGGTCCGATCACCGCGGTGACCTCACCCGGCGGTACCGCCAGGTCGACCCCGTCGACGGCGCGTAGGCCGCCGAAGTGGCGGACCAGGCCCAGCGCTTGAAGGCCGGGGACATCCGGCTGACGTCGCGTCACCGTCCGCCTCCGTCCCGCGCGCGCGGCGCCGACGAGCCTGCGGCAGCGGCCTGTTGGCGTACGCGTCCCCGCAGCGCCTCGCCCGCCGCCGTCAACCGCACCGCACTTCGGACGCGCGCCGAATCGCGCGCCGAATCGCGGGTCCACTCCCGCTCCGACTCCCGCTCCACGGAACCCGGCCCGAACAGCACCGGCCCGAGCACCCGCCGCGCGGTCGCCAGCGCACCGCCCGGCATGCGCGACAGCAGCACCGCGCCCGCGCCGATCACGATCGTCGAGACACCCTCGCGCGTACCGCTGTCGAGCCCCACGATCAACGCCGCCGCGAGCACCGCGCCCGCCGCGCTGTCGACGCCGAAGACCACCACGGCCGCGAACCAGATCAGCCCGATGAGCGGGTCGAACGCCTGTGCGTCGAACGCCCGTCCGCTCATCCCCATCAGCGCGCCCCCGAGCGCCGCCACGCCCGCGCTCACCGCGAAGACGAACACCTTCAGCCCGGGTACGTCCACCCCCGACGCCGCCGCGCCGCCCTCGCTGTCGCGCGTCGCCACCAACATGCGTCCCAGGCGCCCGGTGTGCAGCCGCCGCACCAGCAGAAGTGTCAGCCCGAGGCAGATCAACTCCAGGACGTAGAAAGAGCGTTCACCCGAGAACGGCCACGGGTGGTCGAGCCGCAGACCGGTCGTGAAGATCGGCTGCGCGAACACGAACCGGCTCACCACCACCGCCACCGCGAACGTCGTCAGCGCAAGTGCCAGGCCACGCCGCCGAATCGCCGGATAGCCGGTGAGCAGCCCTACCGGCACCACCAACAGCGTCGCCAGCAACAGCGCCGGCAACCCCGGCACTTCAGGTAGCCCGAGGAACTTCCCGCTCATCAGCGACGCCGCGAACAGCGCGCCGAGGCCCGCGTACCCCGCCTGCCCCAGCGACACCTGCCCCGCGTACCCCGTCAGGATCACCAGCGACACGAACACGATGGCGAGCGCCGGAATTTGCTGCGCGGACCGCAAGTGGTCCGTGCCCAGCGCGAGCGGCGCGGCCAGCACGATCGGGTACGGCAGCCACCACAGCGCGGGCAATCGTGTACGCGCTCCCGCGTCCACGCGCGGATACGACGCCCGCGAGCCGACCTCGATCATGCGCGGCAGCAGGAGCAGCGCCAGCAGCAGGACCACCACGAACATGTTCGACTGGAGGGCCTGGAGCATGTTCTGCGCCTTGCCGTCCAGTTGCACGCGCGTCAGCTCGCTCTGCCCGATGCCGATCGCCACGGCCACCAGGATGGCCGCCGGCAGGCTCGCCAGCCGCGCGGCGACCGCGACGCCGATGGTCTCCAGCACCAGCAGGGTCAGCCCGAACGGGTCCAGGCGTACGTGCGGCGCCAGCAGGATCCCCGTCAGCCCCGCCAGCATCGACCCGAAGGCCCACCCGACGGCTGACACGCGGTCGGCCGCGACGCCGCTCAGCTCGGCCAGTTCGCGGCGGTCGACCACCGCGCGCAGGTCTGCGCCGAACCGGGTGAAGCGGGTGACCCCGGCCACGATGACGGCCACCCCGACCACCACGCCGAGGTCGATCAGCGCCGCCTCGGAGACCGTCGCGCCGCCCCACAGCTTGACCGAGCCGGTCTCGAACAGGGTGGGCGGATCGAGGCGCGATTCGGTGCCCCAGGTCAGGATCGCGATGCCGAGCAGGAGAACGAGCACGCCCAGGGACGCGGCCAGCATCTCGGCCGGGCCCGCACCTCGTCTGCTCAGGCCGCGGAAGACAAGCCGTTCGAGCAGCAGCCCGAACGCCGGTGCGACCACCAGGATGTCGAACAGTGCCGCGGGCACCACCGGCCAGCCCCACACGCGCACCTGCTGCCAGAGCAGGTAGGCGATGAGCATCGCCACGGCCCCGAACCCCAGGTTGAACACGCCGGTCGCACGGTACGAGGTGATCAGGCCGACGGCGCCGAGCGCGGCGATCGCCCCGACGGCCAGCCCGGCGAGCGCCAGGTCGATGGTCAGCATGGGTGCGGGCCCGCCCTCCGGGCGGCGGTCGAGGTGTCAGGCATCGGCGGCGTCAGTCCACGTCGTCCGAAGACGCGGGCGCCGGGGAAGGGAACGCAGACTCGGCCGCCGGAGCCGAACCCGTGTCGTCCGGGTCGCACAACGCGCACGGCCGCAGGTCGAGTTCGGCAGCCTGCGCGGGGCCGAGGACGAACACCCCGTTCTTGCCGCGCACGAGCTCGCAGTCGGGCCGGTGGTACCGGGCGCCGCCGGACAGTGAGACGAACGGCGTGTCGGGCGTGTCGCCCGAGGCACCGGCGTCCCCGATATCCGCGGCGGCGTTGCCCTTGTTCGCTGTACGCCCGCCGCCGTCACCCTTGCCGCTGTCCGTCACGATCCCCGTGCTGCCCGCCTCCACCGCAGCCGAGGAGCCTGCACCGGAACCCCCGACGGACCCGCCCACCGGCTCCAGGATCAGCGCGTGGAGTTCCGCGACCTGCCGCCGCAGCGCGTCGTCCGAACGGCCCTCGCCCCGCAGCCGCGCGGCGATCAGCACCGCGCCCGCGACGATGAGCGCCGCCCCCGGCACGGTGGCCGACGCGAGGTAGGGGAGTTGCCGGGCCTCGTGCTTCTCCCCCGACACGCCGTACCAGCCCACCGCGCACAGCACCGCGCCGATCAGGACGACGATCCAGCCTCCGTACGCCCGAACGGCCGAACGCACGTCGCCGTCCCAGCGCGGTCTTTCCGAACCCTCCACCGGCCCGCCTCACCTGTTAGCCGCCTGCGCATCCGGGACAGTCCGGATGCGGTCGTCCCGGGTCTGGTCCAGGTTAGTTGCGGTCGAAACGGAACACCCGGCTTTCGCGATCCGAAAACGCAGGGAACGATTGCATACCGACCGGGCATCGACCGCATGTCGGCAACCCGGACGGGAAATCAGGTTGCGAATACAGGTCGACGCGAGGATGGACACAGATGTGAACGGGTATCCACGCCGCTATGTGACGCACGGGTAGGGTGCCGTACGCTCCGACCTGACTTCTGTGATCTACGCCGGGGAAAAGCCCCGGCGGGAACGGACGGTGAAAGCACATGCGGGACATACGTACTCGTCGTATGGCGTGGGCGGCCCTGCCGATCGCCGGCGTGCTGCTGCTCGCGGGCTGCGGTGACGACGACGACAAGGACGAGGCCAAGACGTCGCCGAGTGCATCGGCGCCCGCGACCGGCGGCGCGCCGACCACCGGTGCCCCGGCGACCACGCCCGCCACCGGCGGCGCGGGCTCCAGCGCCCCGGCGGCCGGTCCGGCCGACCCGGCCACCTTCACGGCCGACCAGAAGGCCGCGGCCACCGCGTACACCCAGATGCTCGACACGAAGGTCCCGGTGGACCAGCGCAAGGCCGGCATCCAGGACGCGGAGGGGATCGCGCCGCTGCTCAACGAGCTGCTGGCCAACCCGGCGCTCGGCACCGCCTCGATCAAGGTCAACAACGTGGCGGTCAACGGCGACAAGGCCCAGGTCACGTTCGACGTGATCGTCGGCGGCGCGCCGTTCTACCCGAACCAGACCGGTGACGCGGTCAAGGTGGACGGCAAGTGGCTCGTCGGCAAGAAGACGGTCTGCGGCTTCGGCGGGGGCCTCGGGATCACCCAGCCGCCGGCCTGCACGTCCTGACACCGGTCGGACGGTCCGACACCGGTGTGACGGTCCGACCCAGGTCGGGCCGGTTCGGTCGGCTGACCGCCCGCCGAGCCACGAGTGCTGACACGCCGTCATAGTTCCAGTGACGGTGGCGGCCGCGGGTACGCGCCCTCCGCGCGCGTACCCGCGGCCGTCCGCACGACCACGCGTGATCCGCACGGCGAGCCGCGCGGGACTCGCGGGCCGTACGACCGCGCGACCGCAGGACCGCAGGACCAGGCATCCGGGAGCCGCACATGCGCCGCACTTTTCGCCACGCCGCTGCCGCCGCCGCGCTCGCGCTCGTCCTCGCGGCCTGCGGATCCAGGCTCCCGGAAAGCGACTTCGACCGGCCCGCGCCCGGTCCGGACACCGCGGGCGCGCCGGGCGCGAACACCGCCTCGGACGTCGGCGTCACCCCGACCACGATCAAGGTCGGGATGATCGACACCGCGTCCGGCCTGCTGGGCAACGAGACCTTCTCCGGGCCCATGTACGGCGCGCAGGCGTTCTTCAAGGCGCTGAACGAGAAGGGCGGCGTCAACGGCCGCACCGTCGAGGTCGTGAAGTGCGACGACCAGGGCGTGGGTGCGGACAACCAGAAGTGCGCGCGCCAACTCGTCGACGACGACAAGGTGTTCGCGTTCGCCGGGAACAGCATCTACAACTACGCCGGCGCTGAGTACGTCAGTTCCAAGGGTGTCCCCGACGTCGGCGGCATTCCGGTCGGGAACGCGTACGACCAGTACCAGCACCTCTACAGCCTGTACGGCTCCAGCTCGCCGCGGAACGGGCAGGTCGGCTGGGGCGGCACACTGTACCAGAACACCGAGATCTACCGGTACTTCAAGGAGAAACTCGGTGCGCGGACGGCGGCGGTCGTCTCGTACAACCAGGCCGACTCGGCGCGTTACGCCCAGACCATCAAGGACGGCTTGCGGGCCGAGGGCTACACCGTGGTCGACAAGCAGGTCGACTTCTTCCTCGCGAACTTCGACGCCGCGGTCGTCGACATGAAGAACCGCGGCGTCGACATCGTCTTCGACGCGATGGACACGCGCGGAAACGCCGTGCTGTGCAAGTCGATGGACGACATGGGTCTCAAGGTGCAGGCGAAGGTGTCCACCGTGCAGAGCCAGAACGCCTCGGTGCCCAAGCAGTTCAAGGACTCGCCGACCTGCCGCAACACCATCCACGCCACCGGCATCAGCCGCTCGTACGAGGATGTCGGCCACCCCGCGGTCGCGGAGTTCCGGGCCGCGATGCTGAAGTACTTCCCGGACCGCGAGGGCCTGATGTCCCAGTGGGCGCTGGAGGGTTGGGCGTCCGCGCAGTGGCTGACGGACGCCATCGCCTCGTGCGGGGCCGACGTGACGCGCAAGTGCGTCGAGGAGTTCGTGAACCGTCCTGAGGGGTACGACGCGCACGGGCTCCTGATCCCCGTGGACTTCAAGCCGGAGACCGCGGAGCAGGCCCAGGCGCCGCAGAAGTGGTGCACCAACGTGGTCCGTTGGCAGGACTCCGCGAACGGCGGCAAGGGCGGCTGGGTCGACCAGGTACCCGACATGGCGGCGAACTGCTCGGTGGTGCCGTCGCTTCCGTACAAGCCGTAGGACGCGAGTGACCGCCGGGGGCAGGGGAGTTCGATTTCCCGTCCGCCGTCCGCCGTCCGCCGTCCGCCGTCCGCCGACCGCCGACCGCCGACGTGCGGCGCGGCGGCACGGAAGGATCCGTACCGCCGCGCCGCGAACAGCCTTGCGGGGGACCGTCGTTGCCCGCCACGTCAGGGGAACGGCCGGTCGCCCGGGCTCAGGGGTGCGGCTTCATGGTCGGGCAGCCCTGCGTCTTGTAACTCGCCTGGTACTCGAAGTGCCACGGCTCGTTCGCGTAGATCTGGCACCAGCCGTACGTCTTGCCCTTCGACTTCATCCACGGCTGCGCCGCGACGTTGATGTCGATCGCGTTGCCGTCGACGTGGGAGGACTCATCGGGCGGGAGCACGCGCATGCGGGCCGCCTCGACGGAGCCCAGGTCGCGCACCTCCTTCTCCCACAGGTCCTTCTGGTGCTCGTACGAGCGCTTGCCCGATGTGAGGGTCATGGTGATGCCGTCGGCCGCCATCGCCGCCTTCGCCTGCTGGTACGCGGTTCGCGCGCCGCCGACCAACTTGGCCGGGTTGGTGGCTCCCGGGTCGTCGGCTATGCCGTCGCCGTTCGCGTCGGTCTTCGGCGACTTGCTTCCGGTCGACGCGCTGCCGGACGGGCTCCCGCTCGGCGACTTGGAACCGGACGAGGCCGAACCGGACGGGCGGCCGCTCGACGCCCCGATGCTCGGAGCCTTCGAGGACGGGGGAGCGGTCGAGGTCGGCGGCGGGGCCGACGTGGGCGCGGCGGAGCTGGGCGTGGGGGACGTGGTCAGGCCCACCGACGTGGTGTCGGGCTTGTCGTCCCCGGTCAGGGTCTTCGCGGCGACGAGTCCCGCGCCGGTGAGCGCCACGGCGCCGACGACGCTCCAGATGACGACGGCGCGGCGCCGCTTGCCGCGGCGGACGCCCGAACCCGATCCCGGATCCGAACCCGATCCGTCGTCGTGCGGGTCCTCGTGGCCGCCGTAGCCTCCGTAATCCCCGTATCCGCCGTGGCCGTCGTCGCCGCCGTGGCCGGCGGGCGGGTGGTCGTCGGGCGTGCCGGGGCTGTTGTGGGCGTGGCCGGCGGCATCGTGGCCGGGGTTCGGTCCGGTGCCGTGTCCCGGGTACTGCGGGGCGCCCATCGCGTAGGCGCCGAGGTCGAGTTCGGGACTCGCGGGCGCGGGTGCCTCGGGCCCGCCGGGTTGCGCGGCGTGCGGCTGCGCACCGAGCGGCTGCGCACCAGGATGCCGGTCACCTGGCTGTGGCACACCGGGTTGCTGCATACCGGCCGCCTGCGCGCCGGCCGCCTGCATACCGGGCGGCTGCGCGCCGCCCGGCGACTGCGCGTTTGCCGCCCGCGGTCCCGGGGGTTGCGGTTCGGGCGGCTGGTGGCCCATGGGCACCTGGTGCACCGGTACGACCTGCGTCGGTCCGTCGTACGGCGTCGGCGGCACACCCGTGCTGCTCGACTCCCACGCGCTGTCGAGGTAGCGGGCGGCATCCGAGTAGGTCGCCTCCCGGTCGCCGCCGGGGTCGGAATTCGTCCGGTGGCGGGCGCCGCCCTGAGCGGCGTCCCGCCCGGCGCCCGGGCCCTGGTCTTGCGGTCTGTGATTCAACGTCGATCCTCCCCGCAGGATCATTACGTATGACGGTGTACTGCGGTGCCGCGAAGTGTCACAGGTGCGCTATGGGATTCGCCACGCCGCGGTGAGGCAACGCGATGCACCCGCCGGACGTACGGTGACGTACCGTCGCCGGGGTGGCACCGGTCACGCTCTTGCGGACCCTGCGTACCCTGGGGGCGAAGCCGAACCGGTGATCTGCCATGCCGGGCTGGGGGTGAGGAGACCGCCATGAGCGTCGAGACGACCGCAACCGGAGCCGCGCGGGGCGGGGCGCTGGTCGACGCCTTCGGACGCGTCGCCACGGACCTGCGGGTGTCCCTCACCGACCGCTGCAACCTGCGCTGCACCTACTGCATGCCGGCGGAGGGGCTGGACTGGCTGCCCAAGCCGGAGCTGCTCACGGACGACGAGATCGTCCGGCTGATCACGGTCGCGGTGACGCGGCTGGGGGTCACCGAGGTGCGGTTCACCGGCGGCGAGCCGCTGATGCGGCGCGGGCTGCCGGGGATCATCGAGCGCGTGGCGGCGCTGGAGCCGCGGCCGAAGCAGTCGGTGACCACGAACGGCCTCGGCCTGGTCAAGACGGCGCCCGCGCTCAAGGCGGCCGGACTGGACCGCGTCAACGTCTCGCTGGACACCCTCGATCCGGAGCGCTTCCGTACGCTGACCCGCCGCGACCGGCACCACGACGTCGTCGCGGGCATGGCCGCTGCCGCCGACGCCGGGCTGACGCCGGTCAAGGTCAACGCGGTCCTGATGCGCGGTGTCAACGAGGACGAGGCGCCGGCGCTGCTCGCATGGTGCCTGGAGCGCGGGTACGAGCTGCGGTTCATCGAGCAGATGCCGCTGGACGCCCAGCACGGCTGGAAGCGCGAGCAGATGGTGACCGCGGAGGAGATACTGCGGGACCTGTCGGCGGCGTTCCGGCTCACCCCCGAGGGCGACGAAGCGCGCGGCAGCGCACCGGCCGAACGCTGGCTCGTCGACGGCGGTCCCGGCCGGGTCGGCGTCATCGGGACGGTCACGCGTCCGTTCTGCGGAGCCTGCGACCGTACCCGGCTGACCGCCGACGGCCAGATCCGCAACTGCCTCTTCGCGCGCGAGGAGTCGGACCTGCGGGCGGCCCTGCGCGGCGGCGCGGACGACGCCGAGATCGCCGACCGCTGGCGCGCGGCGATGGCGACGAAGAAGGCGGGCGCGGGTATCGACGACCCGACGTTCCTCCAGCCCTCGCGCCCGATGTCCGCGATCGGCGGCTGAGCGGGCCCGGCGGCGGCTCAGTCCGCCCGTCGACGGCTCTCGCGGCGGTCTGGCGGCGGCCGAGCGGCGGCCCGTCGGCGGATCGGAGCGGGTCAGGGGTTCGAGCTACCGGTCTCCTCGGCCGCGGTCCACGCGTCGAAGGCGACCGTATCCTTCAGGAACCCGCGGACGGCGAGGAACTGGCCCAGGGTGTCCCGGTGTTCGTCGCACGCCAGCCACGTCTTGCGGCGGTCGGGGGTGTGCAGCTTCGGGTTGTTCCAGGCCAGGACCCACCGCGCGTCGACACGGCAGCCCTTCGCCGAACAGATCGGCCGGGTCGGCTCTTCGGTGGGAAACATGCCCCCAGTATCGCAAGACGCCGTTGCGCCGACGCGCCGGGAACCGCCGAGCGGGGGCCGCCGATTCCGCTGCGCTGCGTGATGGGCGCCCCGCGGCGCGCGTGCCGCGCCGGTCCGCGAACTCCCGTACTCACAGGCCCCGGACACGGGCGATGCCGGGCAGCCACGGGGGGAGCCGCCCGGCATCGCGTCGGTCGCTCCGACGGGGGATACGGAGCACGTTTTGAAGTATGGCACGTCCGCGCCCGACGTGAAGCCCCATCCGGTAACGCGTGTCGAGCGATTTCGGCACGGCTCGGGGCCCCTTCACGCGGGACCCACCGGGCACTCGAACAACTTACTGACGGTTACCTTTTGGCGGGGCGTCAGGCCCGCCGCGGAGGCCGCCGGACGGGTCGTCCGAAGGCTCACGCGCCTGTTCGGACGAGGTCTCGGACGAGGTCTCGGACGAAGACTCACGCGGCGTCTCGTGCCGCGGCTCCCCGGTGTTTGCTCCCGGCGCATCGCCGTGCCCCGCGGTCGTCTCGCCCGAGGCGGTCGTCGCCCAGACCGTCGAGCCGCGCGGCGGGGCGGAGGCGGCGTCCGGCACGATCCACGCGTCCTCCGGCACGATCGTGATGTCGTGCCGCTCCGCGCTGGTGAGCACCGCGTGCGGCGGGGGCTCGATGGCCCGGTGCGCCTGCGGCGGGACGACCTGCGAGGCGGGCGGCGGATCGGTGATGCGTGAACGCCCGGCGTTGGCTACCACGACGGCGACATACGGGAGCAGCACCGCGGCCGCGATCATCACCCAGCGCAGCGGCCCCTCCAGGACCACCGCGAGCACGAAGCACACCGTGCGGATCGACATCGACAGCACGTACCTGCGCTGGCGCCCGCGCACGTCCTCGGTGAGGCCCTTGCGTGCACCGCTGATCTGGTACGTCTGCGCGCGACCCGCGCGGTTCACCAGCACCATGCCCACCTGCCCGCCGCCGAGCCCCGGCCGACCCGGAGCCGAGGTCCTTGCCCCCACCGTACGCCGCGCCGACCTGGGGAACGAGACCGGGGGCCGCGCCTTGGCCGGGAGTTTCCGATTGCCATCCGTGCGGGTGACCGGGAACCCCGTGGATGTGCTCCGACCAGTGCGGGAAGTAGTGCGGGAAGTGAGGTGTGGGAGGCGACGCGCGGACGTCGCGAACGGCAGTGCGGCGAAGCGCGCGGAGGCAGGGCGGAGCGGACACACCGAACCCGGAACGCGCTCCGGGCGGTGCGCAAAGCCCTCGGCGTCCTTCAGGAACCGTCGCGGCGCAGGTACCCGGGCGGGACCGTCGGCACCAGCCATACGCCGTTGGCCGACACGCGGAACACGTGCCCGTCGGCGTGCATGCGTCCCGCGTCCACCACCAGTACCACCGGGCGCCCCCGGCGCGCGCCCACGCGGCGGGCGGTCTCCACGTCGGGGGACAGGTGCACGTCGTGCCGGTCCATCGGGCGCAGGCCCTCGGCCATGATCGTGTCGACCACCCGGCCCACCGTGCCGTGGAACAACTCGGCGGGCGGCTCGGCGGCCGCCAGGCCCAGTTCGACCGCGACCGTGTGGCCCTGGTTCGCGCGGATGCGCGTGCCGTCCTCCGACACCGCGAACCGCTTCTTGTCGTTGTTCTCGACCACGAGGTCGAGTTCCTCGCGGCTCACCGCGAAACCCTGCCTGCGGCACGCCGCGAGCAGGTCGTCGATCTCCGCCCAGCCGGCGGCGTCAAGGGTGATGCCGATGCGCTCCGGCTGGTGCCGGAGTGCCCTCGACAGGTATTTGGACACCTTGACCATGCGTTTTTCGTTCACACGCCTCCTCGGCGCTCGGGCCCGGGCCCGGCGTCGGACCGGCCCCCGCGCTCCCCACAGGGGCGCGGGGGCCGGTCGTCAGGACGCCTGGCTCACCGAGCTCATGTTGAAGTCCGGTACGCGGAGCGGCGGCATGGCCGCCCGCGAGAAGTAGTCGCCCCACTCGCGCGGCATCGTCCGCTCGGTGGCGCCCGCCTCGGTCACCCGGCCCAGCAGGTCCACGGGCGACTCGTTGAAGCGGTAGTTGTTGACCGCGCCGACGACCTCGCCGCCCTCGACGAGGTAGACCCCGTCGCGCGTCAGGCCGGTCAGCAGCAGGGTCTGCGGGTCCACCTCGCGGATGTACCACAGGCAGGTGAGCAGCAGCCCGCGCCCGGTCGAGGCGACCATATCGGCCAGGGACCGGTCCGCGCCTCCGCTTTCCAGCACCAGGTTGTCGATGTCGGGCGCGGCCGGGAGCCCCGCGAGGGCGGCCGAGTGGCGGCTCGCCGGCAGGGTCGAGAGCACACCGTCGGCGATCCACGAAGTCGGTTGCAGCGCAAAGCCGTTGTCGAAGACGGACGCGGTGTCGCCGGACGCCGCCGCGGTGGTGAACGGCGCGCACTCCAGACCGGGGTACGCCGGGTCGCTGCGCAGCGTCAGCGGCAGCGCCGACAGCTTCTCGCCCACCCGCGTCCCACCGCCCGGCTTGCTGAACACCGTGCGGCCCTCATGCGCGTCGCGCGCGCCCGCGGACCACGCCAGGTAGATCATCAGGTCCGCCACCGCGCTCGGCGGCAGCAGCGTCTCGTAGCGCCCGGCCGGCAGGTCGATCTGCCGGGACGCCCAGCCGACGCGCTGCTCCAGCTCCGCCTCGGCGCGCGCCACGTCCACGTCGGTGAAGTCGCGCGTCGCCGCGCCCGCCCATGCGGAGCGGGCCATGTCGGCGGACTTCGCGTTCAGCTCGAAGGTGCCGGTGGGCTGGTCGTGCCGGGCGCGCAGGCCCGCCGAGTTGCCGACGTACCGGGACGACACCTCGTGCGAGGCGAACCCGTACAGCCGCCGTCCGCCGGAGCGGGCGCGGGCGAACGCCTCGCCCAGTGCGGGGGCGAACTCGCGGAACACCTCGATGGACGTCCCGGCGGGAGGCTCGTCGAACCCGGCCGCGAATCGGGTGCCGCCGACCAGCGGATTGGCGTCCTCCGCGGGCCCCGCCCCGCGCGCCGCCTCCTCGGCGGCCCGCACCAGGCCCTCCAGGTCGTCGAGGGTCACGCCGCTGCGCGACACCACGCCCGACGCGGTGCCCTCGGCGCCGTCGACGGTCGCGATCACCGTCACCTGGCGGCTGTGCGTGAGGCCGTTGGTGGTCAGGGCGTTGCCCGCCCAGCGCAGGTTCGCGGTGCCGGACTCTTCGGCGATCACCACGCAGCCGTCCGAACGCGACAGTTCGAGTGCGCGCTCGACGATCTCGCCGGGCTTGGTCACAGTGGTCGCCTCCGTCAACGCCCCGCCTCCTGAACCGTGTTGAGCACCCGCACCCCGCGGAAGAGCGCCGACGGGCAGCCGTGGCCGACCGCCGCGACCTGGCCGGGCTGCGCCTTGCCGCAGTTGAACGCCCCGCCGAAGACGTACGTCGACTCCCCGCCGACCGCCTCCATCGACCCCCAGAAGTCGGTCGTGGTGGCCTGGTACGCGAAGTCCTTGACCTGGCCCGCCAGCCGGCCGTTCTCGATGCGGTACGCCCGCTGGCCGGTGAACTGGAAGTTGTAGCGCTGCATGTCGATCGACCACGACTTGTCGCCGATGATGTAGAGCCCGCGCTCCACACCGCCGATCAGATCGGCCGTGGACCGGTCCTCGGCGGCCGGGCGCAGCGACACGTTGGCCATGCGCTGGACCGGGACGTGCGACGGCGAGTCGGCGAACGCGCAGCCGTTGGACCGTCCGAAGCCCTTCATCCGGGCCATGTTGCGGTCGAGCTGGTAGCCGACCAGCACGCCGTCCTTGACCAGGTCCCAGCTCTGCGTCGCCACGCCCTCGTCGTCGTAGCCGATCGTCGCGAGGCCGTGTTCGGCGGTGCGGTCGCCGGTGACGTGCATGATCTCGGAGCCGTACTTGAGGGTGCCGAGCTTGTCGAAGGTCGCGAACGACGTTCCCGCGTACGCCGCCTCGTAGCCCAGCGCCCGGTCCAGCTCGGTGGCGTGGCCGATCGACTCGTGGATGGTCAGCCACAGGTTGCCCGGGTCGATGACGAGGTCGTACGCCCCGGCCTCGACCGACGGCGCCGCGACCCGCTCGGCGAGCAGCGTCGGCAGCTCGGCCAGCTCGGCCTTCCAGTCCCAGCCGGTCCCGGTCAGGTACTCCCAGCCGCGGCCGGCGGGCGGCGCGATGGTGCGCATCGACTCGAACGCGCCGCCGTCGACGGCGACCGCGGTCAACTGCGGGTGCAGGCGTACGCGCTGCTGCGTCGTGGTGGTGCCCGCGGTGTCCGCGTAGAACTTGTTCTCCTGCACCGCCATGAGCGAGGCGTCCACGTGGTCCACGCCGTCGGCGGCCAGCAGGTCGCGGCTCCACTGCGCGAGCAGGGCGATGCGGTCGGCCTCGGTGACGTCGAACGGGTTCACCTCGTAGGAGGACACCCACACCGCGTTCTCGTACACCGGTTCGGGCGCCAGTTCGACCCGGTCCTCCGGCCCCGCCCCGGACGCGTCGGCGATCGAGCGCGACACGCGCGCGACGGAGACGGCCTCCTCGGCGGCGCGCACCGCGGCGTCCACGGTCAGATCGACGCCCGCCGCGAAACCCCAGGCACCCTCGTGCACGACCCGCACCGCGAACCCGACGTCGGTCGAGTCGAGCGAGGTCTCGGTGCGCCCGTCGCGCAGTCTCAGGTGCGCGTCGCGGATGCGTTCAAGGCGGAAATCCGCGTGGACGACCCCGAGTTCGCGGGCCCGCCCGAGGGCGGCGTCCGCGAGGCGGCGCAGCGGATAGGCCTCGAAGGCCGGATCGATCGGGTGCGGCACGGGCTGCTCACCTGTCTTTCTGCTGCTCTGGAACCAGGCATGCGCTGTCCGGAAGTCAATCACGGGGGAGGCGGCGCGACCCGCGAATCTGCGGGCGGGTCGGGGCGGGAGGCGTACGGCCGCGGGCCGGGGCGCGGGACGCGGCGGTTGGCGACTTCCCACAGCTTGGCGCCGGATCTTCTTGTCGAGGGCGATTCCACGTACCGCGGCGCGGACCGATACGGTCGACGGATCCGGTGAGCCGACGTGTGAGCCGACGCGTGCACCGACCTGTGAATCGTCTTGTGAACCCAAGTATGTCGACGCACATCGACGTATACCGACGAACGTAATCGACGAATGAGGAGTGATCCGTTGAGCCGGTCCGTACTGGTCACCGGAGGCAACCGGGGCATCGGCCTGGCGATCGCGCGGGCCTTCGCGGCGGAGGGCGACAAGGTCGCGGTCACGTCGCGGTCCGGCGAGGCGCCCGAGGGGTTGTTCGGCGTCAAGTGCGACATCACCGACCCCGAGCAGGTCGAGCAGGCCTTCAAGGAGGTCGAGGCGCACCAGGGCAACGTCGAGGTCCTGGTCGCGAACGCCGGCATCACCAAGGACACGCTCCTGCTGCGCATGAGCGAGGACGACTTCACCGAGGTGGTCGACACCAACCTCACCGGCACGTTCCGGGTGGTCAAGCGGGCCAGCAAGGGCATGCTGCGGGCCCGCAAGGGCCGCATCGTCCTGATCTCGTCCGTCGTGGGCCTGCTGGGCTCCGCGGGCCAGGCGAACTACGCGGCGTCGAAGGCGGGCCTGGTCGGCTTCGCCCGCTCACTCGCCCGCGAGCTGGGTTCGCGCAACATCACCACAAACGTGGTCGCGCCCGGCTTCGTCGACACCGCGATGACCGAGGTGCTCGGCGAGGAGCGCAAGGCCGAGATCCTGGCCCAGGTGCCGCTGGGCCGCTACGCGAGCACGGAGGAGGTCGCGGCCGTGGTCCGCTTCCTGGCCTCGGACGCCGCGTCGTACATCACCGGAGCTGTCATCCCTGTTGACGGCGGACTTGGAATGGGGCACTGACGCATGGGCGACCTTCTGGCCGGCAAGCGCATTCTCGTCACCGGCGTGCTGACCGACGCCTCTATCGCCTTCCACGTCGCGCGGCTCGCGCAGGAGGAAGGCGCCGAGGTCGTGCTGACCGGCTTCGGCCGCCTGTCGCTGGTCAACCGCATCGCCGGGCGGCTGCCCAAGCCCGCCCCGGTGATCGAGCTGGACGTCACGAACCAGGAGCACCTGGACGCGCTCGCCGAGAACGTACGCCAGCACGTGGACGGCCTCGACGGCGTCGTGCACTCGATCGCCTTCGGCCCGCAGGACGCGCTGGGCGGGAACTTCCTGAACACGACGTACGAGGACGTCTCGACGGCCGTCCAGGTGTCCGCCTTCTCGCTCAAGTCGCTCACGATGGCGACGCTGCCGCTGAAGCCGGCGGACGGCTCCCTGTCGGTCGTCGGCCTGGACTTCGACGCGCAGGTGGCGTGGCCCGGCTACGACTGGATGGGCGTCGCCAAGGCGGGTCTTGAGGCGACCTCGCGCTACCTCGCGAAGTACCTCGGCGAGCAGAACGTGCGCGTCAACCTGGTCTCGGCGGGCCCGGTCAAGACCATGGCGGCCCGCTCGATCCCCGGCTTCGACCAGTTCGAGGGCGTGTGGAACGAGAAAGCGCCGCTGGGGTGGGACCTCAACGACGCCGAGCCCGCCGCGCGCGGCGTCGTGGGGCTGCTTTCGGACTGGTTCCCGAAGACGACGGGCGAGGTCGTCCACGTCGACGGCGGTCTGCACGCGATGGGCGCCTGAGCCTCGCGTCATATGTAGGGCGGGGTTTGGGAGCGCGCGGCGGTACGGCCACTCCGTGCCGCACGCGCGCTCGATCCCGGTCGTCCCCCGATCGTGCTCCCGGCCGAACGCGGCACCGGTCGCGCTCAGCGCGCGGTCGACCGGTGGGCCGTCGGCTGCCGCTCGCGGGTGCGGCGCAGGGCCAGCGTCCCCAGCACCGTGGAGACCAGGCCCACGATCATCGCCACGTAGGCCCCGCCCAGCCCGTTGCCGCTGCCGAGGCCGCCGTCCGCGGTGACGGCGACCACCACGCCGAGGACCAGGGCCACCACGCCCGCCGTGAGGGCCGTCCCCGCGCCGGTCCGGCCGGTGTCCGTGCCGAGGCGCCCGGCCGGGCGGACCAGCGCCAGGACGCCGACGGCGGTGCCGATCAGGGCCAGCACGGCGGCCGAGGAGGCGCCGAGCCGTCCGGCAGACATGTCGGTGACCCCGGCGGCGAGGACACCGGTCGCGGCCGGCTTGTGGTCGGACGCGTGTGCGGCGGCCGGTGCGGCGAGCACGAGCCCGCCCGTCAGAACGGCCGTGGCCGCGACCCGCCGGACGACCGTCCTGATTGCCGAAGTACCCATGTCTGACTCCCGGTTCATGCTGTCGCGTGCGTGTGTTCCGACGACTCGATGCTCCCTGCCGGCACGCCTCCGGTCGTCCGGCAGCCGCAGACTCTTCGCGCTGCCGCGGTCACCGCACCCGGCCACCGCGGACGCGGCAGACGGCCCTGCGCATACCGCGCCTGCGGTAGCCGGACGCTCGTACGGCGGCGGGATTCGCCCGGGCCGCGGGCGGGGCTAGGGTGCGCGCATGGACGAACGTCGGTTCGGCGTCCCGGCCGCGCTCGCCGACTGGGTGATCGCCGCCGGAGTGGCGGCTGCGCTGCTGCTGGCCGGGCGGTCCGGGGACCGGCCGGACTCGGACCTCGCCCCGGTCGGGTACGCGCTGCTGGCCGCCGGCGGCCTCGCCCTGGCCGCCCGCCGCCGCGCGCCCGTGTCGGTGCTGGCCGCAACGGGGCTCTGCGCCATGGGCTATCAGGCGGTGGGCTTCGATGTGCCCGTCGTCGCCTTCCTGTTCGCGGTGTACGCGGCCGTGCGGGCCGGGCACCGCGTCGTCACGCTGGCCGCGTCCGTGGTCATGATCGCCGCGCTGCCGCTGGCGGCGCTGGCCTCGCTGCACGACATGGGCGAGGCGTACGCGCGGGCCCGCGGCGCCCTGGAGATCGCCTGGCTCGTCGCGGCCGGTGCCGCGGGCGAGGCACTGCGTCAGGCCGAGCGGCGCGCGGACGAGGCCGAGCGCACCCGCGAGGAGGCCGCCCGGCGGCGCGCGGACGAGGAGCGCCTGCACATAGCCCGTGAACTGCACGACTCGCTGACCCACCAGATCTCGATCGTCAAGGTGCAGTCCGAGGTCGCCGTGCACGTCGCCCGGCGGCGCGGGGAGGACGTGCCGCCGTCCCTGCTGGCGATCCAGGAGGCCGCCCGCGAGGCGACGCGCGAGCTGCGCGCCACGCTGCAAGCCCTGCGCGACGACGACACCGCGCCGCCGCGCGGCCTCGACCACATCCCCGAACTGGTCGAACGGGCCGGCGCGGCGGGGCTGACGGCCACGCTGGTGGTCGACGGCCGCCGCACCGACGTCCCGGCCGCGGTGGGGCGGACCGCGTACCGGATCGTCCAGGAGTCGCTGACCAACGTCGCCCGGCACGCGTCCGCCGCGACCGCGTCGGTGCACATCGGGTATGGCCGCGACGTCCTCGCGATCCGCGTCGACGACGACGGCACCGCCACCCGGGACACCGTGCCGGAGCCCGGCATGGGCCTGCTCGGCATGCGCGAGCGGGTCACCGCCCTCGGCGGACGGCTGCGTGCCGAGCCGAGCAGCGGGCACGGGTTCACCGTCCAGGCCGAACTGCCGTTGGAGCACACCTCGTGATCCGTGTCCTGCTGGTGGACGACCAGCCGCTCGTGCGCAGCGGATTCCGCGCGCTGCTCGACCTGGAGGACGACATCGAGGTCGTGGCCGAGGCGGGCGACGGGCAGGCGGGCCTGGCCCTGGCCCGCGAGCACCTGCCGGACATCGCGCTGGTCGACATCCAGATGCCGGTGCTCGACGGGATCGGGACCACGCGCGCGATCGCCGCCGACCCGGCGCTGGCGGGCGTCCACGTAGTCATCCTGACCAACTACGGCATGGACGAGTACGTGTTCGAGGCACTGCGCGCGGGCGCCGCCGGGTTCCTGGTCAAGGACATCCTGCCGGACGACTTCCTGCACGCCGTCCGCGTGGCGGCCCGCGGCGACGCGCTGCTCGCCCCGTCGATCACCCGCAGCCTGATCGACCAGTACGTCGCGCAGCCCCGGCATGCGGGCTTCGCTCCCGGGCTGGAGGAGCTGACCGTCCGCGAGCGCGAGGCGGTGGCGCTGGTCGCGCAGGGGCTGTCCAACGACGACATCGCCGCGCGCCTGGTGATCAGCCCGCTGACCGCGAAGACGCATGTCAACCGGGCGATGGCCAAGCTCCACGTGCGGGACCGGGCGCAACTGGTGGTGCTGGCGTACGAGTCCGGGCTGGTCACGCCGCGGGGGCGCTGAGGCGGTGGCAACGCCGCGGTGACCGCCCGGGGAGGCCCCCGCCCCGCGGGCGTCGGCCCTGTCGGCGTCTGGGAGACTTGTGGTATGTCCGCATCACCGTCGCAGCCCCGGCCCGGCAAGGGCGAGTCCTCCAAGGAGCGGTACGCGCGCGCCGTCGCGGCGCGCAAGGCCCGGGAGGACCAGGCGCGGGCCGCGGAGCTGGAGGCGCGCCGGGCCCGGGCCGCCGCCGAGGCGGCCGACCTCG
>NZ_JBPKBH010000007.1:33699-36753 GCF_051388915.1 Yinghuangia sp. YIM S09857 | reverse complement strand
TCGCCGCGCGCGGCGACGAGGGCTTCACGCCCGTACTCGGACCGCCGGACCCGGACAAGCCGGCCAGCCGCGCCATGCTCGGCATCCTCGGCGCGATGCTGCTGATCACCGGGGTCATCGCGCTGATCGCGACGCTGGTGAGCTGAGCCCCGTTCCGCACCACTCCGTTCCCTTGTGCGCCGATTCTGATGGGTTGTCAAGGAATCGGCAGACAGGGGCTTTTCGCGCGGCCCGGATACCCACGTGCACGAAATGATCATGCTCGCCCGGGTTTTCCCGGCGACATATCCATGAGCCGGTCCGTTCCCCAGGCGCCGAACCCCTAAGGGGTGGGGCTAGCCCCACCCCTGGTACGGGCGCCCACACCCCAGGGATACGGCAGTTCGCCGGATGGGGCCGCATGCCCCCCGGCTCGTAGCGTCGTACCGACAGCACGGGAACCACCGACTCGGGGCGGTTCCGCCGCGTACGCACACGCGACGAAGGAGAACGAACCCATGGCACGCAGGCGCAATCTCGCCGCCTCGATGGGCGGATGGAGCGCGAGGAATCGCAAGACGGCAGTGGCCGCCTGGCTGCTTTTTGTGGTCCTCTCCGTTGTCATCGGCGGCATGCTCGGTTCCAAGGAACTCAAGGACTCGGACATGACCCCGGGGGAGTCCGGGCGCGCCGAGAAGATCATCGAGGACGCCGGGGTCGAGGACCCCGCGAGCGAGATGCTGCTGTTCACCGGCACCTCGCTGTCCGCCCAGGACCCCGCCTTCCGGGCCGCCGTGGACGACGTCCTCGCCAAGGTGAACGCCAGCGGCGTCGTGGCCAACATCCGCTCGCCCTACACCTCCGAGGGGGCCGTCTCCGAGGACGGCAAGTCCGCCCTCGCGCAGTTCGACGTGGTGGGCGAGCCGGACGACGCGGTCGACAAGCTCGACCCGATCCTGGACGCCGTCAAGGCCGGCCAGGCCGCGCACCCCGACCTGAAGATCGAGCAACTCGGCGACGCGACCGCCGAGAAGTGGTTCGACGACACGATCGGGAACGACTTCAAGACCGCCGAGTGGACCGCCGTCCCGCTCGCCCTCGGCATCCTGCTCATCGCCTTCGGCGCGGTCGTCGCCGCCCTGCTGCCGGTCGTCCTGGCGCTCACCGCGTTCGTCGCCGCGAGCATGGGCCTGCTCGTCCTCGCCAGCCGCCTGGTGCCGACCGAGGACGTCACCATGTCGGTGATGCTGCTGATCGGCCTCGCCGTCGGTGTCGACTACTGCCTCTTCTACATCCGCCGCGAGCGCGAGGAGCGCGCCAAGGGCCGCGACCCGGAGCGCGCGCTGGCCATCGCCGCCGCCACGTCCGGCCGTTCGGTGCTCATCTCGGGCGTCACCGTCATGGTCGCGATGGCGGGCATGATGTTCACCGGCCTCGGCCAGTTCCAGTCGATGGCGATGGGCACCATCATCGTCGTCTTCACCGCGATGCTCGGCTCGGTCACCGTGCTGCCCGCGCTGCTGTCGATGCTCGGCGACAAGGTCGACGCCGGCAAGATCCCCGGCCTGGGCCGCATGCGCCGCCCGTCCCCCGACGGCGGCAAGTTCTGGGGCGCGATCCTGCGCACCGTCCTCAAGCGCCCGCTCGGCTGGACGCTGGTCGCCGGCGGCCTGCTGGTCGCGCTGACCCTGCCCGCGCTGGACATGAAGCTGTCGCTGCTGCCGCTCGACAAGGAACTGCCCAAGAGCGAGCCGATCGTCCAGACGTACAAGAACGTCAACGAGAAGTTCCCCGGAGGCCCGTCGCCCGCGCAGGTGGTCATCTCGGCCGAGGACATCAACGCCCCCGGATTCCAGGCCGCGCTGGCCGACTTCAAGAAGCGGGTCGTGGAGAACCCGACGCTGTTCACCGACCAGATCGACGTCCGCACCTTCCCCGACAAGAACACCGTGATGCTCGTCAACGTGCCGTTCACCGGCGCGGACGACGGCAAGTCGCTCAACACGCTGCGCGACGAGCTGGTGCCGGACACGTTCGGCAAGGTCGAGGGCGTGGACGCGCCGGTCTCCGGGGACTTCGCGGAGACCAAGGACTTCAACCACCAGCTCGACAAGACCACGCCGATCGCCTTCGGGTTCGTGCTCCTGTTCGCCTTCCTGCTGATGCTCGCGTCGTTCCGCTCGCTGGCCATCGCACTGACCGCGATCGTGCTGAACCTGCTGTCGGTGGGAGCCGCGTACGGCGTGCTCACGCTCGTCTTCCAGCACGGCTACGGCGACTTCCTGGTCGGCACGGACGCGCCGGGCGCGATCACCTCGTGGCTGCCGCTGTTCCTGTTCGTGGTGCTGTTCGGCCTGTCGATGGACTACCACGTCTTCGTGGTCAGCCGGATCCGCGAGGCGTACGACAAGGGCATGAGCACCAACGACGCGGTGGCGTTCGGGGTGCGCAGCACGGCCGGCGTGGTGACCAGCGCCGCGGTGATCATGGTGGCGGTGTTCGCGGTCTTCGGGACGCTGTCGATGCAGCAGATGAAGCAGATGGGCGTCGGCCTCGCGGTGGCGGTCCTGCTGGACGCCACGGTCATCCGCGCGATCCTGCTCCCGGCCGTCATGGGCCTGCTGGGCGAGCGCAACTGGTACCTGCCGAAGTGGCTGGGCTGGCTGCCGCAGATGGACCATGGCGCGGGTGAGGACGAGGACGAGGTCGAGCGGCCGCTGCGGGAGCCGGTGCTTGCGGGTGCGGGTGCCGGGGCGCACGGGGCCCACGGGGCGCCGTACCAGGCGGGTGCGGAGTACGGGCACGGTCCGGGCGGTGCGTACGGCAACGGTCAGCACGGGGCCGGGCAGTACGGGAGTGACCAGTACGGGAGTGACCAGTACGGGAACGGCGGCTACGGCGACCTGTACGGCCAGGGCGGGGACGACGTCTCCGGATCCTCCCGGATCCCGAGGCCGCCCGTCGGCTGACGCGGCCCCCGCGCGGCGGTGCGCCGCCGGCCGACGGGGGGCCGGCGGCGGACGGTCGAACACAGTGTCACAAGGCGGCGGGTCCCGACCCTCAAGGGTCGGGACC
>NZ_JBPKBH010000007.1:9402-33625 GCF_051388915.1 Yinghuangia sp. YIM S09857 | reverse complement strand
TCCCGACCCTCAAGGGTCGGGACCCGCCGTGCATGTGCCCGGAATTCTGAGAGGCTGGATCCCATGGCATCGCAGCGACAGCGCACACTGGTGGTGGTCAGGCACGCGAAGGCGGACTGGCCCGACGTCCCGGACCACGAACGCCCCCTGGCGGACCGCGGCAGGCAGGACGCCCCGCAGATCGGGAACTGGCTCGTCGGACGGCGCGTGCACCCGGACCACGTGGTCTGCTCCACCGCGCAGCGCACCCGCGAGACGTGGAAGCTGATGGGCAAGGTGTTCGATCCCAAGCCGCACACCAGCTATGACGACCGCCTCTACGACGCGTCGGCGCAGGCGCTGCTGTACGTGGTGCAGGAGACCCCCGACGACGTCGGAACACTCGTCCTGATCGGTCACAACCCCGGCGTCGCCACGCTGGTGTCCGCGCTCGCGGGCAGCTCGGACGGGGACGCGCTGGAGCGGGTCCGGGAGAAGTACGCGACGTCCGGTATCGCCCTCATGCACTTCGAGGGGGCCTGGGGCGACCTCAACGAAAAGGGTGCCCACCTGGCGGCCTTCGAGACGCCGCGGGCGTAGGGCGGGTCTCGTCGGCGGGGGTGCGGGCGGTTTGAGCGTCAGAAGGGCGCCCGCCGACGCCCGAAGCACCCGACGTCCGGAGCCCTGTCCCGTGCGGTTCGCCCGCTCGGGGCGGGGCCTTCGCCGTCCAGGGCCTGGTTCGGGAGCCGTTCAGGCCTCTGTGACGCCGTCCGCGGCGTCGGCGGCCTCGACCTCTTCGCGGGTCAGGCCCAGCAGGAACAGCACGGTGTCGAGGAACGGGACGTTCACCGCGGTGTCCGCCGCCTGCCGCACCACCGGCTTGGCGTTGAACGCGACACCCAGCCCCGCGGCGTTGAGCATGTCGAGGTCGTTGGCGCCGTCGCCGATCGCCACCGTCGCGGACAGCGGCACCCCGGCGTCCGTGGCGAACCGCTCCAGCATGCGGGCCTTGCCCGGCCGGTCCACGATCTCGCCGACCACGCGCCCGGTCAGCTTGCCGTCCACGACTTCCAGCGTGTTGGCCGCCGCGTAGTCGAGCCCGAGGCGTTCCACCAACACGTCGGTGACCTGCGTGAAGCCGCCGGAGACGATGCCGACCCGGTAGCCGAGGCGCTTGAGCGTACGGACCAGCGTGCGCGCGCCCGGGGTCAGCTCGACCCGCTCGCGCACCGCGTCGATCGCCGCCGCGTCGAGGCCCGCGAGCAGCGCCACGCGCGCCCGCAGCGACTCGGCGAAGTCCAGCTCGCCGCGCATCGCGGCGGCCGTCACCTCGGCGACCTCGTCCAGGCACCCGGCGTGCTCGGCGAGCAGTTCGATGACCTCGCCCTGGATGAGCGTCGAGTCGACGTCCATCACCACGAGGCGCTTGGCGCGGCGCAGCAGGCCGGACGGCTGGACCGCGACGTCGATCTGCCGGGCCGCGGCCTCCGGGGCCAGCTCGGCGCGGAGCTTGTCGGTCTCCACACCGGAGACCTGGAGCTCGATCGCGGTCACCGGGTACTTCGCGAGCCGGAAGATGCGGTCGATGTTGGCACCGGTCGCGGCGACGCGTCCCGCTATGGCGGCGACCGCGTCGGCGGTGAGCGGGTGCCCGAGCACCGTCACGTGCGAGCGGCCCTCACCGCGCGGACGGTTGTCGCCGGTGCCGGAGATGATCTCGATGTCGAGCCGCTCGCCGTCGGCCCAGCGGTGCAGCCGCGCCCGCAGCTCGCCGTCCTCGGCCGGGGCCGGTACCAGGACGCACAGTGTCAGCCGCCCCCGGGTGACGGTCTGCTCGATGTCGATGACCTCCAGGCCGTGCCCGGCCAGCGCCTCGAACAGCGACGAGGTGATCCCGGGGTGGTCCTTGCCGAAGATCTTGACGAGCAGGGTGCGGGGCACGGCGTCCATGGACGATCACGGTACCCGGCCCCGGTTGCGATCCGTCGCACGGTCCCGAGTGGTGGACACCGGTTGTGCGCCTACCGGCGGGGCGGGCCCGGGGGGCCCGGCGGACCTTGCGGGCCTGCGTCCGGACCCCGGCCGCCGGGGGGCGTGTAGCCCGGCGGGGTCTGGGCCGGTGGGGTGTAGCCGGGAGGGGCGTACCCAGGCGGCGTGTAGCCGGGGGGCGGCCCGCCCGGGTGGCCGCCGGGCCGGGCTCCCGGTTGGCTGCCCGGCTGCGCGCCGGGGTGCCGCGGGGCGGTGGCGTACCCGGGTGCCGCGTAGCCGGGCGAACCCCCTTGCTGCGGACCCGCGGACGCAGGGGTGCGGCTCTCGCGTACGGCCCGGATCCACGCCGCGAGCGCCCCGCCGAGCAGTCCGGCGCACGCACCCCACAGCGCGCCGAACCCGGCGGTTTGCAGGTAGTCGGGATGCAGCGAGATCTCGCCGCCCTGCGCCATCGTGTCGCCGAGGATCGCGACGGCCGCCTTGAGGTGGATCTGCGCGATCGCCGCGGCGATCACCGCGGTGACCGAGAACGCGACGGCGAACCGCCAGGCGTGCTCGTAGAGCTTCACGCGGGCGGGCGCGCGCAGGGCCATCACGGTGCCGCCGAAGAGCATGAGGATGCCGGAGACGACCGGAACCCACCAGGCACGGCTGTCGAGTTCGGCGAGGCGCCCGACCGTGATGGGCATGCCGGTGCCGCCGGACTCGTTCAGCAGTTGGCCGAGCGGACCGGGCAGACCGAAGCTGAAGTCGCCGCCGCCGGAGGACTTCCACTCCACGCCGAGGCCGAGGGTGACCAGCAGCCACATGACGTTGGGCAGCGCGAGCAGCATGCCGCCGATCATGCGCTTCGGCCCGGGGGCCTCCGCGGCCACGAACGGCGCGCCGAGGACGCCGAGGACGACCGCGCCGAGGAACACCGCCATCACACCCGCGATCGGGGGACGCAGTACGTCGCGATAGCGCAGCCACAAACGCGGCAGCGGCCCGCGCGCGGACACCCCGAGGGCCACCGCCAGGGCCAGGACCATCCACACCAGGCCGAACCCGATGGTGGTCGCGGCGTCGGTGGTGAACTCGGCGGCCGCGCCCAGGTTGAAGATGCCCATGAGGTCGGCGGCTTCGGCCGGCTGGATGGCGTCCCCGATGGGCAGCGAGTCGCTGCCGAGCATGACGCAGCCGCCGAGTGCGGCGGCGGTGAACACGGCGATGCGGGCCATGTGGGCGAGGAGTTCGTCGAAGCCGATGACGAGGCGGTAGCGCAGCGGGCGCAGGAACAACCAGCCGAGGACGAGCGCGCCGACGAGTCCGACGCCGAACATCAGGATGTCGACCTCGCCGCTGCCCTCGGCGACCGAGACGTCGCCGATCAGGTCGCCCAGGAGCCCTTCGCTGCTTGCGGACTCGACACCCTTGAGATCCACTTTGCCGCCGACGCCGAGCGCGACGGTGGCGGCGACCAGCGCGGGCATCGTGCCGCCGCCGAGGTCACCGGCACCGAGAAGCCACAGCGCGAGCCAAGCGGTCGCGGCCATCGCCGCGAACGCCGCGAACACCGCGAGGAACGCGTGCAGCCATGCCTCGGCACCGCCGAACAACGCGGCGCCGCCCCGCGGGTCGGCAGGCGGCCGCGACGCCGCCGATCCCGGCGGCCCGGCCCCGGGAGCCCCTGGCCGCTGCGGAGGGTTGGTCCAGGACACGCCCGCTCCCTGCGGAAGAAATCGACGAGGGCACGATCCGGCACCAGCCCCCCATCGGACATCAATGACTATCGGACCCCCGTGCAACGCACGTCAACGAAATCACCGACACGGTTGATCGCCTGTTACGCACCGACAGTTGGAAGCCGCGACGGAACCCCGAGACGGCGTCGCACTCGCAGCAACCCCGAGCACGATTGAACGCCGCCGCAACTGGCAGCGCGAATCGGGTTGACGCGGGTACCGGTTGGGCGTGCGCGCGCCGGTTCGGAGGCGAACCGGCCGGTCGGCGTCGCCGGGCGGCGGTTGGGGGCGGTTGGAAGTAGGCCCCGGCTGTCGGGCGCGCGTGACGGGGCGGCGCAGCCGCGCGAGAACGCGCCAGATTGGAGCGTGTCGGCACGCCGGTTCGGAGGCGAACTGGCTCGTCAGCGTGCCGGGCGGCGGTGGTCGGGGGCGTGTCTGGCGGCCGCGCTCCCGAGCCGTCCCGCACGCGTGTCGAGTCTGTGGGGCAGTTACGAGTGAGCGCCGAACCGAGCTCGGCCGCGCGCACCGCCGCCGCGCCCTCGCCGCCGCTTCGAGTTATGAGGAGTTATTGAGTGAGCGCCGGACCCCAGCCCGGCTGCGCGGAAGCCCCCGACACGAGCGAACTCCGTCGGCAAACGGGGGTGCGGGTCGCGTCGGCGGGGCGTGGGGCGCGGCGAACTGGCAGCGTCGCCGGACGGCGGTTGATCGGAGCTTGCCTGCTGCTCACACGGCCCGACCGTCCCCCCACACGCCGTCTCGGCGGGGGGTGGTGTTGTGGTGCCCGTTCGGGGATCGCCTCCGGCCCGCGGCTGCGGCCGCGTGGGGCTGATGGTGTGGTTGGGGGGTTGGGTGGGGTTGTTCGTGATCTGCGTCCGAGGGGCGGGCCACTCGTGTAGGTGATTTTGTCCGGCACGTTCCGCGGATCCGGGGGGAAGCCTGGCCGAACAGGTGCCGTCGACGCCCGTTGGTCCCTAAACTCGCTGGACATGGGGGGCAGGTATGCATCCGAAGACCCGGTCGTGCCGCAGCTGACGGCGAGCACGGACGCCGGGCAGCCCGTCGTGCTCGATCCCGGGCGCGACTACATCGTCGGCCGTGACCCGCAGTCGTGCAATGTCGTGGTCGACGACCGCCGCGTCTCGCGGCGCCATGCCGTGCTCCGGGTTGCCGCCGACGGGTGGGAACTGGTCGACACCGGCAGCGTGAACGGTACGTACGTCCGCGGGCAGCGCGTCAACCGCGTGGTGGTCGGCGGCGGCATCGAGGTGGTTCTCGGCGATCCCGATGACGGCGGCCGCCTGCGGCTGAGCCCGGTGGTCGAGGCGACCGAACTGGTGCCCGCCGCCTCGCAGTCGCAGCAGCCGTACGCGCCACCCCAGCCGCCCGGCCCCCAGCCCGGCCACGGTCCCGGCCCCGCGCACGGCGGCCCGCCTCCCGGCGGCCCCGTGGCGCCGCCCCCTCCGCCCCCGCCCGGCGCCGGCGGTCCGCCCCCCTGGGCGAACATCGTGCCCGGCCCCATGGCCGACCCGCGGCCGAGTGTCGACCGGCGGCCCAGCGTCGTCATGCAGATCCCGGTGCGCACGCTCCGCATCGGCCGCGCGCTCGACAACGACCTGGTGCTGACCGACCTCATGGTGTCGCGCCACCACGCCGAGCTGCGCACCACGCCCGGCGGGCGGCACGAGATCGCCGACCTCGGCAGCCACAACGGCACGTACGTCAACGGTGTGCCGGTCGAGCGTCACATCATCGGCCCGAACGACATAGTCGGCATCGGTCACGCGACCTTCCGCCTCGACGGCAACGAACTCCGCGAGTTCATCGACACCGGCGAGGTCTCGCTCCACATCAACGGCCTGGAGGTCAAGGCCGGGGACAAGACGCTGCTGCACGACGTGTCGTTCCCGATCGGCGAGCGCACACTGCTCGCGGTCGTCGGCACGTCCGGCGCCGGCAAGTCGACGCTGCTGAAGGCGCTGACCGGTTCGCTCCCGGTGAGCCGCGGCAACGTGCTGTACGACGGCCGCGACATGTTCGCCCAGTTCGCCGAACTGCGGCAGCGCATCGGGCTGGTGCCGCAGGACGACATCCTGCACAAACAGTTGACGGTGCGTCAGGCCCTGCGCTACGCCGCGCGCCTGCGCTTTCCCGAGGACACCGAGAAGGCCGAGCGCGCCCGCCGCGTCGAGGAGGTCATCGCCGACCTCGGCCTGACCGAGCGCGCCGAGCTGCCCATCCACAAGCTGTCCGGCGGCCAGCGCAAGCGCGTAAGCGTCGCGGTCGAGCTGCTGACCAAGCCGTCGCTGCTGTACCTGGACGAGCCCACGTCCGGCCTCGACGTCGGCTCGGCCGGCGACCTGATGGACAATCTGCGCAACCTCGCCGACGACGGCCGCACCGTCATCACCGTGCTGCACGACCTGGACAGCGCCGAGGTGTGCGACCGCCTGCTGGTGCTGGTGACCGGCGGGTACGTCGCGTACTACGGCCCGCCGGGCGAGGCGCTGGCGTACTTCGGCAAGGAGAACTGGCGCGACGCGTTCAAGATGCTGAACCGCGAGGACGGCACCGTGCTCGCCCAGCGGTTCCGCGCCTCCGAGCCGCACGCGCGGTACGTCGAGTCCGGCCTCGCGCCGGCCGCCGCCCCCCAGCCGCAGGCCGAGCGGCCGCAGGTGAAGCCGCCGAAGCCGCAGAGCTGGGGTTCGCAGCTCGCGACGCTGTCGCGGCGGTACCTGTCGGTCATCGCGTCGGACAAGAAGTACCTCGCGCTGCTGCTCGCCGCGCCGATCCTGCTGGGCGCGCTGTGCCGCGCGATTCCCGGCAAGTTCGTCGGCGAGCCCGGGCAGAACCAGGACATTCTGACCAAGCTGCTGGTGCTGTTCGTGATCAGCGGCCTGATGGGCTCCGCGACCGCGGTCAACGAGCTGATCAAGGAACGCGCGATCTACCAGCGGGAGCGAAGCGCCGGTTTGTCGGTGTCGGCGTACCTCTGCTCGAAGCTGCTGGTGCTCGGTCTCATCGCGACGCTCCAGGGCATTGCGCTGACGGCAGTCGCTCTTGTCGGGTATGAAATGCCCGACAAGGGGGTGGTGTTGAGCCCGGCCATTGTCGAGGTCGGCATTGCCGTGGTGCTGTCGGCGGTCGCCGCGATGGCGCTCGGCCTGGTCATCTCGGCACTTGTGTCGACTCCCGAACTCACCATGCCGCTGCTGGTCGTGATCGCGATCGTCCAGGTCGTGCTGTGCGGTGCGCTGTTCCCGCTGACGGGTGCCCTGGTCATCGAGCAGATCTCGTGGATCGCCCCGGCCCGCTGGGCGTTCTCGGCCGCCGCCGGCACGGTCGACGTGCTGGTGCAGATGCCCGACAAGGGCGACAAACCAGACCCGCTGTGGAAGTCCGAACCACGGGTCTGGTACACGAACATCGCCATACTCGGCGGCCAGATCGTCGTCTACACGACCGTCGCCATGATGCTGCTGCGCCGTCTCGACCCCAAGGTCGGCGGGCGCAAGGGGCGGTAGGCGGGTTCACGCGGGCTCGGCCCGGGTGGCTCGCTCCGCCCGGGCCCGACCCGGCGGCCTGTCACTCCGCCGCGGACGGTTCCAGCGCCGCGCCGAAGGCCGCGACCAGGGCCCTGCGGCAGGCGCGTTCGAGGGGCGCGAGCGTCGCCGCGCGGGCGCTCATCTCGTACGCGTTGACCGCCGCGCCGTGGTCCCGCCCTGCGATCTCCAGGATCGTCGCGACGCGTCGGGCCTGCTCCAGCACCCGCACCGCGCGCGGCGGACAGCCCGGCGCCAACGGGGAGTCGGTGTCCGAACCCCGGTCGCGCAGCGCCGCCGCCACCGCGCCCGCTCGTGCGCCGGTGCCCGCGACGTCGAGCTTCATCAGCTCGGCGGTGGCGTCCTTGAGGGCCGCGGCGAGTTCGCGGTCGGCCTCGGCCAGGAACGGACCCGCGGGCGGACGGTCGGTCGCCTCGTACACGCGCCATACGACGCGCGTCGCCTGGTCGCCCTCCGGGCCGTAGACGAGCCCTTCCGGCACCAGTCCGAGCTGGTGCCCGCCGGGGCGGTCCGCGCCGACCGTGACGACGGCTTCCCCGGCGTCGAGGGCGGCGTCGTTGAACGTCGGCGGGCCGGGCAGGCCGAGCGGGTCGCCGGGGGCCGGGAGCGCGAGGCGCAGGCCCGTCACGCCGAGCGAGCGCAGGCGCCCGAGGGCGAGGGACAGGCCCACCTCGCCGTCCTCGCCGGGCAGTCCGGTGACGCGGTGCGGCTCGTCCCCGTGGGTGATCCGGGTCACCGCGTCGTCGGGCGCGACGCGCCCCGAGATCAGGGCGTTGCCCCAGGCGACGAGGACGCCGGAGCGCGGAACATCAAGCATGCGGTTGAGACTAAACCGTCGTGGTGTCGTAGGTTTCTCCACGAGTGGGTGAGTCGACCGCGGGGCTGCACGCGATGGGGAGCTGGTACCGGCAAATGAGCGAGCGGAGCGAGCGAATCAAGATGAAGGGTGCGTTGCGCCACAGCGGCGCCGAGCTCCTGCGAGGTGGCGGTATGAGTCTGCGAAGCGGCGGTACGAGTCGGCGGAGCCCGCGGGTCGGTGCGGGGACGCGCCTGGCGCCCGCGACCCTCGCGCGGGGTGGGGAGGTCGCGGCATGAGCGACGTCCTTGAGCTGGTCGACGTCTCGGTGACGCGCGGCGGCAGCTCCCTGGTGGAGCAGATCACGTGGTCCGTCGCCGAGGGCGAGCGCTGGGTCGTCGTCGGCCCCAACGGCGCGGGCAAGACGACGCTGCTGCAAATCGCCTCCACCTACCTGTTCCCGACCTTGGGCACCGCCGCGATCCTCGGCGAGAAGCTGGGCTCGGTCGACGTGTTCGAGCTGCGTCCGCGCGTGGGCATGGCGTCGGCGTCGCTGGCCGACCGGCTGCCGCGGCGCGAGAAGGTCCTCGACATCGTGCTGACGGCGGCGTACGGCATGACCGCGACGTGGCGCGAGCGGTACGAGGAGAGCGACGAGGACCGCGCGCTGTTCCTGCTGGACCAGTTGGGCATGTCGGCGTTCGTGGACCGCCGCTTCGGCACCCTGTCCGAGGGCGAGCGCAAGCGCGTGCAGATCGCCCGCGCGCTGATGACCGACCCCGAACTGCTGCTGCTCGACGAGCCCGCCGCGGGCCTGGACCTGGGCGGACGCGAGGACCTGGTGCGGCGGCTCGGACGTCTCGCCGCGGACCCGATCGCGCCCGCGATGGTGATGGTGAGCCACCACGTGGAGGAGATCCCGTCCGGCTTCACCCATGTGCTGATGCTGCGTCAGGGCAAGGTGCTCGCGGCCGGGCCGATCGACGAGACGCTGACCTCGCGCAACCTGTCGCTGTGCTTCGGCCTGCCGCTGGTCGTCAAGCAGCGAGACGCCCGTTGGTCGGCGCAGGGGCTACCGCTGAACGCCTGACACCGCACACCGCCATATCGGGTCGGACACCCGTGCCCGGCACGGCCGTCCGGACACGGCGCACGTCGGACCCGCACAAACTCGCCCGGGCCCGGAGGCAGTTGCCCTCCGGGCCTGTCGCATCTCCGCGGTCCCGGACGCGTCGGACACCGCGCGTCGGTCGTGCCGTCGGCTCGAACGGGCGGGCGAGTTCGTCCGATCTTCACCCTCCCAACCACTCCTGCGCGCCGATTCCCCGCCCTACCATGGCTTTGTGGACGCATGGATGTGGTGGCTCATAGCCCTCGGCGGGCTCGGCATCATCGGTGTCTTGACGTCAATAGTCGAGTTCGGCATGTTCGCGATCGGCGCGCTGGCCGCCGCGATTGCGGCGATGCTGGGTCTCGACCTGATCGGTCAGTGCGTGGTCTTCTCGGTGATCTCGATCGCCATGCTCATCTTCGTACGGCCCATCGCCATAAAGCAGTTGCAGGGTGGCCCGCGCACTCGCACGGGTATCGACGCGCTGACGGGCCGTACCGCCGTGGTCCTGGAACGGGTCGACGAGAACGGCGGCCGCATCAAGCTCGCCGGCGAGGTGTGGTCGGCGCGATCCATGGACGTGACACGCGTGTTCGAGCCCGGCGAGAAGGTCGACGTCGCCGAGATCGACGGTGCCACCGCGGTGGTGATCTGAAGATATGCCGACATGACGCCCGCCCCGGCGTGCGCCGCGTGCGATCTGACACCCCGTCAATTCCCGTACGGGGCAAGGATCGCCGTGTTGCGCCGACACAGGGGCCCGGGCAACCCGTAAGGTCGACTCATCAACCCAACGGAATCGGGGAGGGGCCGTGGCCGTCGTCATCGTCGTCATCGTTCTCGTCCTTCTGGTGATCGTGGCCCTGGTCAGGACGGTCAAGGTCATCCCCCAGGCGAGCGCGGCGATCGTCGAGCGGTTCGGGCGGTACACGAGGACCCTGCACGCGGGGCTCAACATCCTCGTGCCGTTCATCGACCGCGTACGCCAGATGATCGATCTGCGCGAGCAGGTCGTGCCGTTCCCGCCGCAGCCGGTCATCACCGAGGACAACCTCGTCGTCCAGATCGACACGGTCATCTACTTCCAGGTGACGGACCCGCGCGCCGCGACGTACGAGATCGCCAACTACATCCAGGCGATCGAGCAGCTCACCATCACCACGCTGCGCAACATCATCGGCGGCATGGACCTCGAACAGACGCTGACCTCGCGCGAGGAGGTCAACGCCGGCCTGCGCGGCGTGCTGGACGAGGCGACCGGCCGCTGGGGCATCCGCGTCAACCGCGTCGAGCTCAAGGCGATCGAACCGCCGCCCTCCATCCAGGAGTCGATGGAGAAGCAGATGCGCGCCGAGCGCGACCGCCGCGCGGCGATCCTGACCGCGGAGGGCACGCAGCGTTCCCAGGTGCTGATCGCGGAGGGCGAGAAGGAGGCCGCGGTCCTGCGGGCGGAGGGCGACCGTACCGCCGCCGCGCTGCGTGCCGAGGGTGAGGCGAAGGCCATCGAGACGGTGTTCCGCGCGATCCATGACGGCGACGCCGACCAGAAGCTCATCGCGTACCAGTACTTGCAGATGCTGCCGAAGCTGGCGCAGGGCGACGCGAACAAGCTGTGGATCGTGCCGAGTGAGATCGGGCGCGCGCTGGAGGGGCTGGGCGGCGCGTTCGGCAACCTCACGGGGGTGCCGCCGGTGGGCGGCGCGGCCGCGCTGCCCGGCCCGGCAGCCGCGCCCTCGGGCGAGGAGCCCGCGGCCTTCCCGCGCGGGGCGAAGGATCCGGCCGAGACGCCGTCCGACATTTCCGGCACGGTGCCGGGTCCGACGCGCGGCATCCCCGCGCAGTCGACACCGCCGGGCACGGTTTCGGCCGACCCGGCCGACCCGGCCGAGGACCTGGGGCCGTCGAGCCTGCCGGGGCCCGAGGTCGGACGCCGCCGTCCGTCCGGACCGGGGACGCGCGTGGACCCGCCGCGCATCGAGCGCCCGTCGGCGCCGGGGCGGCGGCAGCCGAGGGACAACGGACCGCTGGGCTGACCGACTGCCGGAAGCTGTAGGCCCCGTCGACTGCTCGGGCATACGCCGCATTTCAGGCGTATGGTCGGGCGGCGGCGGGGTTTTGTGGCGTTCGGCGGTGCTTCGTGTCGGTCCGGTGGCAGTTCCGGTTCCGGAGCCGGCGCCGCGGACGGTTCACGGTTCGGAGCGGGGACGGGGCCGGTGGGAGGTCCGGTGCGCTGCCGGGCGGGGCGCTGGGCGGCGGTGTCTCGTGCAGCGGACGGTGCTCGGGGCCCGGTTCGGACGACCGTTAGGGTTCCTCCACGGGGAACGCTTGTACGGATCTTGCATCCGACGGGACGTCTAAGGACCACGCACATGACCTGGCTGGAGCAACTCGCCGTCTTCGCGGCGGGCATCGGGGCGGGCGGCATCAACGCGGTAGTCGGATCGGGGACGCTGATCACCTTCCCGGTGCTGCTCGCGGTCGGCTATCCGCCGGTCACCGCGAACGTGTCGAACACGATCGGACTCGTACCGGGATCGCTCAGCGGAGCGATCGGATACCGACGCGAACTGCGCGGACAGCGAAGCCGTCTGATCCGACTCGGAACCGCGTCCGTCCTCGGCGGCATCACCGGCGCGATACTCCTGCTGACGCTCCCGGAGGGGGCGTTCAAGGCGATCGTCCCGGCGCTGATCATCGCGGCGCTCGTGCTGGTGATCGCACAGCCGACGCTGGCCCGGCGCCTCAAGGAGCGCCAGGGGGAGGCACGGCCGGCACACGGCGGCCCGCTGCTGATCGTCTCGGTGTACGCGAGCGGCATCTACGGCGGCTACTTCGGCGCGGCGCAGGGCGTCCTGCTGCTCGGCCTGATGGGCGTGTTCCTGCACGAGGACATGCAGCGCATCAACGGGGTCAAGAACGTTCTCGCCATGCTCGTGAACGGCGTATCCGCGATCATCTTCATGGCCATCGCGGACGTCGCCTGGCAGGTTGTGGCCCTGATCGCGGTCGGCTCCATCATCGGCGGCCAACTCGGCGCCACCCTCGGCCGCAAGCTCTCCCCGACGGTCCTGCGCGGCGTCATCGTCGTGGTGGGTGTGGTGGCGGTCGTCCGACTTCTGACGTCGTGAGTGAGACGAAGGTGCGAGTGCGTGGCGGGAGAGCGCGGATGAAGCGTGTCGGGGCGTCCGGGCGGGCGTCGGTCCTCGGCCTTGCGATCGGGGTTGCCGTGGACGCGGTCGTCGGCGACCCGCGCCGTGCGCACCCTGTCGCCGCGTTCGGCGCCGCCGCCGGGGCCCTGGAACGGCGCATGTACGCCGACTCCCGCTGCCGCGGCACCGCGTACACCGCCGTCTGCGTCGGGGCCACGGCCGCCCTCGGCGTCGCCGCAGACCGGCTGACCCGTGGCCGACCGCTCGCGCGCACCGCCGTCACGGCCGCGGCCACGTGGGCCGTTCTCGGCGGAACCACCTTGCGCCGCGAGGCGCGTGCGATCGCCGGGCCGCTCGTCGCCGGGGACCTGGAGGCCGCCCGCGAGCGCCTGCCGTACCTCGTCGGGCGCGACCCGTCCGGGCTCGACGAAGCCGGGATCACGCGGGCCGTGGTCGAGTCGGTCGCCGAGAACACCTCGGACGCCGTCGTCGCGCCGCTGTTCTGGGGAGCGGTCGCGGGCCTGCCGGGGCTTCTGGCGTACCGCGCGGTCAACACCCTCGACGCGATGGTCGGCCACCGTACGCCCCGGCACGGCAAATTCGGCTGGGCGTCCGCCAGGCTGGACGACGCCGCGAACTGGATCCCGGCCCGCGCCACGGGACTTCTGACCGTCGCCGCCGCACCCCTCGTGGGCGGATCGCCGCGCGAGACGTCGCGCGTCCTGCGGCGCGACGGCGGCGCCCACCCGAGCCCCAACTCCGGGCGCTGCGAAGCCTCCGCGGCCGGCGCACTCGGCCTGCGCCTCGGCGGGCGCAACGTCTACGCGGGGCGTACCGAGGAGCGACCGGTGCTGGGTGACGGACGTCCGCCCGTGCCCGCGGACATCGAGCGGGCCAATCGCCTGTCGGCGGCGGTCGGTCTCGCCGCCGCGGCTGTCGCCCTGCCGGCTGCGGCTGCCGCTGCCGCCGCCCTCCCCAGGTCCGCTGCGTGGACCGCCGCCCGGCGAAGGAACTGCCCGTGAACGGTGCGCTGTTGGTCGCCGGAACCACGTCGGACGCGGGCAAGAGCGTCCTCGTCGCGGGCCTTTGCCGCCGCCTGGCGCGCGAGGGTGTCAAGGTCGCGCCGTTCAAGGCGCAGAACATGTCGCTCAACTCGATGGTCACGGCCGACGGTGCGGAGATCGGCCGGGCGCAGGCGATGCAGGCCGCGGCCGCGGGCATCGCGCCCGAGGCGGCCATGAATCCCGTGCTGCTCAAGCCCGGCGGCGCGATGAGCAGCCAAGTGGTGCTGCTCGGCCGCCCGGTCGCCGAGGTGTCGGCGCTCAACTACCGCGATCTGAAACCGCGTCTGTTCGAGGCGGTGCTGGACTCGCTCGCCGACCTGCGCGCCCGCTACGACGTCGTGGTCTGCGAGGGCGCGGGCAGCCCGACCGAGATCAACCTGCGTGACCGCGACATCACCAACATGGGGCTCGCGCGCGCCGCGAACCTGCCGGTGCTGGTCGTCGGGGACATCGACCGGGGCGGCATCTTCGCGCACCTGTTCGGGACGCTCGCCCTGCTCTCCGCCGAAGACCAGGCGTTGCTCTGCGGGTTCGTGGTCAACAAGTTCCGCGGCGACGTCCGGCTGCTGGAACCGGGGCTCGACCGCATTCGCGAACTGACCGGGCGCCCGGTGCTCGGGGTCCTGCCGTACCTGCGCGGACTGTGGCTGGACGTCGAGGACTCGCTTGCCCTGGACGCCGACCGGGGCACGCCGGAACCGCCGCTCGGCGACGACATCCTGCGCGTCGCCGTCGTGCGGCTGCCGCACATCAGCAACTTCACCGATATCGACGCGCTGTCCGTGGAGCCGGGCGTCGTGGTGCGGTTCGTCGCCACGCCGGGCGAACTCGCCGACGCGGACCTGGTCGTGGTCCCGGGTACGCGCGCCACCGTCGAGGACCTCGCCTGGCTGCGCGAACGCGGGCTCGACGCCGCGCTGGCCCGCCGCGCTGCCGCGGGGTTGCCGGTGCTCGGGATCTGCGGCGGATACCAGATGCTCGGACGCGAGATCGAGGACGCGTACGAGTCCCGTGCCGGGGTCGTCGCCGGGCTCGGGCTGCTGCCGGTCCGGGTGCGGTTCGCCGCCGAGAAGACGCTCGCGCGGCCGTCGGGCTTCGCGGACGGCGAGCCGGTGGGGGCGTACGAGATCCACCACGGTGTGGTCACGGTCGAGCCGGGGGCGCGTGTCGGGCGTGCGGGATCCGGGGAGGCGGGCGGCGGGGCTGAATATGAACCGCTGTTCACAAACGCCGCGGGCGAGCCCGCCGACGGCTGCCGCGCCGGTTCCGTCTGGGGCACCCTGTGGCACGGCGCGCTCGAAAACGACGGGTTCCGGCGGGCGTACCTCACCCGGGTGGCCGAGTGGACCGGGCGCCGTTTCGTCACCTCGCCCGACACGTCCTTCGAGGCCGCCCGGCAGGTCCGGCTCGACGCGCTGGGCGACCTGGTCGCGGAGCACCTGGACAACGCCGCGGTCGATCGGCTGATCGAACGCGGAGCGCCGGTAGGCATGCCCTTCATACCGCCGGGCGCGTGACGGCGCGCGGCGTGACACCCGGGCGGCTCGGAGGGCCATCCGGTGGGTGTTTGACGGGCATTGTGGTGTCAAAGTGCCGATATGTGCGGTGCGTGGCTCAATGGTGCCTACTTCGTGGATACAGAGGGACACCACCATGCGCTCACCGCTGGCCCGCAACCTGGCCGCCGTCATCACCGCCTGCGCGCTCTTCCTCGGCGTCGCGGCCTGCAACGGTGACGAGAAGACCAGTGACGCGGCCTTGCAGTCCAAGGACCCGGTCAAGTTCGCCAAGACCAAGTTCGTGCTGCACGCCGGGCTCGCCGCGGGTGCGTCGTACCGCTGGATCGTGAAGCCCTACCGCGAGGGCCGGTTCCAAGGCGGCGCGGACGGGCGGACGTTCGCGCTCGTGAAGGCGGGGCTCGCGGGCGCGTTCACGTACCACGAGGTCAAGAAGGCGATCGAGGCGGCACAGGGCGACCCGGAGCTGTCCAAGGCCCTGGTCCCGATCCAGGCCGCCGCAGACCGGCTCCAGGGTCTCGGCGGCAAGCTCTCCGGCGGCAACGCGACCGAGGCGGACGTGGACAACGTCTCGTCGGTGGTCGACAGCCTCAAGTCGATCGGCGCGCAGAACGGCCTCAAGGTCGAGGACAAGGAACCCAGCGTCGGCCAGTTGAACTCCGGCTGACCGGCAGGGGCAGAGCGCCGAGATCCGCACCCGGCGCCGCGGCGAACGTGCCGGCCGGCCTCACAGCGGCCGCAACGGCGGGGGCGGCGGGTACGCGGCCAACCGCCGCCCGTGCCTCCGGTGCGCCCACACCGTCAGTCCGATCCCGAGCGCCAGCAGCGGCCCGAGAACCACCAGCAGCCACACCGGGAATCCGCCCACGGTCAGCAACTCGTCCTTGTAGTAGACGCGTTGGAAGTCCTTGTCCGCCGGCGCGGCGCGGAACTCGAAGTCGGCCGTGATCGTGGCCGGCTGCGGCAGCGGCCGCGTCATCGCGGTGAGGTACGGGGCCGCGCCCACCGCCTCGGGCCAGGCCACCGACTCCGGGTCCGGCCGTCCCGCGTACAGCAGTTCGGTCCTGCCGCCGCCGCCGATGTCCGCGACGGCCTCGACGCGGTGCGGTGCGAAGACGAACAGGTTCAGCGTCTGCGCGTTCGCGGCGCGCTGCGAGAGGCGCATCGGGTAGACCAGCCGGTCCGAGGCGAACGTCAGGTGCAGCGGGTCGAGTTCGCCGCCCAGCGTCTTCCTGCTGCCCTTCTCCCGCGCCGCGTCCTGTTCTCCCGCGGCCTCTGGCGTGAGGCGCAACGCGACGTACTCCCAGCCCTGTTCGACGTACGGTCGCAGTGAATCCGCCAGGCCGTCAGGCATCCGGAAGCCCTTGCCGTTCAACCACTGCGCCAGGCTGTTCGGATCCGTGGCCGCCAACTGGGCGTACTCGAAGGGCCCGAGCGTCCCGGAGGCGAGCACGTCCACCGGGGGCGCGCCGGGCGCGCCCGCTCCGGCCTTCGACGAATCGCCGCCTCCGCCGTCGTCCGAGAACGGCCAGTCTCCGTCGCGCGGCCAGAAGTAGTGCCGGGTCTTCTCCACCGGCTCCACGACGCGCTCCAGCCGGTCGAACACCTCCGCGTCGCCGAGGTCCAGCGTCGCGCGCGACGGCACCGGCATGATCCACGCGGCCTCCGAGGCGTCCCCGGACACCGTCAGGCGCATGAGGATCTGCTGGGTACGCCCGTCCCACACCACGGCCGACGTCTCCTCGCCGACCCGCATGCTGGACTGGTCCGCGGGCACCACCGCGCCGCATCCGCAGGCGTACGCCGGGCGGATCAGCCAGCCCACCTGGATCAGCAGCGCGAAGACCAGCACCGCCGCCGCGCGCGGCCCCCACCGCGCGTTGCCGGACATACGCCCGATACCCATCGCACCCCTCCGCCGTCCGCCGTCCGCGGCACCTCCCGCCGCCACCGCCACAGCCATCCCGACCCGCCCCCAGAACTGGACACATCCGCCACGTCGCGCCATCGGCGACGGCGGTACGACGCCGCACCCCGAAATCCGGTTCCCGCCCCGCCGGGCTTCCCTGATCATGGGGGCAGGGACACTGCACCGGAGGCGAGGGGACACCATGCGGCTGCTCTTGGCCGGTGACACCCACGGGAACCTCGGACACGTCCGGCGCATCCTCCGGGCCGCCGCCGACCGGGGCATCGAAGACGTGTTCCAACTCGGCGACTTCGGCTACTGGGAGCACGAGCAGAGCGGCGTGCGTTTCCTCGACTCCGTGCACCGGGCCGCCCGCGACCACGGGGTGACCGTCCACTTCCTCGACGGCAACCACGACAAGTCCGGCCTGATCCACCGACGGTACGGCGACCGTCCCGACGACGAGGGTTTCCTGCGCGTCCGCGGCCGCATCCGGTATGCGCCGCGCGGCCACGCCTGGACCTGGGACGGCGTGCGTTTCCTCGCGTTCGGCGGTGCCCGGTCCGTCGACAAGGACGAGCGCCTCAAGGAGGAGGCGAGACGACACCAGAAAGCCGCCCGCAAGGAGGGCCACCGCCTCGCCGCGGGCCGCCCGCCCGCCGAAGTCCCGGACTACGCGGGGACGCTGTGGTTCCCCGAGGAGGAGGCCACCGACGACGACGTCCGCGGCGTCATCGCCGCCGTCACCGCGGCCTCCGGCGGTACGGACGTTCTCCTCACCCACGACAAGCCCCGTGCGACCAGACCTGGTACGAACCGCAAGGACCTCGACATCTGCCTCCCCAATCAGGAGCGGGTGCAACGCCTCGTCGACGAGCTGCACCCGCGCCTGGTCGCGCACGGCCACCTCCACCACCGCTACACCGCGACCCTGACCCGTCCGCGCGCGACCACGCGGGTCGAGGGTCTGGCGGCCGACCCGGGGGTGTCGTGGGGCCTGCCCGGCTACAAGGTGTCGGACTCGTGGTTGGAGCTGGACACCGTGACGCTGTGACGCGTGCCGGGCAACACGCCCGGCACCGTTCCGGGGTCCGATCCCGCCTGCGATCCGCCCGCGCCCCCGGGAGCCGCGCCCGGGCGCGAACCCGTCGATTTCGTAAGCGGTGTCGGCCCCGACTCCGAGATGCCGAACCGGTCGTGGAGCCGCCGCAGCGGACCCGGCGCCCACCACGAGCGCTCGCCGAACAGTGCCAGCACCGCGGGCACCAGCAGGCTCCGCACGATGAACGCGTCGACCAGGACCGCGAGCGCGAGGCCGCCGCCCAGCATCATCGTGTTGGTGACCCGCGACGTCCCGATCGCGCCCATCACCACTGCCATCACCGCGGCGGCCGCCGTGACGATGCTGCCGGTACGCGCCAACCCCACGGCCACCGAACGCCGGTGATCCCCTGTCAGTTCGTACTCCTCCCGGACCCGCGAGAGCAGGAACACCCCGTAGTCCATCGACAGCCCGAATGCGATGCAGAACATCAGCACCGGCAGCGCCGTCTCGATCGTCCCGGTCGGCGTGAAGCCGAGGACGCCCGACAGGTTGCCGTCCTGCACCACCCACACCACCGCGCCGAACATCGCGGTCAGGCTCAGCGCCGCGAACACGATGGCCAGCAACGGGAGTACGACGCTGCCGGAGAGCAGGAACACCAGCACGAACGTGGCCAGCAGGATGATCGCCCCGGCGATCCACAGGCGTTCGGCGATCGCGTCCTTGCTGTCCACGATCGTCGCGGTGAGCCCGCCGACGAGTACGGGCGTCGGCGCCTCGGTGGCCCGGACGTCGCGGACCAGGTCCTGGCCGGCCGGGGAAAGGTCCTCGATCGCCGGGACCACGGACAGGTACGCGCTGGTCCCGGCGATCCGCCCCGCGTCCGCGGGCCCCGGCGGCGCCTCCAGCCGGCCGTCCCGGAACACGCCTTCCGGCGCCACGACGCGGGCGACGCCCGGCAGCGCGGACAGGCGTGCCGCGTAGGCGGCGCGCGCCGAACCGTCGTCCGAGTCGCGGGCCACGATCTCGATCGTCCCGGCCGGACGTCCCTCGACGTGGTCGCGGATGACCTGCTGAACCTGGCGCGACTCCGCGGACCCGGGGAGCTGGCGGTCGTCGGCGGTACCGAACTGCACTCCCAGGAAAGGGAGTCCCAGAATCAGAAGGCCGCCGACCGTGACCACGGTCACCAGCGGTGCCCTGCGCATGACGGCGCGCGACAGGCGCAACCAGCCCTTGCCTTCCGGGTGTGCGACGCCGGATCCCGGTGCGACGCCGGACGCCTGCGCGGCGGTTGATGCCTGCGCTGCGGGTGCCGCTTGGGCCGCGGCGCGTCGGCGACCGCCAAGTCCCAGACGTCGCAAGGGCTTCCGGATGTCGCCCGCGTCCACGCGGTGCCCGAGCAGCACGAGGGCCGCGGGCAGCACGACCAGTGCGCCGACGGCTGCCAGCAGAACGACCGGGATGCCGGCGTATGCGAACGAGCGCAGGAAGTACTGCGGGAAGACCAGCATCGCGGCCAGCGAGACGGCGAGGGTCAGCGCGGAGAACAGGACCGTCCGGCCCGCGGTGCGCAGCGTGGCGGCAACCGCGCCCGGCACGTCGGCTCCGCCGGCCAGTTCCTCGCGGTAGCGGCGTACCACGAACAGCCCGTAGTCGACCGCGAGTCCGAGGCCGAGCACGGTGGTGAGGTTGAGTGCGAAGACCGAGACGTCGGTGAACGAGGCCACCGCGCGCAGGACCGCGCTGGTGCCGAACATCGCGAACAGCCCCACGGCCAGCGGCAGAAGCGCCGCGACGGCGCTGCCGAAGACGAGGACCAGGATCAGCAGGGTGATCGGCAGGGCGATGAGCTCGGCGCGGACCAGGTCCTCGGAGATGGTGCTCTGGATGTCGTGCTGCACGGCCGCCATACCGCCGATGCGCACGTCCAATCCGCCCTGCTCACCCCGGAATTGGGGCGCTATGCGGTCGAGGGTGTCGGCCACTGCCGTCTCGCGGCCCTCCAGGTGGGCCAGTACGAGGCCCGAGCGCCCGTCGTCGGTGCGCAGTGCGGGAGAGCCGGTCGTCCAGTAGGAGCGCACGCCGGTGACCCCGGGCTCGACCGCGAGGCGGTCGGTGAGCGTCTTCGCGGCGGCCGCGGTGCCGGGCGCGTCGAGCAGGGCCGAGGCTCCCGGGCCGGACGTGCCGCCCTGCGGACCCGACGGCGTCACGAGCAGCACCAGATTGGGGCGGCTGCCGGGGAAGTCGCGGTCGAGCGCCGCCGCGGCGCGGGCCGACTGCGAGGACGGGTCCTCGTTGCCGCCGCCGAGCAACTTGTCGGCGGCGCCCCGGCCGACGACCGCGGCGAGGGCCAGGAGGACGAACGCGGTGACCAGTAGAAGACGTGGTCGGGAGGAGGTCAGGCGTGCGAGGGCAGCGAACATCGCCGGCCTTCCGATCGAAGGATTCGTATGTGCAGCATACGATATTAAATAATGTTCATCGGCGGTACATATGATTGCCCGTCGGTAGAGTTGAGGCATGGAAAGACGTCCGCCGATGGGCACGAGGACCGGATACCGGCTGGTCAAGGTGGGGGAGCTGCTCGTCGGCCTGGCCGAGGAGGCCCTTGCGCCGCTCGGCGTGCGGTCCAAGCACGTGCACGTGATCGAGACGCTGCTCGCGTACGACGGCCTCTCGCAGCAGGACGTCAGCCGCCTCCTGGGCATCGACCCCAACGTCCTGGTCGGCGTCATCGACGAGTTGGAGGCGCACGGCTTCGCGGAGCGGCGCCGCAACCCCGACGACCGCCGCCGCCACCTGATCCACGTCACCCCCGCGGGGCGCAAGACCGTGGACCGGAGCCGCACGCTGCTCACCGAGGCCGAGGACGCCTTCTTCGCGTCGTTGAGCCAGGACGAGGTCGCGGTGCTCGGTACCGCGACCGACAAGCTGCTCGCCGCGCACCGGCCCGGTTGGTCCGCCGAGACGCCCTGAGCGGGGTCCAGGGCGGGCCCGGCAGCGAGACGCCGGAGCGGGGTCCGGGAGCGAGGCCCGCAACGGGGAACGGCAACCCCCTTGACGGTGCGTCGTAATGGACCGGTACTCTCCGCGGACGCGGATTCGCGGATGATCAGGCAGCATGTCCCCGAGGCCCGGCAGCGACGGCCGCGGCGGGCACGGGGGAGGGCGCGGCATGGCCGACGAGCCGGGTGGGGACGAGCAGGAGCCGGTCGGCGAACCCAGGGCGGGGGAACTCCCGGCGCAGCAGGCCGATTCGACGGCCCAGGCGGCCACTCCGGTCACCGAGCAGGTAACCCCGTCGGCGGCCACTCCGGCGGCCTCTCCAGCGGTCGCAACCGCGGCCGCAACCGGAGCGATACCGACACCGACGCCGACGCTCGCACCGACACCCGCGCTCGCAGGGACATTTCAACTGACCGCGACTGCCCGGCCCCTGCGCGGCCCGCACCCGGTCCTGATACCCGTCGTCGTCCTCGGCGCGGTGCTGCTGCTCATGCTGGGCCTCGTCGGGTTCGCCAACCCCGGCGTACGCGAAGTCCTCGACACGACACGGCCGCACACGTCCGCGGCCGCTCCGCCGGCCGACGTCGCGCCGCCCGCACCCGCCACCCCGACTCCGACGCCGACGCCGCGTACCGAGATCGCCGTCGACGAGATCAAAGCCGTCGCCACCGCGCAGGGCGACGCCTTGCGCGCGGGTGACGTCGACGCTTTCCTGGCCCCCTACGATCCGGCCAAGCCCGAACTCCTCGCCGAGCGGCGCCGGGCGTTCGCGAACCTCCGCCTGATCCCGTTCACCCGCTCGCTGTTCCGCTGGGAACGCATCACCTCAGGCTCGTTGTCCGCACGCGACGGCGGCCCCGTCAAAGCCGACGTGTCCATCGAGTTCGTGCACCAGATACCCGGCGTCGATCTGGCGCCCGCGGTGCAGACGTACCGCTGGACCGTCACTCGCGAGACCGTCGGCGCGCCGCTGCGCATCACCGCGGTCACCGACGACGACCCGCAGGCCTGGGACCTCGCGGAGTTGGTCAAGGTCGAACGCCCGCACGTGATCCTGCTGGCCGCGGTGGTCGACCGGGCCAAGTCGGCGCAGTGGGCGGACCGCGCGGAGACGGCCGCCAAGCGCGACCTCGCGCTGTGGAAGGGGCCGGCCGACATCCCGTCCCGCTTCCTGGTGTTCGCGAGCCCGGACCCGGCGACGTTCGGGCGGGCGTACGGCGGCGACGCCCCCAACGGCACCGTCGCCTTCTGCTCCCCGGTGCTGCGCGACCGCTACGACTCCGGTGCCGACGCGGGGCGGCCAATAGCGGGCAGCCGCATAACGTGGGACACCGACGCCAAGGGCATGGGCGCGTACGACGCCCAGACAGGTGTCATGCGGCACGAGATGGGTCATGCACTGATGGCCGGATTCAGCGGTACGCGGGCCGCGCGCGTGCCTCTGTGGGTGGTCGAGGGCTTCGCCGAATACCTGGAGTGGGCGGATCTGTTCGGCGACTACTACGCGCCCGACGCCCGGGAATATGTGCGCGGACGCTCGTTCCCCGGCAAGATTCCGACAGACGACCAGATTTACGGCGACGACCCCGAGACGAACGGGATCAACTACCACCTGAGCATGACGGTGATCCGCTACATGGTGGACAAGTACGGCGCGGCCAAGACCTACACGTTCGTCATCGCCGTTTACCGGGAGCCGGATTCGGTCGACGCGTCGCTCAAGACGGCGACGGGGCTCGACAAGGCGACGTTCGAAGCCAATTGGGCGAAGTGGGTCAAGAACAAGGTGTGATCGGCGCGAGGCCGACCGGGGGCCAAGGGCAGGGGGGGTGGGGCGGCAATGACGGTCGGCGGAGTGGGGACTCCGGCATCGGACGACGTCTTCGGACAGGGCGGGTACGGACAGGGCGGGTACGGGCAGGGCTCGCGCGAACAGCACGGGCACGAGGCGCACAGGCACGAGGCGCACGGGCACGAGGCGCACGGGCATCGTGCGCGCGGATACGGACCACAGGTGTGGACCGGCGGCACGCCCGTGAGCGACGAGCCGCAGGGCGGCGAACCCGTAGGCGGCACGGCCGTTTTCGGCACGCCCGCTGCGGACACCCCCGCCTCGGGCACCCCAGCCTCGGACACCCTCGCCTCAGACACCCTTGCCTCAGACACCCCTGCCTCGGCCAGCCCCGTCCCTGACGTTCCCGACTCTGAGGCCCCCACCCCCGGCACCCCGGCCCCCGACCCGCCGCCGCGTCCCGCAGCCCGACGCGCCTTCGTCGCGAGCCTCGTCCTCGCCGTCGCAGCCGCCTCCCTGGGCCTCGCGGCCGGCGTGCGCCACGCCGTCACCGGCCCCGCCCGCGCGCTGGTCGACAGCGCCGCGCAGAGCCACGACATCGGCCGTCCCCCGGGCGGCAGCCCCGCCGTTGCCCCCAGCCCCTCGCCGCAGCGTCTCCCCGAGCTCACGCGCGACGAGATCACCGCCGTGGTCGACCGGCAGACCGACGCGCTGCGGAGCAAGGACCAGGCCATGTTCCTGGAGCCGTACGCCGTCGACCGCACGGCCCTGGTCGCCGAGCGCACCCGCCTGTTCGGCAACCTCCTCAAGATCCCCTTCACCCGCGCCGAATACCGCCTCCAGACCCTCGCCCCGCGACCCGAGGACCCCGCCGGGACGCGGCGCACGAGTTCCGTCACCGTCGTGTTCAGCCACCAGATCACCGGGGTCGACGTGGCGCCGATCGCCGAGACGTACCGCTGGACGGTCACGCGCGAGGCCCCAGGGGCACCGCTGCGCATCACCGAGGTCGACGGCGGGGCGGACGCCGCGCGCGGCGGGTCGACGTACCCCGCCCCCTGGGACTCGGCCGAACTTGTCGTCGTGGACAAGCCACACGTGCTGCTGCTCGCCGCTCGGCAGCACCAGGCGAAGGCCGCGACCTGGGCGAGCCGCGCCGAGACCGCGGCCACCCGCAACATCGCGGCCTGGAAGGGCGCGGAGAAGACGGCGGGCCGCTTCCTGGTGTACCTCACGCCCGACCGCGCGTCGTTCGAGAAGGTGCGCGGCGGCGACAGCGTCACCACCAACGCCATCGGCGTGTGCCTGTCGCTGCCCGCCGACCCGACCGGCAAGGTCGCCGGAACCCCGGACTTCGCGGGCAGCCGGATCTACGTCGACTCGACGTCCGAGGACATCACCGAGGGCGGGGCCGACGACGCGATCGCGATCTTCCGGCACGAGATGGGGCACGCCATGATGGCGACGTTCCAGAACCGCGCCGGGGGGACGCCGCCCCTGTGGGTGGCCGAGGGGTTCGCGGGCTACCTGGAGTGGAGCGACCGGTCGCTCGACCGCTGGTACGTGCCGCCGGCCCGCG
>NZ_JBPKBH010000007.1:0-9335 GCF_051388915.1 Yinghuangia sp. YIM S09857 | reverse complement strand
CCCCCCCCCTCGACCGCTGGTACGTGCCGCCGGCCCGCGACCTGGTCCGCTCGGGGAAGTTCGACGGCAAGCTGCCCACCGACGCGGAGATCTACTCGCCCGACGCCAAGACCAGCGCGTCCGGCTACCACTTCTCCATGCTGGCGATCCGGTACATCGCGGACAAGCACGGGGCGGCCAAGGCCTACGCGTTCGTGATCGCCGTGTACCGCGACCCGCGCACCGCCGCGGTCGACACCGCACTCAAGGCGGCAACCGGCCTCGACCGCACCGCGTTCGAGGCCAAGTGGGCGCAATACGTGAAAAGCAAGGCAGGGTGAGGGGGCGCGGTGGGGAGCCGGGACAAGCGCGGGGGGACCGACCGAATGGCCGGTTCGACGACGGGTGGGGTCCGAAAGCGCGGGTGGGACGCCGTCCCCCGGCCGCCGCGCTCCCGGATATCCTCACGCTGCACCCGCACGGGTGAAACCGACAGCGGAGTGCGGGGATGACCATGGAAGACAGCGCGCCTCGGCCCGGCGCCGACGAGCCCGCGGGCGGGGGACCAGGGGACGGTCCGGCCGACGCCCGCGCCGCCGCGCCACCGGAACGGATATCCGGGACTCTCGTCGAGCCCGCGGCGGCGGCTCCGCAGTGGTCCGCGCAGAATCCGTACGACTCCGGCCAGGGCGGCGGCCAGGCCCTCCCGCACACGGCGGCGGCCCCCGGAGTCCCCGCGCAGCGCTCGGAGTTCGACCCGTTCACCCCCGCCGCGCCCGCCCCGTTCGATCCGTTCCACCGGCACGGCGCCGCGGCTTCGGACGCCTCCGGGTACATCCCGTACCGCAGCCCCCGCGACCCCCTGGGCCTGTGGCCGAACTCCGTCGCCGACCCGCGCCGCGACCGGCACACCGCCGGCATCGTGGTGTGCTCGCTGCTCGCCGCCGTCATCACCCTGGTCGCGGCGATAACCCAGGTCCCGGAACGCTCCGGCGACGCCCGGGCGGCCGCCGACGCGGGCAACGCGACCGCGCCGGGCGTCGGCGCCCCGTCCGGCGACCCCGCGGCCCCCGGCGACAAGAACCCCGGCGATGACGGCCAGGACTCCGACGACGGCACCGGGGGCAGCGACGACGCCGACGAACCCGGCAAGAAGGGCACCGCGGCGCCCAGCCCGCCGAGCGTCTCCGACCCGGACCTGAGGGGACCGAGCGCCTCGTCGGGCCAGCGGGCCACTGTCCTCAACCGGGCGCGCACCCTCACCACCGCCCGCACCTCCGCGCTCGCGGCGAACAGCGTCGACGCCTTCCTCACCCCCGTGGACAAGAACAACAAGGCCCTTGTCGACACCGAGCGCCGCCTGTTCACCAACCTCAAGATGGTTCCGTTCGACGAGAGCCAGTGGTCGGCCGACGACGTGAACGACGCGCGCAGCGAGTCCGGTTCCTCAGGGACATGGCCGGTCACCGCCACCGTCGAGGTCGACTTCCGCCACAAGATCACCAACGTCGACGTCCTCCCAGTGGTCGAGCGCTACATATGGACGCTGCGCTGCGCGAACGCCGCCGACCCGTGCACCCTGACGAACGTCTCCGGCGCGCGCGACAGCAGCTTCACCGGCCCGGCCGGCTACCCCGCGCCCTGGGACGTGTGGGAACTCGCCGTCGAACGCCGCCCCCACGTCCTCGTCCTCGGCCCCAGCGCGAGTGCCGCGGACCTGCGGGTGCGCGCCGACGAGGCGGAGAGCGCCGCCGCGTACGACCTCGCACGCTGCACCGGACCGGCGGGTGCGTCCCCCGGCTTCTTCATCACCCTGACGCGCGAGCGCGAGACGTTCGAGAAGCTCTACAGCCGCGAATCGCCCGGAGACTGGGCGGCCGGGTTCGCGCTGCCGCTGAGCGCGGCCGACGACAGCCGGAGCATCGGCGGAAGCCGCGTCGTCATCGACCTAGACGAGATGGACCAGGACCGCGAGTTCGCCCGCATCATCCTGCGCCACGAGATGGTCCACGCGCTGCTCGACCCGCTGACCCGCGTCGACTACGAGGAGATACCCCTGTGGGCCGCCGAAGGGTTCGCCGACTGGGTGGCGCAGGCCGACCGGCCCATCGCGGACAGCTACGAGGCCCGCAGGGTCGGCGCGCAGATCGCCGACGGCGACTTCACCGGATCGCTCCCGGACGACGACGAATTCGCGTCGGCGAACGAGGACGTCATCGACGCCGCCTACAACCAGGCGCACTTGGCGATCCGCTACCTCGCCGACACCTACGGCGCGGACAAGGCCTGCGCCTTCATAGCGGACGTCTACATGGGGACCACCTCGCGCGGCGTGGAGTCCGCGATCCAGACGGCCACCGGGAAGAGCCTCTCCCAGTTCGAAAAGGGCTGGGCCGAGTGGACGCGCAAGAACTTCGGCTGAGTCCGGCGGACGATCCGTCCGGGACACCACGCCACCCGGGATGCGCCCGGGAACGACGGTCGGTCCCGGAATCCGTCCGGAAACCCCGCCGAGTGCGCATCCACCCGGCCCGGACCCGATCAGGCGCGGAACGCACCCGATCGGGATGTTGCCTCACCTGACCTGCGGTCAGGAAACGGCTCGGCGCGGCTGCCGAGGCGGTCGGAACCGCCTCACACGGCGACGGCCGCCGCCTCGCCGAACCACGCCTGCTGCTCTGCGGTCACCCCGAAGGCCAGCACCAGGGCGCGCGTGCCGGAGGGCTCGTACGGCTGGAAGAGCAGCCGCATCCCCGCCTCCTCGGGCGTCCGGTCGGCCTTGCGCTGGTTGTCCGCCGCGCAGGCCGCCACCGTGTTCAGCCACGAGTCGGCACCGCCGCGCGACTTCGGCCGCACGTGGTCGACCGTGGTCGCCCGCCCGCCGCAGTACGCGCACTTGCGCCCGTCCCGTTGCAGCACGCCCCGCTTCGACCACGCCACCCGTTGTCGGAACGGCACGCGGACGTAGCGGAGCAACCTGATGACCCGGGGAACCGGCAGCTCCAGCGCCGCCGCACGGATGACCCGGCCCGGCTCGACGTCCTCGACGACGGCCTTCTCCTGCAACACCAACACCAGCGCGCGACGGAACGAGACCGTCGCAAGCGGCTGGTACGTCGCGTTCAGCACCAACGTGTCCCGCATGCGTCCGCCCTCCCTTCAGGGTGGGGACCGCCGCGGACCCGGATGGGGCGACGTGCGACGGCCGGGCGGACACCCGGCCGCGAACCGCGCCGCCGACCCACAAGGTGGGGCGGGGACGTCGTCAGTCGAGCGGTGCTGCCACGGTGGTCATGCGCGCCTTTCTCGGATCCCGCCGGTCCATCGACCAGATTGCCCAGCCCGCCGATGAGGTTCGGCGGACTGCGACAACTGTGCCCGTGCGGGGATCACCGGGACAACGCAATTACCGGCCGTGCAGTATCGCGACGGCCGGATACAGGCGTGCGTTCACGGGAGCCTCGACGGCGCGCGGACTCCCGCGAACGACGCCTCGGAGAGGCGGTTCGGGCCGCTCAGCGCTGGTAGACCGGCGTCACGATGGCGCGGGCGAGGGTGTGGAAGAACAGGTTGAAGCCGACCACCGCGGGCGTCGCGTTCTCGTCCACGTCCAACTTCTCGACGCCGACCGCGTGCACGACAAAGGCGTAGCGGTGCGGGTAGTGGCCCTCGGGCGGCGCGGCGCCCACGTACCCGGGCATGCCGGCGTCGTTGCGCACCTGCAAGGCACCCTCGGGCAGCCCCTTGCCGTCCGGCGCGCCCGCACCCGCCGCCAACTCGGTCACCGACGCCGGGATGTTCACCGCGGACCAGTGCCAGAAGCCGCTGCCGGTCGGCGCGTCCGGATCGAAGCAGGTCACCGCGAAGCTCTTCGTCTCCGCCGGGAACCCGGACCACGAGAGCTGCGGCGACTTGTCCTCGCCGCCGGCCCTCATCACACCGCTCACCTGTGCGGACGGCAGCGTCACACCGTCCGAAACGTCCGTGCTCGTCACCGTGAACCACGGCTTCTCCGGCAGGAATTCGTACGGCAGCGGCGGCATCTTCGGATCCGACACGACGGGCTCCTCCAGCTCCGGGCCGACCGCGGCCGGCCATGATTCCCCGGGCACCACGGCGGCGACGCGCACCCCGCGGCCGCACGCACCCGGCACGTATGAGCCGACCCTACGCGGTCGGACGGCGGCCCCGGCGCCGATCTTCTGTCGGCGCCGCGCGCTCGCGCGGGTATCCTCCCGCCACCGGCGGACGTTGCCAGGTGAGGACAGCGCGGACAACACCCGGCGGACACGTGGCCGACACCCGGCAGGCGTCCGCCGGGCGCTCGGCAGACACCCGGCAACGACCACCACCCGAGGGGAGCGGCGCCCGTGGCGCAGGTACGAACGAGCACCGGGCGCGCCGCCGCCCCCGGCCGCCGCCGCGCCTCCCGTGCCACCCGGGCCACCATCACGCTCGCGATGCTGCTTCTCGTGCTCGGCGCGGTCATCGCGTACGGCGCCTCCCGCGACCGCAAGGACGACGCCGCCCCGGCCCAGGCGCCGACCGCGGCACCGCAAACCCCCGCACCGCCGTCCGCCGGGCCCGTGACCGCCGCCGAACTCGAAGTGCTCGCCGCCGCCCGCAGCCGCGCGCTCGCCGAAGGCGACGAGGACGCCTTCCTCGCCGCACTGGACCCCGCGACCCCCGGCCTCGTCGAGGAACAGCGGCGGCTGTTCCGCAACCTGCGGCCCATACCGTTCGCCGAGGCCGAGTACCGCGTCGACGCCACACGGCCCGCGGACGTGCCCGACGCGCTGAACGTCGACGTCTCCTTCGACCACCGCATCGCCAACGCCGACACCGCGACCGTCGGCGAGGGATACCGCTGGACGGTCGTGCGGCCGGCCCCGGGCGCGGCGCCGCGCATCACGAGCGTGACGGGCACACCGTACGAAGGTGCGGGCTACCGCTACGCGCGCGACTACCCCGCGCCCTGGGACCGCTCCGAACTCACCGTCGCCCGCCGCGCGCACGTGGTCGTGCTCGCCGAACAGGGCCTCGCCGACCGGGCCGAGCCGCTGGCCGACGCCGCCGAGGCCGCCGCGCTCGCCGACCTCGCGGCGTACAAGGGGCCCAAGGGGACCAGCCCCGGGTTCGTCCTGGTGCCGGTGGCGGACCGGCACTCGTTCTACGAGCTCTACGGGGGACGCGCGGACCAGCACGGTGACGAATCGGGCCTCACCTACGCCCTGCGCACATCGGCGACCGGCGGCGCCTCCCCGGCCACCGGGCACCCGCAATTTGGCGGCGCCCGCATAGTGGTCGACGTCAACTCCGGCTACTTCACCTCCGGCGACCCCGAACGCGCGGCCGCGCTGCTGCGCCACGAGATGGCCCACGCGCTCATAACGCCTCTACGCACCGAACTCGCCGGGCAGAACCAGCCCGTGTGGGTCGTCGAGGGCTTCGCCGACTGGCTCGCGCTCCGCGACCACCGCGACGACCTGCACGCCGAACTGACAGAGGCGCGGGCGTACGTCCTCTCCGGGCGCTTCGGCGGCGCGCTGCCCACCGACGCCGACCTGTACCAGGCCGATCCGGTGGGCAACGCCGCGTCGTACGAACTCGCACACCTCGCCGTACTGCGCATCGAACACATCGGCGGCACGGCAGCCGTCTACCGCTTCATCGCCGCCGTGTACGCGGACCCGTCGCCGTCGGCGGTCGACAAGGCCCTCGAAGAGGCGACCGGACTCGAACGTGCTGCGTTCGAGTCGGACTGGGCGCAATATGTGCGGACGTTGTTCGGCGTGCAATAGCGCGAGGCGCGGGGTGCTTCCTTCGCGACATGCGGGCGTCTCGACGCACGATGCGGGCGGCGCCCTTTTCGCGACCGCCGCCAACGCTTATGCACATGCCGCTTGGCGCCTGGCGTCCTAGAACCAGCCGCGGCGCTGGCCGACCTCGTTCAGCCAACCGTGCAGGTACGCCGCCCAGTCCGTGCCCTCGACCGCGCCGTGGTCGATGGTGAAGTGCCGGTACGCGTCGCTGCCCTCGCTGATCAGGCCGCCCTTCTTGTCGACCTCCAGGATCACCTCGGTCGCGTGCTCGTCGGAGATGAAGGTCAGTTCGACCTCGTTGATGCGCGAGTACTGCCCCGACGGCGTGAACTCGATCTCCTGGTAGAAGGGCAGCCGCTGCCGCGTGTTGCGGATGTGCCCCTTCTCCAGGTCCGCGCCCTTGAAGTGGAAGCCCAGGTTGCCGAACGCGTCGAGGATCGCCGCCTGCGCCGGGATCGGGTGCACGTTGACCGGGTCCAGGTCGCCCTTGTCGATCGCCCGGTCGATCTCCAGCTCGGTCCGCACCCCGATGCTGGTGCCGCGCAGTTGCACGCCGCGGAACACCGTCACCGGCGTCTCCCACGGGACGGGCAACTGGAACTGCACGTCGTGGGTGGCGCCCTCACGGAGCTGGAACCCGCCGCCGACCTGGAGGCGGGCGAAGTCCTGGTTGACCTTGTACTCGCCGTCCTCGGTCTCGACCTCGACGACCGCGCGGAGCTCGACGTACAGCCCCTCGATCGTCTGGTCGACCTTGCCGCCCTGGATGCGGATGACACCCTCGGCGACACCTCCCGGCGTCACATCAGGGCGGTACAGCTCGGTCTCCACCGACGCCCCGCCGGCCCCCATGCTCGCCATGAACTTCTTGAACACCATGGATGCTCCCTGGCTACACGTGATCGTGATGACTCCCCGTCGCCGTAGAGTCTGGCCCATGTCACCCGCCCCCCGTCGTGCTCTGCCCCGATCCTTCTTCGACCGGCCGGTCCTGGACGTCGCGCCCGACCTGCTGGGACGGCTGCTGGTGCACGAGACCCACGACGGACGGACCGTGCTGCGGATCACCGAGGTGGAGGCGTACAACGGGGTCGACGACCCGGGGTCGCACGCCTACCGGGGGCGCACACCGCGCAACAGCGCCATGTTCGGACCGCCCGGACACCTCTACGTCTATTTCACGTACGGCATGCACTTCTGCGTCAACGTCGTGTGCGGCCCCGACGGCAAAGCTTCTGCGGTGCTGCTGCGGGCCGGGGAGATCGTCGAGGGCGTCGGGCTCGCGCGTACGCGGCGGCCGGGCGCGAAGCGCGACACCGAACTCGCGCAAGGCCCGGCGCGGCTCACGGTCGCGCTCGGCATAGGCCGCGAGCACAACGGCATCGACGCGTGCGTGGCGGGGACGGGGTTCCGGCTGCTCCGCGGGACGCCGGTGGACCCTGAGATGATCCGGAGCGGTCCGCGCACTGGTGTCGCGGGCGACGGTGGGGACGGCGGGCGGTATCCGTGGCGCTTCTATGCGGCGGAGGACCGGACGGTCAGCCCGTACCGTGCCCATGTACCGCGGGTACGCCGGAATCCGGTTCGCGTGTCGGCCGACCCGTCGGGCACGCTGTAGCGGCGCCCCACACACGTGCGAGCACACAACGCCCGCGTACGACCATGTGTCGTGCCCCGGGACGACGACGAACGAAGAGGAGACGAGCCGCCGTGACCGACATCGTGGACGACCTGAGGTGGCGGGGGCTGATCGCCCAGACCACCGACGAGGACGCATTGCGCAAGGCGTTCGCGGAGGGTCCCGTGACGGTCTATGCGGGCTTCGACCCGACCGCCGCGAGCCTGCACGTGGGGCACCTGACGATCGTGCTGACCCTGCGGCGCCTCCAGCAGGCCGGCAACCGGCCGATCGCGCTGGTCGGCGGGGCGACCGGCCTCATCGGCGACCCGAAGCCGTCGGCGGAACGGCAGCTCAACGAGGCGTCGACGGTGGGCGAGTGGACCGGCCGCATCCGCGGCCAGCTCAGCGCGTTCCTCGATTTCGAGGGCGAGACCCCGACCACCGCTCTCATGGCGAACAACTTCGACTGGACGCACAACCTCAGCGCCATCGACCTTCTGCGCGACATCGGCAAGCACTTCAGCATCAACCAGATGCTCGCGCGCGACACGGTCAAGTCGCGTCTCGGTGGTGAGGGCATGTCCTACACCGAGTTCAGCTACGTGCTGCTTCAGTCGAACGACTTCCTGGAGCTCTACCGTCGGCACGGCTGCACGATGCAGATCGGCGGCAGCGACCAGTGGGGCAACATCACGGCCGGCCTCGACCTCATCCGCCGGGTCACCGCCAACCAGCCGCACGGCTCGGCGCACGGGCTCACCGCCAACCTGCTGACCAAAGCGGACGGCACGAAGTTCGGGAAGACCGAGGGCGGCGCGGTCTGGCTCGACCCCGAGCTGACCACGCCGTACGCCTTCTACCAGTTCTGGCTGAACTCGGACGACCGTGACGTGTCCCGCTACCTGCGGACGTTCAGCTTTCGGTCGCACGAGGAGATCGAGGAACTGGAGCTGGCCGCCGCGGAACGCCCGGCCGCGCGGGCCGCACAGCGCGCGCTCGCCGAGGAACTGACCACGATGGTCCACGGCGCCGACCAGTGCGCGGCGGCCGTCGAGGCGAGCAAGGCCCTGTTCGGCCAGGGGGACCTCAAGGCACTGGACGCCGCGACTGTCGCGGCGGCGGTCGCAGAACTGCCGTCCGCGCAGGTCGCGGAGCTGCCGAGTGTGGTCGACGGGCTGGTCGCGACGGAACTGGCGGCCAGTAAGTCGGCGGCACGGCGCACCATCAAGGAGGGCGGTGCGTACGTGAACAACGTGAAGGTGACGAGTGAGGACGCGATGCTGACCGCGTCCGACCTGCTGCACGGCCGGTGGGCTCTGCTGCGGCGCGGCAAGCGCAACGTCGGCGCGGTCGAGGTGGGCGCCAACGTGGGCGACGAAGTGGGCTGACCCGCCCGGGACTTCGTACACGATCAAGCCGGGCCGGCGATCTTCAGGACGAGTTCGCGGGCCCGGCTTGACTCGTGTCGCGGACTCGTCTAATGTCTTCCAAGTCGCTCGTTCGGGAGATCCGGACAGGTGCGCCCTCCGTGAACCCCCTTCTAGTGCAGCATGCTTCGGCATGCGCCTGAGGCCGGTGCGCGTCCGTGGCGCGATGGCCGGTCCCGCAGCGACCATCACATCGAAGGTAATCGAACGGAATCGTACAAACGGTTTTCGTGCGCCCTTCTTTGTGCTGCCCGAATTTGTTTTCGCGTGCGTTTAGGCAATCGCGGGAAGTGGTTCGGAACCCCGCGGAAACCTGCTACGGTGGATGCATCGAGAACGCCGGATGCGCGGCTTGCTCAAATACTCGGAAGCGAGTTGAGAGCGGGAAAACGGATCTGGTAGGCTCGAAGAGCAGAAAGAAAAGCAAGACAAAGCAAGACCAGTAAAACCAGCAGTACCGATGAGCGTAACGCCCGGAGAGACCGG
>NZ_JBPKBH010000006.1:506760-535453 GCF_051388915.1 Yinghuangia sp. YIM S09857 | reverse complement strand
TGAAGACATCCAACCGGCGTCAGGCACCCCGAAGCCAACCGGCAACCCGGTCAACGTTTCCGGTCACAGCACTAGCCAAGTTCGTGTGCCTCCTCCCGCGCCCTTCGCGTCGACCTGGTGCCAAACCGCGCGATGTGCAATGGGGCCGCCACCTTCTCTATGTCGGGGTCATCGAACGCCTCGTCTCGTGCGGGCAGCGTCACGCCCTCGGTTGGGTGGCAGTACGTGGCTTGCGCCTCATCCCAGACCGAGCGCCGCCGGAGCGGTCGAGGCGGTGGTGTAACGCGGAACCTTTGTCCGCTCGTCGCAGGCACGCTCGAACATCACGCGACCCGCGGGCTCCGCCGCACCGACGACGGCCGATACGTCGTCGCGGAGGCGAGCCTCTGGAAGGTTCAGGGGCACCCAACGCAAGGCTGCATACGCGGAGACGCACCGTAAGTAGCTATGGCCCGTTCTCCGTGCTTGTCGGCTCCGAGTGTTGAGGTACCACCCAGCCACGTGCACCCGCGCTGTTCACCGCGCGCCAGCCTCACTGGACCGAGCGCGTGCGTCCCCCCATGCCCATGCCTACGAGGCGAACGCCTGTATCGCTTGTAGGAGTTGGAACCCCCGGGCGATGAGTTCTGATGTTCTGCACCGTTCCCTGTTGGAGAGCTAGTCTTGAACTGGCCAGCACACCCGACGACTTGCTCAGTGGTGGCACCGTTCACGCTGCCGATGGCGAAACGCCGATGCGGCGACGGCCGAGACGACGGACTCGATCAGGCGAAGCGGAGCGGTCGAAGACTACCTCTGACACAGTCGACTAGTGCGGGCACCAAGGCGACGGCATCTGTGTGTGACCGGACGCGCGATGGGCCCGGATGCTGTGGGGTATGTCCGTGGGGAACAGGCCGTGCATGTGCCCAACGCCGAAGGGACGCACCCGAGATGCAGACTGCACCCGCCCGTCGTCCTCGGTCCGTGCCAGCGCCTCTCGTGGCATTCGCGCCCACGATCATGTGGCTCGGGGCCGGCCTCTTCGTTCTCGCAGCGATATTCCTGTTTAACGCGTTGAGGACGCGCGCACTTGGTCCTGAATGCGGCGGCACTCCCATGTCCCCTGAGGACATCTGCCGCACCACGTTCAGCGGCGGAGGCACGAGCACTTCGGACTACAACGACGCGGTCAGGGACTACGAGCAAGCATGGCCCATCGCGCTCTGGTTCGCGCTGCCCGCGATCGGCCTGGGAGCGGCCTGTCTCGTGTGCGGTGTGCTGTTGCGGCGCGCGAGCGTGCGGATCCCGGAAGGCGACGACCACTCAGGCCAGGAGGCGGCGGTGGAACGCCTTTTGGAAGAGTTCGAGCAAACCGGGTCTCTACAGCTTGGCGAACTGGCGCTGTCCGGCACCGGAGCATCCGACGCGCACGGCAACCACTTGCCCTGGAGCACGGACTGGCGGGTGATCGGCATACGGGCACCTAAGAAGCGCGCCCAAATCGTTGTCGACGCCCCCGGAAAGCGTTGGCTGTCGGCCGCCGTTCCGAATGTCCCCAAAGCCCGAACTCTCCTTCGGATCCTGGCGATTTACCACACCGCCCCCGAAGGCTCGGACTCTGTCCCCTGAAACGCCTGCGATCTCATCGGCTATCGCAGACTCTCAGACACTTCGTGCTCATCCACACAGGTAAGAGCTGCGATCTCGACACACAGGCTGAGCGCACGCAGGTCAACGAACCGGATGCCGGTATCCGCCTTGACCTTGCCGAGTTGTACGAAGTTCGCGCCCGTCATGCGGGCGTCGCCTTGCAGGTGTGTGAGTTCCGCCAAACCCAGGAGCCGCAGCTCTTCGGCCAGTTCACGCGCCACGCCGCGCGTCGTTCCGGCCCCCGCACGTACGCCAAACCGCCGGTTCGAAGACGTCGGCCCGCGGCTCGTTCGACGCTCTGTTCCCAGAGACCCGAAGGATGCGGTTGGAGTCCGGGCTGGGGGTAGTCGGTTGTCACACTGCGCAGATAGCGTCCGGCCGCATGATCGTGCGACCTTCACAGCAGTGGCGCGAAGCCGTGGCAGATGAGTCTCGGCGTCTCGCTGACGGAAGCCTCGCGTCCGGCGATGCGTTCATGGCCCGTCTGTATCCGACTGCCAAGATCGAGGAAACCGATGCAGTGCTTGCCGGTTTCGCGGAGCGTCTGCTCGCCCTGTCAGACCTCACAGATGCCGCGGTGCTCGCGCTCGTTGAGGCAACCGTGCTCAGCCTCAACGATGTCAACCGACGACTCGGGTCGGTATACGAGACCTCTGAGCGCGAGGAGCTTGCCTACTACTTGATCGAGGCACTTGAGGATCACGGTGCGGACGTCACGGCACTCATGGCGCGCCGAGGACAGGAGCGATACGAACTGACCGACGAATGGCGCGACTGGTAAAACTGCCCGGTGAGCCCGAAGCCATTGGCCGGAGACCTGCCCGCGTTGGCAAAGGAACCACCGCGAAAGTGTGCAGCATCTGTGCAATGATACTGCGCCCGCCTCGCTGCGGGGTTCGGTCAGCTGGAGAGCAAGAGCATTGCTGCACCGCGCAGTTGACGGAGCTAACGCTTTTGAATCATGGATCTGACATTTCACGCAACACTGCGCAAGTAGCTCCTTGAAGCACTCCGTGAACGTGGCGGCAGTCTGTCGAAGCAGGAGGCCCTTCGACACATGGAGCGACGCTACGGTTCGCGGCTTACGGAAGACGACCGACTTCCGCAACCGTCGAACCAGGAAACGAAATGGGAGAACCGGACCGCTTGGGAACGTCGCCGCCTGGTGGAGGAAGGTCTGCTTGAGCCGTACCGCGCGGGGGCTGCCCCGCGAGGGCAGTGGACGTTGACCGAAGCGGGATAGGCCGCGGCTGAACCAGTGCGTTGATGTCGACGAGGACCGAGATCTCGCTGTGCACGGGCGAAGCGCCGGAACCGCAGGGATCGTGTTTTGTTCGCGTCGGCAGAGTGCCCGCCGAAGTCCGCTGTGCCGGGCACGCCCCGATCCACAGCGGACCAAATGCGTTCGCGCTTGCGGCGTCTGCGCGCCACGCTCGCGGGTAAGCGGATCGCGGCTGATGGGTCCTCAGTTGTCGGGCGGCGCCCGCCACTCAACCGAAGAAGCCCCAACCCGGATTCGCAGTGGACGCGGTGTGACCTGGACCGCCTGCTGCGGACGTTGTGCTGTGGCTGACCGGAGCGGGAGCTTGCTTGCGGCGCCGTTCGAACTTGTGGTTGGCCGGGAGGGGTTCGTGCAGAGGTTCGCCGGTCTGCGGTACCGAGTGCGGCGATCCCTTGTTCTTCCCGACGGGCCTGGCCTGTACGAACGGCCTTGGGAAGTCACGCTGTTCGACTATGTGCGGCAGGATGCCCGCGGCTGGCACTTCGACTGGTGTGGAGAACACGTATCGAGTCCCGTACGCCACCTACAGCACACCGATGGCCGCGTCGGGGTAGCGGACGCGAACACGTTCATCCCCGTGTACCCGACGATGCTGCACCTGATTGAGTCTCACGCGCTCTTCGATGCTTACGCGGACTGGGAACCGTTCGGGCTGTCTGTGGGCTTTCCGTTGGACCGGCTGAGAGTCGAACTGCCCATCGTCCGTGAGGCGTCCGGCCCGTGGGCGCGTTGGTATGCCGACGGCGAGTTAGCGCTGCACGAGAACTTGATGTGGACCAGCATCGAGCCCCGTCGGTGGCGCCTCAGCGTCTGGGCTCGTGAGGCGATCGGTCGCCGTCGGCTGGGGGGGATCATGTTGTCCGACTAGCTGCGGGAGTACGGGAACACCCCTAGGCGGTACGGGGTTTCGTTTGCGCGCGCTCTGTGTCGGTGGCGGATTCGATGGGGCCGGTGGCACCGACGTACTCGTGGTCGAACAGCATCCAAGGTAACTTGCGCGCCGACGCCGGGTGCCGGGTGCCGTCTATGGGGTGGTTCCGTGCCGCCAAGTGGTGGGTGGGGTGGTTGTCAGGTCTATCAGGGCAACGTTGGGGGCTACGCGTTCCAGAACCCGTGCGAGAGAGGGGAGGTCTACCGTTGCCATGGCGGTTGGTCGGCTGGCGGTTGCCAGGGGGCCGGCCAAGGCGCGGCTGAGGTGCCTTATCCACTCCGGTCCTGCGCCGGCGAGTTCTGTGGAGCCGTCGGCCTTTAGGACGGCGATGCACTGGTGCTGCTTCTTGTTCTCCATCGCCCAGTGGATCAGGCCGCCCACTTCGGACCATGGCATGCGTACGACTGTGCCTCGTGGGTCCGCCAGGACGGGGCCGAGGAGTAGGCCTGTCGCGTCCGCCCGGAGAATCGGGGTCGAGCGCAGTGGTGCGGATGCGATCAGCACCATGCCCAGGCCGAAGAACGCCCAATCCAAGATGGCGATCCACAGCGGCATGCCGGGAATGAAGCCGAGTGCGACGAAGGCCGCGCAGCCGACGAACGCGCCGACAATGCGCGGGTTCCATCGGTAGCGCAGTTCATAGATGTCGGTTGGCGCGTCCACGATCACATGCCTCCGCGTAGGAAAGGTCGGGCCCACGGTAGGGGACGGTGGCGCAGGCGGGCCCGGCGGTGTCGGAACGCGCGGTGGTGATCAGGGCTTTGGTTGTCAGAACGCGTGCCAGTGGCGGCGGTCTGAGCCGGTACGCAGGTCGCCGATCCGTTGGGCTACCTCAGATGCAATGTCGGGGCTGTGGCCGGCGTTTTGGGCGAGCCATACCACCATGTCCAGTTCGCGGATGTCCGCGAGGACGGGGTAGCCGTACCAAGTCATGACGTCGAACCCGTACGCGCGGACGAAAGCCTCGTACTCGGCCTCGGTGTGCCAACCGAGTCGATCGACATTCAGCGCCGGCACCACGAGGTCCCACTCGCGCGGGCCTATCGCGAACCCATCCAGATCGATGAGTACGGGGTGTCCGTGGGCGTCGAGTAGGCCGTTGCCTACATGCGCATCGCCGTGGAGGACGGCGGGCGGGAGGGCGAACTTCAGTTCTGCGTAGTGCGCTTGGAGTTCGGCGGCGCGGGTCGTCAGGAATGTCAGATCGGTCCGGCTGAGGGATGAGAGGGTACGGAGCCTTCGGAACGCGTCGGCCAGGGGGTCGAGCTTCGGCAGCCTTGGGGCCTGTGGAACGTTCAAGGTGTGCAGGCGGGCCAGGAGTTGACCCAATTGCTTGGTGCTGACGAAGCGCTCTTCGGTGGCGACGGCTTGCCAGAACGTCACCGATTGCCCTGCGGCAGAGACCGGTTGTGGAAGTCCGGGCAGAAGTCGGGCTGCTGGATAGGCGACCTCCGCCAGCCACTTGGCTACTTGGACTGATCGTTCGACCGAGTCCTTCGACGTCGCGGACCGGGCAACGCGCACGACGACGGGCCCGGTCAGACGGAAGACCGCGTTCTCGCCGAGGCGTATCAAGGTCGCGTCGTCGGCGTCGAGCCCTGCGGTGGCACAGGCTTCGGCGAGGAGCGCGGTGGCGTGCTCCACGGTGAATGCTGTGTCAGGAGCGAGATCCCCGGTCATGTGAGCGACGTTAGTGGCGCGGTCCGAGGGCCGGCGGGGGGCGCGGCGTAGATAGTGCGGGGAGGGTGCGGGCGTGGGGCGGCGGAGGTTCGTGGCTCGGGGGGTGCCCGGCAGGTATCGGATCTGGGACAACCGTCGGGGGCGGTGGTGGGGGGAGACGTATGAGCTGTGCCCCGATGAGTTGCTGGTTGAGTTGAACGGGGCCAGGGATCATGCGCGGGTTGTCGCGTTGGTGAAGAGGTATCGCGGTTTGAAGCGGTAGGTGGCTTGAGGGAGTCATCGGGGGTCGGCGGACCGGCGTCAGGCGAGGAGTGCGCTGACGAGCGGGGCGAGGGTGGCGCCCACGGGCTGGGTCCTCAAGGAGTCTTCGAGGGCTTGGGCGTACGTGGGGGCCGCGGTGGCGAGGGCCTGACGGCCGGTGTCGGTGATGACGGAATAGACGCCGCGGCGGTCGGCGGGGCAGAGGTCGCGGCGCGTGAGGCCGTCGGCTTCGAGGCGGGCGGCGAGGCGGCTCACGGAGCTCTGGTTGAGGCCGATGCGGGTGGCGAGGTCCTGCATGCGGAGTTCGCCGCCGTGGGCCGTGGAGAGGTGGCAGAGCGCGCGGTACTCGGAGAGGCCGAGGTTGTGCGCGCGCTTGAGGGCGCGTTCGAGGTCGTGTTCGACGCGGGCGTGGAGGGTGGTGAGTTCGTCCCAGCGGGTGGGGTCCATGGGATGCCCTCCTTCGGCGGCGGACCTTCGTTCATCGGATCTTGCTGTTGACATGAGCTTACATGCATGCGCAACATATGCATGTGCAAGCAATAAATGCATGCGCATGGAGCTAGGACGAGAAGGGCGGGGTCGAGATGACTGCGTTGGCGACGGCGGACAAGACCGGGCGCGAGTGGGTCTCGGAGGACGGGCGGATCGAGCGCGTGGCCACGGATCCGGACTGGTACGAGCCGTACAAGATCTCGCAGGCGGTACGCGCCGGAGGCTTCGTGTACGTGTCCGGCCAGGCCGGTTTCACCGCGGACGGCCGGACGGTCGAGGGCGGGTTCCTCGAACAGGGGCGGCAGGCGTTCGCGAACGTGCGGGCGGTGCTGGAGGCGGCCGGCGCGGGATTCGAGGATGTGGTCAAGGTCGGGATCTATGTCCGGAACATGGCCCGGGATCTTCCCGAAGTCATCCAACTACGCGAGGAGTTCCTGGCGAGGCCGTATCCGGCGGACACGCTCGTCGAGGTGTCGTCGCTGGCTCAGCCGGACTGGTTGATCGAGGTGGAGGTCATCGCCCTTGACCGTCGGGGTGAGGCGGGGGGCTGAGCGGGTGGCGGGTGAATCGGCTTGGTAAGTGGTGCTGTTCGAGGCTTGAGAACTGAGAGGGACGCGTGATGAACGACTTTGACGGGCTGCTGGCGCCGGTTTCCGTGGCCGGGCGCGGGTTGGCGAACCGAATCGCGATGGCGCCGATGACGCGTGGGCGGGCGGACGACGCGAGCGGCGTTCCGAGCACGTTGGCGCCGGAGTACTACCGGCAACGGGCCGGGGCCGGGCTGCTGATCACGGAGGGGGCGTACGTCAATCCACTGGCCAAGGGCGGGCCCGGGATCCCCGGCATACATACCGAGGACCAGCGGGCCGGCTGGCGGGCGGTGACGGAAGCCGTGCACGCGGAAGGCGGGACGATCTTCGCGCAACTGTGGCACGTGGGGCGCATGTCGCACCCGCTGGTGCTGCCGAACGGCCAACTCCCGGTGGCTCCTTCGGCGGTTGGCATCGACAACGCGCAGATCTTCACGAAGGAGGGCCTGGTCGATCACGTCACGCCGCGTGCGTTGACGACGACCGAAGTGACGGAGACGGTTCGGGACTTCGCCCGTGCGGCAGAGGTCGCCGTCGCAGCGGGGTTCGACGGGGTCGAGATCCACGGCGCGAACGGCTACCTGGTGCAGCAGTTCCTGGCGGACAACACCAATCGGCGTGGCGACGCGTACGGGGGATCGCTCAACGGGCGCCTGCGCTTCGCGGTCGAGGTGACGGAGGCCGTCACGGCGGCGGTGGGTGCGGAGCGGGTCGGGCTGCGCGTTTCGCCGGGCAACGACGAGAACCAGATCGCGGAGGACGATCCGGCGGAGACGTACGGCGCACTCGTCAAGGCGATCGCACCGCTCGGGCTGGCGTACCTGCATGTGCTCAAGCGCGGGGAGTTCGAGGCGGTCACGGAGATGCGCCGGCGGTGGTCGGGGACGCTCATCGCCAATCACAACGGGCCCGCACCGAGCGCTCCGGAGTTCGGTGCCCGCTTGGTGGACGACGGCGTGGCCGATCTCGTGGCGTTCGGACGGCTGTTCATCACCAATCCGGACCTGCCCGCGCGGCTACGTACCGGAACTCCCCTGGCGGCGGCTGCAACTGCGAACGTCTACGGGGGTGGGGCCGAGGGATACGTCGACTATCCGGCGGCGGATGACCGGCTTCTGGCCGCGGGGAGTTGAGGGATGGGGCGAGTACGAGTGGGACGAGCGGGATGTAGTCCGCGGTGGGCGAGCCTCGGATCGGGTGGTGTGGTGCGGGGAGCCGAAGAGCCCCGGCGGAGGCGTGGACGTAGGGGGTTAACCAGGGACAGATAGGCTCCAGGAATGCTTTTCGGACGCGGTGGCGAGCTGGCCGTGCTTGCGCGGGTGATCGAGGACGCGCGGGACGGGCGGGGCTCGGCGCTGGTTGTCGGCGGGCCGCCGGGGATCGGGAAGACGGCGCTGCTCGGCGAGGCGGCGGCATACGCCGAGGGATTCCGGGTGCTGCGGACGACCGGCATCGAGTCCGAGGCCGGTCTGCCGTTCGCGGCGCTGCATCAGCTCATGGCCCCGGTGCTCGACCGGATCGCGGAGCTGCCGGAGCCTCAGGCGGCGGCTCTGCGCGGAGCGTTCGGCCTTGCCCGGCCCAGCGACGACGCGCGCCTCCTGGTGGGGCTGGGGCTGCTGACGCTGCTCGGCGAACTCGCCGACGTCGAGCCGGTGTTGTGTGTGGTCGACGATGCGCAGTGGCTGGACGTCCCCTCGCTGGCGGCCCTCGGGTTCGCGGCGCGGAGGCTGGGGGCGGAACGGGTCGCGATGGTGTTCGCCGTTCGGGACGAGGAGGTCGCGTCCGTCGCGGGGATCGAGGGTGTGACGGGCAGCGCGGGGGCGGCCGGGGTTGCGGGCGGGCTCGCCGGGGTCCCTGTGCTGTTCCCCGCGCCGCTCGACAGCGAGGCCGCGGCATCGGCGTTGGCCGTACGCTCCCCCGATCTCGCCGCGTCGGTACGCGCGCGCATCCTCGCCGAGTCGTCCGGAAACCCGCTTGCCATCCGGGAGTTGGCGGAAGCGCTGACGGCCGGTCAGCGGGCGGGTACGGCACCCCTCCCCGCCGCGCTCGGCGCGCGGGACGCGGTGGCCCGGACGTTCCGCGGACGACTCGCGGAACTTGCGCCGAACGCAAGGCTGTTGGTCACTGTGGCGGCCGCTCACGGGAGCAGCGAGGTGGGCGTCCTGCTCGCGGCGGCACGCAGTCTGGGCTGCGAACTCGCGGACTTCGACGCGGCGGTGGACGCAGATGTGCTGGTGGTGAGCGGCGAGACGTACGCCTTCCGGCACCCGCTCATCAGGTCGACGGCGTACCAGGACGCGACGCTCACGGAACGGGTGAACGCACACCGGGCCCTGGCGGACGCGCTTGCGGATGCGCCCGGCGCGGAGTCGTCCGCCGACGGGTCGACGCCGGCCGAAGCAGACTTGGGTGACCCGGCGCCCGGCGCCGTCTGGCACCTCGCCCTCGCCGCCACCGGTCCGGACACCGATCTCGCCGCGGCGATGGAGCGTGCGGCCGACCAGGCGTGGGCTCGGGGCGGCGTGACGGCGGGCGCGTACGTGCAGGCGGCTCGCCTGGCACCGGAACGCGCCGAACAGGCAAGGCTTTTGATGCGTGCCGCCCAGGCGGCAATCGTCGGCGGGCAGACCGATCAGGCGGTCGAATATTCGCGCCGGGCCGGTGAATTGACCGACGACCCGGTCACGCGGGGTGCGTTGGCGATGGTCGATGCCACGGCGGAGAACTTCGGCGGTCGACCGCGGCGCGCGGCACGGGTGTTGGCGACGGCCGCGGAAGGGATCGTCGGCGCCGGGGACGCCCGACAGGCGAACGGCTCGGCCGGGTCCGGGATGGCCGCCACGCTCGTGACGATCGCTGCCGGGTACGCGTGGTTCTCGGACGACCGGCAAACGCTCGGCCAGGTGGCGGAGTTGGCAGGCCGGAGTGCACCGGACGCGCCCATCACTGCGGCGATCCGCGGGATGGCGGCGCNCCGGGTACGCGTGGTTCTCGGACGACCGGCAAACGCTCGGCCAGGTGGCGGAGTTGGCAGGCCGGAGTGCACCGGACGCGCCCATCACTGCGGCGATCCGCGGGATGGCGGCGCTGGCCGCGGCCGGGACACAACACGGACCCGTACCCGGGTACGAACCCGAACCCGAGCACGGACCCCAACCCGGGTCCGTACCCGCATCCGGGTACGGACCCGAATCCGAACTCACGCCCGTATCCGAGTCCGAGCCCCGAACCGGGAACCGCAACGTAGGCGCAGACGGCACCGAAACAGCACCGACAGCCAGCCCGGAACCCGCCCTCGGAATCGCGCCGATGGCCTCCCTCGTCGCACACGAACGCGCCCACCCCTCAACGTCGTTGATCGACCGCATGTTCGCCGCGCACGTGGCCCGGATCCTCGGCGACGACGACGCGGTCATCGAGTTGGCGGAGGCAGAGGCCGCGCGCTGCCGGGCGTGGGGCACGGTCGGCGCCCTGCCGGACGTCCTCGCGGCCCTGGCGCGCGGGCAGTTCGCCACCGGCCGGTACCGCGACGCGGAGGCGACGGCGGTGGAGGCGCTCGGCTTCGCGCGTGAGACGCGCCAGACGCACGTACGCGACGATCTGCACCGCATCAGCCTCGGCATCGCCGCCGTCGCGGGCGACGCGGCACGCTGCCGGGCGATCGCCGCCGAGCACGAACGGCTAGCGGACGACCCCGCGTTCGCCCTGCTCAATCTCGGACTCGGCCGCTACGAGGAGGCGTTGACCCGGCTCGCGGCCATCGTGGACGAACCGGCGGGAGGCCGTACGTCTGCCGTACTCGTCATCCCGGACCTCGTCGAGGCGGCCGTGCGGGCCGGCCACCCGGAACGCGGCACACACCACCTCCCCCGGTTCCTGGCGTGGGCGGAGGCAGCGTCGGTCGCGTGGCCCAAGGCGGTGGCGCTCCGCTGCCGTGCGCTCACCGGGTTCGAGTCGGCGGTGCCCGGAGACCAGACAGACGAGTCGATCGAGCACCTGTTCGCCGCCGCGATCGTCGAACACGGGAAGGGCACGCGGCCGTTCGAGTTCGCCCGTACCGAACTCCTGTACGGCGAATGGCTGCGCCGTGCCCGGCGGCGTACGGACGCGCGCACGGTCCTGCGCTCCGCGGAGGCGCGCTTCACGCGGCTCGGGGCGACCACCTGGGCCGAACGGGCGCGCACCGAACTTCGCGCCGCCGGTGAGCGGGGAACACACGCCGCGGCAAACGCCGCCGTGCCCGTCGACGCGCAGACGGCGGCAACAGCCATCGCTCCAGCCGTCCTTGACGCGCTGACCCCGCAGGAGCTCCAGGTCGTACGGCTGGCGGCAGCGGGGGCGAGCAACCAGGACATCGCGGCGCAGTTGTTCCTGAGCCGGAGGACGGTCGAGTACCACCTTTACAAGGCGTACCCGAAGCTCGGCATCGGCTCGCGCCGCGAACTGATGCGGCTGCATTTGGACGCTTAGCGCGGAGGAAGGGAACAAGGGAGCGACCGCGGCGCCGATCACATCAATCCGCCCAGCGCGAACACCCGGCGACAGCGGGGGTCCACGGCCTGCCCACGGCAACATACGCGCGCACAGCCCACGCGAACCAGGCCCACACGGACCAGGCCCACGCGAACCAGGCCCACGCGGACAAAGCGCGCGCCCAGCCGAACCCCGACCGCGCCCGACGCCGTAGCCCCGGCGGCTCCGCAACGCGCCCCCGCCCGCCACCCCGCCACGCCTTCCGACATCACGATTCGTACATGCTCGCATCCGCTCTGTAGTTTTATGTACGTGTGGCATCGCGCCGAACGCCGTCCCCGCCGAAAGGAAGCGCCTCCCAGATGGACTTCGACTACTCCCGCTGGAACGCGCGGTTGCAGGAGCTGTGCCGCCTCCACGGCGTCCCGGGAGCGACACTGGCCGTCGGGACGGGCGGGGAGGTCCACGAGGTCGCGGTCGGAGTGCTCGACAGGGCCACCGGCGCCCCCATGCGGAACGACTCGATGTTCCAGATCGGTTCGATCACCAAGGTCTACACCGCCACGGCGGTCATGCAGTTGGTGGCGCAGGGTGCGGTCGACCTGGACACACGGGTGTGCGACGTGCTGCCCGACTTCCGCGTCGCCGACCCGGAGACCACACGCAACTTGACGGTACGCCACCTCCTCAGCCACACCAGCGGCCTGGAGAACGGCGTTTTCCCGGATGTCGGTTCGGACGACGACTGCCTGGAGCGCTACGTCGCCTCTTGCGCCGACCTGGGCCAACTCCACCCCCTGGGCGCGCTCGGCGCCTACTCCCACGCCGGCTTCCTGATCGCCGGACGCCTCGTGGAACACCTGTCCGGCCGGGTCTGGGAGGCGGCCGTACGCGAACTCCTGCTCGATCCTCTCGGCCTCCACGACACCGTCACCCGCCCCGACTTGGCCGACCCCGCACGCCGCGTACCGGGCCACCGCCTCCCCTCCCCCGGCCACAGCACGCCGGCGCCCGGCACCGCCACAACGGCAGCCACGCCCCCGCCCCCGCCCGCACCCCTGCGCTGGGACACCCCCCGGATCATGGGCCCCGGCAGCGGATTCTGCGCCACAGCGGGCGACATGGTCCGCTTCGCGATGGCACACATGTCCGACTCCACGTCCCCCTCCACGTCCACGGGCGCGCTGCCACCCGGCGCCGCCAAGGCGATGCGCGAACCGCAGGCCCCGATGCCGTGCGCGTGGGGCGGCGGCCACCGGGGCATCGGCTGGCGCCTCTACCCGGGCAAGACGGGCGACGACATCTCCACCTACGGCCACGGCGGCGAGTTGCCCGGCCTCCTCACCTACCTCTACGCCGTCGAAAGCCCGCAACTCGCCATCGCCCTGTGCTCGAACGGCGGCGACAACATGGCGCTGCGCTCGGACGTACGCGACGACCTGGCCGCGCTCGCGGGCGCGACCGTACGCCGGTTCGAGGCCCCGGAGACACCCGCCGACATCGACATCGAGCCCTTTCTCGGCACGTACCGCTGCTCGCCCGCCGAAGCGCGCCTGGAACGCGACGAGTCCGGCATCTGGCTGCGGCCGCGCTTCGTCGGCGGCGGTACGAGCGGCACTCTGATGCCCCGTGAGACGCGGCTCGTCCCGGTCACCGACACGCTGCTCGCGGGCTTCGAGTGCGACGGGCGCTACCCGATCCCGGTGACGCTGCACGTGCTCCCGGACGGGAGCCGCTACATCTACGCCCGCGAACGCACCCTCCGCAAGGTGTCGTGACCCCCGAACTCCCCCGAGAACACCTCTGATTGGAGCCCGCTGTGAAGGTGCGCGACGTGGTGGTCACCGGCATCGGCCTGGTCACCCCGGCCGGGATCGGCGCCGACGCCACCTGGAACGGACTCATGGCCGGGATCCCCACCGCCCGGCGCGACCCCGAACTGGCCGGGCTCCCCACGGACTTCTCCTGCCAGGTCCCCGATTTCGATGCGGCCCGACTGCTGGACGGCATGCTCGCCGCCCGGTTGGAGCGGTTCGCCGCCATGGCCGTCGTCGCCGCGCGCGAGGCGGTGGCGTCGGCCGGGTTGGACCCGGCGACGTGGCAGGGCGACCGCGTCGGAGTCGTCGCGGGTACGGCGACCGCCTCGTTCTCGCCGGTCCAGGACGTGTGCGCGAAGATGGACCGCGGCCAACACCACCTCGTGTCACCGAGGTTCCTGCCGCGCATGATCCCGAACATGTCGGCCGCCGAGATCGGGCTCGACCTCGGCGCCCGCGGGCCGAACCTGGTCACCAGCACCGCGTGCGCGTCCGGCGCGACGGCGATCGGGACGGCGCTGGCGATGCTGCGTGCCGGAATGTGCGACGTGATCATCGCGGGCGGTGCCGAGTCGATGCGCTCGCCGATCCCCTGCGCCGCGTTCGGCCAGATGCGCGCGCTGTCCCGGCGCGGCCACGACCCGGCAGGCGCCTCAAGGCCGTTCGACGCCGACCGCGACGGCTTCGTGCTCGCCGAGGGCGCGGGCATGCTGGTACTCGAACGCGCCGACCACGCCCGGGCGCGCGGCGCGTCCGTCCACGCGGTTCTTGCCGGGTACGGCGCTTCGTGCGACGCCCACCACACCACCGCGCCGCACCCCGAAGGGGAGGGCGCGGCACAGGCGTTGCGGGCCGCCATCGCCGATGCCGGGCTCGCGGCCTCCGACATCGGACACGTGAACGCGCACGGCACCGGGACCAGGCTCAACGACGCGGCCGAATTCCGGGCGCTGAAGGCCGTGTTCGCACGTCCGCCCGTCGTCACGGCGAACAAGGGCGTACTGGGTCACACCATCGGTGCCGCCGGGGCGGTCGAGGCGGCCGCGTCCGTCCTGAGCCTGCGGCACCAGGTCGTGCCGCCCACCGCCAACATCGAACGCCAGGACCCGGACATCGACTTGGACATCGTGGTGAAGGCGCCCCGGAAGGTGCGCATGGGAGCGGTCGCGACGACGTCGTTCGGATTCGGCGGCCAGAACGCCGTCCTCGTCTTCACCACTCCGTGAACCGCGCAGTCGGCCGCCGCGCGCCCAGTCCGCCCGCCCGCCACGCGCCCGCCTCTCGGACGCCCGCCTCCCCCACACCCGTCCCAGGTTCCGCCCACGCCGCCCACCCACCGGAGGAAGCCATGCCCGATTCCACGTACGACACCATCGCCACCGTGCTCACGACCACGCTCGGACGCCCCGCCGAGTCGGTCGCCCCGGACACGGCCCTCGACGACCTCCACCTCGACTCCCTGGCCCTCGTCGAACTGAGCGTGAGCCTGACCGAGCAGCTCGGCGTCCAGATCGCGGGCGTCGACCGCAGCCAGACCCTCGCCGAGTTGAGCGACCAGTTGGACCGCTTGGTCGCCGCGGCCCGCACCTGACGCCCGGGGCCGCCCCCCCCCGGCCCGGGCCCCAGCCCCACACCCGCGCACCCGCGGCCCGCGCACCCGCCCGCAACTCCCGTAGTTCTACGGATTCGCCCCTCCCCGGGCCCCGCCTACCTTCGTGACCGGCAAGAACGAGCGGCCGTACGCCCAGCCCCCGCGCTGGGCACGCGCCGCCCCCGATCAACGGGTCACGAAGCACGAGGAGCCCACGATGAGCAAGGCCGCCCTGTTCCACACCCCCGGCGGGCCCGAGGTCCTGCGCCTGGCCGAGGTCGCCACGCCCGAGCCCGGCCCGGGCGAGGTGCGCGTGCGCGTGAAGGCGGCCGGCGTACAACCGTTCGACGTCGCAGTGGTCGAAGGCTGGGTGCCCGCGTACCTGACCGAGGTCGCCCCACTACCGCGCATCCCCGGCAACGAGTTCGCGGGGGTCGTGGACGCGGTCGGGCCCGGCGTGACGGTCAACCCGCTCGGTGCGGAGATCGCCGTAGGCACCGAGGTCGCCGGCTTCTCGATCCTCAACAGCTACGCCGAGCACACCGTCGTCCCGGTCGAGCACGTCACCGTCAAGCCCGCCGCCATGCCGTGGGACGTCGCGGGCGGGCTGAACTCAGGTGCCCAGACGTCCTCCATCGCCCTGGAAATGCTCGGGGTCGCGGCCGGCGAGACCGTCCTCGTCAACGCCGCGGCGGGCAACGTGGGCACAATCGCCGTGCAGATGGCGCGCGAACTCGGCGCCGTCGTCGTCGGCACGGCCCGCCCGGAGAACCACGCGTACTTGCGCGAACTCGGCGTGATTCCGGTGGCGTACGGCGACGGTACGACCGAACGCCTGCGCGCCGCCGCCCCCGACGGGATCGACGCGCTCATCGACGGCGCGGGCGGGGCCTCACTCGACGCGGCCCTCGAACTCGTGGACCCTGCACGGGTCATCACCCTGGTCGACCACCACCGGGCGGCGGAAGGCGGGATCCGCACCACCGACCCGTCGCTGCGCCACGTGTCCCGTCTCGCGCAGGCCGTCGAGATGTACGAGCGAGGCGTGCTCAAGGTGCACGTGCGCCGAACGTACCCCCTCGCCCGCGCCGCGGACGCCCAGCGCGAGGTCGCGGTCGGGCACGGGCGCGGCAAGGTCGTCCTGCTCGTGCCGTAGCGCGGCCGCGCACGGAACTCCCGGCGCAGACGACGCTCTTCGAACGCCGCCCAATTACGCCCCACGGAGTCCGCGCAACCGAACCTCATCCCCAGGAGAATCGCATGAGCACCGACACCGGCTTCTACTCGATCATCGACTACACCGTCGACGGCCCCGCCACCCAGGCCGAACTGGTCGACGCCTTCGCGGAGATCCAGGTGCAGTGGGTCCGCTTCCACCCCGGCTACCGGTCCGCGAGGTTCCACATCAGCACCGATGGCACTCGCGTCTACAACATCGTGTCGTGGGAAAGCGAGGCCGCCTACCGTGACTTCGTGGCCACCTCGGACACCGACGGCCGCATGGCGGCGATCCAGGGCGTGCTGGACGGCCTGACCGGCACGGCCGAACCGCGCATGACGGGGGCACCGACCTACCGGGTCGTCCGCGAGATCGGGCCGGGGGCGGCGCCCGGAGACGCACCCGCAGCGAACGTGTGACCGCCGCCGGAGCCCCAGCCGCCGAGCCATCGGGCCCGAATCACCGCCGCACAAGCCACACCACAAGCCGCGGCACGAGCCACACCACAAGCCGCGGCACGAGCCACACCACAAGCCGCGGGACAGCCACACCAAAGCCGCAGCAGAAGCCCCGGAACAGGCCGCAGCACGGGCCGCAACGCGTCTCCGTCCGCCCGTACGGGAGCTGACGGGCGGACGGAGACGCGCCCCATGATGGTGTCTCATCCCCCGTGCGGTCACGCCCCCACGGCCGTTCGCGCGCACTCGATCACGCACGCGAATCCGCCCGCCCATCGAACCCCCGTGCCCGCCCACTCACTTCACGTCATAGGCCGGCCGACTCCGCGACAAGAACGCCCCGTTGTCCGACAGCAGGAACTGCCCCGTAGTGTGCGCCGCCAGATCGGACGCCACGAACAGCACCAGCCGGGCCATGTCGTCCGGCTCCGACAGCGCCCCCAGCGGGATCGCCCCCAACAACGCCGTCTGGAACTCGGGGGTCAGCGACGCCGCGACCTGCTCGGTCAGCGTCGTCCCCGGCGCCACCGCGTTGACCCGGATGCGGTGCGGCGCCAGCTCGACGGCGAGAGTCTGCGTCAGGTGGTTCACCGCGGCCTTCGCGGCACCGTACGGCGCGAGCCCGGGCGCGGGCCGCGTCGTCTCCCCCGAGCTCACGTTCACGATGCAGCCGCCCCGGCCGCCCGCGATCATCGCCCGCGCCTCCGCCTGGCACGAGTACGCGGTCGCCATCAGGTTCACGCCGACGACGTCGCGGAGCGCCTGTGGCGTCCAGTCGACGAACGCCGACGTACCGTGTCCGGCCGTCATCCCCACGTTGTTGACGGCGATGTCCAGTCCGCCGAACTCCGCCACCGCCGCCGCGACGGCCCGCGCCACCTGCTCCGGGTCGGTCGCGTCGAACGCGTGCGCGAGCGACCGCACGCCCTCCGCCGCCACCAGCGCGGCCGTCTCATCGGCGGCCTCGCCGCGCAGGTCGCCGACCACCACGTCGGCCCCCGCCCGGGCGAGCCAGATGCACACCGCCCGCCCGATACCCCCGCCGCCTCCGGTGACCAGCGCCGTGCGCCCGCCCAGATCGATGCCCACAGTCACAGGGACTCCTCGCACAGTCGTTCTCCGTCCGACGGCTTCGGTACCGCCGGAGACCCATCAAGTGTTCGACAAATCATCTATGTGATTCGGATTATCGAACACCACCATTGAACCTGACGACTCGTCAGGCTAACTTCTTGCATGTGACAGCCCTCGACACCACCCTCACCATCGCCGACGAGTCCCCCGAAGCCCTGTACGCCTTCCTCGAAGCCCGGGGCTGGGGTGACGGCCTCCCCGTCGTCGCCCCCACCCCGCAGCGCGTCGACGCGATGCTCGCGGCGTACGACGGCGACCCCGACGAGGTCATCGGCACCCTCGCCCCGCGCCTCGGCGAGGCCACGCCGCGCGTCCTCGCGGTCAACGCCGTGATGGCCGGATGCACCCCGCACCTGCTGCCCGTCCTGGTCGCGGCCGTGCGCGGCCTGGTCGCCCCCGAGTTCAACCTGCGCGGCGTCAACTCGACCACACACCCGGTCTCGGCGATGGTCCTCGTGCACGGCGAGGCCGTGGAACGCTGTGGTTTCAACGCCGGAACCGGGACGCTCGGCCCCGGCAACCGCTCCAACGCCACCCTGGGCCGCGCGGTCCGCTTCGTGATGATGCACGTGGCCGGCGGCACCGCGAAGGGCCACGACGGCAGCGGGCTCGGCGACGCCGCTACGCAGGGCCAGCCGTCCAAGTACACGTTCTGCTTCGCGGAGAACAGCGCGGCGAGCCCGTGGCCCGCGTACCCGCGCTCGCTCGGCCTCGACGCGCCCAGCGCCGTGACGGTCGCAGGCATGGAGAATCCGCACAACTTCCACGACATGGAGAGTCGCGAGCCCGCCGGGATCCTGGACAAGGCGGCGACCGTGATGGCGACGTTCGGCACCAACAACGCGGTGGTGTCGGACGCGGAGTACTTCGTCGTGCTGGGCCCCGAGCACGCGGCGACGATCGCGGGCGCGGGGTGGGCGCGGCAGGACGTCCAGTCGTACCTGTTCGAGAAGGCCCGCCGCCCGGCCGGCGACTTCCGCGCACACTTCACCAGCAACCTGTGGCGGCCGTGGATGAAGGCGCTCCGCGACGACGACCTGATGCCGATGACCGACCACCCGGAGAACATCCGCGTGCTGGTGTCCGGTGGTCCCGGCAAGCAGTCGTTCGTGCTGCCGAGTTGGGGGCGCACCCGCAGCGTCACCGTCCCGTTCGCCTGACCGCCTTCGCCGCACCGCCTCCGCACTTCCGCCGCCGTACGTCGGCCGGACCGCAGAAGGGTCCCCGCAATGATCGAGATCTTGTCCCCCGAGGGCAGCGTCGGCACGCCCGCGAAGGAGTTGGCGCCGAGCCCCGAACTCCTGTCCGGCAAGCGCATCGCCGTCCTCGACAACCTCAAGCCGCACGCCGGGTACATCCAGGGCGCGATCGCCCGACTGGTCGCCGAGCGCACCGGCGCCACCGTGACGCTCGAAATCGCCAAGGTCAGCGCCGCGCTGCCCGCCGAACCCGAGGTCGTCGAACGCCTGCTCGCGGAAGCCGACCTGGTCATCACCGGCTCGGCCGACTGCGGCTCGTGCACGTCGTGGAGCGCGCACGACACCGTCGAACTGGAGCAGCTCGGCCTGCCGACCGTGCTGCTCGCCACCGCCGGGTTCACCGAACTCGCCGAGCAGGTCACCGGGTTGTACGGCCTGCCGCAGGCCCGCATCCTCACCGTGCCGGGCCCCCTCGGCGGGTCCTCCGACGCCCGTCTCGACGAGATGGCCGCCGAGGCCGTCGAGCGCACGCTCGAACTGTTCACCGCGAAGGCGGAGGTACGCGCATGACCGCCGAGCACGCCGCCCCGGACGCCGGGACGGCCCCGACCGACGAGGCCGTCACCGCCGCCCTCGCCCCGCTCGCGAACGGCCTGGCGGCGGACGACTACCGCCTCGACATCGCCCGCACCGGCGACTTCGCCGTCGCGCTGACCGTCGTGGCGGGTCCCGAGGCGTGCGCGGACTGCCTCGTCCCGCAGGACATCACGCGGCGCATGGCCGAACAGCGCCTCACCGCGGTGCGGCGCGCCCCCTGGGAGGTCGAGGTGCGCTACCCGGAAGGGCACTGAGCGTCACGCGCCGGGCGGGCGCCCGGAGACCGGGCCGCACGCGGCCGATCCGACCGCGGGCCAGGCGCCCACCGTGCCCGTGACACCCGTGGCCCTGTGCGCCCACACGCCCGCCCCCGCCTCACAGCGTCAACTCGGCCTCGGCCACATGCACATGCCGTCCCACCCACTCGCCCTCGCAGAACGCCGCGACGACCTCCGGGTCTGTCGACGACGCGACGGTGCGCGCGCCGCCCGGGACCGCCACGACCGCGACGGCCTGCTTCGGCCCGTCCGGCCCCTCCACGACCGTGTAGCCGTCGACCGCGCCCAGCCCCCGGTAGTCCCCGACGACCTCGCAGGTCGTCGCGGCCTCCGCGGTGCGCGCGGACAGGTCCTCGCCGTGGAACGGCGTCGCGGGCGGCGTCGCCGACCACACCGCGCCCGCCTGCTTGGTGACCATGCCGGACACACACGTCACGAGCCCGGTGGCCGCCGGGTCGCCGCGCAGCACCTTCGCCATCGCGACCGTCGACTGGAGCACATAGCTGTTGAGCGGCCCGCCCGCGAAGGACATGCCGCCGGTCACCGTCAGGTCCTGTCGGTCGCCCAGCCCGAGTTCGGCCACCTGGATGCGGACGGCGGCGGGGAAGCAGCTGTAGAGGTCGACATACGTCGCGTCCGACGCCGCGACGCCCGTGTACGCCGTGAGCCACGCGGCCACCGCCGCGAACCCCGGTGAGCGGTGCAATTGCGCCCGCGCGACGATCGGCACCATCTGGTTCGACTCCGCCGCGGCCCACGGGAACACCCAGCGGTCCCGCGGCACTCCGTACCGCTCCGCCGCCTCCGCCGAGCACAGGATCAGCCCGGCGCCCTGGTCGACGCCCGCGCGTGAGCAGTGCGTACGCGTGTACGGGCGGGCCATCATCGGGTTGGCGGGCGACGCGGCGGCGATCGCGTCGGCCGCGACCGGCGCGCGGTGCCACGCATCGGGGTTCTCGACCGCGCGGTCCGCGAAGCGCGACCACATCTCGGCGACACGCGCCGCGTGGTCCTCCGGCGACAGGCCCTCGGCGTGCCGCAGCGCGGATTCGAGGATCGCGTACTGCCGCACCGGGACCGGGAGTCCGCGCTCGATCTCGATGCGGTGCAGGATGTCGCCGACCGGGCTCAGCACCTGGTCGGGCGGCGTGTTGGGCAGCGGCTCGGTGAGCGACGGGAGGCCGGTGCCGCGCAGCTTGCGGTCGCGGTAGCCCGCCTCCGCGCCCGTGACGAGCACCACATCGGCGTTGCCGGCCGCGATCAGGGTCTGCGCGTGGGTCAGCAACGTCTGCTGGAGCACACCCAGTTCGGCGACGAGCGTACGCGCGCCCGCGGCCCCGAAGCGGGCCGCGATGCGGCGTCCGGGATCGCCCGGCCCCCACATGCCGCGGGGTACCAGCACGCGGTCCAGCGCCGACAGCAGCTTGCCGCCGGGCCCGGCGTCGTCCGCGGCGGCCTCGGTGGCCGCGGTCATGAGCCCGACGGCGTCGAGCCCGCCGCCGGGCCGGTCGACCCGCTGCTGGACGGCGGCGGCTCCCACGAGAACCGGCGTACGCGGATCCAAGGTCATGGCGGGCTCCTCCCCTGCGCGCCGCGCTGGGGATCGCGGCCGCGCACCAGAGATACATGCACGGATGCAAGGGTTCAAGCTCCGGGGTGACCCTGAGACGGATCACGCGGCCCCTCCTCCTCAAGTCGTACGTATCGCCGCCGAGGCCCACCAGTGGAGGCCCGGCAATCGCCGACCTGCGGGGGACGCCGGTGTCGGGCCCGGCGCATAAATTTGATCTCGTCAGCGCCGCTCCCCCCAGGAACGGTCACCGACCGAAACGAGAAGTGCCATGACGACCGCGACCCAGCCCCGCTCCGCCGCCCCGACGACTGCCGCCGCCCCCGCGTCGCCCTACGCCCACGGCCCACTGCTCGCGATCATCGCGCGCCGCCGTCGGTACGCCAGGTCGGTCGCGACGACGCGCGTCACGGCGGCGCTGCGCCGCGTGGCCTGAGGTCCGGCCTCCACCCCCAGACGCGGCACAACCGCACGTGGCACGTCGTTCGAAGCGAGGGCCCCGCACACCCAGAAGGTGTGCGGGGCCCTTGTCGTGTGCGCTCGTCGTACACGGAGTGCATGGGTGTGCCGGGTGTGCCGGGTGTGCCCGTCAGCCGGTGAAGGTGATCCGGTCCGCGGCCGGGACCGGGAGGGGTGCGCTCGCGGACGAGTGCGCGCCCAGATAGGCGAGCACGGCGTCCAGGTCGGAGCCGCCCACCAGCTTGTCGGTGCCGGTGGCGAGGGCCGGGAAGCCGTCGCCGCCCCCGGCCAGGAACTCGTTGACCGAGACGCGGTACGTCGTCGCCGGATCGATCGGTCGGCCGTGGAGTTTGACGCTGCCGGGCACGATCTTGGCGGCCCCGGTCTGTGCGCGGTCGACGGTGTAGGTGAAGCCCTCCGACACCTGGAGCCAGCGCGGGCCGGCGGCATTGGCGCCGGTGACCTGCTGCGCGAGGACGTCCAGGATCGCCTGTCCGGTCATGGTCTGCGTGACCATCATGTTGGTGAACGGCTGGACGGTGAACGCCTCTGCGTACGTCACGATGCCGTCGCCCTCGGGCCCCTCGTACGCGAAGTCGCTGCGGATGCCGCCCGGGTTCATGAACGCGAGCTGCGCGCCGCCCTTGTCGGGCGCGGCGGTCGCCTCCAGTTGGGCGTCCGCGATCAGGTCGCCCATCGGGCTCTCCGGCGCGGTGGAGCCGCGGCCGTCGATCCGGCCCGCGATCCAGCCGACGTGGCGGTTCGCGACCGGGGCCGCGAGCTTGTTCCACTCGGTGATGACGGACGTCATCGCCGGGTCCTTGGCGACGTCGCGGCGTACGACGTGGTTGGCGCCGGTGACCTTGGTGCGCACGATGTCGCGCGTGCGCTTGTCGTACGTCAGGTTGATCTCGGTGTAGAGGCGGCCGAACGACGCACCGCTGGTCACGAGGCGCGGCTGGCCCTTGGGGTCGGGGATGCTGCACACGTACGACTGGTGCGTGTGGCCGGTGACGACCGCGTCGATCTCGGGGTCGAGGTTCTTGGCGATGTCGACGACGGGGCCGCTGAGGCCGAGCGAACCGCCCGCGTTGCAGTCGTAGTTGTAGACGTTGCCGGCAGGCATGCCGCCTTCGTGCAGCAGCACGACGATCGACTTGATGCCGAGCAGCTTGAGCAGCTTGGCGTAGCGGTTGGCGGTCTCGACCTCGTCCTTGAACCTGAGGCCCTTCACGCCCTCGGCCGTGACGATGTCGGGGGTGCCTTCGAGGGTCATCCCGATGAACGCGACCCAGGCGCCGTTGACGTACTTGATGCTGATCGGCGCCATGATGGGCAGGCCGGTGCGTTCGTCGACGACGTTGGCGGCGAGGTACTCGAAGTCGGCGCCGCCGAACCGGGAACCGGGCTTGTAGCAGCCCTCCGTGGGGTGGCAGCCGCCGTTCTGCATGCGCAGCAGTTCGGCGCGGCCCTCGTCGAACTCGTGGTTGCCGACCGAACTGACGTCCAGGCCGAGGCCGTTGAGGGCCTCGATGGTGGGCTCGTCGTGGAACAGGCCGGAGAGCAGGGGGCTGGCGCCGATCATGTCCCCGGCCGCGACGGTGAGCGAGTTGGGGTTCTTGGCGCGGGCCGCCTTGAGCTGGGTCGCGAGGTATTCGACGCCGCCGGCGGGGGTGCTCTTGGGGGCGCCGTCCGGGCCGATCTCCGTGATGTTGCCCGAACTTCCCTGCGGTGGTTCGAGATTGCCGTGCAGGTCGTTGACCGCCAGCAGTTGGAGGTCCATCGTGCGGGACGGTCCGCCGCGGTCGGCCGCGGCCGGTGCCGCGGTGGTCAGGCCGCCGATGAGGCTCGCGGCGGCCACGGTGGCCACGGCGAGCCATCCGCGGTGCCGGCGCCGGGGAACGGTCATTTTCCCCTCCTGGGAATAGTCCTGGGGATTCCTCGGGATTTCCTGGGTGCGGGAGCGCTGTGCCTGGGCGTGTGCCGGAGGTATGGGCAGGAGTACGGCGGGAACGCGCGTAGATACGGCGCACGACCTTAGGGTCCGGGCGCGTTTGTTCCAAGAGGCCCGAAGTAAATCCGGGGTAAGTGGGGACGGACGCGGCTTGCGCCCGCCGTCCGTTCAGCGACCGTCGGCGGACTCCCGCAGTCCGTCCGCCGCCGCGCCCTCCGACAGCACTGCGGCCCGGATCGACTCCAGAGGCGCCTGGTACGCCGCGGCCCGCGGCGAGCCCGCGGCGATCTCGGCATTGATGTTGACGATCCGGAACGGCGGGCCCGGATCGCTGAACTGCGGCAGGAACTCGGCCTGGTCGACCGTCCAGCCGCCGTCCGCGCCGCGCGCGAAGGTGAAGCGGGCGATCGAGCTGTAGTTGCCGGCCAGTTTGTCCTGGCCGGGGAAGTTGGCCATCTGGTCGCCCATCCCGTAGACCACCCACGTGCCGTTGACCTTGGCGTACGGCTGCGGGACGTGGTTGTGGGTGCCGAGGATCAGGTCGATGTCCTTGCGTCCGCCGTCGGTCGAGGCGGTCAACTCGCGGGCCCAGGCGAGCTGGTCGGCGTCCGGCTCACGCTGCCACTCGGTGCCCCAGTGCATGCTGAGGACGACGACGTCGGCACCGGCTCGGCGGGCCGCGCGCGACTCCTCGACGATGCGCGAGACGTCCACCACGTTGACCGCCCAGGGCTTGCCGTCCGGCAGCGGAATGCCGTTGGTCGCGTACGTCCACGACAGGTGCGCGACCTTGACGCCCTTGACGTCGAGGATCGTCGGCGCGGCCGCCTCCTCCGCCGTGCGGGCGGAGCCCGCGTGCCGGACGCCGGCGGAGTCGAGTTCGCCGAGCGTGCGTTCGATGCCGGAGAAGCCGTCGTCGAGGGTGTGGTTGGACGCGGTGGAGCAACCGTCGTAGCCGGTGTCGGCGAGCGTGCGGGCGATCTGCGGCGGGGCCTTGAACAGCGGGTAGCCGGTGAACGGGCCGTCGGGCTTGCCGTACACGGTCTCCATGTGGCAGATCGAGACGTCGGCGTCGCGGACGACGGGGAGGACGCCGGCGTAGATCTTGTGGAAGTCGTAGCCGTTGCCGCCGGCGTCCGTCTGGGCCTGCTGCATGATCGACGGGTAGGCGAGCACGTCGCCGGTCGCCACCAGGGTGAAGCGCTGGATGCCGGGCTGGGCGCCGGGGGATGCGCCGGGGGCCGGTGCCCCGGGGGCGGCCCGGTGGGCGGCGTCGTCGGGGCCCTGGGAGGCCCGTGCGGCCGCGGCGCCGTCGCGCTGGACGTCGCCCGCGCCCCCGGAGGAGCACGCCGCGAGCGCCGCCGCGCACCCCGTCGCGACGAGTGCGGCGCGGGCATGCGATCGGAAGAGGTCGATTCTCATGGCTGATCGTTCTCCTGCCCGGCGGAAGTGTCCGGAAGGCGATGACGATCCGGACAATGCAGTTCTTTTGCGCTCTTTCCTGAACGCAACATCCCATGGGCAAATGGCGTCGACGAGCCCCGGCACGCCGTACGGGGAGTGATCGCACCGCAGACAACCCGGTCAGACGATGAGGCGAGGCGTGGGCGGTGGGGCGACGGTCGGTGCGCGGGACCGTGCGGGCAGGCGGGTGTCGGCATGGTGGAAGGCGCGAGCCGGGCGTGCACGTGCGGCCGTACGGAATGGCGGTCGCACGCGGCGGACGCGTAGTGGCAGGTGTATCCCCGCGCCTGGTCGGGCAAGGCGGGTGGGCGTTGTCCGGTGGGCATGCGAGAGGGCGGGACTCCCCCGAGTCCCGCCCTCTCGCGGATTCCGCCTCCCGCTCCGGTCAGTCGCGGATTCCGGCCGCGTCCAGGTAGGCGCGGAGCACCAGTTGCGCTATCGCGCCGTGCGCGCCCAGCGGTTCGGCGGCGGTGCAGCCCGCCTCCTCCGCCGCCGCCTCGACGACGCCGGGTTCGAGGTCGGGGCCGAGCACGTACGGTGCCAGCGCCAGGCGTTCGGCGCCCATCTGCCGCAGTCCCGCGGCCGCCCGCGCCACCGACCCCGGCACGTCGAGGTCCGCCGTGACGACCGGCAGCGCCAGCCGGGCCGCCAGCAGCACGCCGGTCATGTCGGCGGACTGCAACGCCTCCGCGCCGCCGGTGGTGGCGAGCACGATGCCGTCCGCGGCCGTCACGACGGTGAACAGCCGCGCCCGGTCGGCGCGGGCGAGCCCGGCCTCGGAGAGGCGTTCGTGCAGCGCCTCGGCCAGCAGCGGGTGCGGGCCGAGCGGTTCGGTCACCAACAGGTCGCGGCCGGACGCCTCGACGGTCTCGCGCACCCGCGCCTCGATCTCCGGGTGCGGCCCGATCAGCAGCGGGACGACCACGGCGGGGCCGGCGGCCGCCTGCGCGTCCTCCGCGGCCTTGGCGGCCACGTCGGCGGTCTCGTACCCGGCCTGCCCGTCCTCGGCCGCCTCCGGGGCCTCTCCGGCCTCCGGTGCCCCCACCACGGCGTCCGGGTCCGAGCCGTCGGACCCTGCGGCGACACTGCCCGGAGCCGGTCCCAGGACCGGCGTGAGGTCGGTCGCGCCCTCGCCGAGCAGCGCGGGGCGGATGTCCAGACCGGGGCGGCCGGCTCTGGCGAGCAGGGCGACCTCGCGCACCACTTCGTCGAGCGCCGGGTTGGCGGGGCCGGGGACGGCCAGCACGAGCGGCGGCGCGCCCTGCGGGATCTCCGGTGCCTCTGGTCTGCGGTGGCGCCCGCCAGGTCGGCCGGTGGGTACGCGGGTGGGCAAACCCTGGTTGCGGGTAGGCAGAGGAGAGGCTGCATCAGGGGAAGTGCTCATGCAGCGGGATGCTATTGATTCGCTTGTACGACATCACCTCCCCAGCGCAATCGTTATCCGCCTTGCGGAGCAAATCAGGCCGAACACGGCGACGGGCCGCAACCGTTCCGGTCACCGCCCGTCGCCGAAACGTTTCGCACAGGTCCTCAGAGCTCGGCGGCCGCTTCCAGGTCCGGGACGGCGATCATCTCGGTGACCAGAAGATCCTCGTCGAACCGCAGCATCTCGGTCGCGTAGACGGCCACCCGGTTGTCCCCGATGGTCAGTTCGAGCTTGAACTGGAAGGCGGCGTGGTCGCCGGACACCGTGACCGGGCCGAGCAGCGTGCAGGTGGGCTTGAGCGGGACCACCGACGCGTAGAACGCCCGCACCGCGTCGCGCCCGACCTTGGGCTCGGTGCCGACGGGGTCGTGGACGGTGGGTTCGGCGGCGTAGGCGGCCATGATGCCGTCCAGATCCCCGCCGGACAGCTGGGCGAGGAGGTTTTCGGCGGCGGCGACCTTCTTGGCGCGATCGGACATGCGGAGCCCCTACGGGTGCGTACGGACAAGACGATCCGTCACCCTAAGTGGGTTACTTGACATCGACAAGGGTCATGGCGGCCGCCGTGGCGAGCAGCTCCTCGGTGGTCCCGGTGAAGTCCGGGAGCAGGCGCATCGCGACGACGCGCGCCTCGGTCGACGCCCCCAGGTGGCGGCCGACCAGTTCGCGCAGGTGGTCGTGGTAGCGCAGCGAGCCGGGGGCTGCGGCGGTCAGCTCGGTGAGGCAGCCATACGTGTTGAGCGCCCGTGCCGCCGGGGCGACCCCGCCGAACAGGTAGTCGGGTGGCATCGCGCTGCCGCGCCGGGCAGGTTCGGCGACCGTGTAGCCGTTGCCGGTCCACTCGCGCGGCACGACGACGTCGGGGCCGGTGGGCCAGCGTCCCGCCCCCGCCGCCGCGGAGTCGCCGGACCACTCGACGACTTCGGGGACGACGCGGTCGGGGCAGCCGGGGCTGTTCGCGAGCAGCCCCCATGCGGCGCCGGACAGCGGGCCGGTGCGCTCGGCGCGCGCGACGGCGGGCCAGTCGACCCACGGCGACTCGATCAGCGGCCACAACTGCGTGGGAGTCGGTCGGCGCAGCCGCTTGACGAGGGTGCGCGGCCCGGCCTTGGCGGCGATCTCGGCGCGCAGCGCCTCGTGGCCGTCCTCGCGGGCGAACAACTCGGCGAAGTGCTGCTTGTCGCGCGGCGCCACCGGCAGTTCGCGGACGAGGCGGGCGGCCTCCTCCGTACCGTGCCGCCGCCACACGCCCTCGACGGCGACGAGCAACATCGACCGGTAGCGCGGCATGCGGAACGGAGCGGGTGCGCCGCTCTGTTCGTACGTGTAGGGGCGGTAGAGCGCGGCCAGCGCGTCGTAGCCCTCGCGCTCCCAGGTCCGCAGGCACTCCTGCGGCGAACTGGACGTGTGGTCGCGGCGCAGCAGCGCGGCGCGTACCAGCAGCGGGTCACCCGACCAGAGCGCGGGCAGCCGCATCGAGCGGCTGGTGTTGTCGCGCACGCGGGCGACGACCGAGGAATGCAGCGGTACGCGGTCCGCCGCGGCCATGATGCGGGCGCGTACGGCGACCGAGGTGTGCGCATTGAGGTACACCGCGGCGTTGAGGTCCGAGTCGTCCAACTCCACGAGTGCGGCGGCCAGATCGGGGCGGCTCCAGCGGGCCTTCGCCAACGTCAGCCGCTCGCGCGGCGGCGCCATGGCGACGACCCAGGCCAGCGTCTCGGCGGGCAGCGGCGCGCCGAAACGGGCGAGGTCGACGACAGTCCGCCGATCCAGATGCGGCACGAGGGCGGCGAGGGTCCCGGAGTCGAGCAGCATCAGCAACTGCCGTATCTCGATGCGGATTCCGCGCGGAGCGGACGGCACGCGCGGCACCGCACGATCCCCGGCCGCCTTGGCCGCGTGCTCCACCAGCTCGGGCAACAGCCCTTGGAACGAGACAAGTTCACGCTGAAGGCAGGCCCACGCGGCGGGGTCGGCGCCGAGGCGGGTGCGGATCAACTCGGCGAGCCCGCGCGTGCCGTCGAGGTACGCCCAGGCATGCCGGGGCGCGAGGCCGCGCAGCAATCGGAGAACACCGCGGGCGGGCCCGGCCCCTTCGATCAGACACGCGACATGTGCGCCGGTGAGACGCCAGTTGCGGATCGTGGGCATCGACCCCGGAAAGTGGTAGACGACCGTGCGGG
>NZ_JBPKBH010000006.1:442034-506609 GCF_051388915.1 Yinghuangia sp. YIM S09857 | reverse complement strand
CCCCCCCCCCCCCCCCCCCCCCCACCTGCGCGGGCAGTTCACTGCCGAGCCGCTCGGTCAACGCACCGTCGTCCGAGTCAAGTTCGTCGAGCAGTGCGACAAAAGCCGTGACATCCACCGTGGCCTCCCCCGCCCGTGCACCCGATCCTCCGCCGGGATGCCTCAAGGCTACGGACCGACACCGACAGCCGCCGGGCTCCCAACCTCCAATTTTTCCTCCCAAGGAACCCGAACGACCGAAACCGACCACCCCCACCCCCAAACGGCAACACCCCCAAACCAACCGAACAATTGCAACCGCGCGGAAGCCTCCGGCGAACTGCTCGCGCGCCGCCGACCGGGACGTCACCCAGGCGCGCCGGAGCGTCCCGCGAAGCGTTCTCGCGAGCGCGAGCGCAAGGGAGGAGGGGACGGGATCGCGACGAATGCCGCGCGAGTCACTCCGCAGCCCCTTCCCCCGCGCACGGTGCCCGCAACGCCTGGCGAAGGCACCCCCTGCACCGCACAGTGGCCGCGCTGGGGGATCGGGGGCTCGACCTCGACTGCACCGCGGCGCCCTGCGACGCACCCACCCCGGGAGCGTGCGGCAGCACGGCCGCGGAACCAACAGGTGCGGACAGTGGTGGGGATGGGGCACACCGCACACCGCTCACCCCTCACCGCTCACCGCACGGCGCCACGCGCGCACGAGACGCCCACGAGCGGGACACGGCCCGCGACCGCTCTCGATTGCCGCGGGGGCGTGGTGCGGGGTTTCTGACGGGGCGTCATGTTTGGGGGGTGGATGGGTTGTCATCGTCGGGTGAGCGAACTAGCGTCGCGGCGTCGGGGGCGGGGGCCTGAAACGGGGATTTTGTGCGGGTTGGCAGTGGGTGGGCGGGAGCCCACCGGAAAGGGGTGTACGGCGTGGCCGGAGAACCTGGAAGGCACGGTCCGCGCTCGGCGGTCGTGGTGGGCCCGTCGGACGTGGCGGCGGCGGTTGTCGAGGCGTTGCGGGCTGCCGGGGCGCAGGTGGCCGTCGCGGAGGCCGGCGGGGACCTCGCGGCGGCCGTACGCGATGCGGGTCTGGACCCGGCGGCGGGCGTGGATCTGGTCGTCCACGCGCCCTACACCCCCGGATCGGCGACGCCCGGTGCGGTGGTGGGGCTGTCGCCGCAGGAGTGGGACCGGCTGGCGGAGGAGCCGATCCGGCACGGTCTGGCCGCGATGCAGGGGGCGCACCCGCTGCTCACCCCGACCGGCGGAACGTTCGTGCTGGTCGCGCCGAGCGTGGCCATCGAGGGCGGTGCGGGCCTCGTACCGCTCGCCACTGCCGCGGAGTCGCTCCGGGCGCTGGGCAAGTCGGCTGCGCGGCGCTGGGCCCGTGACGGAGTCACCGTGCACCTGTTGGCGCCCACCGTCTTCGCGCTCGACGCGGAGGCCGAGGGGCTTCGCGGCACCGACGTCGACCGCAGCGAGTCCGCGCTCGGCGAGGACGCGATGTCGCCGCAGGCGGTCGCGGACGTCGTCCTGCTGCTGTGTGCGCCCGGCGCGCGGCATCTGACCGGTAGCACGTTCGCACTCGACGGTGGAGCTCTGATGGTGCCGTGACAGTCCCCGACAGCGGTTCTCGCAACGGATCCGGTACGTCCGACCGGGGCACGCCCGACACTTCGCTGCCCGGCTCGCTCACCGGCAAGACGGTCCTGGTGACCGGCGCCGCCGCGGGCGTGGGCCAGGGCATCGCCCTCGCACTCGGCGCGGCCGGGGCCTCGGTGGTCGTCACCGCACGGCGCAAGGAGGCCGCCGCCGAGGTGGCCGACACCATCACCGCGGCGGGCGGCACGGCCGCGGGCGTGGTGTGCGACGTGACCTCACCCGAGGCGGTGGAGGCCGCACTCGCCGAGTCCGTCGAGCTGTTCGGACGCCTGGACGCGGTGGTGCACAACGCCACGAGCCGCCGGTCGAGCGAGCCGGTGGACCTCGAACACGCGCCGGTCGACCTGTGGAACGAGCACGCCGCGGTGGCCTCGGTCGCGTCGTACACGCTGGCGCGCGCTGCGCACCCGTATCTGAAGGCGACGGCGGGCTCGTACCTGCTGCTGACGTCTCCCGCGGGCATGCAGGGCAGCGCGAACCTGTCGTTCTACGCGGCGGCCAAGGGCGCGCAGCGCGGCTTCATCAAGTCGCTGGCGCGCGAGTGGGGTCCGGACAAGATCCGGGTGAACGGCCTTGCCCCGCTCGCGGTAACGCCCGCGCTCGACAACGCGATGCGGCTGGACCCGACGATGGAACCGCGCGTGACGGCGCTCATCCCGATGGGGTGGATCGGCGACACCGAGACCGACATCGGTCCGTGCGCGGTGTTCCTGTGCTCCGCGGCGTCGCGCTACGTCACCGGGCAGACCCTCGTGGTCTCCGGTGGGCGCATGACCGCGCTGTAGGGATAGCGAACTCCCGGTTGGGTTTTGCTTCGCACTGCGATATCACCACAACTCGGGCATATGACCCGAGGGTTGTCCTTGGAAAGGTAAAATCCCTCGGGATTTGTGATCGAGCAGTGGAGTATCGCGTCTCGTTGCGTACAGGATGCTTAGCGTCCCGTCATGGTCGTACGGGACACGGGGCAGGCCCGGCCGGGGCGGGCCTGCCCCCTCCTTCGTGCTGCCTGCACCCCGCCCGACGCACGTCTGCCACGCCACTTGGTGGCCCGGTCAGCCGCCGACCGTGAGCCGCGGTCAGCCGTCCACCGCCGTCAGCCGTCCACCGCCTCGGCGATCTCCGCGAGCGACGTGACCAGGCCGACCGTACGCCGCACCCGCTCCGGCTCCGGCGACTTCGCCCGGGCCAGCGCCCCCGCGCAGATGACAGCGAGCTTCACGACGGCGAAGCGCTCGTAGTACGCCAGGTCCGGCACCGGCCGTCCGACGCCCTCGGTGTACGCCTCCACCAGTTCCCCGCGGTCCGGCAGCGCCGCGTTCGCGTCCGGCAGATGCCCGCCGCGGTACGCGTTCAGCAGCCGCCCCGCCGGGCCCCAGTACGCGAGCAACTGCCCCAGGTCGGCCGCCGCGTCGCCGACCGTGGACAGCTCCCAGTCGAGCACCGCGCGGACCTCGGCGGAGTCGTCCGCGCGGTACATCACGTTGCCGAGGTTGTAGTCGCCGTGCACGATCCCGAGCGCGGACGACTCCGGCACCTCGGCGGCCAGTCGCCGCAACAGCCCGTCCAGCGCGGGCACGTCGTCGAACCCGATCCGGTCCCACTGCCCCCGCCAGCGCCGCAGCTGCCGGTGCAGATACGGCTCGGGCCGGATCATCGCGCCGAGCCCCACACCCTCCGGATCCACCCGGTGCAACGTGGCGAGCACGCGCACGAGGTTCAGGCCCGCCTCGCGCGCGACCGGCGCCGGCAGCGCGGCGACCTCGGCGGCGCTGGTGTGGAAGACCCCGTCCAGGCGTTCCATCAGATAGAAGGGGGCGCCGAGGACCGCCGGGTCCTCGCAGAGTGCGACCATCGCCGCGACCGGAACGCCGGAACCGGCGAGCGCGGCCTGCACCCGGTACTCGCGCGCCATGTCGTGCGCCGTCGGAAGCGCGCCGCGCGCGGGCGGGCGCCGCAGCACCCAGTCGCGGCCGTTCCCGCTGACCCGGTAGGTGAGGTTGGACGCGCCGCCGCTGAGCTGAGTGACCGTCAGGACGGCGTCGGCGTCGGCCAGTCCGGCCTTCGCGACCCAGTCGGTGAGGCGCCGCGGCGGGACGGGGCCGTCGTCGTGGAGAGAATCACGCGCCGCGTTCGGGTCCTGCGGCTCACCCGTCCGACCGGCCCCGCTCACGCCGCGCCGCCCGCGCCGCCCGGCTGCGAACCCGACCCCGACGCCGACACCGACTGCGGCCGCGACTGCGACGCCGGGATGTCGAGCCACTCGGCAAACCGGCGCTCCGCCTCCGCGCGGCGCGTCGGGATGTGCTCGCTGGGCCAGCCGTCGACCGCTTCGTACCGGCGCAGGATCATCTTGGCGATCTGCTGGATGTGCACCTCGTCCGCGCCGTCCGAGAGCCGGAAGTTGCGGGCGAGCCGGTACATCTCCTCCAGCGGCAGGTCGGTCGAGTAGCCGAGCGCGCCGTGCACCTGGATCGCGCGGTCCACGACGTCGTGCAGGATCTGCGCACCCCAGTACTTGACCTCGGAGACCGCCTGGCGCGCCGCCTTGGGCCCCTCGTTGTCCCAGGTCCACGCCGCCTTGAGGGTGAGCAGCCGGAAAGCCTCGATCTCGATGCTCGACCGCGTCACCATCTGCTGGATCAGTTGTTGGTCCGCCAGCCGCTTTCCGTGCGAGGTACGTGACACCGCGCGCTCGCACAGCATGTCGAACGCCCGCCGGCACTGCCCGATCCAGCGCATCGCGTGGTGGATGCGCCCGCCGTTCAGCCGCTTCTGCGCGAGCACGAACGCGTCGCCGGGGTCGCCGATCATGTGGTCGGCCGGCACCCGGCAGCCGGTGAACCGGATCTCGGCGTGGCCGCCGAGGTTGCGGGTGGCCTCGCCGTCGTAGGGGTGGTGCATGGTGTGCACGTCGCGCACGATCTCCATGCCGGGCGTACCGCGCTCGACGACGAACATCGAGGCGCGGCGGTGCCGTTCGGCGTCCGGGTCGGTGACGGCGAAGACCAGGACGAAGTCCGCGCGGGACGCGTTGGAAGCGAACCACTTGTGGCCGTCGATGACGTACGCGTCCCCGTCCCGCACCGCGCGCGTCTTGATGCCGGTCGGGTCCGACCCCGCCGTGTGCGGTTCGGTGAGCGAGAAGCAGCTCGTGAGCTTCCCGTCGAGCAGCGGCCACAGCCAGCGCTGCTTCTGCTCCTCATCGGCACCCACGGCGAGGAGTTCGCTGTTGCCGGAGTCGGGCGCCTGGTTGCCGAAGATGTTCGGCGCCGAGCCGGTACGGCCCAGCACCTCGTGCATGAGGGCCAGTCGGACCTGCCCGAAGCCCTGGCCGCCGAGTTCGGGGTCGAGGTGCGCGGCCCACAGGCCGCGGTCCTTGACGCGCTGCTTGAGCGGGTCGGTGACGGCCCGCCAGTTGGCCGGGCTCATGCGGTGCCGGACGAGGTCGAGGGGCTCGATCTCGTCCACGACCATGGCGCGGATCCAGTCGAGTTCGCGAGCGAACTCCGGGTCGGTGCTGAAATCCCAGGCCACGGCTGTCTCCCCGGAGCGGTAGGCGGACCCGGCCGACCCCGGCGGCGTCCCGGCGCACCCGACGAGACCGGGGTGGCCGGGGAGAGCCCGGGGGCGACCCATGACCCGGGGAACGTAACCCGACTACTTAACCATGTCAATTAGTTCACGGTCCGACTCCCCGGCCGATCACGCCGGAGGCCACAGGGACCTCGGGACCGGTCACCTCGAAGCACCCCCGTCCTCGGCGGCGACCCCGACACCGCCGACTACTCCGCTCGCCGCACCCCGCGCAAGTCGGCCACCAGCCGCTGCATCTGCGCCGCGAGCCCGCCCAGTTCCTCCGCCGTCCAGCCCTTGAGCTGCTCGGCCAACAGCGTGTCGTTGGCCGCCGCGAAGCTCTCGTACGCCGCCCGCCCCTCGGCGGTGGCCTCCACGAGCGAGACCCGGCCGTCCTCGGCGTCGCCGATGCGCACGATGTGGCCGCCCTCCTCCAGGATCCGGATCTGCCGGCTGAGCGCCGCCGGCTGGATGTCGGCCAGCTCGGCCAGCTCGGTCGGCCGGACCGGGCCGTGGTCGATCACGCGGTGCAGGATCCCGATCGCGACCAGATTGAGCGCGACGCCCGAACGGGCCGCGTGCAGCGCGTCGAGCTGCCTGCTGTTGACGAACCGCTTCAGCGAATTGATGGCCTCGTTGATCGCACGGCGGCTCTCGGCATCGGTCATGGCGGGCAGCCTAGGCCGTCGGGCGGCGGCGCGGGCACGCGCCGGGCGCGTGCCGGGGTGCACCTCTCGTGCGCCGGCCGGACCGCCGCGGCGCCGCCCGAGGCGCGGGACAGCGCCCCTCGGCCGCGTGATAGACACATGCACGTGTCCGATGCCTCCGCTTCCGACTCCCCGCCTGTGCCCGTACGCCGGGGAGGCCGCCGGTCCGGGCGCAAGCGCGAGGACGTGCTCGCGCACGCATGCGTCGTGATCGGCGAACGCGGCGCGGACGCCACGCGGTTCGCGGACGTGTCGGAGGTGTCCGGCGTCCCGGTCTCCACCCTTCAGTACTACTTCGGCAGCCGCGAGGACCTGCTGCTGGCGGCGTTCCGGTACGCCGCGAAGCGCGACCTGGAGGGCGTGCGCGCCGCCGTCGCGGATCTGGACGACCCTTGGGAGCGCATGCAGAAGGCCTGCGCGTTCGTGGTCGGCTTCGCCGACGAGGCGGCCCCGTACGGCTGGCAGCTCTGGGCCGAGGCCTGGCGCTGGGCGCAGCGCGACGCCGAGTGGCGGGACGAGGTGCTGGCGGACAACGCGAAGTGGCGTGCGCTGCTTGCCGAGACGGTCGCCGCCGGGGTATCGGCCGGACGCTTCCGCGCGGATGCGGACCCGGAGCGGGTGGCGCGCCAGGCCCTCGCGGTGGTCGACGGGATGGGGCTGCCGATCGTCCTGGAGGATCCGGACGTACCGCCGGACACGGCCCGCGAACTCCTCGCCGACGTACTCGCGCGCCTGCTCCTGCCCTGACCGCGAACGCCCGCGACGGCACGGCGGGGGTCCGGGGGCGCGCAACGGTGGTGGGCATCAGGCGGCACACCACCCCCGCACCGCCCGAGGTGAAGCAGCCGACGTCGAAGCCGCCACCACAGCCCTCACCGCAGCCCCCTCCTCCACGGCCCCGCCCACCCGGGCCACCGCACCACCGCCACGGATCACGATCCTGATGCCCTGTCAGGTCACGTCGGAGTGACACGTTCGAGCCAATCCGTCCGGTGTGCCTGTCTCGGGGCGCCCGGCTCCCCGAGACTGATCACCGTGCATGTCGAGGTGGTGACCGACCCGGGGTCGGACTCCGGCGATCCGGGCGACGCGGACCGGGAGGACCCGCGCGTGTGCGAGGTGCCGCGCGACGACGCGGCGCTGCCGCCGGACTTGCCTGCGCACCGGGAGACCCGGGTACGGCGCCGCGACCGGGTGTTCGCCCTGGCCACGCCCGAGGCCGCGGTGGTCACCACGACCGCGCCGACGCACCGAAGCCCGGTCGAGGGCTGCGGGCACGGCACCGGCTGGTACATCCGGCGGCTGGGCGCCCACCTGCTGACCCGACTCGTCGACCGGCCCGAACGCCCGGTCACCGACTGCCTGTCCGACGCCATCGCGGAGACCGCGGCGCTGCACGGCGGGCGCTGCGACCTCGCGCTGCACGGCACGCCGACCGCGTCGGTGGTGGCCGTACGCCTGACCGACGGCCGCCTGGACCACCTCGTCCTCGGCCCCGGCACCGTCCTGATCCGCCGCGACACGACGATCCGCGCGGTCAGCGATCCCGGCGGTGCGCGGCACGCCGCGGGGGCGCGTCCCTCGGCCGCCGCCGGTGCCACGTGGGGCAGTTCGCCGTGCCGCGGGGTGCACACGCTGGTGCTGCTCAACGGCGGCGCGGTGGAGTCGCTGCCGCCCGCGCTGTGGCCCGACACCGTACGGCTGCTGGAGGACGTCGGCGCGCACGGCCTGCTCGCCCACATCCGCTCCACCGAGCTGCGGACCTCGGCGCCGCACCGGCCGGTGGGCGTCGTCCACCTGCGTCCGGCCTGACACCCGCCCCCGACCGGTGTCCCCCGAAAACGCAACTGTGGGCCGAACCCCGGGGGGTTCGGCCCACAGTCACGGTGACCCCACGACGCCGCAACGCCGCGTCAACAGTGCGTCAGCCGCGCGTCGGCAGTGCCTCAGCCCGACTTCGGCAGGGTGTACGTCTTCGCCTCGGGCGCCTCGAAGGCCTGCTCGACCGTGGCCAGACCGCTGGCCTTGGTCTTGTCGACCTTGAGGATGTACGTCATGTACGACGGCGGCTTGTCCGCCGACGAGAAGTCCAGCTTCGCGCCGTAGCCGAGGTCGAGGTTGGTGTTCTTGCGGTGCGCGGCCACGACGCCCGCAGGCGTCAGGTCCCCGGCCGCGCAGGCGCCCTTCAGCGCCTCACCGAAGATGGCGGCCGTGGAGAAGCCGGACAGCACGCCCTGGTCGATCGGCTGCCCCGGGTACTCCGCCGTGTAGTCGGCGACCAGCTTGGTGAGCATCGGCATGTCGGAGTTGATCGACGGCACCGGGCTCGTCACCACAAGGCGCTGCTCCATGGCCCCGGCGACCGCCGGGATGGCGAGCAGCTGCGGGTGGAAGCCGACCGAGTGCGCGAGCACCGGCACCTTGAGGCCCGCGGCCTCGGAGGTCGCCATGATCGGGCCGACCTGGCGCGGGCTGGCGCTGACGATGATCGCCTTGACCCCGGACGACTTGAGCGCGGTGATCGCCGCGGTCATGTCGGAGTCGGTCGGCTTGATCTTCTGCTCGACCAGCGACAGCCCGGCGGCCTGGGCGGCGTGCTTGGCGCCCGCGAAGCTGTTGGCCCCGAACTCGTCGTCGGCGTAGATGTGGCCGACCTTGTCGCCGGAGGCGAGGTTGGCGCTCTTCTTGAGGTACGAGACGCCGTTGATGATCTCGATGTCGTACGTCGTCGCGGTGACCTGGATGGTCTTCTTGCCCAGCAGCGTCGACGGCCACGCCTGCGGCAGCGTCAGGAGGCCCTCGCGGTCGATGTCGTCCTGGAGCTGGGTGACGATGGCCGAGCCGATGAGCTGGGATATGCCGACCACGTTGCCGGACAGCTCGGTGTACTGGGTCCGCGCCTTCTGCGGGTCGTAGGCGTGGTCCTTGACCTCCAGCTTGACCTGCCGGCCGCAGATGCCGCCCTGCGCGTTGACCTGCTTGTAGTAGAGCGCCTCGGCGTTCGTGACGCTCTTGCCCAGCGGCGCGAACGGGCCGCTCATGTCGGTGAGCTCGCCGATCTTGATCTCCGAGGCCGTGACCCCTGCGCCGGTCTTGACCTGCCCCGACGAACCGGACGCACCCGCAGGGGGGTTGCTCGTGTCGTCGTCATCGTCCTTGCTGCTGCACGCGGTTGCGGTCAACGCCAGGATGGCGAGGACCGCTGCCGCGGTTCTGGTGCCCTTGCGTGACTTCACGAGACTGCTCCTTGGGGCTCCTGGGAACGGGAACGGAACCGGGACCATGAACGGGCCGGGACACGCGCTGAGGGTTTCGGTGCTCGCGGGCGCCGCCTCGTCAACCCGGCCAGGCCGCCGGGAGCGAAGAGCAGCACCAGCACGATCGCCGCGCCGTAGAGGTATCGCGCCGCCTCCGTGGGGCCGACGCCGTCGCCGCCGGACGCCACCACCAGGGGCAGCGACTCGGCGTAGTGCGCGAAGAGCTGGGGCAGGACGGTCACGAAGACCGCGCCCACGACCGCGCCGGCGACCGACCCGAGCCCGCCGATGACGATCATCGCGAGGTAGTCGATCGACAGGGCGAGCCCGAAGTACTCCGGGATCACGCGGCCGAAGATGAGGGCGAGCAGGACGCCGGCGAGACCGGCGTACATCGACGACACCACGAACGCCATCGATCGGTAGCGAGCCACCGGCACGCCCATGACCGCGGCGGCGATCTCGCTGTCGCGGACCGCGCCCAGGGCCCGCCCGGGACGGCCGCGCAGCAGGTTGCGGGCCAGCAGGATGCCGATGACCAGCAGCACCAGGGCGAGGTACCAGAGGCGTTCGTACGCGCCGAACTCGACGCCCAGGAACTCCCAGTTGTCGGGGTCGCGGTCGGTGAGGGTGAAGCCGAAGAACTCCATCGGCTCGGCCGCCCGGCCGTTGTAGCCGCCGGTGACGCTGTGCGCGTTGATCATGACGTGCTCGCCGATGAAGACCAGCGCGAGCGTCGCGATGCCGAGGTACATGCCGCGCAGCCGCCCGGAGATCGGGCTGAAGATGCCGCCCACCACCCCGGCGAGCAGCACCGCGAGCACGAGCGCGACGGTGGGCGGCAGGCCGAGTCCGTTGATGTCGTGCGTGCCGCTGCGGCCGGACTCGCCGGAGAAGTACATGTAGCCGTACGCCCCGACCGCGAGGAAGAAGGCGTGCCCGAGCGAGAGTTGCCCGGTGGTCCCGGACAGGATGTTGAGCCCGATCGCGCCGAGCGCCGCGGCCATCGCGAACAGGCCGGTCAGCAGCCAGAAGTCGGTGAGGTAATAGGGCATCGCGGCCATGACCACCAGCACCGCGGCGATCGCGAGGTACCGCAGGAAGACCCTGGTCGGCAGGCGCATCACCGGTCGCAGCCTGGTGTCGGGCTTCGGACCGGGGGGCTCGGCGGTCGGATCCGCCGTTCGCAGGTCAGACACGGCTGAGTTCCTTCGACCCGAGCAGCCCGGTGGGCCGCCACAGCAGGATGAGGATCATGACGATGTACGGCGCTACGCCCGAGAAGCCGCCTCCGAGCGCGTCCAGGTCGCTCTGGTAGCCGGCCGCGAGGGCCTCGCTCAGCCCGATCAGCATGGCGCCGATGAGCGCGCCGAGTGCCGAGTCCATGCCTCCGAGCACCGCGGCGGGGAACGCTTTGAGCGCCACCAGTCCGGTCGTGCGGTCGAGACCCGGGGTCGGCGACGCGGTCAGGAAGACCGCGGCGACGGCCGCCAGCGCACCGGCGATGCACCAGGCGATGAACTGCACGCGCTTCATGCGCACACCCATGAGCGCCGCCGCCTCGCGGTCCTCGGACGCCGCGCGCATCGACAGGCCCCACGAGGTGAACCGGAAGGCCGCGAAGAAGAACCCGATCAGTACGACCGCGGTGATGATGGCCGCGATCCGGGCCTTGGCCACCGTCGCGTCGCCGATCGTCACCGCGTCGCCGCCCCAGGGGTCGCCGAGCGAGAGCTTGTCGGACCCGATGCGGCGCACCAGTTCGGTGGTCAGCAGGATGTCGATGCCGATCGTGAGGATCGTCAGCACATGCAGCTCGACCTTGCCGAGCCCCCTGATGAACAGCACTTCGATCAGGCCGGCTCCCGCCGCGGTCACGGCCACGCCGACCAGCACCGCGAGGGCGAACCCGAGGTCCTCGTGCAGCTTGGCGATGACATAGCCGCCGAGCAGCAGCAGCGACGCGTGCGCGAAGTTCATCACCCCGGAGGCTTTGAAGATCACCACAAAGCCCAGGGCGATGAGGGCGTACACCGATCCGAGAGCGAGCCCGTTGAGGGCGATCTCGGAGAGCTTGGTCATTGCCGCTCCTCGTTCTCTCGCTGTGCCTGTACAGGTGGTGCGGGCGCGAGGGGGTCGGGGACCTCGTCCTCGTTGCCGGTGCCGAGGTACGCCCGGATCACGGCCGGGTCCTGGCGGATCTGCTCGGGCGGACCGCTCGCGATCCGGCGGCCGAAGTCGAGCACGGTCACCTCGTCGGCGAGCCGCATGATCAGCCCCATGTCGTGCTCGACGATCACGATCGAGATGCCGAGGCTGTCGCGAACCGCGGCGATGGCCTCGGCGGTGCGCACGCGCTCCCCGCCGTTCATCCCCGCCACCGGCTCGTCGAGCAGCAGCACCTTGGGCTCCATGCACAGCGCGCGGGCCATCTCGACGCGCTTGCGCACGCCGTACGGCAGCAGCATGACCGGCGCGTCGAAGACCGCGCCGAGGTCCAGGAACTCGGCTATCTCCCGGGCCCGTTCGCGGTGCCGGCGCTGCTCGCGCACGGCCCCGGGCAGGTGCAGCGCGGTAGCCGCGAAGCCGGAGCGGGTCAGCACGTGTCGGCCGAGCATGAGGTTGTCGGCGACGGTGCCCTGGGTGAGCACGATGTTCTGGAACGTGCGGGCCATGCCGAGCCGGGCGATCCGGTCCGGGCGCAGGCCGGTCAGCTCGTGGTCGCCGAGGTGCACGGTGCCGCGGTCGGCGCGGTAGACGCCGGACAGCACGTTGAAGCACGTCGACTTGCCGGCCCCGTTCGGGCCGATCACCGCGTGGATGCTGCCGGGCGCCACCGTGAAACTGACCGCGTCGAGGGCCACCAGGCCCGCGAAACGGACCGTCACGGCACGGACGTTCAGCTCCGGGACCGCTTCGTCGACGGCCGCCGCGTCCTCGTGGACCGCGGCGGAACCCTTGGACGTCGTCATCCGCGCCACCTCCGCAGGGGTGCGCGCGAAGCCGCGGCCGGGACCGCGGCGGCGGTCTCGGCGCTCTCACCGGCGGCACCGGGTCCGGCACCGCCGGTCGAGGGGGCCCCGGCGTGGTCGGTCTCGCCGAGGTACAGCCTGCGCACCTCGTCGGTCGCCGCGAGTTGCTTGGCCGCGCCGCTCAGGCGCACCTTGCCGACGTCCAACACGTAGGCGGTGTCGGCGAGATCGAGGGCGACGGCGGCGTTCTGCTCGACCAGCAGGACCGCCGTGCCCTGCCGGGCGATGTCCCGGACCACGTTCGCGATGCGGCCGACCATCTGCGGGGCCAGGCCCAGCGAGGGTTCGTCGAGGAGGAGCAGCTTGGGACCGGCCATGAGGGCGCGTCCGATCGCGAGCATCTGCTGCTCGCCGCCGGACAGCAGCCCGGCCTGCTGGCTCTCGCGCTCCGCCAGCACCGGGAAGAGTTCGAGGACGCGTTCGCGCGCCTCGCGGGCCCGCGCGGACCTGCGCCCGCCGGTGCCGAGCAGTCCGGCCTGGAGGTTCTCGGCGACCGACAGTCCCGCGAAAACCCTTCTGCCCTCGGGGACTTGCACGATCCCGGCACGCACGGCGGCGGCGGAGTCCTTGCCCCGCAGGGTGAGCCCGCGGTAGGAGATCGAGCCCCCCTCGATCGCTCCCGAATGCAGGAAGAGTGTTCCCGATATCGCCCGCAGCAAGGTGCTCTTGCCGGCGCCGTTCGCGCCGAGCACGGTGACGATGCCGCTCGCGGGCACCTCGACGCTCACGCCGCGCAGCGCCTGCACAGAACGCCCGTACGCGACGTGCAGCCGGTCGACGACCAGCGCGCCTTCCTGCGGAGATCCCTGGGCCGCGCCGCGCGTCCCGGGCGCGGGGTTCGTCCCCTGCGGAGGATCCTGCTCCGCCCGTGCCATCCTGCCTCCTTCCTCGGACTTGTCCCTCAGTGCCTTGAAGTGACCGACACCACAACACGTGGCGGCGGGCAAGGTCCATACACACAAGGCAGAACAGGGCACCGGACCAACCGCGCCGCCACCGCCTTGTGCAGGCGCACAGCACGAACGGGCGACCGAGGCCGAACCTTGTGAGTGCCCACAATCCGACTCCTTCCGCACGGTCCGGCAACGGTCCCCGTCAACGCCGTTGACCGGCGGGTTCACGGACCGGCGATGCGGTACGCGTCCAACGCCAGGCCCAGTTCGACGAGATCGCGCGGCAGGCCCAGGTCCCGGCCGGTCAACTGCTCCAGGCGCCGCAGCCGGTTGAGCACCGTGTTGCGGTGGCAGAACAGCCGGGCGCCCGCGCGGGCCGCCGAACCGCCCGCGTCGAACCACGCCGCGAGGGTGCCGAGCAGCAGGTCGCGGTCGACCGGGTCGAGCGCGAACACGGCGCCGAAGGTGCGGGACGCGAGAACCCCGGAAAGGTCCGACTGGCAGGCCACCATGGCGGCCGGAAGCCGCTCGTCCAGGCGCGCGATCTCGCCGTCGGCCGCGCAGGTGCGCAGCGCTATTTCGGCCATGCGGCGGGCCCGCCCCAGCTCCGCCAGCCCTTCCACGACGAGGCCGATGCCGGCGCGTGAACTCCCGGGCGGGCGCAGCGTTTTCGCGAGTCCGGCGAGCACCTTGTCGTCGGCCGCGTCCTTGAACAGCAGGGCGACCGCGAACTCCGCGTCCGCGCGCGACCGCCACAGCAGATGCGCCCCGTCGGCGCCGGACGGGCGCGGTCCGTCGTGCTGCCCGGTGCCCGGACGCGCGTGCCGCAGCATCACCACGGCGTAGCGGCCGTCCTCGGGGAGGTCGAGGACGGCGGAGGCCGCGTCCACGTCCGAGGGCTCGGCGTGGCCGTCGAGCAGGGCGTCCAGCAACGCGCGCGTGCGCTCGTGGTGGTGGCTGGTCAGCTCGTTGGCGACGCTGCGGTACGCGTCGGAGACCGCGGTGGAATGGTTGTCGACCACGGTCCACACGGCGGTCGCGGCGTGCACCAGCTCGTGCACGTCCTGCGGTTCGCGCTCGATGGTGGTCTCCACGAGCGCCTGCCACACGATGACCCCGCCTATGCGGTACGCGTGCAGCAGCGCGTCCAGCGGCAGGCCCTGCTCGGCGCGCCGTCGGCCGTGCCGCCAGGTGTGCGGGCTCGGTTTGCCCTCGCCGTGCGGTGCGGCCAGCGCGAGCAGCGCGCTGCGCAGCGACTCGTGGCAGCCCTGCCACACGTCGTCCTGCGGCACCACGCCTTCGCGGTACGAGGCCTCGTGCTCGTACAGCGCGGCGGCCAACCGGTCGGTGAGCTGCGGCAGCCGCTCCAGCAGCGCCCGGGCGCCGCGCCGCAGCAGGCGGGTGTGCGGCCCCTCCTCGCCCGGCCGCGGCCACGGCTCGTCGGGCACGCCCAGACGCGCGCCCGCCACGAACACCGCCCCCGGCGCCGGGGGATCGGACAGGCGCGGATCGAACGCGGCCGCGTCGGCCGGTTCCGCGGTGGGCACCGGCGGTTCGGCCGCGTCTTCTGTCTCGTGCGCGTGGTCTGTGCTTCCGGAGGGTCGCGCAACGTGCATCGTGCCTCCACCGATCGTGGACGGGACGCCGTGCAGGGAGCAGCGCCCTTAGCCTGCCATCGGGAGGCACCGGCATGGAGGTGTTGATGATGTAACGATTCGGCCGACGCCCGGACTGGACGACTCCGGATCGAGTGCTTCCCGGCCCCGTTCGGCGGTGATTCCGTGCGTGCCCCACACGATCCGCCGGGTGCCCGGGAAGAGCCTCCCGAAGGGGTCAGCGGGCCAGGAACCGGCGGAAGAGATTCTCCGTCGCGCGGCTCGCACGCGAGTCCAGAAAACGCGGGTCGCCGAGAGCCTGCGGCCACCGGAACGTGCCCGCGGTGAACACCAGGCCGCCCGCCGGATTACTGTGCAGCACGCTCTGCTGGGTCTCTGAACTCCCCCGCGACGTCGTGTATTTCGACTCGGCGACAAACACCGACTCGCCGCGCGGACCCGGCGTCCCGCCGAACCTGCGGTCGGCCTCGCCCCACACCAATCCGGGCAGCGCGTCGCCGTCGCGCAGGCCGGTCCCCTCCCAGAACCAGTGGCCTGATTCGCGCACCACGAGGGGGTGCGCGCCCTTCACGACGCTGACGTACTGGACCCCCAGCAGCTCCTGCTCGGGGCGCCGCAGGTCGCGCCAGCGGACGGTCGGCCCGGGGGCGTCGCGGTCGGACCGCGAGTTCGCATTCTTGTGACAGCGCACAAGCCGCTCGGGGGCGCCCGAGGCCGACGCGTGCACGCGAACGTGCCAGTAGATGTTGTTCGCGGTCAGGAAGGCGAGCCCGACTCCCGCCTCCACGGCCGTCTCCAGGACGTCCCGCATCTCCTGCGACCAGTACTCGTCGTGCCCCGGGAAGACCAGCGCCTTGTAACGGGTGGGGTCTATGCGGCCCGCGTGCAGGTCGAGGCTCGTCGCGTAGGCCATGTCGTAGCCGCGCTCCTCCGCCCAGCGGATGAACCCGTGGTCCAGGTCGAAGAGTTGCGGCAGCCCGGCACCCGCGTAGGGCCGGTCGAAGGAGACGATCCGCGCCCGCAGCTTCGCCTTGGGCTTCCGTGTCGCGGGGTCCTGGCCGTAGTAGAGGCTCCGGCCGGTCCTGCCGTCCACCGGGTACTCGTTGTACGCCTGGTAGGTCGTCGCGGGCAGGACGACCAGGAAGTCGGCCGCGCGGTCCGGCTCGGTGACGGTGAACTGCACGTGGTTGCGGAACCCGGCGGCATTGGTGAGCACCGCGACGTACGCGCCGCCGGTCCACTCGGGCGGCACGGCCGTCTCCCACGCGACGTCCCAGTCGCACACCACCGTGCCGGTGCGCTTGTCCAACCGGGCCGGCTCCTGACGGCGGCCCGGCACGCCGTCGGCCCGGGTCATCAGCCGCCCGCCGGCACCGCCGTAGTGGCCCAGCCGGTAGACCTCGACCGAGAACGGCTGGTCGCGGTCGACCGTGACCTTCAGCCGCAACCTGCCGCCCGCCGGGACGCCCGCCTCGGTCGCGAACCCCTTGATCTGCCCGGCGGCGTCGCCCGCGGTCTTGCCCCCGAGCTGCCAACCGGCGCTGCCCGCATGGGAGTTCTCCGCCTCGATGAGGCCCGGCCGGGCGGGGAGGGTGAGGCCGGGACCGGAGGGGGCGGCGGTCGGACCGACCGGGTCGCCGTCCGCGCGCTCGGCACCGCGCCCGAGCAGCACGAACCCGCCGCCGACCGCCGCCGCACCGAAAAGCAGGCGGCGCCGGGCGAGTTGACGGGCGGGCGGAACGTCCTGGCCAGACATGATCAGAAGATATCCCGGCGGCACGGCTGCCACCGGCGTGCGACACCCCGGTCGGCGGTCAGGAACGCCGGTGCAGCCCGGCGAGTTCGAGTCTGCCGAGCGCCATCTGCTTCTCGTCGATCGACTCCACCGAACGCGCCTGCCCGGTCAGGAAACGCGGGTACACCGGCGGCACCATGACCGCGTCGCGCACCAGGATCTCGTTCGCGAGCGCGCACAGCTTCGCGCGGCGCGTCGCCTCGCCGACCGACCACGCCTCGGCGAGCAGCCGGTCGATCTCCGGGTTGCGGTAGCCGGTGTTGTCCGGGTGGTCGGACGCGGCCGGGGCGAGCACGTCGTAAGCGGTGCGGCCGACCGCGTACGCGGGCCTGCGCAGCGACATGGCGAGGTCGAACTCCCCTGCGCCGCGCCGCCGCCGCCACACGTCGGGGGGGACCTCCTCGACCTTCGCGCGCAGCCCGAACTGCCCCCACTGCTTGGCCATGGTCTCGGCGGGCTTGAGCAGCGCGTCGCCCACGCGCAGCAGCACGGTGAAGTCCACCGGGCCCGTGCCGCCCGACTCACCAAGCAGCACGCGTACCCGGTCCGCGTCCACGGCCTCCGGATAGGGCGTGTACGTCGGGTCCCAGCCCTCGGTCGCCGGGCCGATCGGGCCCTGCCCCAGCACCGCGAACGCCTTGAAGTCCTGGTCGCGCACCAGCTTGCGGGGGGTCGCCGCGGCGAGCGCGCGGCGTACCGCGATGTCGTCGAACGGCGCACGGCGCATGTTGAAGGCGGTCACCAGGTCGAGCGGCGCCGACACCGCGTGCGCCTGCATGTCCTTCAGCTTTTGCAGCGGCTTGAGTTGGTCGGCGGCCAGGCGCGGGTCGATGCCGACGCGCTGGGCCTTCAGCTCGGCGATGCGGGCCGCGGGGGTCGCGGCGACGCGGAACTCCAGGGCGTCCAACGGCGCCTTGGGACCGCGGTAGCGGGCGTTGCGGACCAGGCGTACGGACCGCCCGGGGGTGACCGCCTCGGCCTGGAACGGCCCGGTGCCGACGAGCGTCTGCGGTTCGGCGAGCGAAGACTCGTGCGGGATCGGCAGGCAGGCGAGGAACTGGCGGAGGATGCCGTACGGGCGCGGCAGCTCTATGCGTACGGTCGCCGGGTCGACCGCGGTGGCGGCCGTGATGCGCCCGGCCAGATAGGGCGCCCACTCCGCGGCCGTCTCGCGCGCGGACACGCGGCGCAGGCACGCGGCGACGCTCTCGGCCGTGAAGGGCGCGCCGTTCGCGTACACGACGCCTTGCCGCAGGCGGACGGTCCACACCAGGCCGTCCGGCGAGATCTGCGGGTCGGCGGCCGCGAGCACCGGTTCGAGGGTGGTGTCCTCGCGGTAGCGGTACAGGGGTTCGACGACCGCGTCGGCGATCCAGCGCGCCTCCTCCGAGACGCCCTGGGCCGGGTTGAGCAGCGCGGGGTACTCGGGCAGCGCGACCACGAGGGTGCCGCCGGACCGCAGTTTGGGTGCGTCGCTGCCGCAGCCGGTCAGCGTGCCGCCCGCCGCGACCGCGAGGCCGGTGCCCGCCCCGAGGGCCAGGAAGCGGCGTCGGCCCAGTTCCATCCAGAGTCCTTCCGTACTGCCCGCCCGCCGCCGGGTCGGACCCGGGCGGGCGGGTCCGCCGACGACAGGGTAAGCGCACCTGGTGCTGCCGCCGCGCTCGGACGCCGCCCTCGGACGCGCCCGGACACACTTCGAGCACGCTCGGACGCGTTCAGACAGTGAAGACGATCTTGCCGAACTGCTCGCCGTCCGCCATGCGGGCGAAACCCTCGCGCGCCCGGTCGAGCGGCAGCACGGTGTCGATCACGGGCCGCACGCCGGAGTTGGCGCAGAGGCCGAGCAGCCCGGCCAGTTCGTCCTTGTCGCCCATGGTCGAGCCGACGACGCGCATCTCCTGGAAGAAGATCCGGGTCAGCTCGCCGCGGGACGGGTCGGAGCCACTGGTGGCGCCCGAGATGACCAGGCTGCCGCCGGCCTTGAGGCTGCGCACGGAATGGCTCCAGGTGGCCGCGCCGACGGTCTCCATCACCGCGTCCACGCGCTCCGGCAGGCGCTCGCCGGACGCGAACGCGCGGTCCGCGCCCAGGGCCACGGCCCGTTCGCCCTTGGCGGCGTCGCGGCTGGTGACCCACATCCGGTAGCCGGCCGCCCTGCCCAGCACCACCAGCGCGGTGGCGACGCCGCCGCCCGCGCCCTGCACCAGGACGGTGCCGCCGGGCCGCACACCGGAGTTGGTGAACAGCATGCGGTACGCGGTGAGCCAGGCCGTCGGCAGGCAGCTCGCCTCCTCGAAGGACAGCTCCTTCGGCTTGGGCAGCAGGTTCCAGCGCGGCACGGCGACCTTCTGCGCGAAGGTGCCGTCGTACTTCTCGGTCAGGATCGAGCGCGGCTCGTCGGTGCCCAGGCCGCCGATCACCGAGTGGACGACGACCTCGTTGCCGTCCTCGTCGACACCGGCGGCGTCGCAGCCCAGCACCATCGGGAGCTGCTTGTCCGTGATGCCGACGCCCTTGAGGGTCCACAGGTCGTGGTGGTTGAGCGAGGCGGCCTTGACGGTGACGGTCGTCCAGCCGGGCGGCAGCGCCGACTCGGTGCCGGGCTCGGGGCGCTCCCCGAGTTCCAGACCGGACAGCGGGTCGTCGGGGCTGATGCGTACGGCGCTCACGGCGAACATGGCTGCGACCCTATCGAGACGAGGTGTGGGGCGTGGGGCGGGGCAGGGCGTGGATGTGGGGCGGGGCGCGGCGCGGGGGCGGCCCCGGGCCCGGGCGCCGAGGCTTTGGGCCATGCCCGTTGCGTCGCCTGGACCGCCAGGAGCGGGGGACGTACTGCCACCCGCGCGGTGCGGGGGCGGGCGTACGGGCGGAGCGTCAGATGCGCGCGACGCCGTCACGGCGCGCGGCCTCGGCGACCGCGAGGGTCACCGCGGGCGCGACGCGCTCGTCGAACGGGCTCGGGATCACCTTGTCGGCGGAGAGCTCGTCGGCGACGACGGCCGCGAGGGCTTCGGCCGCGGCGACCTTCATGCCCTCGGTGACGCGTGTCGCACGGACCGACAGCGCGCCGGCGAAGACACCCGGGAAGGCCAGGACGTTGTTGATCTGGTTCGGGTAGTCGCTGCGCCCGGTCGCCACGACCGCGGCGTACTTGCGCGCGACCTCCGGCATGATCTCCGGGTCCGGGTTGGCCATCGCGAAGATGAGGGCGTTCGGCGCCATGGTCGCCACGACCTCCTCGGGGACCTTGCCGGCCGAGACGCCGAGGAACACGTCGGCGCCCTGCATCGCGACCTCGATGCCGCCCTTGAGCTTGGCCTTGTTGGTCAGCTCGGCGATCAGGCGCTTGATCGGCGTCAGGTCGTCGCGGCCCTCGTGCACGATGCCGCGCGAGTCGACCACCTGGATGTCGCCGATGCCGGCCTCGATGAGGATCTTGGCGATCGCGATGCCGGCCGCGCCCGCGCCGGAGATGACCGCGCGCAGGTCCTTCAGCTCGCGGCCGGTGACGGTGGCGGCGTTGCGCAGCGCGGCGAGCGCGACGATCGCGGTGCCGTGCTGGTCGTCGTGGAAGACCGGGATGTCCAGGCGCTCCTGGAGGCGGCGCTCCACCTCGAAGCAGCGCGGCGCGGAGATGTCCTCCAGGTTGATGCCGCCGAACGACGGGGCGAGGCGCACGACCGTCTCGACGATGTCGTCCACGTCGGTGCAGTCGAGCGCGATCGGGACCGCGTCCACACCGCCGAACTGCTTGAAGAGCAGTGCCTTGCCCTCCATGACCGGGAGCGACGCCTTCGGGCCGATGTCGCCCAGGCCCAGGACGGCGGTGCCGTCGGTGACGACCGCGACGGTGTTCGAGACCCAGGTGTAGTCGTTCACCAGATCGGGGTTCTCGGCGATCGCGGTGCACACGCGGGCGACGCCCGGGGTGTACGCAAGGGACAGGTCGTCCTTGTCGCGGACCGGAACGGTCGAGCGGATCTCCAGTTTGCCGCCCCGGTGCAGGGCGAATGCCGGATCGACGTCGTCCGGTGTGGTGCTCTCGGTCGGGATGATCTCCGCTGCCACAGTGACCCCTTTGTCAACGCAGTGAGTAAGTGGTGCAGCTCCACAAGCGACGTACACCACGACCAGGGGTAGACGCCCGGGGGTGGTCGTACATCGAGCACGGCTGGATGCTGCCTGCCTCGCCGAGACCGGCGCTGCTGTCCGCGCACGCAATCCGACGAGGGTACGGGGGTCACCCGTGACACAAGCTTTCCACAACCCCCGAGCGGCGGTACGCCGGGGCGATGGCGCTGCCCTGAAGGCGGGATTGGCCGTGGGTGCACGCGCACCGCCCTGGCCGCCAAAGGTACTGCCACGGACAGTAGGGTGGGTGTAACCGCCGCCACACCCGGCGCCGCGAAAATCCGCGTTTGCGCGGGTCCCCGCGGGCCCGGGGCACGGGCGGCCCCCCGACCAGCTGTCCGCCTACCGGGCGGACCCCCTGCCGGAAGGCGCACCGCCGTGGAACTCGCCGCGTACGCCGACTACGCGGTCCGGCTGGTCAACACCGAGGCGCCCGGCCGGGGCACCGACGACCTGCGGACCACAGCGGACATCGCGATGCTGTTGGACGCCGTGGGGCGGGCGCCCTCGCGCGTGACGGAGTCGGACGTACCGCGGCTGCGGTCGGTCCGGGCTCGTCTGCGGGCGGTGTTCGCCGACGCGGCCGCCGGGCGGCACGAGGACGCGGTCGCGACGCTCAACGGGCTACTGGCCGAATACCCCGTGCACCCGCGCGTGACGGGGCACGACGGGAAGCCGTGGCACATTCACCTCGCCGACGACCAGTCGGGCGCGGCCGAGTCGTTCGCGGCGGTGGCGGGCATGGGGCTCGCGGTGCGGATGACGTCGCTCGGGGTGGACCGCCTTGGGGTGTGCGAGGCGCCGCCGTGCCGCAACGTGTTCGTGGACGCCTCGGCCAACCGGTCGCGGCGCTACTGCTCGGACCGCTGCTCGACGCGCGCGAACGTGGCGCAGTTCCGGGCCCGCCGCAAGGCGCGCGCCGCGGACTGACGCCGCGTCATGACTCGAACGGGTTGTCGCTGCCGATCCTGCGCAGCCACGGCCACGTCTTGCGGCGTACCGCGATGGCCCGGGCCATCACCAACTCGTCGGGCACCGGCCCGAAATCCCGGCTGTCGGTACTGCGGTGTGGATTGTCGCCGAGCAGCCACCAGCCGCCGTGGCGGCGTTCGCGAACGCGCTTGACCATGGCGGCCTCGGGGCGGTCGGGACGTACCGCCAGGACGACGTCACCCGGTCGGACGCGCGCGCCGTGGCGCACCAACACGCGGTCCCCGTCGGCGAGATTGGGCAGCATCGACCCGCCGCTCACGTTGACCGTGCCCCAGGGAAACCGATGCCTGGCCGCCCGTGCGATGTCCGCCATGTGCTTCTCCGTACCGGTTCGCCGTGCTCCGCCCCGGGACGCCCCGGGACACCGATCATCCGAGTTCATCCGAACACGCCCTCCCGGCAACCGGGGTGGCCGGGAAAACCGGCCCCTCCGGGAGTAGGGTCCCCCGTGGGAAGACGATCACAGAAAGGACTCTCATGTTCTCTCGTCTGTTCGCGCGTACGGTGAACGCCGAGGCGCACTGCGACCTCCCCTGCGGTGTCTACGACCCGGCGCAGGCCCGTATCGAGGCCGAGTCGGTCAAGGCCATCCAGGAGAAGTACCAGGGGAACGAGGACCCGGCGTTCCGCGCTCGGGCGATCGAGATCAAGGAGCAGCGCTCCGAGCTCGTCAAGCACCACCTGTCGGTGCTGTGGAGCGACTACTTCAAGGCTCCGCACTTCGAGAAGTACCCCAACCTGCACACGCTGTTCAACGACGCCATCAAGGCGGCGGGCGCGGGCGGCACCAAGGGTTCCAACGACCCCGCCACCGGGCAGCAGCTGCTGGACCTGATCGCCCAGATCGACTCGATCTTCTGGGAGACCAAGAAGGCCTGACGCACCGTCGGACTTCCGGCGGCCTCCGGCGCGGCGCGCTTGCGCGCGGTGCGCCGTGGGGCCGACGACGACCGCACCCGGCTCCCGCGACCGCGCTTTCGCGCCGTCGCCGAGGGCCGGGTGCGGCCGTGTTTCGCGGCTCTCGCGAGGCCGACCAACGCGTGGGAATCCCTCTATCGAGTCAACACGCTTGACATGGACAGCCCTTGACTGGTTTCTCTCGTGTGGGGGGCTTTCGCCCGTTCGCGCCATCCACCGTGCAGGCTCCCGAGAACCAGGTACACTGTGTACTCGCCAAATCACATGCGGTGACGTACTGTCGTACGCGTGGCCGGTGCGACGATGGGCCTGCGGGGTCGAGACGGGACGCCAGCGGAGAGCACGACCGAGCTCCCTGGAAGAGTGGTGGCGGAGACGGGTCGGGGGTCCGCGCGGTAGCGTCAACGGGGTCCCCGTCATCGGTCGTGGTCACAGCCGTGGCCACCTACGCAGCACCTTGGAGGTGAGGGTGTCCCAGCGATCCGCACACACGGCGGACGAAGCCGGCGCCGGCCAGCAGGACTTCGTCGAGGTCCGGTTGCCCGCCGCGGGGGCGTACCTCTCGGTTCTTCGTACCGCGACGGCCGGCCTTGCCGCGCGTCTCGACTTCACCCTGGACGAGATCGAGGATCTCCGTATCGCCGTGGACGAGGCGTGCGCGATGCTCCTCGGCCAGGCGGTGCCGGGAAGCGTGCTGTCCTGCGTCTTCCATCTCGTCGGCGACGCCCTCCAGATCACGGTGTCCGCACCGACCACCGACGGCCACACCCCCGCGCGCGACACCTTCGCGTGGACCGTGCTGTCCGCCCTCGCGGGCGAGGTCGACGCGACCGTGGACGAGAACGACGTCGTGAGCATCAGCCTCCACAAGAAGCGCGGTGGCGGGCCGGGGGCGCCGTGAGCACCGAGCACGCGAGTGACCGCCGGGGCGAGGACCCCCCGGAGGACGGGCCCCGGGAGGCCGAGGACATGGTCAGCGACACGAGCGTGACGGCGGACGAGACCGCCACCCCGCACGAGGACACTCCCGAGGCCACGGTGCCCGGTCGGCGCCGCCAGGCCGGATCGAGCCACTCGCACCACGATCGGGAGCTCGCGAAGGGCATGTTCGCCCAGTTGGCGAAGCTGCCCGCGGACGACCCCGACCGGCGGCTGATCCGCGACCGGCTGGTCGAGATGCACCTGCCACTGGTCGAGCACCTGGCCCGGCGCTTCCGCAACCGCGGCGAGCCGCTCGACGACCTGGTGCAGGTCGCCACCATCGGCCTGATCAAGTCGGTGGACCGGTTCGACCCGGACCGGGGCGTGGAGTTCTCCACCTACGCGACGCCGACCATCGTCGGCGAGATCAAGCGGCACTTCCGCGACAAGGGCTGGGCGGTCCGGGTGCCGCGCCGCCTCCAGGAGCTGCGGCTCGCCCTGACCGCCGCGACCGCCGAGCTGTCGCAGCGCAACGGGCGCTCGCCGACCGTCGGCGAACTGGCGGTGCAGCTCGGCATCTCCGAGGAAGAGGTGCTGGAGGGCCTGGAGTCGGCGAACGCGTACAGCACGCTGTCGCTCGACGTCCCCGACACCGACGACGAGTCGCCGGCGGTCGCGGACACGCTCGGGTCGGAGGACGAGGCACTCGAAGGCGTGGAGTACCGCGAGTCGCTGAAACCGCTGCTCGAACAGCTTCCGCCGCGCGAGAAGCGCATCCTGCTGCTCCGGTTCTTCGGGAACATGACGCAGTCGCAGATCGCGCAGGAGGTCGGCATCTCGCAGATGCACGTCTCCCGGCTGCTGGCGCGCACGCTGGCGCAGTTGCGCGAGCGCCTGCTCGTCGAGGAGTAGGCGGGCGGGGAGCTTCGGCGCGGGCGGAGCGCGGCGCGCACACCATCCACAATGCGAAGGGCCCGGAGGGGACTGCTCCTCCGGGCCCTTCGCATTGCCTGGCGACCCTCGCGGGTCGTGTCGTGCCGCCGCCCGGTCAGTCCTCGCGCGCCCGCTCGGCCCGCTCCTCGTGCAGGCGCTCCAGCGCCTGGTAGAGGCTCGGCCGGACCAGGATCCCGATGGCCCCGAGGCCCGCGGCGAGGATCAGCACGCCGAACGCGGTGCGCCCGCTGCCGGTGACCATCCAGTACCCGATGCCGAGCACGACGAGGTTGATGGTGATCGCGGGCGACCGGCTCCAGCGCCTTCCGCGGACCATTCCGATCGTGGTCGCGAGCATGCCGAGGCCGAGCAGCAGCAGGTACACGCCCTCGCTGATGCCCTTGTCCTTGTCCACCGGCTCGCCGAACACGCTCGCAATGAGTATGTAGAGGGCGAAGCCGAGACCGATCGCGGTCTCCACCGCGACGATCCCGGTCGCGACCCGGAAGCTCACGGGCAAAGACCGGAGGGGCCCGAACGCGCCGGGCGCGGGAGCGGCGTCAGTCATCACCCCATGAGGGTAAACCGGGGCCCGGTTCACGAGGGAACGCGGCTGGTCCCGGCGGTGCGCGGCCGCCCGGCCGCCCTCGCGCCGGCGGGGCTACCCTGTCGTACATGCGTGCCCTTCTTGTCGTGAACCCCAAGGCCACGACCACAAGCGAACGGACCCGGGACGTTCTTGCGCACGCACTCGCGAGTGACCTCAAGCTCGACGTGGCCACCACGTCCCACCGCGGGCACGCCACGGAGCTGGCCAAGGCCGCCGCGGAAGAGGGCGTCGACCTGGTGATAGCCCTCGGCGGCGACGGCACCGTGAACGAGGTCGCCAACGGCATACTCGCCGACGGCCCGTCCCCCGGACTGCCGGCGGTGGCGGTCGTCCCCGGCGGCAGCACCAACGTCTTCGCCCGCGCGCTCGGCCTGCCGAACGATCCGGTCGAGGCGACGGGAGCCCTGCTCGACGCGTTGCGGTCGGGCCGCTCACGCCAGGTCGGGCTCGGCATGGCCGACGAGCGGTGGTTCCTCTTCTGCGCGGGCCTCGGCTTCGACGCCGACGTCGTCGCACGGGTCGAGGACCGTCGGGCGGAGGGCAGCAAGTCCACGCCGGGCCTCTATGTGCGATCCGCTCTGCGCAGGTTTTACCGAAGCGGTGGCACGAGGCGGTCCGGTCCCCTCACACTGGAGGCACCGGGTCAGGATCCGGTGGAGGGACTGTGCCTCGGCATAGTCCAGAACACGAATCCGTGGACTTATCTGGGCGGTCGTCCCGTGAGCGCGTGTCCGGACGCGTCGTTCGACCTGGACCTCGATTTTTTTGGTCTGACCAGGATGTCCACTCTGCCCACTTTGCGGCACCTCAGCCGCATGCTGGGCACGTCGGGAAAAGCACCGCACGGACGTCACGTGGTGTCGCTGCACGACTGCGCGACGTTCACTCTTGGGACTGAGGAGGCTGTGTCGCTTCAGGTGGACGGAGACCACCTGGGGGAACATCGCAGTGTGACCTTTCGGGGCGTCCCGCGGGCACTGCGTGTGATTGTGTGAGTAGAAGGGCCTCTACGCCTTTCAGTCGAACGTAGAATCCCGTTCACCCCTTAGAAGTAGGGGTGTGACCTACCCGACACCGACGATTCAAAAAATCCTTCGTCAGAGGGGTTGTGTCTACGGCTGAGGTTTGTCAGGCTCTACGTGGCGGGCCGGACAAGCCCCAAAGGCCAATCCTCTCCGCCCGACTCCACCACCAAACCTGGGGACCGACTTTGTCGGCCCTTACGTTGTTGGAGGATTCGTGAAAGCGTTCACATTCACAAGCCGTCACTAGGCGAGGCCACAAGCCCCGCCCGCTTACGAGGAGTTGGACCGCATGGACTGGCGCCACCGTGCCGCCTGCCGTGACGAAGACCCGGAGCTGTTCTTCCCGATCGGTAACACCGGTCCGGCGCTGCTGCAAATCGAGGAGGCGAAGGCCGTGTGCCGTCGCTGCCCCGAAATGGAAGCGTGCCTCCAGTGGGCCCTTGAGTCCGGTCAGGACGCGGGCGTCTGGGGTGGAATGAGCGAAGACGAGCGCCGCGCGCTCAAGCGCCGTGCCGCGCGCAACCGCGCACGCGCCTCTGCCTGATCCCCTGCTTCCGGATCTCCACGGCACCAACAGAACTTCGGCAACGCCCCGGTCGGTCGAAAGACCGCAACCGGGGTGTTGCCGTTTCCGCGTCGGGGGCGGTCAGCCGCGGGTCTTGCGGCGGACCGGGAAGTCGAGGGTGACCACGGTCCCGCCGGACTCCCCCGCGCCCATGTCGAAGCGTCCGCCCAACTCGCTGCCGACCAGCGTGCGGACGATTTGCAGGCCGAGATTGCCGGACACCTGCGGGTCGAAGTCCGGTGGCAGGCCCGCCCCGTCGTCAGCGACCGTGATCACCAGGCGTTCACCGGAACGTGTCGCGGTGATCTCCAGGCTGCCGGAGTGCGTGTCGAACGCGTGCTCCAGGGCGTTCTGCAACAACTCGGTGAGCACCATCGCCAGCGGGGTCGCGGTCTCGGCGACCAGCACGCCGAAACTGCCGTGCCGTGCGGTGCGCACCCGCGGGGCCGAGGCCGCTACCTCGGTGACCATGCTGAGCACGCGGTCCGCGATCTCGTCGAAGTCGACCCGCTCGTCCAGCGTTTGGGACAACGTCTCGTGCACGATCGCGATCGAACCGACCCGCCGGACCGCCTCCTCCAGTGCTGCTCGGGCCTGTGGAGAATCCATTCGCCTGGCCTGGAGCCGGAGCAGTGCGGCGACGGTCTGGAGGTTGTTCTTCACCCGGTGGTGGATCTCCCGGATGGTGGCGTCCTTGGTGATCAGCTCGCGCTCGCGGCGCCGCAGTTCGGTCACGTCGCGCAACAGCACGATCGCGCCGATGCGGGCGCCGCGGGGTTTGAGCGGGATGGCGCGTACCTGCACCACCGCCGCGTTGGTCTCGACCTCGGTCTCGCGCGGCGCCCAGCCGCTCGCGACGGCGGAGATGGACTCGTCGACGGGGCCTTCGGACGGGGCGAGTTCGGCGGTGGTGCGGCCGAGGTGGCAGCCGACGAGGTCGCTGGTCAGGCCGAGGCGGTGGTACGCGGACAGCGCGTTGGGGCTGGCGTACTGGACGAAGCCCTCGGAGTCGAGGCGGATGAGGCCGTCGCCGACGCGGGGCGAGGCGTCCATGTCGACCTGCTCGCCCTTGTACGGGAAGAAGCCGGACGCGATCATCTGCGCGAGGTCGGCGGCGCTCTGGAGGTAGGTGAGTTCGAGCCGGCTCGGGGTGCGGGCGGTGAGCAGGTTGGTGTTGCGCGCGATGACGCCGATCACGCGGCCGTCCCGGCGTACCGGAATGGCCTCGACGCGCACGGGTACGTCGTCGCGCCACTCGGGGTCGCCTTCGCGCACGATGCGGCCTTCGTCGTAGGCCGCGTCGAGCATCGGACGGTCGCCGCGCACCACGAAGTCGCCCACCAGGTCGTCCTGATGGGACGTCGCGCCGGTGTTCGGACGCATCTGGGCGACCGCGACATAACGCCCGTCACTGGTCGGCACCCAGAGCACCAGATCGGCAAACGACAGGTCCGCGAGCAGTTGCCACTCGGAGACCAGCAGATGCAGCCATTCCAGATCGGCCGCCTGGAGGTCCCCGTAGTTGCGGACAAGGTTGTTCATGGAGCGCACAGCGAGAGAGTAACCCCGAGCGGGGGTTTGCCGACGGCGGGTCGGTGAGTGGAGCAGTGGAAGGAGCGCCGCAACGGGCTGCGGGACGGACGTCCGCGGTGGGTTCGGGGCGAGGGTGGCCGGGGTGCCGACGGGCGCGGGGGGTCCGGCCGGAGGCGGCCGGGGGCGCCGACGGGGCCGGGGGCGGCCGAGGCGCTGGCGGGCTGGGGATGCGGCCGGGCCGCCGACGAGCCGGGGATGCGGCCGGGGCGCCGGGGGTGCGGGAGGTTCCGGCCGGGGGCGGCCGGGGCGCGGCGGGCATGCGGAGTGCGGGCGGGCGCGATTCGGCGGTTCCCGGGGACACGAGCACGCCGTGGTGGCCATGCCCGGGTAGAGGCCTCGCTCGCTTGCGGGTGGGGTTTTCCACAGGGGTGGGTTTTCCACAGGGTGGGGGCGGGTCGGGAGGGGGGAACGGGGTGGGGTGAGAAGCTCTTCGAGAGCCCCGGTCGCCCCCGACGGGGTTCCCCGGTCCCTGCCGGGCCGGGATCGCCGTTCGGAGGTCGATGTGTCCGAGAACCACCCCGCCGTGCCGTCCGGCGGACATCCGCTGGACTGGCTGGACATCCGCGAGAAGGAGCGGGTCGCGGCCGGTCTGCGCCGGGGCCTGCGCCCGAGGGCCGCGGAGGAGCCCGGCGTCCTCGACCTCGCCGGCAACGACTACCTCGGCCTCGCGCGGGATCCGCGCGTGTTGGAGGCGGCCGCCGCGGCCGTGCGGGAGTGGGGTGCGGGGTCGACCGGTTCGCGCCTGGTCACCGGCTCCACCGAGCTGCACGCCGCGCTGGAGGCGGAGTTGGCCGCGCACCTGGAGTGCGGGGCGGCGCTCGTCTTCTCGTCCGGATACCTCGCCAACCTCGGCGCGATCACGGCCCTCGCGGGACGCGGCGACCTGGTGGTCTCGGACGCGGTCAACCACGCCTCGATCGTCGACGCGTGCCGCCTGTCCCGGGCCCGCGTCGCGATCACGCCGCACTGCGATGTCGACGCCGTCGCCGAGGCTCTGGCCAACCGCACGGAGGAACGCGCGTTGGTGGTGGTCGACGCGGTGTTCTCGGTCGACGGCGATCTGGCCCCGCTCGCCGAGCTCGCGGCCGTCGTGCGGCGGTACGGCGCGGTGCTGCTCGTCGACGAGGCGCACGGCCTGGGCGTGGTGGGCGCGGGCGGGCGCGGCGCGGTGCACGCCGCGGGGCTCGCGGGCGCGGACGACGTCCTGCAAACGGTGACGCTGTCCAAGGCCATGGGCTCGCAGGGCGGCGCCGTGGTCGGGCCGCGGCGCGTGGTCGACCACCTTGTCGACACCGCCCGCAGCTTCATCTTCGACACCGGCCTCGCGCCGGTCAGCGTCGCGGCCGCGCTGGAGAGCCTGCGCATACTGCGCGAGCGCCCGTCGCTCGCCGAGGACGTCCGCACACGGGCCCGTCAGCTCGCCGACGGCGCCCGCGCACTGGGGCTGAACGCGACCGATCCCGCGGGAGCCGTGGCGTCCGTGCTGATCGGCGCGCCGGACCGGGCGTACGCGGCCTCGGTGCGGTGCGCGGAGGCCGGCGTGCGCGTCGGCTGCTTCCGGCCGCCCTCGGTACCGGACGGCGTCTCGCGGCTGCGCCTCGCGGCCCGGGCTGACCTCACGGACGCGGATGTGTCGCGCGCCCTGGACGTCCTCGCGGGGGCGATACAACACCTCTGACCTGGGACGATCCCTCTTCGACGCAACCCGGCCCACATTGGTCTAGACATTTGTGATTGGTCTGAACCACAATGGTCCGCGTTGCTCTGAACAGGCGCTACCCCGGCGGACGTCGCACCCGCCGGGGTAGCGCACCTTTGAGGGAAGGACCGCGCGCGTGGCCACCATCTCGGCACCCCGGGTGCTCGTCGGCGGCCGACTCGTCGGTCCCGCCGCGCTCGTGGTCGAGAACGGACGCGTGACGCGCGTCGAGGACTCCGTACCGCCCGCCGGGCCGGACCACCTCGCGCTACCCGACGGCATCCTCACCCCGGGGCTGATCGACCTCCAGGTCAACGGCGCCTTCGGTGCGGACTTCGTGGCGGCCGGTCCCGACGAGTGGCGGACCGTGGCGGGTCGACTGGCGTCGACCGGTGTCACGTCGTTCCTGCCGACGTTCATCACGGGTGCGATGGACACCCTGGTCGCCGCCCTCACGCGAGCGCACGCGACCCGGGCGGCGCTGGTCCGCGAGCCGGTCGCCCGGGTACTCGGCGTGCACCTGGAGGGGCCGTTCCTGGCCGCGGCCAAGGTCGGCACGCACCCCGAGGAGCACCTGCGCGAGCCGAAGCCGGAGCTGGTCGACCGCCTGCTGGAGGACGACGCGGTGCGCGACGTCCTGACGCTCGTCACCCTCGCTCCGGAGCTTCCCGGCGGGATCGAGGCCGTCCGGCGCCTCGCCGAGGCCGGCATCAAGGTCTCCATCGGCCACAGCGACGCCACCGCCGCCCAGGTGGCCGAGGCGGCCGACGCGGGCGCCACGCTCGTCACCCACCTCTTCAACGCGATGCGCGGCCTCGGCCACCGCGAACCGGGCGTGGTCGGTGCGGCGCTCACCGACCCGCGGCTCACCCCCGGCCTGATCGCCGACCTGCACCACGTGGTGCCCGCGGTCTGCTCGCTGGTGCTGCGGATCGCGGGGAGGCGTACCGCACTCGTCACCGACGCGATGGCCGCCGCGGGCATGCCGCCCGGGCGCTACCGGCTCGGCGACGTGGACGTGACGCTCGCGGAAGGCGACGTACCGCGCAATCCGGATGGGACGATCGCCGGCTCCGCACTCACCATGGACCAGGCGGTGCGCAACCTCACCGCGCTGGGACACGACTTCGCCGAGGTCGTGTCCTGCGGCTCCACCGTGCCCGCGAACGCGCTCGGCCGCGACGACCTCGGCCGCATCGCGCCGGGGGCACTGGCCGACCTGGTGTGGTGGGACGACGACTTGACGGTGCGGCGTACCTGGGTCGCCGGGGAGACCGTGTACGCATGAAGACGTGGCGGGCGGCCGTCAGCCGCACTGGAGACCGCCCGCCACCCTCCTTCCGCAGACGGCTGCCACCGTCAGGAGGGAACCCCACGGGCGGCGCCGTGTTGGTGGACCGGCGCCGCCCGGTACGTCGTCCGTTCCCGATGCCCGGGCGCTCCGACGCGCGGAAGCCGGTCCCCGGAATGTCCGCTTTTCGGATTGCTGTGGCTCGGATTGCTGTGGCTCGGATTGCTGTGGCTCGGATTGCCGCGTTCCGGATTTCCGTGTTCGGGAGGCCCGGGTTCCGGGCGCCCGGCGGTCGCCAGCATCTCCTGTGCGGCCGTGGCCAGTTCGCGCCGATCGCGACACTCCCCCGGCGCGATCGCCCGCAGGACGCGCGTCTCGGCGACGATCCCGCGCACCCCGGCCACCCGCCACATCGAGGACGCCAAGGTGTCCTCACCGACGAAGGCGGCCTCGCGTGCCGTGGCACCGTCCGACCGCACGTAGCCGAGGAGGACGGGTCGCACGGCGGCTCCGGCGTCCAACGCGGCCTGGAACACCGCGCGGCGGAACGTCCCCTGGCGCACGCCGCACCACGTGCTGCCCTCGGGGAACACCCCGACCGAGGCCCCCGTCCGCAGCGCCGCCGCGATCGCCGCGACGTCGCCGGGCAGCGCACGCGGCCGGTCACGCGCGACGAAGACCGTGCCGCCCCGGGCGACGAAGCGGCCCAGGACCGGCCATTGCCCCACCTCGCGCTTCGCGACCATGCGCGAGGGGCGCACGATGGCGAGTACGGCGATGTCCAGCCACGAGATGTGGTTCGCGACGAGCAGTTCGCCCGGGGGCTGCGGGCGGCTGTTGCATGTGCCCCCTTCGCGCCGCCCGTGGCGCAACAGGGCCGGGCGCGCGGCCTTGGCCGCCGCCGGCGTCCCGGACAGAGTCGCAGTCGCGCCCGTCTCCGGGTGCACGTCCCCCGCTCCCACCCCGAGACCCGGCTCGTCCCCGTCCAGGACCCGCACGCGCACCCCCAGCGCCCTGAGGGTGGTACGGGCCCACGCGCGGACCAGCGCGTCCCGCACCGGCGGTCGCATGCGCGCGACGCCCGACGAGAGCGCGACACCCGCGACCACCACGGCCACACACGCCAGGCAGCGCAGCACCCGGCGTACGAGGCCCACGGCACGCACCGCGTCACGCAGGCAGACCTCCGGCGTACACGGCGAGGCCGGCACCCACGAGGGGCTTGCCGCCGGGTGGTTCACGCCGATTCCAGGGCGAGGAATCTGCGGAGGTAGCGCGGGTCGGTGCGGCGCAGCGACAGCAGGACGTAGAAGTCCGCGACCCCGAAGTCCTCGTCGTACGCGGGCTCGCCGCACACCCACGCGCCCAGTCGCAGGTAACCGCGCAGCAGCGGCGGCAGCGCCCGGGGCGTACGCCCCGCCTCACCCGCGGCGGCGGGCGGGGTCCAGGGCCGGTACGGCTGCACCCGGTACTCCTCCGGCGCCGTGTACTTGCGCCGTACGGCCTCCCGCACGTCGGCCGCCAGCAGCCCGCCGTCGTCGAGAGGCACCGAGCAGCACCCGGCGAGCCAGTTGTGCCCGCTCGCGACCAGGTAGCGCGCTATGCCCGCCCACATCAGCCCGATCACCGCGCCCTCGCGGTGGTCCGGGTGCACGCAGGACCGGCCGACCTCGACGAGGTCCGCGTGCAGTTCGGCGTGGCTGCCGAGCGCGAATTCACCGGCCGCGTACAGCCCTCCGGCCTCGCGGGCGCGGTCGGGCGGCAACAGGCGGTACGTCCCGACGACCGCACCGCTGGAGTCCTCCCGCACCACCAGGTGGTCGCAGTGGGCGTCGAACGCGTCGACGTCGAGCCCGGGTTCGAGGCTGTGCAGGTCCGCGCCCATCTCCCCGGCGAACACCAGGTGCCGCAGCCGCTGCGCGGCCCGTACCTCGTCCGCGTCGCGGGCCAGGCCGACGCTGTAGCGCGAAGTCGGAGCCGGGGCCGGCGACGGCGCCCGACGTACGGCCGGACGCACGGACGCGGACGGCGTGTAGCCCCCACCCGGCACGACCCGGGCGGCGGCCGCCGAGACCATCGCCGACGCCGACGCGCGGGCGGCGAGGACCTGGGCTGCTCCGGAGTGGTCGGGGAGTTCGTACGCCGTGCCGGGCATCGAGTACGCGGCCGCGGCCGGGGCACCCGCCGGGCCAGGGAGGGCCCGGGTCCGGTGCTCGGTGTCGGCGGGCGGTTCGGGCGCGTCGGTGACGGGGTCCTTCGTCGTTCCAGGAGCAGGCGCGGTCATGGGGATTCTCCCGAACCCGGCGGGCCGGCCGGGGCGTCGGCGGATCGCGGTTGCGGCTCCGCACTCCCTTGATGGCGGGCGCACCTGGAATCGGCGTGGCCGCTGTGGTGCATACGAGTGTGGGACGGCTGAAAACTTGCGCAAAAGACCATCGAACTCTGACAAACCATCCGGCACATGAACGCTCGCCCGGAGACCCGCGCCCCTGCCCTGGGCTCAACCCGATCCGGCCGATCCGAGGTCCGATCCGCAGCCCGTCCCGAGCCCGCGCCAAGCCCGATCCGCAGCCCCTCCCGGACCCGCACCAAGCCCGTTCCGCAGCCCGTCCCGAGCCCGTTCCACAGCCCCCTCCCGGGCCCCGCCCCGCGGGTGCACCCCCAACACACCGCGTGCCGCCCGCCGCTCCTTGACCCCCGCGGCAGCCGGTCTAAGCTCGGCGAATGACCTTGCAATGGGAACAGGTGATCGTCCACTGCGCGGATCCCGCGGCCCTGGGGCAGTGGTGGGCCGAGGCTCTGGGCTGGGTCGTGGTGCAGTCCACCGAGGACGAGTTCGAGATCCGCCCGGCGCCGGACGTCATGCCGGGGCTGGACTTCGTCCGGATGGAGGGCGAGGCCAAGAAGTCCAAGAGCCCCCTGCATCTCGACTTCCGTCCCGACGACCAGGCCGCCGAGGTCGCCCGCCTGGTCGCGCACGGCGCGCGGCACGTCGACATCGGCCAGAGCGACCAGTCGTCGTGGGTCGTGCTGGCGGACCCCGAGGGCAACGAGTTCTGCATCCTCGGCCAACGGCGCTGACGCGGCGGAGCGGTACGCCGCGGCCGTGGAGGTTCGCGGCGTCCGCTCGTCCCCCCACGCGCACTACCAGGGCAACGGCCGCCCGTCGCGGAAGAAGCCTCCGGTCGGCCCGTTGTCGGGCAGCGTGGCGGCCCAGACGATCCCCGCGGCCCCCTCGCGCACCGGGCGCCCGCCCGGGCCGCCCATGTCCGTCGCGACCCATCCCGGGCACACGGCGTTGACGAGGATCCGGTCCGGCCGCAGTTCCGCGGCGAGCATCCTGGTCAGCGCGTTCAGGGCGACCTTCGACGCGGTGTACGCGGGGGTGCCGCCGCCCATGTTCGTCAGGGACGCCACCTCGCTCGACACGTTGACGACACGCCCGTGCCGGCTCCTCCGCAACAGCGGCAGCGCGGCCTGGACGAGGCGCCAGGGCCCGTACAGGTTCGTCTCGGCCGCCTCCCGGACCACCGCGAGGTCCGCGTCCACGGCCCGCTGACAGATGTCGTAGTGCACGGCGGCGTTGTTGACCAACACGTCCAGGCGCCCGTGCCGGTCGCACACCCGCTCGACGGCCCGGCCGACCGAGTCGTCGTCGACCACGTCCAGGACCAGCGGGTGGACGTCGCCGCCCGCGAGCCGTGCGGCAGCCTGTCGGGCGGCGTCCGCGGACCGCGCGGACAGCAGCACCGTGTGCCCCCGGTCGGCGAGCTGCCGCGCCACCTCGTTGCCGATCCCCCGGTTCGCCCCCGTCACCAGCGCCACCGGTGCCGCCGCCATGAGCGCTCCTTGCCTTCCTGTCGAATCGAAGCGTCGTCCTGGCCCAACCTCCTGACCGGGCCTCCTGACCGGGCCTCCTGATCCGGCGCCGTCCTGGCCCGGCCTCGTCCGCGCCCGGCCCCGGCCCCGTGTCCGCAGCCGGTGCCGTTCGCGGCCGGTCCGTCCCCGTCAACCGCGCCCGTCGACGCGGACCGCCGACTCGCCGTACACGTACGACCGCGTCGCCGCGATGAAGTCCTGCGGGAAGCCGAGCGCGAAGTCCACCGCGGCATCCAGGCGTTCCACGGCCTCCGCGGGCAGTTCGAGGCCCACAGCGCCCAAATTGTCCTTGAGCTGCTCGGCGGTCCGCGCGCCGATGATCGGGTGTACGGCGCGCGACCGCGCCCGGGTCCACGCGATGGCCACCTGCGAAGGCGACGCACCGAGGTCGTCCGCGACCTCCTGGACGGCGCCGGCCGCCGCGTGGTCGCGTTCCGCGAGCGAGTCCGGGTTCACCCGCGTCACGGCCTCCCCGGTGCCGCCCGGGCGTGTGAACTTGCCCGACAGCACGCCGCTCGCCAACGGCCCCCAGGCCGCGACGCTCATGCCGAAGGCGTCGGCCATCGGCAGCAGTTCGCGCTCGACGTCGCGGTTGAGCAGGTTGTACGGCACCTGGAGCCCGGCGAACGGCGTCCAACCGCGCCACTCCGCCAGGGTGTTCGCACGGGAGACGACCCAGGACGGGGCGTCCGAGATGCCGACGTACAGCACCTTGCCGGCGCGCACCGCGTCGTCGAGGGCGCGCATGGTCTCCTCGATCGGCGTGTCGCGGTCCCAGATGTGCACCCAGTAGATGTCGATGTAGTCGGTGCCCAGGCGCCGCAGGCTGGTCTCCAGCGACAGCCGCAGGTTCTTGCGGTGGTTGCCGGCCGCGTTGGGGTCGCCGCCGTCGCGACTCAGGGTGTACTTCGTGGCCAGGACGAACCGGTCGCGGCGGCCCTGGAGTATGGGCCCGAGGATCGTCTCGCTGGCCCCGTCGCGGTAGTTGACCGCGGTGTCGATGACGTTGCCGCCGGCGTCCTCGTAAGCGTCGACAATGCGGCGGCTCTCGTCGGCCGACGTGCCGACCGTCTCGGGGTCGCCGAAGGTCATCGCGCCGAGGAACAGCTCGGAGACCCGCAGGCCGGTGTTGCCGAACAGGCGGTAGCGCATAGCCGGTACTCCTCCGTGCGTCTGTGGATGCGTCGTGCGAACGGGGCGGCGGGCCCGCGTCTGCGGCGGAACCTGTCCCGGTGATCCTCGCGGGAATCTCGGCTGCGCGTCCAAGACCGGTCGTGATAGCCATCGGTTATGGATGTGCACCTTCGCGACCTGCGCTACTTCGTGGCGACCGCCGAAGAGCTCAACTTCACGCGCGCGGCCGAGCGGTTGTTCGTCTCGCAGCCCGCGCTGAGCAAACAGATACGCCAACTCGAAGACCATTTGCGGGTACGGCTGTTCGAACGCGACAAGCGGGCCGTCTCGCTGACCGCCCCGGGCGCCGCGCTGCTGCCCGCCGCACGGGCACTGCTCCAGGACTGGGACGAGGCACAGCGCACCGTCGCGGACGCCGCGGCCGCGGAGGCCGCCGTGCTCACCGTGGGCCTGTCCACCAGCGTCGGCCGCGGCCTGCTGCAACGGGCGCGCGAGCGCTTCGCGGAGCGGCGGCCGGGGTGGACCGTCAAACTGCGGCAGATCAACTGGGACGACGCGACCGCGGGCCTCGCCACGGGCGAGGTGGACGTCGCGCTCCTGTGGCTGCCGGTGCCGGGCCAGGACGACCTGAACGTGTACGTACTGGCCACCGAGCCGCGCTGGGTGGCCATGCGCGACGACCATCCGCTGGCGACCCGCGACAAGGTGGCCTTCGGCGAGCTCCTGAACGAACCGTTCCTCGCGCTCCCGGCCACCGCGGGCCCGCTACGCGACTACTGGCTCGCCGTCGACGAACGCGACGGCCGACCACCGCGCATCGGCGCGACGGTGGCCAACGCGGAGGAGACCTTCGCGGCCATCGAGGAGGGCAGCGGCATAGTCCTCCTCGCCGAGGGCAACGCCGCCATCTACCGCCGCCCCGGCGTCACCACCGTCCCGGTAACCGACCTGTCCCCCTGCGAACTGGCCCTGGCCTGGCCCCAAAAGGACCACCGCCCAGTGATCCGAGACTTCATCAACGCCCTGACCCACACCGGTCCCTGAGCCCCGAACGCATATAGGAAGCCAGTACGCCGCCCACCATCCACGGCGAGCGGTTTCCCGCACCACCGCCGGCATTTCCCCGGAGCCGCAAGGGCGCCACGTGGCCCCGGCAGCGCGGCCGAGCGAGGAGCGGGTGATGCGGGACCAGGCAAGCACCAAGCGGGTGAGCAGCCTGGGGGCGACCCGGGGAGGCACACAACCCGCTCCCCGCGCCGCCCGCCCGGTCTCACCACTGCCAAACGTGCCGCCGCCGACCGCACGGGCCTTACCTCGCCCTCCCCGTCGAACCACCGCGGCCCCGCCCTCGGGAGGCGGGGGCGGGGCCGGGGTTTCGTGACCTGGCGATGGCTCGGGGGCGTCAGGGGCGAGGCACTCGGGCGACGGAGTCGTTGGGTCTCGGTGACCTTGGCCAAGGCTCGGGGCCCCGGCCGGGGTTCAGTGGGTCTCGGTGACCTTGGCCAAGGCTCGGGGCCCCGGCCGGGGTTCAGTGGGTCTCGGTGACCTTGGCCAAAGCTCGGGGGGCGTCCGGGTCCAGGCCTCGGGCCATGGTGATCTCGTAGGCCAGGAGTTGCAGGGGGAGGATTTCGAGGATCGGCTGGACCTCCTCCGGGACCCCGGCCGGGAGGGCGAAGCCGGCGCTGGCGCCGGCGACCTGGTCGGCGGTGCCGACGACCATGAGGTCGGCGCCGCGGCCGCGAAGGCGTTCGAGGACCGGTTGGAGGGCCTCGCCGCCGCGGCCGTCCGGGACGACGGCGATGACGGGGCTGACGTTGTCGACCATGGCCAGCGGCCCGTGCAGGAGGTCCGCGCCCGAGAACGGCTGGGCGGGGATGTAGCTCGTCTCCATGATCTTCAGGGCCGCCTCGCGCGCGGTCGGGTAGCCGTAGCCGCGCGAGGTGATGACGAGGCGCTGCGCGAACCGGTAGCGCTGGGCGAGCGCCGCGACCTCCGACCCGCGGGCGAGGATCTCCGCCGCGTACTCCGGCAGCCGCGCCGCGTCCGCTCCGTCGCCGCCGCGCAGCCCCTCGACCAGGAGGTACAGGGCCAGCAGTTCCGCGGTGTAGGTCTTCGTCGCCGGCAGCGCCTTCTCCGGCCCTGCCAGCACGTCGATGTGGAACTCGGACACCGCGGCGAGCGCCGAGTCCGCGTTGTTGGTGACCGCGAGCGTGATGGCCCCGGCCTTGCGGGCCGCCTCGGTGGAGGCGACCAGGTCCGGCGACCCGCCCGACTGGCTGACGGTGACGACGAGGCAGTCCGACAGGTCCGGCTCCGCGCCGTACGCCGTCGTGGTGGACATCGAGGTGAGCCCGGCCGGCTTGCCGAGCAGCACCTCGACCAGGTACTTCGCGTACAGCGCGGCGTTGTCGCTGGTGCCGCGCGCGGTGAGCAGCACGAATCTCGGGCTGCGGGCGGCGATGGCGGCGGCCGCCTCGCGGATGCGCGGCGCGCCCTCGGTCAGGATCCGGCGCAGTACCTCCGGCTGCTCGGCCATCTCGGCGGACATGATCCCGCCGCGCGGCGCCGCGGCTTCGGTGCTCGCAGACATCTGTGTGGTGCCTTCCGTTGGTTCCCGGTGGGACAGCTCGGCTGGACTACGCGGTGCCGGCCGGGTCTGGGCCGGGCTCAAGGACCCGCCCGGTCAGTGTCTCCGCGGCGGCGATGCCGCACACCCGCGCGGCGCCGTGCGTGGCGATGCGGGTGAGTCCCTGCGCGTCCCCGTACGGAAGCCCCATCTCCACCACGACGGTGTCCGGCCGGACCGCGACTATTCCGGCCAGCATGTCCGCGGCGGCGACGTTGCGGTGCAGGTCGCGTACGACGACCACGAGCTGCCGTCCGTCCGCCGCCGCGAGCTGCGCGTCGACCAGGCCGAACGTGGTCATGCCCGGCCGCGCCACGGTCGTGCCGGGCACCGCCTGGGCCAGGTACGCGCCGACGCCCCACGGCGTCTCGTCCCCCACCGCGATGTTGGTCCGGGACGTCAGCTCCAGCACGTGCGCGGGGGCCGTCACCGGGGTCAGCGGGCCCTCGACCCGGACCGCGCGCCGGGCGGCCTCCAGGCCGACCGCGTGGTCCCCGGGCTCGCCGCCGCGGTTGGCGTTCTCGCGGGTCCAGGCCGCGAGTTCCGCGACGCGCGCGGCGGCGTCGGCGAGGCGCTCCTCGGACAGCCGACCCTCGCGGACCGCCGCGACGATCGCGTCCCGCAGCAGCAGCACGGTGCCCTCGTCGCACAGCCCGCCGCCGACGCAGACCGCGTCGACCCCGGCGGCGAGCGCCCGCACGGTGCCGTCGGCGATGCCGTAGGTGTCGGCGATGGCGCCCATCTCGATGCCGTCGGTGACGATCAGGCCCTGGTAGCCCATCTCCTCGCGGAGCAGGCCGGTCAGGATCGCCCTGCTCAGCGTCGCGGGGTACTCGGCGTCGTAGGCCGGCAGCACGATGTGCGCCGACATGACCGCCTTGGCCCCGGCCGCGATCGCGGCGCGGAACGGCACCAGGTCGCGGGCGGCGAGCAGTTCGCGGGACGCGTCGACGCGCGGAAGGCCGAGGTGCGAGTCGACGGCGGTGTCGCCGTGGCCCGGGAAGTGCTTGACGCACGCGGCGACACCGGTGGCCTGGAGGCCCTCGACGTACGCGACGGTGTGCCGGGCCACCAGGTCCGGGTCGGCGCCGAACGAGCGCACGCCGATGACCGGGTTGTCGGGGTTGGCGTTGACGTCCGCGTCCGGCGCCCAGTCGAAGTTGACGCCGCAGCGGGCCAGGTCGCGCCCGAGGCCGGTGGCCACCGCCCTGGTGAGGGTGGTGTCGTCGACGGCGCCCAGGGCGAGGTTGCCGGGCCACGAGCTGCCCTGCCGCACTTCGAGGCGGGTGACGTCGCCGCCCTCCTCGTCGATGGCGACCAGGATGTCGTCGCGTTCCTTGCGCAGCGTCGCGGTGAGTGCCGCGAGCTGTTCGGGCGACTGGACGTTGCGGCCGAACAGCCCGACGGAGCCGAGTCCGTCGGCGACGTGGCGGCGCAGCCAGTCGGGGGCGGTCAGACCGGCGAAGCCGGGTTGCAGTACGGCCAGGGCGAGGCGGCCGAGATCATCGGACCGGCGGGTGGACCGGCTCGTGGACTGGTGAGTCATGGTGTGCGCTCAGCCCTTCACCGCACCGGACGTCAGGCCGCCGGTGACTCTGCCTTGCAGGATCAGGAAGATCAGCAGGACGGGCAGCATGAACAGCGTCGCCGCCGCCATGGTGGCGCCCCAGTCGACGGTCAGGCCGTTGCTGAACTCGTTGAGCCAGGCCGGCAGGGTGTCCTGCTTGGGGTCGGCGAACAGCAGCGTGTTGGCGAACGCGAACTCGTTCCACGCGGTGATGAAGCCGAACAGCGAGGTGGACAGCAGGCCCGGGGCGAGCAGCGGGAAGACGACCCGGCGGAACGCCCCGAAGCGCGTACAGCCGTCGACGCGCGCGGCCTCCTCCAGCTCGACCGGGATGTTCGCGAGGAAGCCGCGCAGCGTCACGATCGAGAACGGCAGCGTCATCACGAAGTAGATCGCGGTCAGGAAGGGCAGCGAGTTCAGCAGCTCCTGGTCGCGGCCGATCAGGAACATCGGGATGATCAGCGCCTCCCACGGCGCCATCTGCGCGATGAACACCATGAGGATGAAGGGCGCGCGGCCCTTCCACTGCATGCGCGCGACGGCGAAGGCGGAGAAGCACGCGACGATCAGCGCCAGGCCGACGCCGCCGACGGCGACCATCAGGCTGTTGCGCCAGAACTCCCAGAAGTTGTCGATGTCGACGGCGTTCTTGAAGTTCTCGAAGGTCACCGAGGTGGGCAGGAACTTCGGGGTCTCCGCGCCGATCTCCTTGGCCGGCCGGAAGGCGGTGAGCACCATCCAGTAGACCGGGAAGATCATCACCACGAAGACGATCAGCGCGGCGATGTTGAGCGGGACCCGCTTGAGGACTCGCGACTTCAGGGGCGTCACTTGTCGGCCTCCCGCTCCTGCTTGAACAACTGACGGAAGTAGAAGACGAGCATCGCCGCGAGGATCAGCACCGTGACGGTCGAGATCGCGCCCGCGACGCCGTAGCGCTTGAGCTGCATGCCGGTCTGGTACGCGTACACCGGCAGCGTGGCGATCTCCGAGATCGGGCCGTTCTGCCCGGCGATGGCCCAGATCTGCGCGAAGCACTTGAAGATCCAGATCACCTCCAGGGAGGTGACCAGGAGGAAGATCGGGCGCAGCATCGGGAAGGTGATGGAGGTGAAGATCCGCACGGGTCCGGCGCCGTCCAGGCGCGCCGACTCGTACACCTCGTCCGGCACGGTGGTCAGGCCCGCGTAGATGGTCAGCGCCGCGAACGGGATCGACTGCCACACGATCAGCAGGATGACCACGGTCATCGTCGACTTGCCGTCGGCGAACCAGGTGTAGTCCTCGAACGAGTCGAAGCCGAGCTTGACCAGCAGGTAGTTGGCGACCCCGTTGTCCGAGCGGAACATCCACTTGAAGACGGTGGTGGCCGCGATGATCGGCATGGCCCACGCGCACACCAGGCCGATGAGCACGGTGACGCGCATGACGCGGCCGAGCTTGGTCAGCATGAGGGCGATCAGCGTGGCGGCCACCATGATGGCGACGACGTTGATGCCGGTGAACCAGAAGCTCCGCCAGGTGACCGTCCAGAACTCCGAGTCCTGGAAGATCTCCTTGAAGTTGTCCAGCCCGATCCACTTGCCCGACAGGCCGAGTGTGAAGTCGCGGCGGCCGTACTCCTTGAAGCCCAGGATCGCGTTCTTCGCCACCGGGTAGGCGAGCAGGAAGACGACACCGAGGATCGCCGGGGCGACCATCAGGTACGGGCTGATGAGCTGAAGGGGTCCGCGTCTGCGGCGCGGGCGCTTGTGGGAGCTTGACCCACCTGCCGGTGCGTCGGTCCGCGGGGGCTGCGTGGGCGTCGCGACCACCGCGTCGGCCTTCGAGGCTGACACAGGTGCCTTCCCGTCGTTCGGTGTCGGGTAATCGGGCCTGAGCCGGTCCCGCCGGAGATATCCCCGGCGGGACCGGCCGCATGGTGCTGTTCAGTCGATCGGATCAGCGGGCGACCCGGTCGGACCGGGTCAGCTCGGGGTGTTGAGCACCTTCGCGATGGCCTCGTCGGCCTTCTTGCCCTCGGAGTCCGGGTTGCCGCCGACCAGCACCGCGGTCAGGTACGCCTTGATCGGGTTCGACTCCTCGACCGCGGCCCAGTTGGTGGTCGTGGTGGCCGGGATGACGAAGCCCTTCTGCGCGCCCAGCGCCTGTGCCTGCGCACCCGGGACGCCCTCGAGCGCGGTGACCTGGGTGGTCTTGCTCGGCACGTAGGTCAGCGCCTTGGCGAGCTTGACCTGCATCTCGTCGCTGTTGAACAGCTTGATGGCGTCGTACGCCAGCTCCTTGTTCTTGGACTTCTCGGGGATGAAGAGGTCCGAGCCGCCGGTCAGGGTGGCGCCGGGGGCCGAGGCGTCCTTGCCCGGGATCGGGAAGAAGTCGTACTTGTCCTTCAGCGCCGGGTTGGCCTTGACGACCGTGTCGAGCTCACCGGGGACCGCGATGAACTGCGCGATCTTGCCCTCGGCCTTGGCGACGGTCTCGGGCTGCGTCTGCTCGTCCGCGTCCTTCGGGCCCTTGCCGTTGGCGGCGAGGTCCTTGTAGAAGTTCACCGCGGCGGCGCCCTGCGGCGTGCCGATGTTGGACTTCCACTTGTCGCCGTCCTTGGTGGTGAGGTCGATGCCCTCGTCCTTCAGGAGGCCCGCGTAGAAGTACCAGTTCTGGCCCGGCAGGTAGATGCCCTGCTGGTCGCCGGTGTTGAGCTTCTTGCTGATCTCCAGCCACTCGGCGCGCGTCTTCGGCGGCTGGACGCCGGCGGCGGCGAACGCCTCCTTGTTGTAGATCACGACGCGGTTGGCGGCGTAGAACGGGATGCCGTACTGCTTGCCGTCGAGCTTGCCGGGACCGGCCAGACCGGGGATCCAGTCCTTGCCGCCCAGCTCGTCGACCTTGCCGCTGAGGTCCATGACACCGCCGGAGGCCGCGTAGCCCGCGATGTTGGTGTTGCCGGCCTCGATGATGTCCGGTGCGTCGTTGCTCGCGAGGGCGGCGGTGATCTTCTCACCGATGCCGTTCCACTGCTGCACCTGGATGTCCACGGTGGAGCCCGGGTGGTCGGCCTCGAACTTGGCCTTGAAGGCGGCGTTGAACTCGTCGTTCGTCGACCCCTTCATCACCCAGATGGTGACCTTGCCGGTCTTGCCCGCGGCCGCCGGGGCACTGCCCGACGCGGCCGGCTTGTCCTTGTCACCGCTGTCCGAGCTGCCGCAGGCGGCAACGCCGGTGAGCGCCGCCGCGACACCCGCCGCGACGAAGAGACGACGCTTCACACCATCCTCCTCAGGATGCTTGGTACCGCTTGCCGTGGTTTCGCGTTTCCCCGCTTCAGACCCGTCGTGAGGGACCGGGCCTTCAGGATCCGCCTGGGGGGAAGGTGCTTTGCGAACCGGGACGAGGGTTGCGCGGTGACCACCAATGGTTTAGACCATTCCGGAGGTTGGCATAGACCAATTGGGGTGTCAAGGTTCCGCAGAAGTCCTGCGGGCAGCCGTTACCCGACCGACATCTGAGCCGCGGTCCGCCCCGATCCGTGCGGCCCGTCACCCGGGCCGGGCCGGTCGTGCCACGATGGGGACCGAACGTGTCAGGAGGGCACAGGTGACGGCGGAACAAGGGGCGACCGCGATGGCGGCGGCGCCGAACGAAGAGGACGCCGGCAACCCGGAGAGCGTGACGGGCGGGGACCCGGCAGCCGAGGGGGCCGCGCGCGAGCCGAAGTACTACCGGCTCAAGAAGCACCTTCAGGAGCTGACCCAGACGCAGCCTCCCGGCACCCCGGTGCCGCCGGAGCGCACCCTGGCCGGGGAGTTCGACATCTCGCGGACCACGGTCCGGCAGGCCCTCCAAGAGCTGGTGATCGAGGGGCGCCTGGAACGCGTCCAGGGGCGCGGCACGTTCGTCGCCAAGCCGAAGGTCGCGCAGAGCCTCCAGCTCACCTCGTACACCGAGGACATGCGGGCCCAGGGTCTGGAGCCCACCTCCCGTCTGATCGACGTCGGCTACGTCTCGGCCGACGACCAGTTGGCCGAACGGCTCGCCATCAAGCCCGGCAACCGGGTGCTGCGCATCGAGCGCCTGCGGCTCGCCAACGCGGAGCCCATGGCCATCGAGACGACGCACCTGTCGACCAAGCGCTTCCCGTCGCTGCGGCGCACGCTTGACCGGTACACGTCGCTGTACACGGCACTCGGCGAGGCGTACGACGTGCACCTGGCCGAGGCGGAGGAGACCATCGAGACCGCCCTCGCCAACCCCCGTGAGGCGGGGCTGCTCTCCACCGACGTCGGCATGCCGCTGCTGCTCCTGTCGCGGCACAGCTTCGACACGTCCGGGGAGCCCGTGGAGTGGGTCCGCTCGGTCTACCGAGGCGACCGCTACAAGTTCGTCGCGCGCTTGCAGCGCCCACAAGGATGACACGCGATCACCGCAAACGGACATAAGTCCTGCTTAAGGGACGATCAAGCCATGTGACGCGTATCACTGGGGGTCGTTCGCGACGCCGGTGCGGGTCGACGCGGGGCCGACCGGCTCCGGGGCACCCGGGCGGGACCTTGGTGCCGGGCACTCCCGCCCGGGACTTAGGCTCTCGACGTGAGCATTCTGGTCGTCTCCGGGACCGACACCGGTGTGGGCAAGACCGTGGTGACCGCCGCCGTCGCCGCGCTGGCCGCGACGCGCGGCTCCTCGGTGGCCGTCGTCAAGGCCGCGCAGACCGGCGTCGCCCCCGACGAGCCGGGCGACCTCGACGACGTCGGGCGGCTCGCGGGCATCACCGACCTGCACGAGTACGCCCGCTTCCCGGACGCCCTGTCGCCCGCCGCCGCGGCCCGTCTGAGCGGCCGCCAGCCGGTCAACCTGTACGAGGTCGTGGCGACCGTGCGCGAACTCGCCGAGACCCGGCGCCTGGTGATCGTCGAGGGCGCCGGCGGCCTGCTGGTCCGGTTCGACGAGGAGGGCACCACGATCGCCGATCTCGCGCACACGCTCGGCGCCCCGGTCCTCGTGGTGGCCCGCCCCGACCTCGGGACGCTCGGCCACACCGCACTGACCCTGGAGGCGATGGCGCACCGCGGCATCGACCTGGCCGGCGTGGTGATCGGCTCCTGGCCCGACACACCCGACCTGGCGATGCGCAGCAACATCCGCGACCTGGAGACCCTGGCGGCCCGCCCGCTCGCCGGTGCCGTCGGTGCCGGGGCCGGTGTGCTGCACCCCGCCGAGTTCCTGGGGGCGGCCCGCGCGGGGCTCGCCCCGGCACTGGGCGGTACCTTCGACCCGGGCGCGTTCCGCGCCGCCCACGATCCAGCGCGAGGTGAACGGTGACGGAAACGCTCGATGTGACGAACCAGGGCGCCCGGGACGGCGGCCCGGCGGACGGCGACATCCTCGCCGTGGCGCGCGAGCAGGTCCTGGAGCAGGGGCGCGGGCTCGACGCGGACCAGGTGCTCCGGGTGCTCGGCCTGCCCGACGAGCGCCTGGAGGAGCTTCTGCAACTCGCCCACGAGGTCCGCATGCGGCACTGCGGCCCCGAGGTCGAGGTCGAGGGCATCGTGTCGGTCAAGACCGGCGGCTGCCCCGAGGACTGCCACTTCTGCTCGCAGTCCGGCCTGTTCCCGTCGCCGGTGCGCGCCGCGTGGCTCGACATCCCGTCGCTGGTCAAGGCCGCCGAGGAGACCGCGGCCACGGGTGCCACCGAGTTCTGCATCGTGGCCGCCGTCCGCGGGCCCGACAAGCGCCTCATGGACCAGATGCGCGAGGGCGTCAAGGCGATCCGCGAGGCCGTCGACATCAACATCGCCGCGTCCCTCGGCATGCTCACCCAGGAGCAGGTCGACGAGCTCGCCGAGATGGGCATCCACCGCTACAACCACAACCTGGAGACCGCCCGCTCCTACTTCCCGAACGTCGTGACGACGCACTCGTGGGAGGAGCGCTGGGACACCCTGCGCATGGTGCGCGCGGCGGGCATGGAGGTGTGCTGCGGCGGCATCGTCGGGATGGGCGAGACCGCCGAGCAGCGCGCCGAGTTCGCGGGGCAGCTGGCCGAGCTGGAGCCGGACGAGGTGCCGCTCAACTTCCTGAACCCGCGTCCCGGCACGCCGTTCGAGGAGCAGACGGTCATCGAGCCGCGCGAGGCGCTGAAGATCATCGGGGCCTTCCGGCTGGCGCTCCCGCGCACGATCCTGCGGTACGCGGGCGGCCGCGAGATCGCCCTCGGCGACCTGGGCACCGAGAAGGGTCTGCTGGGCGGCATCAACGCGGTCATCGTCGGCAACTACCTGACGACGCTGGGCCGCAAGCCGGAATCCGACCTGGAGCTGCTGGCCGACCTCCAGATGCCGGTGAAGGCGCTCAACCAGACGCTGTAGGCGGGGCGGCGCCTCTGGGCAGGCCGCGTTGCGAGGCAAGGGGCGGGTACGAGCGCAACCCTCGTACCCGCCCTGCCCGTTCCGCACGGTCCGCGCCGATCGGGAAAGTCCGAAAGCGTGTCGCAACGTGTCGGCGCGGCTACCGTTCATGTCGGAGGTGTCGGCATGTCGGGCTCGCACGCGCACGACCAGGACCAGCGGCAGGACCAGGACCAGCACCCGGACCAGCACCCGGACCGGACGCGGGATCAGGACCCGCACCGCGCCCCGGGGACGATCGAAGGACACGGCGGCGACCTCGTGGTCGCGGCGCTCCGCGCCCATCGGATCGACACCCTGTTCACACTGTCCGGGGGACACGTGTTCCCGGTCTACGACGGCGCGGTCAAGGCGGCCGAGCCGCTGCGCATCGTCGACGTCCGCCACGAGCAGACCGCCGTCTTCGCCGCGGAGGCGACCGCCAAGCTCACCCGGCGCCCCGGGCTCGCGGTGCTCACCGCGGGCCCCGGGGTGACCAACGGCGTGAGCGCGGTGACCACCGCGCACATGAACGGCTCCCCGCTGCTGGTGATCGGCGGGCGGGCTCCGGCCTTCCGGTGGGGCTCCGGTGCGCTCCAGGAACTCGACCACCCGCCGCTGCTGGCCCCGGTCACCAAGCGCGCCGCGACCGTGCACGAGACGGACCGCATCGCGGCCGAGGTGGCGGACGCCGTGGCCCTGGCCGCCCGGCCGCACCGCGGACCGGTGTTCCTCGACGTGCCCATGGACGTGCTGTTCGACCGCGCCGAGGTGCCCGCTCCGGTCGCCGAGGAGCCGGTGCGGAGCGTCCCCGACCCGGTCGCCGTCGCCACCGCCGCGGGCCTGCTGGCCGAGGCGCAGCGTCCGGTGCTGGTGTTCGGCCAGGACGTGTGGATGGACGGTGCCGAGGAGGCCGCGCGCCGGGCCGCCGAGACGATGGGCGTCCCGGTCGTCGCCAACGGCATGGGCCGCGGCATCCTGCCCAACGGCCACGAACTGCTGGTCACCCGCGCCCGGTCGACCGCGCTCGGCGGGGCGGACCTGGTGGTCGTCATCGGCGCGCCGCTCGACTTCCGGCTCGGATACGGCGTGTTCGGCGGACGCGACGGCGCGCCGCCCGCGCGCGTCGTGCACCTCGTGGACTCCCCTGGCCGGCTCGGCGGGAACGCGCCGGTGGCCGCGTCCGTCTGCGGGGACCTGACGCTGGTGCTGGACGACGTCGTGGAGGCGTGGACGCGCAAGGGCAAGGCGTCGGCGTACCAGCGCTGGTGCGAACACGTGCAGGCTGCGGTGCGCACGGCCGCGCAGTCGGACCGGGCGCTGCTGCGCGGCGCGGGTGACACGATCCACCCGGTGCGGGTGTACGGCGAACTCCTCCGCGTACTCGACGACGACGCCGTGGTGATCGGCGACGGCGGCGACTTCGTGTCGTACGCCGGGAAGTACGTCGAGCCGGCCCGTCCCGGGGGCTGGCTGGACCCCGGCCCGTACGGCTGCCTGGGCACCGGCCTCGGCTACGCAATCGGCGCGCGGCTGGCCCGGCCCGACGCGCAGATCGTGCTGCTGCTCGGCGACGGTGCGGCCGGGTTCTCGCTGATGGACGTGGACACGCTGGTGCGCCACAAGCTGCCGGTCGTCATGGTGGTCGGCAACAACGGCATCTGGGGCCTGGAGAAGCACCCGATGCGCAAGCTGTACGGCTACGACGTCGCGGCCGACCTCGCCCCGGCGACGCGGTACGACGAGGTCGTGCGGGCACTCGGGGGCGCCGGGGAGACGGTGGAGCGGGCGGAGGACATCGGGGCGGCGCTGGGACGGGCGTTCGCGTCGGAGGTGCCGTACCTGGTCAACGTGCTGACGGATCCGGAGGCGGTGTACCCGCGCAGCACCAACGGCGTGTGAGGGAGCCGGACGGTGCGCGCGGGCCGCGCGGACGGCCGCTACGCGTCCGCGGGCGGTACGCGGGCGAGGAACCGCTCGCGGTCCACGATCACGCGCGTGACCTCGCCCTGCCCGACGAGCCGCCGCGCGGAGTCCTCGGCGGCGACGGAGAAGCGGACGAGGCGGCCGTCGGCGTACACGACCTCGGCGCGGACCGTGACGGTTCCGCCGACCGGGGTGGGCAGCAGGTGTTCGAGGGTCACGCGCGTGCCGACCGAGGTGCGGTCGGGGCCGAGCAGGTCGGCGAGCGCGCGCACGGTCGCCCCCTCGGCGAGGGCCAGGAGGCGGGGCGTACCGAGCACCGCGAGGTCGCCGCTGCCGACCGCCGCGGCGGTGTCGGCCTCCGTGACGGTGTGGGTCAGTTCGGCGTGTGTTCCGGGCGACACCGGAATGGGCTGCTGCGGCATGGAGCCGTACTCTACGACCGTGAACACGACCGTGAACGCATCGCCGGGCCCCGCTCCGGCGTCCCTCTACTGCGACCAGTGCGGCGAAGCAGCGTCGGAAGCCGGACACGAAGCCTGCGCACGCCGCCGCGAACTGGAACCGCCCCGCTACTGCGGCAGTTGCCGACGCCGCATGGTCGTCCAGGTGACCCCAAGGGGTTGGACGGCAAAGTGCGTGGAACACGGAGTCCTGACCGCCTGACCGCCTGACGCAGGCTGGTCGCTGAACCACCGCGACACGGGGCAGGGCCCTGCGGGGGCCGCGGCTGCGGCTGCGGCTGCGGCTGCGGCACACACGATCGTCGCGACCAGACCGGCGGTGCAGTGACCGTCTCGGCGTCGCGCGGCGCGTGTGTCGCGCGTTCGGCCCGCGGGCGTTGCGAATCCTGCGTGTGAGGGCGCGTTCGGCGTTCTTCGTCAGGCGATGACCGCGATCAGGTCGCCCTCCGCGACCGTGATCACCTCGACGGTGCCCGGGCCCTCGGTCGGCACCGGGTTCTCCGTCTTCACGGGCTCCAGGATCACGAGCGTCGCCCCCGCACCGACCGCCTCGCCCTCTGCGACCACGATCTTCGCGACATGGCCACCATCTCCGCGTGAACCTCCTCGGACCTCCCGGCGCTTCCTTCGCGTGCTCGTCGGAGGGGACCCGATCCGGCGGTGCGGCCGGTCCGGCGGGCCTACGGGTTCACCGGTGAAGGCTTGTGGTCACGGCACAGGCTCCCTGCCGGAATCCAACCGCGCGGGACGCGTCCCACCGGGTGGTGCGCGCGACAACACGCGCCGAGGATCTTTGTGGAGCGGACGTCCGGAGCCACAATGACCGCGTGGGTCTGGCCGTGCTCGTCCTCGTCCTCGCTCTCGGCGCCGGTGCCCTGCTCGGCGGCCGGGTCTCCGGCCTGTCCCGTCTTCCGGTACGCCATCTCCCGTGGCTCGGCTGCGCGTTCGCGGCCCAGTTGGTCGGGGTGCTGGTCTCGGACCCCACCGTCCACCCGCTCGCGCTGCTGCTGTCGGCCGCGCTGGCCGCCCGTTTCGCGGCCGGGAACCTGCACCTGGTCGGCATCCCGCTCGCCGCCGCGGGACTGCTGCTCAACGCGCTGGTGATCGTGGTCAACGGCGGCATGCCGCTGTCCGAGCACGCCGCCGCGCGCGCCGGAGTGCCGCCGGACGCGGCCGCGGCGGCCGGGCGCGTGGTCGCCGGGCCGGACACCCGGCTGGACGCGCTCGGCGAGTCGATTCCCGTCCCCCTCCCGGTACTTCCCGAGGTGGACAGCCCCGGCGACATCCTCGTGGCGGCCGGCGTCGGGCTGCTCGTCGTCGGCGGCATGCTGCGCGACCGCGGTACGCCGCCCCTTGCGGGGCTGCGCAACAGCGCTCGGCGGCGCGTACCCGGCCCCGGGCAACCGGACACCGCGCCGACCGCCGCGCCGCTCCGGTCATCGGCCGCGCCCGAGCCCGCCGCCGAACCCCTCGCGGCCGCCGGCGAATAAACCCGCCGCGCCACCACGACCGAACACGTTCGACTTACCTGCCGCGCGACGCAACCGAACCCGTGTTCCCGCTCTCTTTCGAAATGAGGGCCTTCCGGCCGGGGGCCCCTGAGGGGGTGTGGCGTTGGCGGGACACGACGATGCCCTGCGCGAGTTCATCGCGGCCCGGCGCGGCCCGCTCCTGCGGAGCGCGTTCCTGCTGTGCGGCGATGTCCACGAGGCGGAGGACCTGGTGCAGTCGACCCTGGTCAAGGTGGTGCTGGCGGGACGCCGCCTGGACCGGATCGACAACATCGAGGCGTACACGCGCAGGACCCTGATGAGTGTGTTCATCTCGTCGCGACGGCGCCTGTGGCGCCGCGAACACCCGCACGCCGCACCACCCGACACCACCGAGGCCGCACACGGCGACCTCGACATGAGCCTCGCGGTACGCACGGCTCTCGCCGAGGTCCCGCCTCGGCAGCGCGCCGTTCTCGTACTGCGCTACTGGGAAGACCTGAGCGTCGAGGAAACGGCGCAAATCCTGGGGGTCAGCACGGGGACGGTCAAGAGCCAGAGCGCACGCGGCCTGGCGACCCTGCGGTCCGCACTCGGCGACGCGCTGCCGGACGCCGCGGACCGGCTCACCGACGCCGAGGAGGCCCGGCTTTGAAGGACATGCGCGTGCGGGAGCTCCTGGGGCTGGCCGCCCAGGGCATCGAAGTGCCGGACGATCCGGTGGTCGACGACATCATGCGGAAGGCCGACCGCATTCGGCGGCGGCGCAGGATCATGCTGGCCGCGGGATCGGCCGCGGCCGTCGTCGCCGTGGGGGTCGGCACCGCGCTTCTACCGCAGCCGGGCGTGGGCGCGCCGCGCGGCGACATCGCGGGGAGCGCGCCCGCGACGCCGCCGGGCACCGAGCCCGCGACGTCCGCGCCGCCGCCCACCGCGGAACCGACCGGCTCCGCGACGTCCTCCGCACCCGGCAACCGGCCGCGTCCGTCGTCCCCGGCCCCACCGTCCTCGTCCGCCGCGACCAGCCCGACCCGGACCGCCACGACGACGCCGACCACGCGGGCGCCCAGCACGAGCGCGCCGACCAAATCGTCCGGGGGCCCGACGATGTCGGCCGCAGCGGGCAAGGGTGCGCTGGAATTCGTGAAGAGCAAGCTGCCGTCCGGGATCGGGACCGTCACCAAGGAGGCGGACACCGCCACGCCGTCGTACACCAGGAACCCGCTGTCCGGGCGCTACCTGGTCACCAAGAACGGACGCATGGGCTGGATCGACATCACCGTGTACGACCCGAAGGTCAACCCCGACCAGCCCCGCCAGACGGTGGAGCAGGTGGCCGCGCACAACTACTGCGCCGACAACGGCGTGACCGCGCCCAACACGAACTGCGCCTCGAACGGGGAGACCGACGGCGGGATCTTCAAGACCTGGCGCGGGCCGGGCAACCAGCAGGAGCCCGGGGCCGGGCACGTGTCGGGGCCCTCGTACCACGCGCTGCTGTACTACCCGGACGGGCGCGGCCTGGAGATCACCGCGGCGGCCGGGGTCACCGGCTCGGACGCGTACCCGCCGGCGATGGACGCGCCGCCCATCACCGCGGCGCAGCTCACCGAGCTGATCGGCGGCTCCGGCTGGTTCAGGGCCTGACCGCGGCATGACGGCGGCCTGACCGCCGCCTGGCGGCAGACGCCCGATCGGGTTACGCGGGCCACCCCAGGTCGGCTCAGCTCACCGCAAGCTCAACGCAATCGACCGCAGCTCAGCGTGGATCCCCGCGCTCCGCGGCCAGCGCCCCGGCGACGCTGTGCGTGTCCCCGAACCCCAGGCGCGGCACCGGCAGCGGCGACGACCCGTGCGGAACGGGCGTCGGCTGCTCGGCGAGCGGCCACCCGTGCCGCCGCAGCGCGGTCTCCAGCGCCGCGACCATGCGCGGGTCGAACTGCGCGCCGCTGCACCGGTGCAGCTCGGCGAGCGCCGCCTCGATGGGCCGCGACCTGCGGTACGACCGCGTCGAGGTCATGGCGTCGAACGCGTCGGCGACCGCGATGATGCGGGCGAACTCCGGGATGGCGTCGCCCCGGAGGCCCGACGGATACCCGCGCCCGTCCATGCGTTCGTGGTGGTGCAGGATGCCGTACCGGCCCTCGCCCAGGAAGTCGAGGTCGCGGACGAGGTCGGCGCCGCACTGCGGGTGCCGCTGGATCGTCTCGCGCTCGTCGGCGTCGAGCGGGCCGGACTTCGTGAGCAGCCGGGTCGGCACGCCGAGCTTGCCCACGTCGTGCAGCAGCGCCGCGTACCGCAGCAGAGTGACGCGCTGCTTGGGCATGCCCATCTGACGGGCGATCAACACCGCGGCGTACGCCACGCGTTCGCTGTGCGCGCGGGTGTAGCCGTCCTTGACCTCGACGGCCCGCAGCAGACTGCGCACCGACGCGTCGCGGGCGGCCTCGCCGCGCACCCGCGCCAGGTTCCGGCGCAGGTAGAACAAGGCCGCGGACACCACCACGGCACCCTGGACTGCGATCCCGAAGCCGGCCCCCGCGCCCCGGACGGACCGTCCGGGTGGGGTATTCGGCAGCGTTCCCATGCGACTGCCTCCTCGGCTCCGGTCGCGAATTCAACCGCCAACCGAGGATAGGACGGGCTAAGGGCGCTGAGCGCCTTCTGTCCGGTTTACTCCGTCCAGAGTCGCCGGATTAACCCGAACGGGGGGCGCGCAATAGGCCATTCGTCGCATCATGCGCCCCTGTGCGCCGCACACGCCGCAGGTGCGCCGGGACCGGCGCGGCCCACCCGGGCACTACGCGCCGGGGCGCTCCCCGTCGACGACGAACTGGTCGACGGTCACCTGCTCGACGACGACCTGCGAGCCGTCCGCGTCGGTGTCGACCTGGACCTTGACCTCGCGGATCCGGGCCAGCACCTTGCTGCGGAGGTCCACGGGCACGTCGTCGCAGCCGCAGCAGCGCTGGACGAGCGCCTTGACGTGCTGCTCCAACCCGTACTTCTCCAGGCAGGGGGAGCACTCGTCCAGGTGCGTGCGGATGTCCCCGCAGTCCGCGTCGGCCAGCTCGTTGTCGATGTACTCGTACAAGCGGCCGAGGATCTCCGAGCAGTCCACTTCGTGGTGGTCGCCGCAGCTCATGCCCGTACCTCGCTTCGCCCGGCAAGGCGTTCGCCCAAAGCGTCCAGCGGTTTGACTCGCGCGCCGCGCTCGCTCATGAGACCGAATCCTTCCGACCCGAACCGGCCGGAACCAGCCCGCGCTCACGGGCGTAGTCCTCCAGCAGGGTGCGCAACTGGCGGCGTCCGCGGTGGAGCCGGGACATCACCGTACCGATGGGGGTCCCCATGATGTCCGCGATCTCCTTGTACGGGAATCCCTCCACGTCCGCGAGGTACACCGCGATGCGGAATTCCTCCGGAATGGCCTGGAGGGCCTCCTTCACGTCGGAGTCCGGCAGCCGGTCGAGGGCCTGGGCCTCCGCCGAGCGCAGACCGGTCGACATGTGCGACTCGGCGCGCGCGAGCTGCCAGTCCTCGATCTCCTCGGTGGCGCTCTGCTGGGGCTCCCGCTGCTTCTTGCGGTAGCTGTTGATGAACGTGTTGGTGAGGATCCGGTAGAGCCAGGCTTTGAGGTTGGTGCCCTCGCGGAACTGGTGGAACGACCCGTACGCCTTCGCGAACGTCTCCTGGACGAGGTCCTCGGCGTCCGCGGGGTTGCGCGTCATCCGCAGCGCGGCCGAGTACAACTGATCCAAAAACGGCAGCGCGTCGCGCTCGAACCGCGCGTCCCGCTGCTCCAGGGTCTCTGTCTCCGCTACGGGACCCACCTCCTCAACCTGCCGATCCTCGCGGACCACAACGGACCCGCCCGACGACGACGATATCGGTCGACGGCGATCACCGCCCGGCACCCACTCCGCCCACTTCAACATGGACGTGTCGGCTCCGGCCTCGGTACGGCCGACCGAGGGCGTGGCAGTGAGCATGAAGTGCCTCCCGCAGGTCGAGGATGTACCGGCTGCAACACGGGGTGCGACCAGATCATTCCCGGCCCGGACGGGGCCGCCGCGGCGTCACCTCAGGCGAACAACGAGGTCAGCCAGTCCCCGACCGTCCCGGTGATGACCGCAAGTGTCTCCTCCTGCGTCACCGGGGCGGTCTTGCCGACCGAGAAGCCGTGGTCGGCGTACGGCACCGGGGTGAGCTGCGAGTGCTCCCCCGGCTCGGGGAACTCCGCGGGGCCGCCGAACGGGTCGCGCTCTCCTTGCAGGACCAGCGTCGGCACACCCGCGCCCGACAACTCCTCGGCCCGCGACGACTTCGGCTTGCCGGGCGGATGCAGTGGAAATGCGAGGGCCACCACCCCGGCGGCGCCGGTCGCCGACGCGGTACGGCAGGCCACACGCGCGCCGGCGCTCCGCCCCGACGCGACGAACGGCAGCCCGTCCATGTCCGCGCCCAACGCCTCGACGGCGGGGACCCAGCCCTCGTCCAACTTCTTCGGCGCCGGCGCGAGCTTCTTGCCGGCCACCCGCCACGGCTGCTCGATCAGCGCCACGGTGATCCCGAGTGCGGGCAACGCGGCCGCCAGGGCGACCAGATCCCTGGCCTCGATCCCACCTCCGGCCCCGTGCCCCGCGAGACACCATCCCCGCACCTCCCCCGCTGCGGGATAGATGGAAGCCCTCGCATCCCCGGAGGGCGTGGGAAGGAGCCGCGTCGCGGGAACACCGGAGGCCTCGGCCGAAAGCATCGTCACCCCAAGATCGTTGCCCACCCCCACCCCAACCGCCACCCGCCACGCGGCACACCCCCTCCGAAGGACCTGCGGGTCCGCACCCACACCGTGCGACGGCGGCGCGGCCGGGCGTCGGGGTGGTTCGCAGGTGTGCGCTCGGCTGAACCGTGGTGCGGCGTCCCGTTGCGGTGGTTCGCAGGTGTGTGCGCTCGGCTCACGCGTGGTGCGGCGTCCGGGTGGCGGGTGGCGGGTGGCGAGTAGCGTCAGAACAGCGTCGCGTCGGCTTGGACTTCTTCCGGGGGGAGGGGGTCGGTGAGATGCGGGGCGTTGTTCTTCACGCTGTTGACTTCTATGGAGACCGGGTAGGCCACCATGTGGCCGGGGGCGGGTGGGGCCAGCAGGGCTCGGGTTTCGTCGGTGTTGGTGACGGTGGGGTCGAGCCAGGCGGCCCAGCGGTCCTTTTCGAGGACCAGGGGCATGCGGGGGTGGATGCGGGCCAGTTCGGGTTCCGCGTCGGTGGTGATGATGGTGCAGGTCCACAGCCACGCGAGGGGGTCGTCGTCCGGGCGGGTGCGGTCGCGCCACCACTCGTAGAGGCCCGCGAAGGCGATCGGTGAGTCGTCGGCGGGGTGGATCCAGAACGGCTGCTTGCGGGACTTGCCCTTGGGGCCGTCCGGCGCGGTCTCCGGGGTGTACCACTCGTAATAGCCGTCGGCCGGCAGGAGGCAGCGGCGGGAGGCGAAGGCCTTGCGGTACGCCGGCTTCTCGAACACGGTCTCGGACCGCGCGTTGATCATCTTCGCGCCCGTGTCCGGCGACTTCGCCCACGACGGTACGAGGCCCCACCGCAGCGTCCGGAGCTGCCGCACCGGCGGACCGTCCCGTTCCGCCGAGCGTTCGAGCACCGCGTAGACCTGTTTGGTCGGCGCGATGTTCCAGTCCGGAGGCAGCGCGTCTTCCCGGACGTCGTCTTTGATCTTCTCGATCTCGAACAGCTCGATCAGGTCGTCGGGCTGTTGCGTGGAGGCATACCGACCGCACATGCGCTCTACCCTCGCACGTCCGGCCTACAAGCGGGGAAATCCCCGGCAGTGGGCCGCGGACCCCCGTATAGGCTGGTTCCCCATGACGCCTCCGCTCTGGCCCGCCCCCGTCGCGTCCGCTCCCGTGGACGCGGTCGTCGCGCTGCCCGGCTCCAAGTCGGTGACCAACCGCGCGCTCGTCCTCGCGGCCCTCGCGGACGGTCCCGGCTATGTGCGGCGTCCGCTGCGCAGCCGCGACACCACGCTGATGGCGGCCGGGCTGCGGGCGATGGGCGTCGCGGTCGAGGACACCGCCGAAGGCGACTGGCACGTGGTGCCCGCCCCGCTGCGCGGCCCCGCCCGTGTGGACGTCGGCAATGCCGGAACGGTTATGCGCTTCATGCCGCCGCTCTCCGCACTGGCCGAGGGTCCGATCCGTTTCGAGGGCGACCCGCGCGCGTACGAGCGCCCGCTCGACGCCGTCATCCTCGCGCTGCGCGAGCTCGGCGCGGACATCGACGACGGCGGCGCCGGACGCCTGCCGATGACCGTGCGCGGCACCGGCGCGGTACGCGGCGGCATCGTTGAGATCGACGCGTCCTCGTCCTCGCAGTTCGTCAGCGCGCTGCTGCTGTCCGGCGCGCGCTTCGCGAACGGGGTCGAGGTCCGCCACGTCGGCACCTCGGTACCCTCGATGCCGCACATCGAGATGACCGTCGCCATGCTGCGCGCCGCGGGCGCCCGCGTGGACGACTCGGAGCCGGACGTATGGCGCGTGGCCCCCGGCCCGCTCGCCGCCCGCGACATGGTGGTCGAGCCCGACTTGTCGAACGCCGCCCCCTTCATCGCCGCCGCGCTCGTCGTGGGCGGCACCGTGACCATCCGCGACTGGCCCCGCGAGACGACGCAGCCGGGCGACTGGCTGCGCGACCTGTTCACGCGCATGGGCGGCGCGTGCGAGTTCACCGACGAGGGCCTGCGCTTCACCGGCACAGGCGAGGTGCACGGCATCACCGCCGACCTGCACGACGTCGGCGAGCTGACCCCGACGATCGCGGCAGTCGCCGCGCTGGCGGACTCGCCGTCCACGCTCACCGGCATCGCACACCTGCGCCTGCACGAGACCGACCGGTTGGCGGCGCTCGCCAAGGAGGTCAACGGCCTCGGCGGCGACGTCACGGACACCGCCGACGGCCTGGAGATCCGCCCGCGCCCGCTGCACGCCGGGGCGTTCCAGACGTACGACGACCACCGCATCGCCACCGCCGCGGCCGTGATCGGGCTCGTCGTGCCCGGGATCGAGGTGGAGAACATCGCGACGACCGCCAAGACCCTGCCGGACTTCCCGCTGCTCTGGTCCGGCCTTCTGGGCCAGGCCGCCGGCCCGGACGCGGCGACGGCGAGCTGACCGCGGCCATGGCGAACACCCGGTCGACGCGCCGCAACGACTTCGACGAGGACGACGTCCGCATCCGTCCCTCCCGACGCGGCTCGCGGCCGAGGACCCGCACTCGGCCCAAGCACGAGGACGCCGAGACCGGCCGGGTGCTGACCGTCGACCGGGGCCGCTACACCTGCCTGGTCGACGAGGACACGCGTCGCGAGCACGAGGTCACCGCCATGAAGGCCCGCGAACTGGGCCGCAAGGGCGTGGTGATCGGCGACCGGGTCGCGATCGTCGGCGACGTCAGCGGCGACAAGGGTGCGCTGGCCCGCATCGTGCGGGTGGAGGAGCGCCGCTCGGTGCTGCGCCGGACCGCGGACGACGACGACCCGTACGAGCGCATCATCGTGGCCAACGCCGACCAGCTCGCCATCGTGACCGCCCTGGCCGACCCCGAGCCGCGCCCCCGGCTCATCGACCGCTGCCTGGTCGCCGCCTACGACGCGGGCATGCAGCCGCTGCTGGTGCTGACCAAGGCCGACCTGGTCCCGCCGGAGTCGTTGTTGGAGCTGTACGGGGCGCTCGGCGTGCCGTACGTCGTCACGCGCGGCGGCGACGCGTACGACGACTGGGACCTCGACCCGATCCGCGCCCAACTCGCCGGGCTCACCACCGTCTTCGTCGGCCACTCGGGGGTCGGCAAGACCACGCTCGTCAATGCCCTGGTGCCGGAGCGGCAGCGGGCCACCGGCCACGTCAACGTGGTGACCGGCCGCGGACGGCACACCACCACGTCGGCGCTGACCCTGCGGCTGCCGCCGTACGGCGAGGACCGCGAGTCCGGATGGGTGGTGGACACCCCGGGCGTGCGCTCGTTCGGCCTCAACCACGTCGACCTGGGCCGCATCATCCACGCGTTCCCCGACCTGGAGCCGGGCACCGCGGACTGCCCGCGCAACTGCTCGCACGACGAGCCGGACTGCGCGCTGGACGCGTGGGTCGCGGACGGCCACGCCGACCCCGCGCGCCTGGCCTCGCTGCGGCGTCTTCTAGCGACCCGGGAGCAGGCCGAGGGCGACTGACCGGGCCGGCCGGGCTGCAAGTCCGACCTCAGCGCGACCCCGACGTCAGCGCGACCCCGACGTCAGCGCGGAGCCGACACCGCGGCCCGGGCGTCCACCGAGCCCTTCCACACCGCCTCCGAACCGGCGTGGCCGACCAGGACGACCTGCACGGTCGCAAGGACGGCCGCCGCGACCGCGAGGACCCCGACGACCGGCACGACCACCGGCGGCAGCGGCTTCGGCGTCGAGGCGCTCTGCGCGACCCGGCGGGCCACCAGCACGAGGATGAGCGACACCGCGAACAGCGCGACGGCGTACCAGATCATGTCCTCGCCGCGCGAGACGTGGGTGCGCAGGTCGGGCGACCGGTTGGCGGGGTCCGGGTAGCGGCGCTCGACGAACTCCTGGCCGCTCTCCTTGGTCACGTAGACGACGGCGAGGATCAGCGCGTTGAGGCCGACGACCCACCAGCCCAGGCGCGGCAGCCACTGCGGCCGGACGGCCACCGCCACCGTCGCCAGCGCCGCGACCGGCACGCCGATCACGGCCGCGTGCAGCACCAGGACGTGGACCGGCAGGCCCGACACCGTGTCGAACATGGGTGTTCGCTCCTTCGGCGGATGGCCGGGGCGGTCCCGGCACCGATCTGCACGTGCGGGAGACTTCCCCGGTTCGACGATCCGCGAACTATCGGGCGAGCCGTACGGGTGGGGCCGGGGGTAGGGCTGTCCCTACCCCGTTTCGGGGAGAGCACCGGATGCCGTCGGGGCCGCGCCGGCTCCTAGTGTCGGGGTACCGGCTCGAACCACGCCGAACCGGGCCGCACGCACCGCCACTGCCCAAGGAGTCCCCATGCCGAGCGCCGCGCGCGTCACCCTCTTCACCGTCGGCGGTGCGGTGCTGGCCTTCGGTGTCGGCTCGGTGGCGATCACCGGGCTGGTCCTGCTGTCGAGCCACGACGTGAAGGCGAACGAGCGGTTCGAGTTCGCGGGCGACCACCTCACCATCACGAGCGACGGCGGCGGCGTGCACCTGCGGACCGGCGCCGCGGGGGTGGTTGCCGTGGACCGCACGGTCACGGAGAGCATCTGGGGCGCGGACCCCGAGTGGGACCTCGACCAGTCCGAGAGCAAGCTGCGGCTCGACACCAACTGTCCGGTGATGTACAGCGTGAACTGCGACGGCGACTACAAGGTCACCATCCCGGCCGAGGTCAAAAGCGTGACGGTGCGCAACAGCAACGGGTCGGTGACCGTCGACGAGATGCAGGTGGACGCGTTCGACCTGGAGAGCGACAACGGCTCGATCAAGGTCCGCGACTCCTCGGTCACCGGCCTGCTCAAGATGTCCAGCGACAACGGCTCGATCAACGTCGACCGGTCGCTCGCGGACCGCATCGACGCCTCGTCCGACAACGGCAGCATGAAGCTGACGCTGCGGAACGAGCCGTCGGCGGTGAAGGCGTCCTCGGACAACGGGAGCCTGCGCCTGACGCTGCCGACCGGCGACCGCAACTACAAGCTGACGGCCGATTCCGACAACGGGTCGAAGAACGTCCAGGACTTCGAGAACCAATTGGCGGTGCCGGACTCCCCGTACACGATCAACCTGTCGTCCGACAACGGTTCGCTGCGCGGCTACATCGTCCCGGACCAAGCGGCCCCGTGGCCGCCCGCGGGCGGGGCGGCCGTTCCGGCGCCGTAACGTCGGAAGGAGTCCCCGGTCAGGTCGGGGTCAGGTCGGGGTCAGGCCGGGGTCAGGCCCCGGCCCCGCGTACGCCCAGCTCGTCGATATGGGTGAGCAGATCCCCGGGCTCCTCGTAGACGCGGAACGCCTGGGCGCGCTGGAGCTCCTCCTCGCCGTAGCCGCCGGACAGCAGGCCGACGCCGAGCGAACCGGCACGGCGTGCGGCCAGCAGGTCCCAGATGCTGTCGCCGACCACGACGCAGTCGCGCGGATCGACGCCGAGCTTGGCGGCCCCGGCCAGGAACAGGTCGGGGTCGGGCTTGGCGCGCGCCACCTCGTCGCGGGTGACCATCGGCAGGTCGGCGGGCGCGCCCAGCTTGGCGAGCATGGGTTCGGCGCCCGAGCGGCGGCCGCTGGTGGCGATCGTCCACTTGATGCCGGCGTCGGTCAGGTAGCGCAGCAGCTCGGGCGCGCCCGGCAGCGGCTGGACCTCCGCCACCCGGGCGGCATAACGCCGCCCGTGCGCGTCCTGGAGCCGCTCGACCTCGTCCGGGCTGAGCGCGATGCCGGTCTCGCGCTGCACGCCCCGCACGAACAACCCGCCGCTCATGCCGATCTTGCGGTGGATCCGCCAGGTCGCGAGCTTGATCCCGGCCTCGGCCAGGGCCTCCTGCCACGAGATGACGTGCTGGTAGACGCTGTCGACGAGGGTTCCGTCGAGGTCGAAGACAAATGCGGGCGAAGGCGGACGGACGAGATCGCTCATGCCGCCACCTCGCTACGCTCGGCGGCCGCATTCGCGATACGCATCCCCCTGTTGATTCGCTCGCTTCGCTCGCTCATGCCGCCAATCTATGCCCCGCGCACGCGGCGGCTACTGCTCCACGCCGAGCCGGACCATCGCGTCGATCTCGTCCGCCCGGGCCTTCTCCTCGGCGGCGAACCGGCGCTTGCGGTCCAGCTCCTCGGCGGTGTCCTCGTCGGACCGCATCAGCACCTCGACATCCGTGCCGGCCAGGTCGAGGACGCCCATGTCCTCGAACGCCGCCCGCACCTTCGGCCCCCACAGCCCGATGTCCTTGATCGTCGGCGCGATACGGCTGAAGAGCAACTTGCGGAAACCGGCCAGGTATTCGGAGTTGGCGGTGGCCTCGGTGGCCTCCGCCTTGTCGATGTCGAAGTTCTCCCAGACCTCTTCGCCGCGCAGCCGGTTGCGCATCAGGTAGCAGCCGTGGACGACGAATTCCTCGCGCTCGGCAAGCTCCGCGTCGCTCAGCTCGCGGTAGTAGTCGCGCAGCGCGAGACGACCGAAGGCGACGTGCCGGGCCTCGTCCTGCATGACATACGCGAGGATCTGCTTGGGCAGTTCGACCGGCGTGAGGTCGCGCAGCATGCCGAACGCCGCCAGGGCCAGGCCCTCGATCAGGACCTGCATGCCGAGGTAGGGCATGTCCCAGCGGGAGTCCGAGAGGGTGTCGTCCAGAAGTTCCTTGAGCTGCGGGTTGATCGGGTAGTAGAGGCCGACCTTCTCCTTCAGGAAGCGCGCGTACGTCTCCGCGTGCCGGGCCTCGTCCATGACCTGTGTCGCGGCGTAGAACTTGGAGTCGAGGTCGGGCACCGACTCCGCGATGCGCGCGCTGCACACCAGGGCACCCTGCTCGCCGTGCAGGAACTGGCTGAACTGCCAGGCGATGCTGTGACGGCCGAGCTCGTCCCGCTCCTTCTGCGACATGCGGTTCCAGCTCGGGGTGCCGTAGAGCGCGTGGGTCTCCTCGGGGAGGCCGAGCGGCTTCACGGGGTCGACGGGGAGGCTCCAGTCGATGCGCTTGGCCGCGTCCCACTGCTTGTCCTTGCCCTTGGCGTACAGCGCGAGAAGCCGCTCGCGGCCCTCGTCGTACTCCCAGTTGAAGCGCGCGGCGCCGGAGGCGGGGACCTCCCAGACGGTCATTTCGGCCGGGAGGGCGTACAGGTCAAAGGTCGACACGAGCGGACTCCTTGCGGTCGGAGGGGGTGGCGAGCAGCCGTCTGACCAGCAGCGCTATGTGGTCGGCGGTCACGTCGACCGCTTCGGTGGGCACGACCAGGTGGGAAACCGTGAGGCGGACGGCCAGTTCGGCCACCCAGGCCACCTCGGCGGGGTCGAGGTGCGGCCAGCGTTCGAGGATCACCGCCGCGGCGTTGTCGCGGAACAGCGCGAGGAGCCCGGCCGAGCGGGTGGTCAGCGTGGGCAGCAGTCCGGCCGACTCGTCGGTGAGCGCGGCCTTCACCAGCAGGTTGTGGCGTGCCTCGGTCAGCGCCCAGACGGTGCCGGCCCGGACGCAATCCCCGGCGTCCCCGGGGGAGTTGCGGCACACCTCGGCGGTCCCGGCCAGGAAGCGCTCGGCCTCGCGGTGGGCCAGTGCTTGGGCCAGCGCGTCCTTGTTCCCGAACTCGTTGTAGAGGGTCTGGCGCGACACGCCGGCCGCGGCGGCCACGTCGGCCATGCGCGTGGTGGCCCACGCACCGGCGACGGCGGCGTCGCGGGCGGCGTCGAGAAGAGCTTCGCGTACGGACAACGGGGGCTCCCGATGGTCCCGAGCTTTACACCGATGGCTCCTGTGTCAAATCAGGATCACCCGGTGTCCGGGGCCCGTCAAGGGCGTCGCGGCAGGCGGCGTATGCGGGGCCGGCGGGCGCCCATTCGTGATTCTCTTTCGCGGCGTCCGGCACGCCTCGTACGCTTCGGGTGCACAGGGACGGCGGCGCCGGTCGCGCGGGGTATCCGCGCCTACGGCCGCGCCGTTCGCGGGAACGGAGCCACCGGTTTTGGTGGAGGTTCGGGAGCCGGAATGGCAGTGTTCGGCGTCGGGCGGGGCAGAGCGCGCGACAAGGAGGCGGTCCCCGGGCCCGTGGTGCTCGCACCGCGCCGGAGCCTGGACGGCTGGACGCTCGACGGGACGCCGCTCGCGTTCCGGTTCGGGCGCGAGGAGTTGCGCGAGCTCGCGACGCTCATGCATGGGGTGAGTGCGGGGATGGAGACCCCGTACACCTACGAGCGGGCCGCCGACCTGCTCGAAAAGGGCGGCGAACGCCCGCAGGCACTCGCGGTGCTGGACGCGTACTTCACGCTGCCGCCGCATATACGCGACGCCAACCCGTCCGAGACCCGCACACTCGGCCGCCGCCGCCAACGCCTCCGCAAACGCCTCGGCACCCCACCCCCGGACGCCCCGGCGCCGGACTTCGAACCACCCGGCGAACAGTTGGCCCTCCCCGCCGCCCCCGAACCGGCACGCGCACCGGTACCGGTACCGGTACCGGTACCGGAGTTCACCCGCGGCATCCTCACCCCGGAACCAGATGTCGCCCCCAAGCCAGAACTCCCGGCACGCGACGAGCCTTCGGCCGCAGAAGAGCCATCCCCGCCCATACCCCCCAAGCCCACAGCCCCACCCCCGACGCCCCCTCCCTCCGTCGGCCCCCCGCCCGCAGCCCCGGTGATCCCGCCCCGCCCCACCCGCCCGGCGACCCCCACGGCGCCCCCGGAAGGACGGCGCTGAGCAGCGAACGGGAAGCAATCGGGGTCGCGCGCTGAATGCCGGTGCGGCCGAAACCGACCGGCTCCGCCCGACCCCATCTCCCCCGACCGGGCCCCGCCCATCGCGTCCACACCGCGCCCCGCCCCTGCGACCCCACGGCACCGCCGGAACATCGGCGCTGCACTTGTCGGAAAGACGTGGCCGCAGTGGGTGGTCGGCTGATTGTCGCGTGGCAGGGGCGGTGTCCGAGGGGCTAGTGTTCGCGGCATGCCCGGCTACGACGACGATCTGCGTTTTGCCCACGTTCTCGCGGACGCCGCGGACGCGACCACGCTTGACCGGTTCAAGTCGCTGGACCTGAAGGTCGAGACGAAGCCGGACATGACGCCGGTCAGCGACGCGGACAAAGCCGCCGAGGAGCTGATCCGCGCGCAACTGGGCCGTGCGCGGCCGCGCGACGCGGTGTTGGGCGAGGAGTACGGCGCGACCGGGCACGGC
>NZ_JBPKBH010000006.1:433537-441952 GCF_051388915.1 Yinghuangia sp. YIM S09857 | reverse complement strand
CCCCCCCCCCCCCCCCCCCCCCCCCCCCCCCCCGCGCCGCTGGGTGATCGACCCCATCGACGGCACCAAGAACTTCGTGCGCGGCGTGCCCGTCTGGGCCACGCTGATCGCGCTGATGGACGGCGACGAGGTCGTCGTCGGCCTGGTGTCCGCCCCCGCGCTCGGGCGTCGCTGGTGGGCGTCCAAGGGCGCCGGGGCGTTCACCGGCCGCAGTCTGTCGCAGGCGTCGCGGATCCGGGTCTCGGGGATCGAGCGGATCGAGGACGCGTCGTTCGCGTACTCCAGCCTCGGCGGCTGGGAGGACCGGGGCGCGCTGGACGGGATGCTGGACCTGACCCGCGCGGTGTGGCGGAGTCGGGCGTACGGCGACTTCTGGTCGTACATGCTCGTGGCCGAGGGCGCGGTGGACATCTGCGCCGAGCCGGAGGTCAACCTCTGGGACCTGGCCGCGCTGTCGGTCATCGTCACCGAGGCCGGCGGGCGGTTCACGTCGCTGGACGGGGTGCCGGGTCCGGCCGAGGGCCACGCCGCGGCGTCCAACGGCCTGCTGCACGAGGATCTGCTCGGGTACCTCAACCAGCGCGTCTGATCCAGTTCTGACCGGACGGCGCCGGTAACCGGGCGGACACCGCCCGCGCACGGCACGCGCGCGAACGCGAAGCAAGAAATTCTCGGTAAATCCCGACAAAGCTTTCGTCAGTCGGCAGGGCCGTGTGACTATGAGCATGAGGCGCTTGTGAACTTGTGAATTCATTCTCAAGTGGCGCCGACCCGGCCCGACCCCCTAACCGGAGGTGGTGCGTCATGCTCGTCCGCGACGGCATGAGCACGGTCGTCCTGACCATCGGCCCGACCCACACCCTGCGCGCCGCCGCGCGGCTCATGGCCGCCCGGCAGATCGGCGCCGCCGTAGTCATCGATCCCGACACCAGTGGGATCGGCATCCTCACCGAGCGGGACATCCTCGTGTCGCTCGGCTCGAACCAGGACCCGGACCACGAGATCGCCGGGGACCACCTGACCTCGAACGTCGTCTTCGCCACCCCCCACTGGACGCTCGCCGACGCCGCCGCCGCCATGACGCGCGGCAACTTCCGCCACCTCGTGGTCCTCGACCGCGAGGACGTCGTGGGCATGATCTCGGTCCGCGACATCGTCCGCTGCACCATTCAGGAACAGGCGCGGGCCACGGAACTCGTGGGATAGCGGCGGTGTCCGGCCGGGCTGCGGACAGCCCGGCCGGACACCGGAGTTGACGCCACGTCAGGGCGGTCTGTTCACCTGCCCGGACGTAGCGGGCCTGTTGCGCGTCCGCGAACTCCCGCTACCCGGCGGGAACGCGCCGACACATGGAGCCGGTCAGGCGCGAAGTGCCTTGACCGCGGCCTCCAGACGGTCGCCGTACTCGGCGTCGGCGGCGCGGAAGTTGCCGATCGCACGTGCCACGATGTCGTCGCGCGAGACCTGGGCGAGCCCGCCCGCGAGGCCCTCGACGAGACGCGCCCGCTCGTCCTCCGACATGAGCCGGTAGAGGTTGCCGGCCTGGACGAAGTCGTCGTCCTCGGCGTGCGACGGGGCCGCGTGCGTGCCGGTCGCGCCGGACACCTCGGTCGGCGCCCACAGCGGCCGACCGGTCTCGTACGGGCCGCCGAAGCTGTTCGGCTCGTAGTTCTTCGCCCGGCCGCCCGCGTTCGCCGCCATCGCGCCGTCCCGGCCGTGGTTGTGCGCCACCGTCGCGTGCGGCGCGTTCACCGCGAGCTGCGTGTGGTTGACGCCGAGCCGGTAACGGTGCGCGTCGGCGTACGCGAACAGGCGTCCCTGGAGCATCTTGTCGGGCGAGGGACCGATCCCCGGCACGAAGTTGGCGGGGCTGAACGCGGCCTGCTCGACCTCGGCGAAGACGTTCTCCGGGTTGCGGTCGAGCACGAGGCGACCGACCTCGATGAGCGGGTAGTCCGCGTGCGGCCAGACCTTGGTCAGGTCGAAGGGGTTGAAGCGGTACGCGGCCGCCTCCTCTACCGGCATCACCTGCACCTTGAGCGTCCACGACGGGAAGCGCCCGGCGTCGATCGCCTCGCGCAGGTCGCGCTGGTGCGAGTCGGGGTCGACGCCCGCGATGGCGGCGGCCTCGTCGGCGGTCAGGTTGCGGATGCCCTGGTCGGTCTTGAAGTGGTACTTGACCCAGAACGCCGCGCCGTCCGCGTTGACCCACTGGTAGGTGTGCGACGAGAAGCCGTCCATGTGCCGGTACGACGCCGGGATGCCGCGGTCCCCGAACAGCCACGTCACCTGGTGCGTGACCTCCGGCGAGAGCGACCAGAAGTCCCAGACGTTGTCGGCCTCCTGGATGCCCGTGTAGGGATCGCGCTTCTGCGTGTGGATGAAGTCCGGGAACTTGGACGGGTCCTTGATGAAGAACACCGGGGTGTTGTTCCCGACCAGGTCGTAATTCCCCTGCTGTGTATAGAACTTCAGAGCGAAGCCGCGGGGGTCGCGCACCGCGTCGGCCGCGCCCAGGTTGCCCGCGACCGTGGAGAAGCGGGCGAACACCTCGGTGCGGCGCCCCGGTTCGGCCAGGAAGTGAGCCTTGGTGAAGCGGCTGACGTCCGCGGTGACCTCGAAGTGGCCGTACGCGCCCGACCCGCGCGCATGGACCACCCGCTCCGGGATGCGCTCGCGGTTGAACCGGGCCAGCTTCTCGAACAGGTACTGGTCCTGGACCAGGAGCGGACCGCCCGGTCCGGCCGTCGCGGTGTTCTGGTTGTCGGCGATGGGAGCGCCCGACTCGGTGGTGAGGACGGCGCGCGGAGTGCTGTCGGACATGGTTCGTTCTCCCCTTCGGACCCCGGGACGTCCCGCCCCGGCCTTGCGAGTGACCCCAACCTAGGTCCGAACTTAGAACTTGTCTAGTTCTGAATTTGGACTAGTTCCAATCTTGGGGCGGGTGTACTCTCTCCTGCATGAGCGACCTTCTGGAGCGGCTCCGCGACCGGGGATGGCGGCTCACCGCGCAGCGCCGCGTCGTGGCCGAGGTCCTGAACGGCGAGCACGTGCACCTCACGGCGGACGAGGTCCACTCGCGCGCCGGCGCGCTGCTGCCGGAGATCAGCCGCGCCACCGTCTACAACACGCTCGGCGAGCTGGTCGCCCTCGGCGAGGTCCTGGAAGTCACCACCGACGGCCGCGCCAAGCGCTACGACCCGAACGCGCGCCGGGCCCACCACCACCTCGTGTGCACGCGCTGCCACACGATCCGGGACGTCCCGGCCGATCCGCGGACCGCGGACCTACCCGCCGAATCGGGCTTCGGCTTCGCGATCTCCGGGGTGGAGATCACCTACCGCGGACTCTGCCCGGACTGCCAGAACGCGTCCTGACGGCGGACGACGGCCCGCCGGCCTCCGCACCGCCGCGCCCTGCCGGCCCGCCCCGGCTCACCCCGCCGCGCCGCCCCGGCTCACCGCGCGTCGTGCCGCCCGCCCTGCGGGCCCGGCAGCCACGCCTTCGTCAGCAGCACCGCCCCCGCCCGCGCCGCCCGGCGCTGCGCCTGATGGTCGGTGTCGAACCGGTCGTGCAGTTCGGCCAGGTCCTCTTCGCCGCCGCACTCCCCGAGACCGATGAGCAGGCCCGGCACCATGCCGGCCGCGGGCGGCAGTTCGAGGAGCTGACGGTACGCGGCGGCCGGGTCGGTGCCGCCCGCGACGAGCCTGCGGCGGGCGGCGGCCCGGACGTTCGGCGAACGGTCGGCGAGCGCGCCCGCAAGCGGGAACGGGTCGCTGAACGGCGGCAGCGCCTCGACCGCCCGCTCGCGGATCAGCGGGTCGGCAACCTTCAGCAGCGCCAAGGCCGTTCGGTCGCGGTGCCGCCCTCGGGCGCGGCGCAGCAGCTCGTGGCCCGCGGCCGAGCGGCAGGAGTGGTCGGGGTCGCGCAACGCGGTGCGCAGCAGTGCGCGTTCGTCGGCGATGCCCAGCACGCGCGACAGTTCGTGTCCGAAGCGGCGCAACTGCGGTGTACCGGATGCGGCGAGGTCGCGCGCGTGGCCGTGCCGCCGCGTCGGCAAATGCTCGGCGCGGTAGGCGTCGCGGTAGACCTCGAAGATCCCCTCGGACCGCCGCCGCCCGCGGCGCGCGTCCAGGATCGGCACCACCGCGGCCGCCTCGTCGGGCTCCAGGCGCCACATCAGCCCGACCCGGGCGCGGTGCCGGACCGCCTCGGCCCAGTCGTCGGTGCGCAGCGCGAGCATCGCGGCGGGCAGCGGCCCGGGGATCCCGGCGAGGCGCACCACCGCCTCCTCGCGCAGGCCGCCGTTCTCGTCCATGCTCAGCAGCGCCGCAACCGCGGGATGGCCGTCGGACGCGCGCAACAGGGCGCGGCGCGCCTTGACCCCACCGAAGGCCCCGACGGCGCCGGACGGCCTTGACACGCAGTCCAGTTCGACGAGCAGGGCGGGGGGCAGACCGACCAGTATTTCGGCCACGGCGTCGCGGTCCTTCGCGTCGCCCGCGACCGCCTCGCGCAGCGCGGCGAGCAGGTCGCGGACCTCGCCGCGGGGGTGTCCGACGGCGGCCAGGGCTCCCGCGACGGCATGGGCGACTTGTCCGCGTTCGCCCGGTGCGGAGCCCTCGGGTGCGGGTCCGGCGGGGGCGGCCGCGAGCGGGTCGTACGACGACACCCCGCGTGCGGACCGCGCAGGTGCGGGCACGGTACGTGATCTCGCACCGCGCGTGCCGCGTGCCTTCTGCCCGCTTCCCCGCACCGCGAACACCTCCCAGTCCAGTCCCGTTTCGGGCATCGGCGCCCATGTCGGCCGCCGTGCACGAGCCAACTTGCGCGGACCGGCCCGCGCAGATCGACCTGCCGGCGATTCCCGATTCCCCAGCCCCCCAGCCTGCCGCACGTCGGCGAACTCCGCACTCACCACCCTCCACGCGCGTCGTCCCATAGTGCATTTGTCGACCAAACGCTGTTTTCTCTTGCCGAACCTGACGACCCGTCATATCGTCACGCCGGTCGGCCGCCCTGATCACTTTCACATCTCGAAAACGGGTCGCGGCCGGCTGAAAACCGCCGGCGCAGGTTCGGGAGTGGATGCACGTGACCGAGACAGCACCGGACGCGACTGCGCGGGACGCGGGCGCGGCTCCGGACGCAAAAATCCACGCGGTGGGCGTGGAACGCCACTTCGGACGCGGGGCCAAGCGGGTGGACGCCCTCGGCCCGCTCGATCTGGACATCCCCACAGGGGAGTTCTGCTGCATCGTCGGCCCGTCCGGGTGCGGCAAGTCGACGTTCCTGCGCATCGTCGCGGGACTGATCAAGCCGACCGCGGGCCGCGTCGAGATCGCCGCGCGGTCCACGCACCCCGCCGCGATGGTCTTCCAGGACTACGGCATCAGCCCCTGGAAGTCGGTCCTGGCGAACGTCCGGTTCGGCCTCGACATCCAGCACGTGCCGCGCAAGGAGGCGGACGCGCGGGCCCGCGACTGGCTCGGCCGGCTCGGCCTGGCGGACTTCGCCGACGCCTACCCGGCCGCGCTCTCCGGCGGCATGCGGCAGCGCGTGTCGATCGCCCGGGCGCTCGCCGTCGAACCCGAAATCCTTTTGATGGACGAGCCGTTCGCGGCACTCGACGCGCAACTCCGGACGATCCTCCAGGACGAGCTGCTGGAGATCGTGCAGGCCGACCAGCGCACCGTGCTGTTCGTGACGCACAGCCTCGAAGAGGCGCTGCTGCTCGGCGACCGCGTCCTGGTGATGTCCTCGCGGCCCGGGCGCGTGATCGCCGAGCGTGTCCCGCCGTTCCCGAGACCGCGTACGGGCGCCGTCCGTACCTCCCCCGAATTCGCCGAGATGCAGGCCGAGTTGTGGTCGCTGCTGCGCGGCGAGGTCGAGACCGCCGGAGCGAAGAAATGAGCGACAGGCCCCCCACACCGGCCACCGAGGACACCGAAGGCGCCACGGGTGCCGCCGACGCCGTGCAGGGCGCACCGGCGCGCCTCCCCTCCCCCAAGTCCGCCGCCCACGACGCGGGTTCCGCGTCCAAGGGCGGCCCCGGCGGCACCGACATGGTCCTGGTCCGCGAGCCCGGGCAGGCCGAGGTCGACCCTGGCAAGGCCCGCGCCCGCCGCCGCGTCCTTGAGGTCGCGCTCGGCATCGCGGTGCCGCTCGTCCTCATCCTGTGGTGGCAACTGGCGGTCCAGCAGAAGTGGATCGACTCGCGCATCTACCCCGCGCCGCAGACGATCATCGAGGACGGCTGGCAGCGGCTGGTCGACGGCAAGCTGTGGCCGGACATCTGGGCGACCCTCAAGCGCGTCGTCCCCGGCTTCCTGCTCGGCTCGCTGGCCGGCTACGCCGTCGGCCTGCTGACCGGCTCGATGCCGCTGGTCCGCGCCGCCCTGGAACCGATGCTGGACGCGCTCTATGTCGTCCCCAAGCTCGCCCTGCTGCCCATCTTCCTGCTCATGTTCGGGCTCGGCGAGACGCCGCAGATCGTGCTCATCGCGGTCACCGTGTTCTTCCTGATCTGGATCCAGACGATGGCCGCGGTGCTGGCCGTGCCGGAGGGCTACCGCGAGGCCGCAACCGTGTTCGGGGCAGGCCGGTGGCAGATGTACCGGCACATCCTCATCCCGGCCTCACTGCCGCCGGTCGTCGTCGGCCTGCGCCTCGCCTCCGGGGTGGCGGTACTGGTCGTCGTCGCCGCGGAGGGCCTGGCGTCGCCGAACAACGACGGTCTCGGCTATTTGATCTTCAACGCCAAGACCATCTTCGACAACCGCGCGATGTACGTCGGCATCATCGTCGTCGCCATCGTCGGCGTGCTGTTCTCCGAACTCGTCCGATTCATCGGCCGCATGCTGACCCCGTGGGCCCCCGAACACCGAGGCCCCGGCGGCGCCTGACCGGCCCCGCCGCCCGGATCCGCCCGGCCGCCCCGGGCCGTCCGCGGGCTGTGTGCGCAGCCCCGGGACGCCCGCGGGGCCGCCTGGTCCGGCCCTCGGCCATGTCCCGACCATCCGTCCCGTCCCCCGGAGGAATCCCATGGCACGTCGCCGCGCCGGCCTGGCGTCGGTCCTGTTCGTGTGCACCGCCCTGCTCGCCACCTCGTGTGTGTCGTCCGACGATGAAACGGACGGCGCGGCGAAGTCCGCGCCGACGCCGAACACTCCGGTGGCGGCGGTGGCCGGCTGCGAGAACGGCTGGACCGACCCCGCCGACCTGTCCCCCACCCGCAAACCCGCGCGCTGCGCGCCCAACACGCCCGCGCCGAAGCCGCTGGCCGCCAAGACCAAGATCACGGTGACCGCCGGGGCCTTGTCCGCGGAGTACCTGGGCCCGCTGCGGATGGCCATCGCCAAGGGCGAGTTCCTGAAGGAGAACCTGGAGGTCGAGCTCAAGCAGATGCCGTCCTCCGACGCCAACACCCTGCTCGCGAAGGGCGAGTTGGACGCCGTGTACTCGGCGCCCGAGGCCGGCATGGTCAACGCGGCCAAGCAGGGCTTCAACATCAAGTGGGTGCTCGGCAACTACTCGTCCGACCCGGCGTCCAAGTCGGGCGTGTGGGCACGTGTCAAGGACGGGCAGGACCCGGCGACGATCGACCTGAAGGGCACCCGCTTCGCGTCCCTGGTCGGCAAGACCTCGATCATCATGTACCCGATCGAGACGGTGCTGACGAAGCACAACACCAAGGTCACGGACATCGACTTCAAGCAGCTCGACGCACAGGGCGTCGGGCAGGCACTGGAGAACGGCGGCGTCGACGCCGCGTGGCTGCTCGACCCGGTGTGGAAGCAGTTCGAGAACAAGCCGGGGTACGCGTTCCTCGGCGGCCAGCCCGCGGGCGAACCGCTCGGCGGCATGTTGTACGGCCCGAACCTGCTGGAGAAGAACCGCGAGGCCGGAACCGCCTTCGCACGGGCGCTGATCCGTACGGTCAACACCTACTTCGCCGGGGACTACAAGTCCGACCCGGCGTTCGTCCAGGAGTTGGCCACGGTCCTGGGCAGCAAGCCCGAACTGCTGTCGGCCATCCCGTCGTTGATCACCGACTGGGAGATCCGGCAGGGGACGACGGACAGGGCACAGAAGATGTTCGTCGAGGGCAAGGTCGTCGAGGCCCCGGCGCTCACCGAGGACAAGTTGATCGACCGGTCGTTCTATGCGGAGGCCGTGGGGCACACGCAGTAAGCGGCTTTTGGAGCCGGGGCTGGTCCGTGGCGTCGCGGGGCGTGTCCCCGGTCCAGCAGGACGTGTTCGTGGGTTCGCGAGACGCATCCGCAGTCTCGCGGGCCGCGTCCACGGACTCGCCGGACGTGTACGCGGGTTCGCCGGACGTGTCCGTGGGTTCGACGCACCCTTCAGCCCCCGCAGTTCGCCATCTCGCGCGGCGCCGCTCTTTCGGGAGCGGCG
>NZ_JBPKBH010000006.1:414815-433427 GCF_051388915.1 Yinghuangia sp. YIM S09857 | reverse complement strand
CCCCCCCCCCCCCCCCCGCGCGCGTTGTCGGCGGGCCGCGCGCGTTGTCAGCGACTCACCAACTACCCGAAGCCGTGGGGCCGTTGGCTCAGGACGCCATCTCCGCCCGGAGCGCCCGCAGCAACAAGCGGGCTCGTTCTGCCAGTTCGGGAGGGGCGTGGGCGATGACCGGCGCGCACCAGCGCTCCGCGGTGCGGGTGTCCCCCGCCTTCAGCGCGAGGACGACGAGCCGCATGGCCGCGCGGCCGTGGCCACCCTCCGCGGCGGCCCGCAGCCAGGGCTCCGCGCCTTCGGGGTCGCCGCGCCGCAGGTGGACCAGACCGAGGTTCCACGCGCCCGCGATGCTGCCCGTGTCGGCGGCGGCCCGGAACCGGCGGGCGGCGGAGCCCTCCGCGCCGCGGCGCGCCAGCAGGACGCCGCAGCGCAGCATCGCGGGAACGTGTCCGTCCTCGGCCGCGACGGCGTACCAGTGCTCGGCACCGTCGGTGTCGCCGAGCCGGGCGAGGAGGCCCGCGAGGCGTACCGCGGCGATGGTGCGGCCCGCGGCGGCGGCGACCCGGTAGGCGCGTGCGGCCTCCTCGTCCGCGCCCTGCCGCTCCTGGATGAGGCCGAACTGCAAGGCCGCGTCCGGGTGTCCGCCCTCGGCGGCGCGCGCCCAGCACTTCTCCGCGGCGGCCTGGCCGTCCGGCGTCGACCGACGCGCGTAGAGGATGCCGAGGTTGTACGAGCCGTCCACGCTCCCGGCCTCGCTCGCGCGGGCGAACCAGACCTCGGCCTCCTCCTCGTCGTCACGCGAAAGCAGCAGTCCGGCGAGGGCGTTGGCGGCGTCCGCGTGCCCGGCGTAGGCGGCCATGCGGTACCACCGCTCCGCGGACGCCTCGTCGTCGCGCGCGGTGTGCAGCAGGCCGAGGTTGAAGGCGCCGTTGGACTCGCCGGTGGCGGCGGCCCGTTCGTACCAGTGCGCGGCCTCGGCGTGCCGGCCCTCGGTGGCGAGGAGGGCGCCGAGCGCGTTCGCCGCGGTGCCGTCCCCGGCTTCGGCGGACCGGCGCCACCAGTGCGCGGCGCCGTCGGCGTCCCCGGCGTCCTGAAGCAGGAAGCCGAGCGCACGGGCGGCCCCCGGGTCGCCTTCCTCCGCGGCCAGCCGGAACCAGCTCTCGGCCTCGCCGGTGTCGCCCGCCCGGTGCAGGATCCTCGCCAGCCGCACGGCCGCGCGGATGTGCCCGCACGAAGCGGCGCGCAGGAACCACGCGGAGGCCGCGCGTTCGTCCCCGCGCTCCTGTCCGTGCCGCCCGAGCCGGTACGCCGCCTCCGGGTGCCCCGCTTCGGCGGCCCGCCGGTACCAGCGCTCGGCACCGGACTGGCCCTGCTGCTCGTGGAACTCACCGAGCACCAGGGCAGCGCGCACGTGTCCGGCCTCGGCGGCGTTGCGCAGCCAGTACAGCGCCTGGCTCACGTCGTCGTTGTCGTGCACGGACGCGTCCTCGGGCAGCGCGTCCAGCAGCAGCGCGCCGAGCGAGAACGCGGCGATGCGGCTGCCGGCCTCGGCCGCCCGGTACCACCAGCGGCGCGCCTCGTCCCAACGGTCCTGACGGTGCATCAGCACGCCGAGGTTGGTGGCGGCTCCGCGGTGCCCGGCCTCGGCGGCGCGCCGCAGCCAGGTCTCGGCCTCGTCGTCCTCGCCGCGCCGCAGCAGCATCAGACCGAGGCGGCTCGCGGCGGTGGCGTCACGGCCGGCGCGATCACGGTAGCGGCGTTCCAGCTCGGCCAGTTCGCGGTGGTCGAGGTCGGGGGTGCCGAGTGCGGCGCCGGTCCGCAGCGGGCCGGAGGCCGGGTCGTCGCCCGCGAGTTCCGGCCCGGCGGGCGACGGACGCCGCGGTCGGAAGGGCACCAACACCGCATAGTCGTCGGGCCTCTTGCCGCGCGGTGGCACGAACGCGTCGGCGCGGCCGCGGTCCAGGACCACGGTCACGGGGCCGTCGGCGAAGTCCGCGTAGGGGTCGGGTTCGTCGGGGTAGGAGGCCGCGTGGCCCGGATCGTCCGCATGGTCCGGGTGATCCTGGTGGTCCGGGTGCCCGGCGTACCGGTCGGCGGGCAACTCGCCGTGCGGGTACGGGTCGACGAGCCCGTCGGTGCGCGAGGCACGGTGTCCCTCGGCGTGGACGGCGGCGTACGGGTCGGGTTCGTCCTCCCGGTTCCGGGCATGCCGGGGTAGCGGCTGCGCATGTGCGCTCCGCTCACTTCTGCCCCGTCGTACCCCCATGCGTCCATCGTCGCATCAACGGACGCACCCGTCAGGGTCGATTTCTCGATTAACAGATGACAATGCGGTGTCGGGAACGGCGAAGGTCCGGTCACCAGTTGGTGACCGGACCTTCGTACGTGGTAGCGGGGACAGGATTTGAACCTGCGACCTCTGGGTTATGAGCCCAGCGAGCTACCGAGCTGCTCCACCCCGCGTCGGTGAACACAACCTTACGGCAGGCCGCTCGCTACGCCAAATCCATTTCGCCCGCGCCCTCGGCGGAGCTGTCCTACGTCGGCCGTCGCCGCGTCGGCTCGGCCCACGCCGACGCCCACGCGATCACACCGGCTCGACAGCCGCCCAAGCCGACTCGGCCGCCGAGCGCCGCACGGCGTCCATGACCGCCTGCCCCGCGACGCCGTCCGCGAACGTCGCCACCGGCGGGTCGGAGGGCACCTCGCGCCCGAGGATGCGGTCCCGGAAGACGCCCGCGAGCCGCGCGTACGGGGCACGGTCGATGCCCATGCAGTGCAGCATGTCGTACGCGGTGTGCAGCAGGTCCCCCGGCGGCGGCTCCGGCGCGGGGTTGGCCAGGTCGTCCGGCACCTCCACCTTGCGGTCGCCCTCGGCGTCGCCGACGTACACGTCGTCGAACTCGACCCACGCCGACCCGTGTGTGCCCGCGACGCGCGTGACCATGAGCGGCGGCCCGTAGACCCCCGCGGAGCTCTGCAACGAGCCCTCGACCCCGGTCACCGTGCGGAAGCGGATGTTGAACGTGTCCTCGGCCGTCTGCCCAGGCCGGTCCGACACGATCGGCAGGCCCGCGCTGACGCCCTCGAACTCGCCCAGGGTGTAACGGATCTGGTCGATCCAGTGCGTCGCGTGCGCACCCAGCCAGCCGCCGCCGTCCTCCGCACGCCCCCACCACTCCGGGATGCCGGCCTCGGGGCCGGTGAGCACGGGGATGTGCAGCAGCCAGGTGGCGAGCTTCGGCGTGCCGACGGCCCCCTGGGCGATCAGGCGCGCGAGCAGCGCCTGCGACGTGGACCAGCGGAACTCGGTGCCGAGCATGTGCACGACCCCGGCCTTCTCGGCGGCCGCCAGCATCTGCCGCGCCTCGCCGAGGTCGGCGGCGAACGGCTTCTCGCACACCACGTGCTTGCCGGCCTCGACGGCCCGCACGACGATGTCGCGGTGCGTGTTCGGCGGCGTCGCGACGCTCACCGCGTCCACGCCGTCCAGCGCCAGCGCGTCGGCCAGCGACGTGCACGCGTGCGGTACGCCGAAGCGCTCCGCACGCGCCGTGGTCTTCTCCGGGTCGCGGCCGACCAGCGCCCGCACCTCGAACCCGGCGTCGCGGAACGCCGGAAGGTGGGTCAGGCAGCCGAAGCCGCTCCCCACGATCACCACGCCGAGCTTGTCGTCCGTCATCGCGCCCAACCCCGTTCCCTGCCGCATCCACGCGCGTACTTTGTCCGCATATGTCGGACCACGCAGCCCCGGCTCGGCGGCCGAGTGCGGCGGCACGCTAACGCGTGGCGCGCGAGATCAACAGAGCCGTCAGACCGTGTCGAACACCACGGGCAGGTGCACCGCGGTCCGCAGGCCGAGCCCGGTGACCCCGTCGCACGGCCGGTCCGGGTCGAGGCGCAGGCCCGGCAGCCGCTCCAGCAGCAGTTCCAGCGCGACCCGCATCTCCATCCGGGCCGCGTGGATGCCCAGGCACACGTGCGGGCCGACGCCGAAGGCAACGTGCGGAACCGCGGTGCGGAAGATGTCGAAGTCGTCGGGCCGCTCCCAGCGCGCGGGGTCGTGGTTCGCGGCGGCGAAGGGCGTGTTCACGATCTGACCGGCCCGCACCGGGCAGCCTTCCACCTCGGTGTCGCGCAGCGCGGTGCGCCCGACCGCGAGCAGCGGCACCTCCCAGCGCAGCCCCTCCTCGACGGTCTGCGGGACGAGCGCCGGGTCGCGTCGCACCGCGTCGAGTTGGTCGGGGTGGCTGAGCAGGCCGTACAGGACCGTGGTGATCGCCCGGTAGGTGGTCTGCGCGCCGGCCGGGACGAGCAGCCGCAGGAAGGCGATGATCTCGTCGTCGGTCAACTGCCGCTTGCCCTCGCCGTCCCACTCCTCGTCGGTGAGCCGCGCGCGGACCAGCACGCCGATCAGGTCGTCGGACGGCTCCTCGCGCCGCGCGTCGATCAACTGCCGCACCATCGCGCCGAGATCGCGCGACGCGGCGAGACGTTCCTGCTGGGACGCCGCGACGTTGGTCAGCAGCGCCGTGTGCCGGTAGAACTCGGGCAGGTCCGCGACCGGCATCCCGGCGGCCACCGCGATGACGTGGACCGGATAGTGGAACGCGAAGTCCGCGCCCAGGTCCGCCCGCCCGTCGGCGACGAAGCGGTCGATGTACGAGTTGACGATGCCGCGGACGAACTCCTGCTCCCAGCGCAGCATTTCGCGGCGGGTGAAGGCCGGTGAGATGAGCGAACGGAAGCGCCGGTGCTCAGGCGGGTCCATCTCCAGGATCGTGCGGCCGATCACCTCGCCAAGCGTGACGTGGTACCAGGCCGACGAGAACGTCTGCGGGTCGCGCAGCACCGCGTCGACGCCCTGGAAGGTGTAGACCGAGGCCTGGTCCTCCTCCGCCGCGATGATGCGGTCCGCGCCCGGCATGCCGAACCGCGCCGAGACCGAGCCCTGGTGGACCGGGCACTGGGCGCGGAGTTCGGCGAGGCGCGGGTACGGGTCCTTCAAGATCCCCACGCCGTTGAGCGCGTCCTTGGCCGCGAACGCGTCGAACTCCTCGGCCCTGGAGTCGAATTCGACCTGGGGCTCGGTGTGCTGATCCTGCGTCACAGCGTGCCTCTCTCAGTCCCGGGCGTGCCTGCCTCGTGCCTTCGCGGTGCCGTCGACCGGGCTCCGCGCGATCCCCGGCTCCCTGCCCGGCGGCGTGAACAAGGCCGCGTCGATCCCGTGCCGCAGCACGCGCCCCGGCGAACGCCCTTCGGCGTCACGGGGATCGGCGACCTGCGCGCCGTCGCGGCGGATCGGGACGCCGCGCACGAGCACGTGCCGGACGCCGGTCGGGGCGTCCGCGGTCAGCCGATCCGCGCCGGCCGGGAAGTCGGCGACGCGACGGATCGGACCGGGACCCACCTCGTCGGGGTCGAAGACGACCAGGTCCGCGGCGGAGCCCGGGCGCACGTACCCGCGCCCGGCAAGGCCGAACAGGTCGGCGGGCTCGCCGGTCAGTTTGCGGACGGCCTGTTCAAGCGTCAGCACGCCGCGTTCGCGCACCCATCCGCCGAGCAGGTCGGTCGGGACGACAGCGTCGCATATCTGGTCCGGGTGCGCGCCGGCGTCCGAGAGGCCGAGCACGGCGCCGTCCAGGCGCAGGAGTTCGGCGACCTCGGCCTCGTCGTCATTGGCGAGCACGACCGTGAACCGGGTCGCCAGGCCGTCGTCCAACGCCGTCTCGAACGCCGCGTCCAGCGGGGTGACGCCGCGGTCCGCGGCGATGTCGGCGACCGAACGCCCTTGCCACTGCGGACGTGTGGGCGACTCCGCGACGTACCAGCGGTCCCAGCGCGGGGCCAGCAGCCCGTCGTCGAGTTCGCGTGCCAGACGGTCGCGCCAGGCACGGTCGCGGTACGCGGCGGCGCGGAGCACCGGCGTACAGCCCTCCAACTCGGCCAGCGACGGAGCGCGCAGCGCGAACGGGGCAAGCAGCGTCGTCTGCGCGACGAGCGGGCGGCAACTGACCTGCGGGTGCACGGCCGCGCCCGCCGCCATGCCCTCGCGGTGCAGTTCCGCCCACGCGCGGTGCCGCCCGTCCGCCAGCGCCAGCATCGCGGTCCAGGTGAACGGCCGTGCGATCTCCGGCTGGAGGGCGTACAACGCCGCGTGGTCCAGCTCGCCGCCGGGCACGAACGACGCGATCCCCCGGCCCGCGTCCCGGAGTTCGGCCAGCATGCCGACCGTCTCCTCGCGGCTCGCGAACCGCGACGGGCAGCGCCGACCGGTCGGCGAGGCGCTGGTCGCGAAGCCGATCGCTCCGGCGGCCAGCGCGTCGCGCACGATCTGCCGCATCTCGACGATCTCGGTGACGGTGGCCTCGCGCTCGTACGCGCCCTCGCCCATCACGTCGATGCGGACGGCCGAGTGGCCGACGTATGCGGCCAGGTTGATGCTCGGGCCCAACTGCTCGACGGCGTCCAGGTATTCGGCGAACGTCGCGAAACCCCAGTCGACCCCCGCCTCCAGGGTGTCGACGCGCATGTCCTCCAGGTCGTGCAGTATGCGCACCACGAGCCGACGTCGCTCGGGGCGGCACGGGGCAAGCGAGAAGCCGCAGTTGCCCAGCACGGCCGTGGTGACGCCGTGATGGCTCGACGGCGTGCAGGCCGGATCCCAGAACACCTGGGCGTCGTAGTGCGTGTGCACGTCGATGAACCCCGGGGCGACGATGCATCCTTCGGCGTCCAGCACCCGGTCGCCCGCGAGGTCCGGCCCGATCTCCTCGACACGGCCGTCCACCAGCACCACGTCGGCCCGGAAGGCCGGGGCGCCCGACCCGTCGACGACGCGGCCGCCGCGTACGACGACCCTCGCGCCCGCCTCACCCATGCGACCTCCGCGATTTCGGAATCCCGAAACAGATTTCGCCATGATGTTCGTCACATCGTCCGGGCGAGCGCCGGAGAAATCAAGGGCGATTTGGATCAGCCACTCCCGCAATACACATCGCCGAATCGATATATGACCGCACGATTCGCCGGAATTGTTCCAACTTTCGGTTGGCCGCGGAGCGACCTGCGGCGTACGGCGTGAAATCGACGTCGCGACACCGCCACAGGCACCGGAAATCCACCTCGCGACATGCCGGAACGCCCGGTCACAGAGGGCCCCCGATGGGGTACGGTCTGCGTCGTGGTCATATCAGGAATGGACCATTCGAGCAGGCCGCGGCGGGTCCCGATCCCCGCGGTCGACGCCATGCGCGGCGGCAGCGGCGACCGACTCGAACGGCATCTCGCCCTCTTCGGGCATGCCCCGGCTCCGGCCAAGGCACCCGAGGCGTCCGCGCATGCCGCACGCGAGTCCGCCTCGCTGATCCAGGACCTGGCGCCGCGCCCGTCGCGCGCCGGGCACCGCCTCGCCCGCGCCGTCCTGACGGCGCCCCTGCGCGGCCTCCGCCGCCGCGTGTCCCTCTGACGGAACCGCGCGACGCCACCGACCGGCCCCCGGGGGACCGGTCGGTCCGCGCGCGGCGTCACTCCGCCGAACGTGCGGCCTTCACGAAGGCCGTGATCAGCGCCGGGTCCTTGACCCCCCGGCTGCTCTCCACGCCACTGGACACGTCAACACCCCACGGCCGCGTCGCCGCGACGGCCTCCGCCACGTTCCCCGGCGTGAGACCGCCGGCCAGCAGCCACCGGTCCCCGGACTGCGAAGGCATCCGGCTCCAGTCCCACGCCTCGCCGGAACCCGGCACGGGGGCGTCCAGCAGCAGCATGTCCTCACCCAACTCCCCGCAGCGCGGCACCGCGTCCCCGAACGCCACCGCGCGCACAAGCGTCCAGCCTCCGCCCAGCGCCGCGAAGTCCTCGCGCGCGTAGTCCCCGTGCAACTGCACGGCCCGGATCCCCGACGCCTCCGCGGTGGCACGCACGTACTCCAACGACTCGTTGCGATACACGCCGACCGTCAGCACACCCTCCGGCACCCGCGAACCCAAGGCCGCCGCCGTCCGCACGTCCACCAGGCGCGGACTCTCCGAGAAGACGAACCCGACAGCGTCCGCGCCCGCTTCCACGGCCACGTCGACGTCACGCTCCGTCTTCAACCCGCAAATCTTGACGAACAACGCCGCTCCTCCGGTGGTCGATCCCGCCCATGATGTTCTCGCACCGCCACGCCCCCGACCAAAGTGCGTACCCGCCGCTCCCGCGCCATCCCGGCGACACCTTGTGCGCTTGACCGAGACCCCGAGGCCCCCGCCCGCACCGAGCCCCTCGCCACTGGGAGTACCGAGAGCCCAAGGCCACCAAGGCCACCAAGGCCACCGCCGCCACGTTCGGGCGCTTCGGAAGCCCCGTGACGGCAGCGCATCGCTCGGCGGAGCGGAGCGGACGGCCAGGGATCGGGACAATGGGGGGGGTGCGGGTGGCGAAGCCCCCCGCCGCGTGGCGGAGCCGCCAAACAACGAAGGCGACGCTGCCCACACTTTCCGTGGGCTTGCGTCGCCTTCGTCTTCGTAGCGGGGACAGGATTTGAACCTGCGACCTCTGGGTTATGAGCCCAGCGAGCTACCGAGCTGCTCCACCCCGCGTCGGTATGCCTTTACCTTACGCGATTGCCGGGGAGAACGCCAACCGGGTTGCCCCGGGCCCCCGCGTGGGCGGGGGCCGGGACAACCCGGTCAGGCGCACTGCTGACGTGCTGTCTCCGTTATGGGCTCGGTGGTGGCGACGCCCCTCCCGCGGGTGGTGGCGACGCGCCTCCGGCCGGCGGGGCGGCCGTGGCGGACTGCTCCGCCGCGATGGCACGGTTGATCGCCGCGGTGAGCTCCTGCTGCGCCTGGCCGTACGCCGCGAAGTCGCCCGACTTCAGCGCCGCGTCCGCCTTCTGGATCGCCTTCTGGGCGTCGTCGAGGGCGGCCTTGACCGACGGCGACTGCGCCGGCGGCGTGCCGGTGGCCGGCGGCGGTGTCGACGTGCCCGGAGAGGGCGTGGTCGTCGGCGGCGTCGGAGTCGTCGGTGGTGGCGCGTTCGGATCGTCCGGTGCGATCGTCGGCGGCGCCCCGGCGAACAGCACCGCCAGTGCCTTGTCGAGCGTGTCCTCGAAGGCGACGGCCGTGCCGTACGAGGCCAGCACCTTGCGCATGAGCGGATACGAGTTCGCCGCGGCCGCTCGCACATAGACCGGTTCGACGTAGAGCATGCCTCCGCCCACCGGAAGGCTCAGCAGGTTGCCGTACACGACTTGCGAGTTGGCCACTTGCAGGAGGTTCAGCACCCGTCCGACTTCCGTATTGGATGTGAACACGTTCTGCATCTGTTCAGGCCCGTTGATCGCCGTCGTCGACGGCAAGGTCAAAAGTCTGAACTTGCCGTAGTCGGGCCCCGGTTGGGCGTTCACGGCGAGGAATGCCGCCATGTTCTGCCGCTCATTGGGCACGAATGCGCTCGTGAGTCTGAAGGACTGCGCTGTCTCTGCGGGCTGCCCCTGGGCCGGCGGAATCTTCATCGACAGGTAGTACGGCGGTTGCTCGCCGCCCACCTGCTTGGCGCTCGTCGGGTCCTGCGGGACCTTCCACACGTCCGAGCCGTTGAAGAACGTGCGCGGGTCGGTCACGTGGTAGCGGGTCAGCATCTCGCGCTGCACCTTGAACAGATCCTGCGGGTAGCGCAGATGGTCCAGCAGCGCCGGCGAGATCGCCGACTGCTTCTTGACGGTGCCGGGGAACGCCTTCATCCACGTCTTGAGGACCGGGTCCTGCTCGTCCCACTGGTACAGGGTCACCTTGCCGGAGTAGGCGTCGACGGTGGCCTTGACCGAGTTGCGGATGTAGTTGACGTTGCCGGTGTTGCCGACCGCGCCGCGCCGCTCGTCCGCGCGCACCGCCGAGTCCGCGGTCGCGTCGCCCAGCGTGGTGCGCGTCGAATACGGATAGCCGTTCGACGTCGTGTACGCGTCCACGATCCACAGGATCCGGCCGTCCACCACCGCGGGGTACGGGTCGCCGTCGATGGTGAGCCACGGCGCGACCGCCTCGACCCGCTCCTTCGGCGTGCGGTTGTACAGGATGCGCGACTTCTCGTTGAGCGAGTCGGACAGCAGGATGTTGCCGTCCGCGAACTTGGTCGCGTACAGCAGCTTGTTGAACGTCGACCCGATCGGCACACCGCCGTCACCCGTGTAGGTGTAGACGGCCTGCCCGCCCGGCAGCTTCTCGTCCGGGTAGTCGATCTCGGTCGGTGTGGTCCCCTCCGGCGCGCCGACGATGGAGTACTCCGTCGTCTTCTCGCCGAAGTAGATGCGCTGCTCGTAGTTCCCGAGCGGGCTCTGGGCACCGTCCGGGGTGATGTCGGAGACGATGAACTCCGGCTTGCCCTCGGCCGTCACCCTGTTGCCGTCGGCTGCGACCACGCCGTACCCGTGGGTGTACTTGGTGTGGTCGTTGACCCAGTTGCGGCTCTGACCGCCGTTCGGGTTGAGCTCGCGCAGCGCGATGACGGTGTCCTGCGTCTTCTTGTCGATCGTGTAGCGGTCGACGTCCAGCGTGCGGCTGAAGCCGTAGAACTGCTTCAACTGCTGGAGCTGCTGGAAGGTCGGGCCGACGATGTTCGGGTCGAGCAGGCGGATGCTGGCCGCGCCGTTCGCCTCGTCGAGCAGGACCGCGCGCGTGTCGACGGAGCCCGCGTAGGCCTCCGACTGCACATCCGCTATTCCGTACGCGTCGCGCGTCGCCTGGATGTTGCGCTCGATGTACTTGGCTTCCTTCGACTGCGCGTTCGGCTTGACCTGGAAGCGCTCGACGATGAACGGGTACAGGCCGCCGATCAGCACCGCCGACATCACCATGAGGCCGAAGCCGATGATCGGCAGCGCCCAGGTGCGGCGGAACACGTTGACGAAGAACAGCACGGCGCAGATGAGCGCCACGATGAAGAGGATCGTTTTCGCGGGCAGAACCGCGTTCGCGTCCGTGTAGCGGAGGCCGGTGAACTGCGACGCGGACTTGAAGTCGCCCGAGGACACCGCCAGCGAGTAGCGGTCGAGCCAGTACGCGATCGCCTTGAACAGCACGAACAGGCCCAGCAGCAGCGAGATGTGGGCCTGTGCGGCGGGGGTCGCGCGGGCGCCCGGGCTCTGCACGCGGAGGCCGCCGTACAGGTAGTGCGTCAGCACCGCGACGACGAGGCCGACCACGACCGCCACGAACCCGAAGTTCACCAGGAACCGGTAGAACGGCAGGTCGAACGCGAAAAACGAGACGTCCTTGTGGAACTGCGGGTCCTTGATCCCGAAGGACACGCCGTTGACGAACTGGAGCCAGGTGCCCCAGTGCCCGGACGCGGAGGTCCCCGCGATGACGCCGACGATCAGCGACAGGCCGACGAGGATCCACACGCGGAACGGCGCCAGGGCCGACCTGTAGCGGTCCAGGCTCTGCTGCTCCATCGACATGCCGCGGAACGCGGGTCGAAGCCGATAGGCGAAGTACATGTTGAGGCCGACGGCGGCCGCCATGAGCAGACCGAACACCAGGAACAGTCCGAGGCGCGTCCACAGGCGCGTCGTGAAGACGTTGCCGTAGCCGACCGACTTGTACCAGAGCCATTCAGTCCAGAAGTTGGCGAAGAGCACCCAGGCGACGCCGACCACCACGATGATGGCCAGTGTGAGCAGGAGTGTTCGCAGACGGCGGGACGGGGCTCCCAATCTGATGCGGCGACCTCCGGGGTCGCCGCGTTCGGGCATCTGAAAAACCAAGGGTGCGCACCTCGATCATTACCTGGTTGCGCCCGGTCGGCGCTCGACTCGTCAACTTACCGAGCCCGGCCATGGTTCCCCACCGACACGGCGGAAGTGTCCGGGCGGCGGGACGAGCGGGTGCGCCGTACCGGGATGATGGAGGCATGACCGTTGCACTGACCCAGGCCGTCGTGGAGATCGAACGCCACGTCGCGGCGTTCGGATGGGACCAGCCCGCCCGACTGTACGCGCTCGTCGACACCGCCGCTCTCGTCCGCTCCGAACCGCAGCTCGCCAAGGAGCTGGGGCTCGCCGCCGAGGAGGGGTCGGCCACCACGCTGACCCCGATCGAGCAGGACGAGATCCCCGCGGAGACGCCGATCGACGACTTCCTCGCCGGGATCGCCTGGCCCGACCCGGTGTTGGGCTGCGCGATCGTCCTCGAACGGCTGATGCTGCCGCCCGCCGCCGAGGCCGAGATGCCGGCGACCGGGAGCGACGAGGAGATCGCCGCGTGGGTCGCCGAGCGGCCGGACCGGCAGGAGGTGCGGATCGCGGTCGGCGTGCTGCGCGACGGTACGCGCGAATCGGTGCTGCGGCTGCGCGAGAAGGACTCCGACCTGGAGGTCCTCTCGGGCGCGGACCTCGTCCCCGGGCTGGCCGAGGCGCTGCGCGCGACGTTCGCGTAGCGCGCGGGCCGCAGCGGCCGACGCGACCGGCCGACGGTTGCCGCGGCTACTTCTGACACTCGGTCAGGGTGCCCTGGCCGGTGCGGATCACGTCGAGGGCGGCCATCGCCTCGTCCAGCGTGTCGACCTGGACGAGTGTGAGGCCGCCCGGCTTGTCCTTGGCCGCCTCGGCGCAGTTGCCCTTGGGCGTGAGGAAGTACTTCGCGCCCGCGCGCTTCGCGGCGATGGTCTTCATGGTGACGCCGCCGATGGGTCCGACATTGCCCTTGTCGTCTATCGTCCCGGTGCCCGCGACGAACTTGCCGCCGGTCAGGTCGCCGGGGCTGAGCGTGTCGATGATGCCGAGCGCGAACATCAGGCCCGCGCTGGGGCCGCCCACGTCCTCCAGGTGGATGGTCACCTTGAAGGGGAACTTGGGCAGCACGCCCGGCGTGATCCCCACGACGGCGCGCCCGTCGTCCTCGGCCGCGACCGTGGTCAACCGCACCGTGCGCTGCGTGCCGCGCGCGTCGGCCGGGTCGACGACGAACTCGACGGCCTCACCCGGCTTGTGCTCGGTGATCCCGGCGCCGACGTCGTCGGGGCTCGCGACCGGCTTGCCGTCGACGGACAGGATGATGTCGCCCGCGTGCAATTGGCCGGTGGCCGGCATGTCCTTGCTGACCGTCGCGACGACGACCTGCTTGTCGACCGCGATGTTGAGCGCGTCGAACGCCGCGACCTTCGCGTGCTCCTGTGAGGACGTGAACTCCTCGGCGTTCTCCTGCTCGACCTCTTTCTCGGTCTTGTCGTCCGGGTAGAGCGAGCTCTTCTTGACGACGTCGGCGTCGTCCTTCACCCATCCGACGAACGCGCCCAGCAGCGGCATGTCGTAGCCCTTGCTGGTGACCGAGACGGTCGTCATGTTGAGGTGCCCGGAGGTGGGGTACGTCTGGACGCCCGGCTCCACCTCGATGACCGGCTTGCCCCGGTAGTCGCCGAGCGTGTTGACGGTCGGCCCGGGGGTCAGCTCCCCGTACGGCACCGAGGTGAACATGGCCGCAACAGCCAGGGCTATGAACATCAGGCCGGAGACGACCAGGGTGGCGGTACGACGCGACATGAGCGCGACACTACGGCACGTCGCGGCGCCCGGCAGCGCGGGGCTCGTCGGCGTTCGGGTCGGTGTGCCCACCAGCGTTCGCGGCGGTGTTGCGGCGGGCGCCCGGCTTGCCCCCGGCACCGGCGGGCGACCGCGGCTCGGCCTCGACGACGCGCGTCAGCACGGCCTGGAACGCCTCGTAGTGGCCGACGGTGTCGTGCATGGTCGGCGGTCTGCGGGTGCGTCCGCGCCATGCGGTCCACACCACGATGACGAGCAACGCCACCGCCGGAATGGCCCACCAGCCCGCGATCGACGCCATGCCGCACCCCCGCCCGAAGCCCAACGGATTAGTGCGTTAATCGTATCTATCGGTCCGCAGGGATGCATTTCGGACTATGGCCGGATTCACCCGACCTGCCCAATGCTACGGGGAGTTGGCGTCGCGGGCCGCGGCCGTCAGCAGGCGCCGACCCATTCGGTCGAGCCGTCCGCGAAGACCTGGTGCTTCCAGATGGGCACCTCGTGCTTGAGGGTGTCGATCAGGCGGCGGCACGCGTCGAACGCCTCGCCGCGGTGCGGGCAGGACACCGCTACCACGACGGCGATGTCGCCGATCTCCAGCTTCCCCACGCGGTGCACGGCGGCCAGCGCGGACACCGGGAAGTCGGCCGCGACCTTCTCCGCGACGCGCCGCAGTTCGGCGACGGCGCTCGGGTGCGCGGAGTATTCGAGCGCGGTGACGCCCTTGCCGCCGTCGTGGTCGCGCACGGTGCCGACGAACACGTCGGTGCCGCCGGCGGTCGGGTGGCCCACCGCCGCGAAGACCTCGTCGACCGAGAGCGGCGTCTCCCGGATGTCGAGGAGGCGGATGACATCGGTGTCCATGTGCATACCTTCCACTGCCTGGATCCGCGGCTACCCGTCCGACGGGTATCCATCCGGCGCAGTATGCCCCGGCCGTGTGCGGCGGGGATACGGGACGTCCACGACTCGGATTCGCGGCCCGCTTCAGAACCGGGGTCCGCGGCTCTTCAGAACCGGGCTCCGCGGCTCGGCCTCGCGACCTGCGCCCACGGCTCGGGTCGCGCGGCATCGGTGGCCCGCGGGGACCTCGGTCAGATGCCGCGTCTCTTGCGCACCTTGCGCACGATCGCCGCCGTGCCGATGAGGGCGACCGTCGCGCCCGCGGCGCCGAGCGTCGTGGCGTCCTTGCGGCCGAGCCGCCGGGCGACCAGCGCATGGCGTCCCTCGACGTCCTCCAGCAGCGCGGCGAACGCCAGTTCGTTGGTCCACAGCGGGCGCCAGCCCGCCTCGCGCAGCCGCGTCGACGGCACGACCCAGCCGTGCATCGCGTACGCCAGGTCCCCGGCCGGCGCGGGCGTGATGCCCAGCCGGTGCAGCCGCTCGGCGGTGCCGAGGGCCAGCGTGGCCGGGAGCTCCATGCGGCGCATGCCGGACAGCTCCTCGATCTCCTCCTGCTCCAGCCAGCCGTCACAGCCGACCGTGACGACGCCCTCGACCTTGCCGAGCGCCGCGTACACCAGGGCCTCGGCGAGGTCGTCAACGTGGCAGAACTGCCACTGCGGGCGGCTGCCGGACACGACCAGCAGACGCGGCGCCTCGAAGTGCCGGGTCATGACGCTGTCCGCCTCGGGCCCGCCGACCAGCGTGGCGGGGCGTACCACCGTGACGTTGAGCGCGCGGTGGGCGCGCGGGGCGCGGGCGGCCAGCTCCTCGATCTCCAGCAGGTCGCCGATGAGGGACGCGTCGGCGGTGGCCTTGAGCGGGGCGTCCTCGTCGAGCGGCGTCTCGTTCTCCGGGAGCGCGCCGTAGACCATGGCCGATGTACACAACACGACACGCGGTACTCCGGCTGCCGCCGCCGCGGTGAGGACCGTCTGAGTGCCGCGCACGTTCCGCGCACCGCGCGCCCGCGGCTCCGAATCGAGCGAGAGGTCCAGCGCCAGGTGCACCACGACGTCGACGCCGTCGAGGCGCCCGGCGAGCGCGGGGTCCCGGACGTCCATGATCCGCCACTGCGCGCCGGGGATGTCCCCGCGCCGCTCGTCGATCGCGACCAGCCGCTTGACCTGCTCGTTCTCCGCCAGGAGCTGGGCCACGCGGTGGCCCATGCCGGAAGCCGCTCCGGTGACCGCCACGACCGGGCGCGCGCCCGGGCCCATACCGCGTCGGGTCTCGATATCGGCCTCCTGGGGCGTCGCTTCCGTGGTGTCTGCGGGCGTCTTCCCGGACCCGTCCGCCGACCCCTCGGCCGGCCGGTCCCGCCCACTCCGCCCAGAGCGAACGTGCGGAGGCTGGGAACTCACTGACCGCCTCCCGTGGTTAGTTTGGTGTGTGCGGCTCGCCTACGTTTACCGAGGAGTACGCGTCCGGAAAGCCCGCATGTGACGCAGCATCCGCAATCCATCCTGCCCGAGGTGTGGCCATGACCATGACGCGAGGCGCGTTTCCGCGCCGCGGCCGGTCGGCCTCCCACGCCGTGGGACAGGTCAAACGAGGCGCGGTCGGCCGGGCAGGCCGCCGCCGCGACACCCCCGGCGACGGGGGTCGGCACGGAGGTTGTCATGGGTGACTTCCCCTTCGGTTTCGGCAAGCCGACGGGCGGCGGTGATCCCGACCGTCACGACCCTGATTCCTCCGACGCGCCACGCGGGTCGGGAAGTTCCCCGGGCTTCGGATTCGGCGGGTTCGGCGCCTCGGGCTCCGGCGGGCCGGGTGGCTCGGGCGGGTCCGGTGGATCCGGCGGGTCCGGTGGGTCCGGTGGCTCGGGCGGGTCCGGCGGCAAGGGCCCCGGCGTGCCCGGTGGTCCGGGCGGGTTCGACCCGTTCGGTGGCGGGGCCGACAACCCCTTCGGCGGCGACAACCCGTTCGGCGCATTGTTCGGCAACATGAACCCGGCCGACCTCGGTGCGGCGTTCCAGCAGCTCGGCAAGCTGCTGTCGTACGAGGGCGGGCCGGTCAACTGGGACCTCGCGCACGACATCGCCCGGCAGACGGTCGCCCAGAAGGGCGGCGACGCCAGCGTCGGCCAGGTGGACCGCAACGCGGTCGAGGAGTCGGTGCGGCTCGCCGAGCTGTGGCTGGACGAGGCGACCTCGCTGCCCTCCGGTGCCTCCACGACGCTGGCCTGGAGCCGCGCCGAGTGGATCGAGGCGACGCTTCCGCAGTGGAAGGCCCTGGTCGAGCCGCTGGCGACGCGCGTCGTGAGCGCCATGGGCGAGATGATGCCCGACGAGATGCAGCAGATGGCCGGGCCGCTGATCGGCATGATGCGCGGCATGGGCGGCGCGATGTTCGGCGCCCAGGTCGGCCAGGCGCTGGGCGCGCTGGCCGGCGAGGTCGTCGGCTCGGCGGACATCGGGCTGCCCCTCGGCCCTGCGGGCCGTGCGGCGCTGCTGCCCGCCAATCTGGCCGCCTTCGGTGCCGGGCTCGGCCTGCCGCAGGACGAGGTGCGCCTGTACCTCGCGCTGCGCGAGGCGGCCCACCAGCGGCTGTTCGCCCACGTGCCGTGGCTGCGGCAGCACCTGTTCGGGGCGGTCGAGGCGTACGCGCGCGGCATCAAGGTCGACATGAGCCGCCTTGAGGAGGCCGCGGGTCGGATCGACCCGACGAACCCGGAGGCGTTGCAGGAAGCGTTCACCCAGGGCCTCTTCGAGCCCGAGGAGACGCCCGAGCAGAAGGCCGCGCTGGCGCGCCTGGAGACGGCGCTCGCACTGGTCGAGGGCTGGGTCGACGCGGTCGTGCACGCGGCCGCGGCCCCTCGGCTGCCGTCCGCGGACGCGCTGCGCGAGACGCTGCGGCGCCGCCGCGCGACGGGCGGACCGGCCGAGCAGACGTTCGCGACCCTGGTCGGCCTCGAACTGCGGCCGCGGCGGCTGCGCGACGCGTCGCGGCTGTGGGCGTCGCTGGCGGACGCGCGCGGCGTCGAGGGCCGCGACGCGCTCTGGGCACACCCGGACATGCTGCCCACCGCCGACGACCTGGACGACCCGGACGGCTTCGTGCACCGCGAGGAGCTGGACCTGTCCGGCCTGACGGCACAGCTCGACAAGGACCTGGAGACGCTGGAGAACCGTTCCGACGCGGCGCCCGAGGAGAAGGACGGCCGCAACGCGGGCGACACCGGATCCGACGAGGACGGCGGGGACAAGGGCGGCGACAAGAAGGACGGCGCCTGACCCGGATGGCGGCCGGCGCATCCCCCGATGGAGCGCAGTCGGTCCCCGGCCAGGTCGTGTCTGCAAAGTCCGGCCGGCCCGCGACGCCGGGACTTGACGGTCCTCCCAGCCGGACCCAGACCGAGCCGCGGGCCGCGCCTTGTGAGCGCACGCACCACGGCCCGCGGGCTGTCCGACGGGACTTTGAAGACACTCCTGAGCGGTCCGCCCCTCGGTGCCACATCCCGGGGACCCACACGCGGTGGCCCGTGGTCGGTCGTCGGTCGACCGCGTGCGGCAGGGTGGGCGCATGACATTGCATGAGGACGCCTGCCGGGTGCTCAAGGAGTGGCGGGCACCCGACGGCGCGCAGGCGCGGTTGCGCGACACGTACCTGGCCCACCTCGACGCGTACGGCGACGGCGTGTGGCGTTCCCGGCGGGAGGGCCACATCACCGCGAGCGCGCTGGTGGCCGACCCGGCGCGGCGCCGGGTGCTCCTGACGCTGCACCCGAAGGTCGGCCTGTGGCTCCAGACCGGCGGGCACTGCGAGCCGGGCGACGCGACGCTGGCCGACGCGGCGCTGCGCGAGGCGGTGGAGGAGTCCGGCATCGCCGGGCTGGAGCTGCTGCCGGAGCCGGTGTGGCTGGACCGGCACGACGTGCGCTGCGGAGGACCGGACGCGTGGAGCGTGCACTTCGACGTCGAGTACCTCGCGGTCGCCGCGCCCGACGCCGCGGAGCGGATCAGCGCGGAGTCGTTGGACCTGCGGTGGTTCCCGTACGACGCGCTGCCCGATCGTACGGACGACGCGGTGCGGGCTCTCGTCGCGCGGGCCGCAGCCGCACTCGGCTGACGCGGGCGGGACCAGGGAACGAGCGCGGGGCGCGTCCGGTGTGTCGGACACGCCACGCGCTCGTGAGTCGGTCGTAC